>NZ_JBIBZN010000009.1:0-343238 GCF_043084305.1 Streptomyces sp. NPDC014656
ATGCTCCGGTCCGCCGCCGACTTCGAGACCGCTGAAAAGCGGGGGGAGCCGGCGCATCGTGAGGTTCGTCCGCGACCAGGCCGCGACCAGAAGGGGCCGGTTCTCCAGCGGCAGGCTCCACAGCCGGCCCCTGCGGACCGCGCCCCCACACAGCAGAACCCTCACCAGCCTCCCGAACTACCCCGGACCCAGCCCGAAGACCGGGACTATCCAGAACGGCTCCAACGCCACGACCACACCAGCCACCACAAGATCATCACATCAGGGTCAGACGGAGGTCTCCAGCCCAGCTCTCGCAGCGGATGCGACCGCGGGGAAATGAGAACTCCAGGGCAACGCGTCCGGTGTTCGGTTCGTGCTCTTCCCGCACCGCCAGAATGCTTTCCCCGATGTGATCCGCGAACGGTGTCTCGTTGCCGATCGCTCCCACAGTGACGCGTCCCGAATCGCCCATGTCGTAGCCGGTGTGGGGCCCCGACTCCTCGGCGATCAGGCACCCGTCCGATCCAGTCGTTACGTGAACGGCTGCACCCAGGTCATCGATCAGCCACACGTCCAGCGGCGCCGCGAGATCACCGCCGCCATATATGTGCCGCGAAGCGACGACCTCCCCGAGCAGGCGTCCCACGAGACTCTGGGCATCCGCCCCACCGCCGTGAAGCGGGCATTCGTTCGGCTTCTCCGACTCCATCGGCCGACAGTACCCCCAGCCGACCTACCAGCTCACAGCCTCATACGGGGCAGCCCTTAGCACTGGTCTCCGGTGCTGAGGGGGTGAATCGGGGAGTCAGAGGGGCGTGGGGGTGTGGGGTGTTCGGTCGGTGGGTGGGGGTTTTCAAAACCGGGTTTTGAAGACAGGCGTCGATTGCCGTCTTCGGTACGAGCGTGAGGACTGGATGTCCTGGCTTCGCGAAGCTCAGTGGGCCGAGGCAGCGGGTGGTTCGTTCGTCGCAGGGAGGGGCGGGTGGGGAGTGGGGGCGTTCTCAGGAGGACGCGGTCAGTGCCAGGGTGGCGAGGGCGGTGGCGAAGTAGAAGCCGGGGAAGGCGAGGTTGTAGAACACGCGGGCGCGCAGGTGGAAGGTGAGTGCGCCCAGGTAGAGCAGGACGAGACCGGTGGCCGCAGCGGTCCCCAGCAGGGGCGGCGCGGCGTCCGAGAGGCCGAGGAGGAGGCCTGCCGCGCCGGCCGCTTTGAGCGCGGCCAGCCGGGGCAGCCAGGACGGGGGGACGCCCACCTCCGCTGAGTTGGCCAGCACGAAGCGCGCCCGAGCGAGGTCGGCGGCGGCCATGGCGATGTTGATGGCGGCCGTGAGCAGCGTGACGATGAGGAGCGTGAGCGGAGTATCGGTCATGCCTTCAGGTTCTGCGGGCGCTGTGGCACTGTCCAATACCTCCTTCTATAACCTGAGGGCATGGACGTGGACACGCGTTTGCTTCGGTACTTCGCCGTGGTGGCGGAGGAGGGCAGTCTGACGGGGGCGGCGGAGAGGCTGTTCGTCTCGCAGCCTGCGCTGACCAAGCAGATCCGGCGCCTGGAGGACGGGCTCGGGGTACGGCTCTTCGTGCGTTCGCGGTCGGGGATGGCGCTGACCGAGGCCGGTCGTGAGCTCGCCGCGCGGGTGGTTGTACTGCTGGACGGCTGGGACGAGGCGGTGGGGGCGGTCGGCCGGGCGGCGCGGGTGCTGTGCCTGGGGTTCCTGGATGCGGGCGCGGTGGGTGACGTTCCCGAGGGCATCGCGGAGTTCCGGCGGGCGCGGCCGGAGTGGCGGGTGGAGTTGCGGCAGTTCGACTGGTCGGACCCGAGCGCCGGTCTGGCGCGGGGTGAGGTGGACGCGGCGGTGGTGCGTTTGCCGTTTCCGGGGCAGGAGAAGTTCTCGGTTCGGGAGCTGTTCGTCGAGGAGCGTGGGGTGCTGCTGCCGGTCCGGCATCCACTGGCGAACAGCGAGACGGTGGAGTTCCGGGAGTTGTTGGACGAGCCGTTCGTCTCGGCGGGGGCCGCAACCGGCGCCTGGAGGGAGCACTGGCTGGCGGTGGAGGAGCGCGACGGGCGCCCCGTGCGGGTCGGTGCCGTCACCAGCCGCCCCGACGAGTGGATCGGAGCGGTGGCCGGCGGCTGCGTGGCGCTGGCTCCCGCGTCGGCGGCTCGCTTCTACTCCCACCCGGATGTGGTGTTCCGTTCCGTCCGGGGGGTCTCGCCCAGCCGGGTGGGACTGGCCCGGCCTCGGGAGCGGACGCAGGCGGTGGTGTTGGACGAGCTGCTGGAGGCCCTCACTCGGCGGTTGAGCCGGAGCTGACGGTGTGGTTGGCGAACCTTTGGCGGCTGGCTGGGTGGATCTCGACGCTCTGGCTTTTGGGGGCGGTGGTGTCGGACTGCTTGCTCAATACGAGCGAGAGGTGGGGTGACCGCGTCGGCCGGGGCAAGGCGGGGCGCAGGGTGGGGAGGACAGAGGGAAGGCTGCGGCTGGTTTGGACGGCCTGCTTCCCGTCCGTGTTGTGGGGTCGGCGCTGGGGCGGGCTTGTCGAGGCCGTCGTTCGGTGGGGTGCTGAGCTGGAGTTCCTTTCGGGTTTGGGTGCGGGTGCGAATGGGGGTGCGGGTTTGGGGTCGGGGTCGTAACGCGACTCGACGAAGAAACATGCGTGGGGTGGGCATGTATAGGGCTTCAAAACCCGGTTTTGAAGCTGCCTTGTGTCCTGTGCGCTGTCGCTTCAAAACCGGGTTTTGAAGCTGGCCCCCCTCCCGCGCGCCGTTGCTTCAAAACCCGGTTTTGAAACCGGCCCCCCTCCTGTGCGCCGTGGTTTCAAAACCGGGTTTTGATGTCCCGTCTCAGCCGGGGGAGTCGCACGGGGAGCACCTGCCGACCTCTCTCGTGGGATGGTCCGCGACTCCTCCCTCCGTGCTCCTGGATCCGGAATCGCAGGACGTGGTTGCAGCCTTGGCGTGGCAGCCTTGGTGCTCTTCGGGGCGAAGGTGCTGCGGCGGTCGCCTCAAGTGCGGCACCCTGCAGCTCGCTTTCGGTACCAGATAGCCTGCGAAGGAAGCAGGTCGCCAGCCGTCGGGCTGTCACCAGAGAGGTGCTGCGGTTGTCACGCATGGGCGACCCCTGGGTCGTACGGGTACCGGTGCGGAGCATTCCTCGCGAGGAGCTCATCGCCATGCTTCGCGAACAGACGCCGGCTTGTGGACCTGCCCGCGACGTCTTGGCGGCCGGAGGCGTCTTCGAAGTCTTCGACGGTCTGGTCCCCGCCAGTCGGCACGCGGGGGTGTTCGCGATTCGTATGCGCACCGCCGCTCGGCGCGGGCGCACGGTCGGGGGCCTTGCCGCCTCTGTCGACATCCTCCGGCAGACCGGGGGAGAGCTTGTGCGTACCGGTCTCATCTACACAGCGGACAGGTCGTCCGTGTTCACGGTCTTCCTGAACTCCTCGGCGACAGAGGTGTTGGCCTGCGCGGGCGGACTCCGGCCCGGACCCCCGCAGCTGCCGGCAGCTGCCCTCGAGTGACAACACGTCGGCCGTTGTGCCGTCCATCGTGCTTCGGCTCAGCACGAGACCTGCGATCCGTTTCGGCGAAGTGGGTCCACGTGGCCCACGCGATCCGGTCCACGCAGGGCAGGGGCATGCTGACGACCGACTTCGTTGAGACGGGACATTTGAAGCGACGGATGTGGTGCTGAAGATCGCCGGGACGGGTGTTCAGGGGGAGGCGAGCCCTTTCGGCGGCAGAACGGCATTGCGGCCGGCACCTAGGGGTGGGGCGAGGTGGTGGGTGGAGGGCGGTCGGCTGGGTGTGGGGACGGGAAGGGAAGGGGGCGGGGGGGTCCGCAGCGTGGTGAGGACGCCGTTCCATGGGCGTGTAGATCGGGGTAGGCGTCGGGGAATCAAGCCGGCCTTGGGGCGGGGGAGAAGCGTGAGGAGTCCTGGGCTTGGCTCGTCGCGTGGATAGGTACTGTCTGTGGTCATTGAGCGCCGCTCAGGATGACAGGTCCGGCGGGGCGGTTGGGGATGTCCGGTCTGGCGTCGCGGCTGGGGAGCGGGCGGTGCGTCGGTGAGGGGGGCGGGGAGAGTGTCCGAGGCGGATGTCCTGCGGCAGGAGCCGGTGTTGTTGGTGGCGGCGAACGTGGTGGCCTGGCGTCGGTGCGGAGTCGGCGGCCAGGAACTGCGGCCGGGGACGAAGTTCTTCAAGGGCGGCGCGAAGGTCTACGTGGCCGATGTGTACTGGGGCCCGGGAGGTGAGCGGCTCACGGTGGTCGGACGTGAGCGGCACACCAGCCGGTGGATCGTCATCGACACGGCGACACGGCACCTCTACGGCTTCCGGCCGAAACTCGTCCACACCCCGCGCCTCTTGGAGCGGCTGCGTGAGACGGGACGCGGAGGCGGGCTCAACGCGGACTACGCGGCGGACGTCTCCGCGACGCTGGAACGGTACGCACGTCAGTACCGCGCCCAGGTCGCGCCGCGCTCCCCCCACCCGGACCGATGCCTGTGCCACGCCTGCCTCACCGGCGAAGCAGGGTGAAGCGTGCCCCCCGAACCGGCCCGGGCGGGCGCCGGAGCAGGCCCACCGCTGTTCTTCGCCGGCCGCGCCTCCTCCTCGCGTGTCGTCCGGTCGCAACTCCGGCGTTCCCGGGGGACCTTCGCCAGGGTCGACCAGGTGCAGGGGAGGGCGGGGCCAGTCGATTGCCCTGTGTCTTTTCCGGGGCGGGGTGGTCAGGTGGTGCTGTGGAAGCGGTTCATGTGGTTGTTGATGCTCTCCCTCGCTCCGCGGTAGCCGCAGCCTTGAGGGCACTCCTGCCACATTCCTTCCTCGACCGCCTTCTTGGTCACGGACTTGTCGCCGCTGGAGTCGTAGCCGTGGGCGTGGAGCATCTGCGCGACGCTGCCGTCGTGGTGGAGGGCGAGGAAGGCTGCCTCCGCCGTCTTGTCGTGGCCGGCGGCGAAGAAGCGGCCGTATCCGATGGCCTTGCCGCATCCGCAGTAGCAGTGTCCTGTGGGCTGCACGGTGTCCGTCATGCCGTCACGGTAGTGATTCGGCGGGCCTCAAGGCAATCCTTGGATGCCCAAGGACTTCCTTGGATAGCCATGGGTTTCCAAGGATTTCGCTTCCGTGGGCCGCGAGTGCGGCGATCCGGGGCCGGATCTTAGGATCGTTCCTGGAGAAGTTGTTGATTGTTGAATCAGTGGTGGATCGGTGTGCTCGGAGACCGCCAGGACAGCGTCTTCTACGACTTGGCTCTCCGGGCGGTTTTCTCGTGGCCGCTCCGGGAGCTGTGCGGCTGCGCTAGCCTCGGAGTCGTACCCGACTCGCAAGGGGGCCGTTGTGGCGCACCTGGTCTTCAACGAGGCTGAGCAGCGTGAGCTGCGGGAGGCCGCGCGTGCCGAATTCGCCGGCAACCCGGCGCTGGCGTACGTCCTCGAGAACCTTGCCTCCGAGGGCATCGACCTGGACCGCTGCCGGGACTGGGACGACATCCGCGTCGAGCGGGGCGTACCCGAACCGAGCGGGGAGACCCCGCACGTTGCCTAGGCACTCCCGCGGCAGGCGTCCCCGCATCGTCTTCATCGAGCCCGCCGGGACTCAGACCCGCGGCCTCACCGTCGAGCAGACCCTTCGACTCGACGCCGCCCTCGACGCGGTTGCCGCCGCCCCGGACGAGGTCAAGCCGCATGCCACGGCTTCCGCCCTGCGCGACTACCGGCACGACGGCATTCGCGTGATCTTCTACGCCACGGCCTTGGGCAGCATCCTCATCGTCACGTACGTCGAGGTCGGCTGAACCGCACGCGCTGTGCCGGGGATCCGGGGATCAGCCCCCGGGGCAGGTTCCGGAGTCGAGGATCTGCTTCTCGCCCTCGTCTCCCCAGTACAGGGCGACGACGTAGCGGTCGTACTGCCAGCCGCTGTTCTTCTCCGCCTCCGCCAGCAGCTTTCCGCAGCCGGTCTTCTCGACGATGTCCGTCAGATGCGACTGCTGTGCGCGCCCGCCGAGAGGTCCGTAACCGTCCTCGTGCGCCCAGACGTACATCGCGTGCTCCACGGGATCGAACCCGAGCTGGACGGCGCCCGCGTCGAGCGGCTCCAGTCCCGCCTCGCCCGCCCTCGCGTCCCACGCGGTCTGGAAGGCCTTCACCGTGCTGTCCGCGACCCGGATCTCGTCTCCGGCGCTGCTGGGGATGCCGGCGGTCACCAGGCCGAAGGTGTCGCCCGTCCAACGGCCGGCGGTCTCGCGGGAGCAGCCGTCGGCGGCGTCCCCGAAACCCAGCACCGGCGCGTCGCCCGCCTGCTCGCCGTACAGCCAGTGGACGGAGAACCGCCCGTACGGCCAGGTGGCGGGGTGTTCCCTCAGGTGGCGGGAGGCCACCGTGCAGGCGGCCATCTCGCCGATGCGGCGGAACATGTCCTGGTGGTCTTCGGGGATCTGCGGGACGGGGCCCGAGGTCACCACGATGGTCTGCGCCTCGTGGTGGAAGGTGACCTCGGGTGTCGACTGCTGCCAGCCCTTGGTGGAGAGCATCGCCTGGGCGAGGTCCCGGATCTCCCGCGCCGCCGCCGTCTCCTCCGGGGTCTCGGCACGCGTGCTGGCCGCCCATTCGCCGGGCAGGGGCTGGGTCTCGTCCTCGGCGCGGGTGTAGGCCGGATCGGGGACGGACGCCAGCGCCTCCCGGACGGACCGGGGGGTGAGGGGAGCGTCGGTTTGAGCGGTGGGGGTGGGGGTGGTGGCGGTGTCGGTGCTGGTGCCGGGGGCGGTGTCGTTGCTGGGCGTGAGTGTACGGCCAGGGGGTGTCGGGGTCGGGGTCGGCGTCGGGGTCGGCGTCGGGGAGCTGGTTGCGCTGCTCCTGTTCTTGTCCGTGCTGCCGCTGTCGGGGGAGAGGGCGAGGGCTCCGCCCACGGCTCCGCCGATGAGGCTTCCCACGGCGATCGCGGCGATGGTCACCCGTTTGCGGGAAGCGGAGTGCCGGCCGTGCCAGGCGGGGTCGTCCAGCGCGGGTATGTGCCACTCGGCCTCGATGAGACTGCCGACCAGGGTCGGTTCCGTGGCCGCTGCCGTGCCCGTGGCCACGGGCAGGACGCGCGTGGTCTGGGCGGCCAGGAGCGCGACGCATCGCTCTGCCGCCTCGGGGGCGGAGGGCCGCTCGTCCGGATCCTTGGCGAGGGCCTGCCCCACCAGCTCCCGCAAGGGGTGAGGGACGCCCGCGAGTTCAGGCGCCTCGGACATGACGCGGTACGCGACGACGTCCGGGGTGCCGGTGCCGAACGGGAGCCGTCCGGTGGCCGCGTACGCGACGAGCGCGCCCCAGGCGAACACGTCCCCGGCCGGCCCGGCGGTGCCTGTGCGGTAGTGCTCGGGGCTGATCCAGCCGGGTGTCCCCGTCATCACACCGGTCCGGGTGACGGAGGTGCCGTCGGCCGCGTGCGCGATTCCGAAGTCCAGGACGCGCGGGCCGGCGGGGGCGAGGATGACGTTCTGCGGCTTCACGTCCCGGTGCACCACTCCGGCCTGGTGGATCGCGGCCAGGGCCTGGGCGGTACCCGCCGCGAAGGCGTGCAGGCTTCCGTCGGCGAGGGGGCCGTGGGCGGCCAGGTGCTGGTTCAGGGTCGGCCCCGGCGCGTACGCGGTGGCCAGCCAGGGGGAATCGGCCTCTGTGTCAGCCGCCAGGAGCGGGATCAGGCACGGGCCCGTGACGCGGGAGGAAAGGGCGACCTCGCGGCGGAACCGGGCCCGGAACTCCGGGTCCTCGGCTTGTGCCGGGTGGATGACCTTCACGGCGACCCGCATCCCATGGGGGTCGAGTGCGGCGTGGACGGTCCCCATGCCACCTGTGCCGAGACGGCCGACGACCCGGTACGGGCCCACCTTCTTGGGGTCGCCCGGGCGGGCGGGGAGGATCCGTACGCCGGAGCCGGCCATGGTCACGGGGTTGGTTCCTCCGGCGTCGTCGAACTGTGGAGAGGGGCGGGAGAGGCGGGAGGGCGCGTTCGGTGGTGGACCCCGCTCGTCCCTCCGGCCTCAGGGCGGATGCTATCCGGGGATCGCCCTCGTGGGACGGCTGATCGCAAGAAGAAGGGGGCGGCGCCCAGGGGCAGTTCTGCGGGGCCGGTGACGACGCGTCCGCGTGTGTGGCCGTTTCCCGCGCACGTGCGGGGACGCGGGAAGCGGCGTCACACGGAGCGGCCCGTCCTGTGGGCGTCCGTCATGACCGTACGGCCCCGCACGGCCGCGCGCAGGTTTTGTTGCCCCGTCTGGTCGGACGCTGTCCGGGTGGGCTCTGACCGGCCGTGGGACTCCGCCCGGTCCTGGGCGTACCGCGGATCGTTGGTGTCTCCGCCACCGCCACCGCCACCGCCACCGCCACCGCCACCGCCACCGCCACCGTCACCCTCAACCTGCGCACCGGTTTCGCCGGTTCCGGCGCGTCCTTCACCCCCGGCGGGCACCAGGGCCCCGTCCTCGCCCAGTTGCTCGACCAACTGCTCGCCCGGGCCGGGGCACTCGCCCGGATCCGTGCCGTCGGGGCCGTAGTCATCGCCGACCGCGAGGCGGGCGTTGGTGGAGCGGGCGTTGATGGAGCGGGCGTTGGCCAGGCGGGCCTCGGCGGGGCGGTGATCGGGGCAGCCGACAGCGGCTGCCCCGATGTTCCCCGCGGGCGGAGGCGGCTCCCCGCCTCGCGGTCTCGGGGGAGACTCAGGCGAGGCAGAACTCGTTGCCCTCGATGTCCTGCATCGTGATGCACGACTCGTTGACGCCGTCGGCGCGCTGCGTGAGCACGTGTTTCCCGCCGAGCGCCATCAGCCGCGCGCATTCGGCCTCGAGCGTGGCGAGCCGCTCCTCGCCCACGAGCCCGGCGCCGGCCCGCACGTCGAGATGCACCCGGTTCTTGACGACCTTGCCTTCGGGAACTCGCTGGAAGAGCAGGCGCGGGGCCGCACCCGAGGGGTCGGTGCACGCGAAGTAGATCTCGTCCTCGGGCGGCAGCGAGCGGTGGTGCTCCTCCCACGTGGCGAAGCCCTCCGGGACCGCCGGCATGACGTACCCCAGCACCTCGCACCAGAAGGCGGCGAGGCGTGCGGGCTCCGCGCAGTCGAAGGTCACCTGGAACTGTTTGATCGTTGACATCGGCGCACGATAACAGGGCCCTGCTCGTCTTCCCAGGTCGGGAGGCCCACACGCGGTCGGGAGGCCCACACGCGGCCGGGAGGAGGCGTCTGCTCCCCACTGCCGTGCCGTGCTGACGCAGCTCGGCCGAGGGACGCCCCTGACGAGCCGGTGCGTGAGGGCGGAACGGACGGACGTGGTCTCAGCCCCGGGTCAGCAGCACCACCTGGAGCACGCGTGGACCGTGCACGCCCTCGACCCGGTCGAGTTCGATGTCGCTGGTGGCCGACGGGCCCGAGATCCACGTCAGGGGGCGGGCCGGGTCGATCCGGGGCAGTGCTCGGGGCACGGAGGCCACGATCCGGTCGGCGGCGTGGACGACGCAGATGTGCACGTCGGGCACGAGGGTGAGGGCGCGGCGGCCCTGGCCCGGGCCGCCGTCCAGGACGATCGTGCCGGTCTCGGCGATGGCCAGGGCGCAGCCGGTGACCACGGCGTCCGTGGTGTCCAGGTCGTGCGGGGTGAGGGGGGTCTCCTCGTCGTGGCGCTGTTCCGCGGTCGTCCCGGACAGCCAGGGGGACGGGAGTCCGGGCGGGACGGCGACCGTGCGGGCGCCGTGCCGGTCGAGGATTTCCGCGATCAGGGCGGGGAGTTCGCTCTCCGTGGCGCGGTGCACGATCGCGCGGTAGTCGGCGAGGTTCTCGTGGAGGAGGTCCAGGAGCGCGGCGGGGTCCTCCGGGGCGTGGGAGGTGAGGTAGTCGCGGGCGGGTTCCGCCGCGCGGGGGGTGTCGGCGAGGGCCCGGCGGATGCGGCCCAGGACGCGTTCGCGGGAGTTCTGGCTCACGGACGGTCTCCTGTGGGATCTCCCGCGCGGTTCTTCTTCCACCAGTCGCGGAACGGTTCGGCGGGCATCTCGGGAAGGTCGCGGCTCTCGGTCCACTGGCGGGCGCCGGGGCCGGGCAGCTTCTTCGGGTGCAGGGCGCGGGTCTTCGACGCGACGCGTTCGCCCGCCGCGAGGGCGGCGGGGTGGTCGAGGATCCAGCCGGCCGCCTTGATGGCGGCCTTCTCCAGGCGGTGGCCCGGCCCGCCCTGGTCGGCGACCTTCTCGCGGAGGTGGACGAGGACTTCGGGGATGTCGATGGCGACGGGGCAGACGTCGTAGCAGGCGCCGCACAGGGAGGAGGCGTACGGGAGGGAGGCGTCGACCTCGCTCTGCGTTCCGCGCAGCTGCGGGGTGAGGATCGCGCCGATCGGGCCGGGGTAGACGGAGCCGTACGCGTGCCCGCCGGCGCGTTCGTACACCGGGCAGACGTTGAGGCAGGCGGAGCAGCGGATGCAGCGCAGCGCCTGCCGGCCGACCTCGTCGGCGAGGGTGTCGGTGCGGCCGTTGTCGAGGAGGACGAGGTGGAAGGCGCTCGGGCCGTCGCCGTCGGTGGTGCCGGTCCACATGCTCGTGTACGGGTTCATGCGCTCGGCGGTGGAGGAGCGGGGGAGGGTCTGGAGGAAGACCTCCAGGTCGCGCCAGGTGGGCACGACCTTCTCGATGCCGACGACGGAGATCAGGGTCTCGGGGAGGGTGAGGCACATGCGGCCGTTGCCCTCGGATTCGACGACGACGAGGGTGCCGGTCTCGGCGACCATGAAGTTGGCGCCGGAGATGCCGACCTTGGCGCGCAGGAACTTCTCCCGGAGGTGGAGGCGGGCCGCTTCGGCGAGTTCGGCGGGGGTGTCGGTGAGGCCGTCGGGGGCCCCGCGGCCCCACTTGGCCATCTCGGAGGCGAAGATGTCGCGGATCTCGCCGCGGTTGCGGTGGATGGCGGGGACGAGGATGTGGGAGGGCCGGTCCTCGCCGAGCTGGACGATGAGCTCGGCGAGGTCGGTCTCGTAGGCGCGGATGCCCTCGGCCTCCAGGTGCTCGTTGAGGCCGATCTCCTGCGTGGCCATCGACTTGACCTTGACGACCTCGGTCTCGCCGGTGGCCTTGACCAGGTCGGTGACGATCCGGTTGGCCTCGTCCGCGTCCGCCGCCCAGTGCACGGTGCCGCCGGCGGCCGTGACCGCCTCCTCCAGCTGGACCAGGTAGTGGTCGAGGCCGCTCAGGGTGAGGTCCTTGATGCGCTTCCCGGCCTCGCGCAGTTCGGCCCAGTCGTCGAGTTCGGAGACGGCCACCGCCCGCTTGTCGCGGATGGTGTGGGTGGCGTGGCGCAGGTTCGCGCGCAGGGTGGTGTTCCGTACGGCGTCGTGCGCGGCCTTCGGGAAGGCCGGCATGCCGATGAAGGTCCCGCTCATACGAAGGGCTCCTCTTCCGTGCTCGCGAGGATCTCGGCGAGGTGCAGGGCGCGCTGCGGGGCGTCCTGGCGGCGCAGCATGCCGCCGAGGTGCATCAGGCAGGAGTTGTCGGCGCCGCACAGGACCTCGGCGCCGGTGGACAGGGAGTTGCGGATCTTGTCGGCGCCCATCGCGGCCGACACGTCCGGGTTCTTCACCGCGAAGGTGCCGCCGAAACCGCAGCACTCCTCCGCCCCCGGCAGGTCCACCAGTCTCAGGCCCTTCACCGCTTCCAGGAGGCGGCGCGGGCGGTCGCCCAGGCCGAGCATCC
Source organism: Streptomyces sp. NPDC014656 (assembly GCF_043084305.1). Lineage (NCBI taxonomy): Bacteria > Bacillati > Actinomycetota > Actinomycetes > Kitasatosporales > Streptomycetaceae > Streptomyces > Streptomyces sp. NPDC014656. The sequence goes on from NZ_JBIBZN010000009.1 coordinate 11,692, forward strand.
GCAGGCCGTGGCAGGACGGGTGGTAGGTCACCTCGTGGGGGAAGTACGCGCCCACGTCCGTCACGCCGAGGACGTCGACGAGGAACTCCGTCAGCTCGTACGTCCGCGGGACGAGGGAGTCGGACGCCCGGACCAGCGCGTCGCCGCGACCCTCGGCGCGCGCCTTCGCCCCGATCCTGGGGTAGTTGTCGCGGACCATGGCCACGCAGGAGCCGGACGGGGTGACCACGTGGTCGTAGCCCTCGAAGGCGCGGGCCATGCGGTGGACCAGGGGTTCGGTCTCGCGGCGGTAGCCGGTGTTGTACTGGGGCTGGCCGCAGCAGGTCTGGGCGGCGGGGAAGTCCACCTCGACGCCGAGGCGTTCGAGGAGCTTCACGGTGGCGACGGCCGTGGACGGGTACACGGCGTCGTTGACGCAGGTGGCGAAGAGGGCGACGCGCATCAGGAGTTCCTCGGGGCGGAGTCGAGTCGGGCGGCGGCCGCGTCCCAGGCGGCGGCGTCGCCCCGGGGGGCGTAGTGCCGCAGGTGCTGGGTGGAGGCGACCAGCCGGCGCATGTCGGCCAGGTCCCCGACCAGGCCGGCTGCGCGGGCCTGCACGAGGATATTGCCCAGCGCGGTGGCCTCGGTGGGGCCCGCGACGACGGGAAGGCCGGTGGCGTCGGCGGTGAGCTGGCACAGCAGGTCGTTGCGCGAGCCGCCGCCGACGAGATGGATCCGGCCGATGTCGCGGCCGGCCAGTTCGGCGGCCTGCCGCAGCGTACGGCGGTGGGCGAGGGCCAGGCTCTCCAGGATGCAGCGGACGACCGCGCCCTGGCCGCCGGGCACGCGCTGGCCGGTGCGGGCGCAGTGGTCGCGGATGCGGGCCGGCATGTCGCCGGGGGCGAGGAACTCCGGGGCGTCCGGGTCGACGAGGGAGGCGAAGGGTTCGGCGCGGGCGGCGTCGGCGAGGAGGGCGGGGAGGTGGGTGGGCAGGTTCTCCTGCTCCCAGGTGCGCCGGCACTCCTCCAGGAGCCACATGCCCATGATGTTGCGCAGGTAGCGGATCGTGCCGTCGACGCCGCGCTCGTTGGTGAAGTTCGCCGCCCGGGACTCCTCGCTCAGCACCGGGGCGTCCAGTTCGAGACCCGCCAGCGACCAGGTGCCGCACGAGATGTAGGCGAAGTCCGGCTCGGTCGCGGGCACGGCGACGACCGCGGAGGCGGTGTCGTGCGAGGCGACCGTCGTCACCGGCGTCCGGGGGTCGAGCCCCGTGTACGCGGCTACGTGGGGCAGCAGGGTGCCGGCCGGGTCGCCGGGGGCGCGCAGCGGCGGGAAGAGGCCGGGGTCGAGGGAGAGCCGGCTCAGGAGTTCGTGGGACCAGGTGCCGGTGCGGGCGTCGAAGAGGCCGGTGGTGGAGGCGTTGGTCTCCTCGGCGCCGATCGAGCCGGTCAGCCAGTGGATCAGCAGGTCGGGGACGAGGAGCAGGGTGCGGGCGGCGTCCCGCTGGACGGTTCCTCGGCTGGACGCCAGCTGGAAGACCGTGTTGAACGGCAGGTGCTGCAGGCCCGTGATGCCGTACAGCTTCTCGCGGCCGATCTCGGCCCGGACGCGTTCGGCGACTTCGTCGGTCCGCTCGTCGCGGTAGTGGAAGGGGTGGCCGAGCAGGGCGCCGTCCGCGTCGAGGAGACCGTAGTCGACGGCCCAGGTGTCCACGCCGATGGAGGCGACGCCGCCGGAGCGGGCTGCCTCGCACAGTCCGTCGAGGACGCCCTGGAAGAGGGCCAGGACGTCCCAGCGGAGCCCGTCGGGCAGACGCACGGGGGTGTTGGGGAAGCGGTGGGCCTCGGTCAGGTCGAGGTTGTCCGGGCCGACCCGGCCGAGGATCACGCGCCCGCTGGTGGCGCCGAGGTCGACCGCGGCGAACGCGGAGGAGAAGGCGGAGGAGGGGGAGGAGGGGGAGGCGGAGGTCGGGGGAGTGGTGGTCACGGGGGCTTCCTCCGCGGGGCGGGTGGTTCGTCGGGGTGGGAGAAGGAGGGAGGGGGAGGGAGGGCTAGGGGGGTGGAGGGGGAGGAACGGGGAGGGAGGGCGAGAGGGAGGAGCGGGGAGGGAGGGGGGAGCGGGAATCGGGGAGGACGGGTGGCGGACCGGCGGCGAGGGGCACGGCGTCAGGGCGCCGGAGTGTTGGCCGTGCCCGTGCGGATCGCGCCGTCGGGCCGCTACCCGTGCGGATCGCGCCGCCGGGCCGCCACCCGTGCGCCTGGGACCGGCGGGGTGGTTCCGGGGCGGGTGCGTCAGTCACCCGCCCCGAAACGATCAGGGGCCTCAGCGCAGGAAGGCCGCCGCCACGCCGGCGTCGACGGGGATGTGGAGGCCGGTGGTGTGGGTGAGGTCGCCGCCGGTGAGGGCGAAGACCGCGTTGGCGACGTGCTCGGGGAGGACCTCGCGCTTGAGGAGGGTGCGCTGGGCGTAGAACTCGCCGAGCTTCTCCTCCTCGATGCCGTAGGTGGCGGCGCGCTGGGCGCCCCAGCCGGCGGCGAAGATGCCGGAGCCGCGGACGACGCCGTCGGGGTTGACGCCGTTGACGCGGATGCCGTGCTCGCCCAACTCCGCTGCCAGCAAACGTACTTGGTGGGCCTGGTCGGCCTTGGTGGCGGAGTAGGCGATGTTGTTCGGTCCGGCGAAGACCGCGTTTTTGGAAGCGATGTAGACGATGTCGCCGCCCAGGTTCTGCGCGGTCATGATCCGGGCGGCCTCGCGGGAGACGAGGAAGGAGCCGCGGGCCATGATGTCGTGCTGGAGGTCCCAGTCGCGGGCGGTGGTCTCCAGGAGCGGCTTGGAGATCGAGATGCCGGCGTTGTTGACGACGAGGTCGACGCCGCCGAAGGCGAGGACGGCCTCCCGGAACGCGGCGCCGATCTGCTCCTCGTCCGTCACGTCCACGGTCACCGCGACGGCCTTGTCCGGGCCGCCCAGCTCCTCGGCCACGGCGCCGGCGTTCTCGCCGTTCAGGTCGGCGACGACGACGCAGGCGCCCTCGGAGACCAGCCGGTGGGCGATGGCCTTTCCGATGCCGGAGCCCGCGCCGGTCACCAGGGCGACGCGGGTGGCGAGGGGCTTCGGCTTCGGCATGCGCCGCAGCTTGGCCTCCTCCAGCTCCCAGTACTCGATGCGGAACTTCTCCGCCTCCTCGATGGGGGCGTAGGCGGAGACGGCCTCGGCGCCGCGCATGACGTTGATGGCGTTGACGTAGAACTCGCCCGCGACGCGCGCGGTCTGCTTGTCCTTGCCGAAGGAGAACATGCCGACGCCGGGCACCAGCACGATCGCCGGGTCCGCGCCGCGCATCGCGGGGGAGTCGGCGGTGGCGTGCCGCGCGTAGTAGGCGGCGTACTCCTCCCGGTACTCCGCGTGCAGCTCCTTCAGCCGGGTCACGGCCTCGTCCAGCGGGGCCGTGGGCGGCAGGTCCAGGACGAGCGGCCGGACCTTGGTGCGCAGGAAGTGGTCGGGGCACGAGGTGCCCAGGGCGGCCAGGCGCGGGTGCTGGTCGTGGGCGAGGAAGTCCAGGACGACGCCGGAGTCGGTGAAGTGGCCGACCTGCGGGCGGTCCTGCGAGGCCAGGGAACGGATGGCGGGGGCGAGCGCGGCGGCCCGCTCCCGGCGCTCGCTGCCGTCCAGCGCCGCGTACCCCTCCAGCGGCGCGCCGAACGGCTGCTCCTTGCCACGCTCGGCGAGGAAGGTCTCGGCCGTGCGGATCATCCACAGGGCGTTGGCCCCGCATTCCTCGGAGGTGGCGCCCCAGGCGGTGATGCCGTGCCCGCCGAGGACGACGCCGACGGCCTCCGGGTGGGCTTCCTTGATCGCCGCGATGTCCAGGCCGAGCTGGAAGCCCGGGCGGCGCCACGGCACCCACGCCACCTTCCCGCCGTAGCACTCCGCCGTCAGCTTCTCGCCGTCGGCGGCGCAGGCCAGCGCGATGCCGGAGTCGGGGTGCAGGTGGTCGACGTGGGCCGCGTCGACCAGGCCGTGCATCGCGGTGTCGATGGACGGGGCCGCGCCGCCCTTGCCGTGCAGGCAGTAGTCGAACGCGGTGACCATCTCGTCCTCGCGCTCCACCCCCGGGTACACGTCCTTGAGCGCCCGCAGCCGGTCCAGACGCAGCACGGCGAGGCCGTCCTCGGTCAGCGTGCCGAGGTCGCCGCCGGACCCCTTCACCCACATCAGCTCGGTGTCCGAGCCGGTGACCGGGTCGGTGACGGTGCCCTTCGCGGAGGCGTTGCCGCCGGCGTAGTTGGTGTTGCGCGGGTCGGAGCCCAGCCGGTGCGCGCGGTCGAGGAGCGCGGCGACTTCGGGGTGGGTGGCCATGTGCGATCAGTCCTTCGGGGGTCGAAGAGTCAGGGGGAGGGAGCGTCCTCGGGGGCGGGGCCCTGTCGGGGCGCGGGCCTCGTCAGGTGCGGTCCCGACGGGGCGCGGGGCCCGGCACGGAGCAGGCCCCGCCAGGGCGCGGACTTCGTCGGGCGCGCCCCCGTCGGAGTGCGGGCCTCGCCAGGGCGCGGGGCCTCGTCGGGCGGGGTCCCGACGGGGTGCAGGCTCCGACGGGACGTGGGCTTCGTCGGGCGAGGCCCCGACGGGGCGCGGGGTCTCGTCAGGGCGCGGCCCCCCGACGGGACGCGGGGCCTCGCCAGGGCGCGGTGCCCCGTCGGCCGCGTAGGTCAGGCGCCCCAGCCGGCCTGCTCGCCGCCGACGCGTTCGGCCGCGATCCGGTCCTGCCAGCCGGAGGCGGCGTACGCGGCGACGGGGTCGGGGTGCAGGCCCCGCTCCTCGCGGACCTCCCGCAGGAGCGGGCGCACGTCGGTGTTGTACGCGTCCATCAGCACGGCGTTGGCGGCGAGCACGTCGCCGTCGCGCTGGGCGGCGGCGAGGGCGTCGGTGTCGACGAGGAGGGCCTTGGCGGTGGCCTCCTGGACGTTCATCACGGAGCGGATGACGGCCGGGATCTTCGCCTCGATGTTGTGGCACTGGTCGAGCATGAAGGCCACGTCCGTGGCCGGGTCCAGACCGCCGTTCTTGGCGACCTCGTGCATGATCCGGAAGAGCTGGAAGGGGTCCGCGGAGCCGACCATCAGGTCGTCGTCGGCGTAGAAGCGGGAGTTGAAGTCGAAGCCGCCGAGCTTCCCCTCCCGCAGGAGGAAGGCCACGATGAACTCGATGTTGGTGCCCGGCGCGTGGTGGCCGGTGTCCACGACGACCTGGGCCCTGGGGCCGAGCCTGAGGCAGTGGGCGTACGAGGTGCCCCAGTCCGGCACGTCGGTGGTGTAGAAGGCCGGCTCGAAGAACTTGTACTCAAGGAGCAGACGCTGCTCGTCGCCGAGCCGCGCGTACACCTCGGCCAGTGCCTCCGCCAGCCGCTCCTGGCGGCCGGCGATGTCGTCCTGCCCGGGATAGTTGGTCCCGTCGGCGAACCACAGCTTCAGGTCCGTCGAACCGGTGGCGTCCATGATGTCGACGCACTCCAGGAGGTGGTCGACGGCCTTGCGGCGGACCTTCGCCTCGGGGTGGCAGACGCTGCCGAGCCGGTAGTCGTCGTCCTGGAAGGTGTTGGAGTTGATCGCGCCCAGCTCCAGGCCGCGGTCCTTCGCGTAGGCGCCCAGCGCCGCGTAGTCGTCGACCTTGTCCCACGGGATGTGCAGCGACACCTTCGGCGCGACGCCGGTGAAGGCGTGCACCTGGGCGGCGTCGTCCAGCTTCTCGTACGGATCCCGGGGCACGCCCTCCCGCGCGAACACCTTGAACCGGGTGCCGGAGTTTCCGTAGCCCCAGGACGGAGTCTCGATCCGCTGGCCGGAGAGTGCGGCCTTCGCGGCGGCGATGTCGGACATGGGTCACCTCGGGATGACTGGGAAGGCGGGGAGCCCCGGGGGTGGGGTCGGCGGGCACGGAACCGGTCGAGTGAATCGATTCATTCCGAAGAGGAAGCTAACCCCCGTGAAGGTGTCCGTCAAGGTGCCGCACAAGGTGCGATCCGTGCCCCGATCCGCGTTATCGAATCGTGCCGTTCGGGCTTCACCTGCCCTGAACTGCCCGATCTTCACGCAGTTCAATGGCGATCGAAGCGCGCCCGGAGGGCCTGGAGGGCGCACCCGGCGGCCGGGGGCTCTTGACCGGCGCGGCGGGCGGGGTTAGCTTCCGGGCAACCCGAATGAAACATTTCACCCCGGGTGACTACTTCGGCGCCTTCCTTCGCGCCCCGCCGACGCGCCCACCCCCTCCCGCAGTCCCTGCCACACCCATGGAGAACGCAATGACGCACTCTGAGCCGGAGAGCACTCCGGTGCTCGCGCTGGAGGGGGTGAGCAAGTCCTTCGGCGCCGTCCGGGCGCTACGCGGCGTCTCGCTGCGGCTGTACGCCGGAGAGGCCCACGCCCTCGCCGGCGAGAACGGCGCCGGCAAGTCGACCCTGATCAAGACCCTCGCGGGCGTACACCGCCCCGACACGGGCACCGTGCTGCTCGACGGCCAGCCCGTCGACTTCCACAGCCCGGCCGACTCCCGCGACGCGGGCGTGGCCGTGATCTACCAGGAGCCGACCCTCTTCCCCGACCTGTCGGTGGCGGAGAACATCTTCGTGGGGCGCCAGCCCCGCCGCTCGCTCCGCCGCGTCGACCACAAGGCCGTCAGGCAGGCCGCGGCCGGCCTCTTCGCCCGCCTCGGCGTCGCCCTCGACCCCGACCAGCCCGCCCGCGGCCTGTCCATCGCGGACCAGCAGCTCGTCGAGATCGCCAAGGCGCTCTCCTTCGACGCGCGGGTCCTGATCATGGACGAGCCGACGGCCGCGCTCACCGGCAGCGAGGTCGCCCGCCTCTTCCGCGTCGTCAAGACGCTGCGCGAGCAGGGCGCGGCGGTGCTCTTCATCTCCCACCGCCTGGAGGAGATCTTCGACCTCTGCCAGCGCGTCACCACCCTGCGGGACGGCGCCTACGTCGCCAGCGAGCCCATCGAGGGCCTCGGCGAGGACGACCTGGTGCGCCGCATGGTCGGCCGCGACCTCGACGAGCTGTACCCCAAGCAGGAGGCCGAGATCGGCGAGGTCGCGCTCAGCGTCCGCCGCCTCACCCGGGAGGGCGTCTTCACCGACGTCTCCTTCGAGGTCCGCCGCGGCGAGATCGTCGGCCTCGCGGGCCTGGTCGGGGCCGGCCGCAGCGAGGTGGCCCGGGCCGTCTTCGGCGTCGACCGCTTCGACGGCGGCGAGGTCGAGGTGCTGGGGAAGAAGCTGACGCCGGGCGCGCCGAGCCTGGCCATGGCGGCCGGCATCGCGCTCGTCCCCGAGGACCGCAGGGCCCAGGGCCTGGTGATGGACATGTCCATCGAGCGGAACATCGGACTCACCGGCTTCGCCGACACCTCCCGGGCCGGACTGATGGACCGCCGCGCCGAGCGCAGCCGGGCGGTGGACTGGGCGGTGAGGCTCCAGGTCAAGTACGCCCGCATGGCCGACGTCGTCGGCACGCTCTCCGGCGGCAACCAGCAGAAGGTCGTGCTCGCCAAGTGGCTGGCGACCGCCCCGGACGTCCTGATCGTGGACGAGCCGACCCGCGGCATCGACGTGGGCACCAAGGCCGAGGTGCACCGGCTGCTCTCCTCGCTCGCCGCCGACGGCGTCGCGGTGCTGATGATCTCCTCCGACCTCCCCGAGATCCTCGGCATGGCCGACCGGGTCCTCGTGATGCACGAGGGCCGGCTGACCGCCGAGATCCCGAGGCCGGAGGCGACCGAGGAGACCGTGATGGCAGCGGCGACCGGCCGCGGCGACCGAGGAAGGGAAGCGGCATGACGACGACCGCAGGCCCGGTGCGGGCCGAGACCGCACCCGCCCCCACCGCCTCGCGCGGCCTGGTCGGCAAGGTGCTCAAGGCCCGCGAGCTGGCCGTGGCAGCCGTCCTCGTCGTGATGCTCGGCGCCACCCAGCTGGCCAACGGCGAGTTCCTCTCCGAGCAGGGCGTCAAGGACCTGATGCTCAACGCGACCATCCTGGTCCTGGTCGCCACCGGCCAGGCCGTCGTGGTCATCACCAGGAACGTCGACCTCTCCGTCGGCTCCGTGCTCGGCATCTCCGCCTTCGCCGCGGGCCTCTACCTCCAGGACGGCGGCGACCCGGTCGTCGCGCTCCTCCTGGCGACCGCCCTCGGCGCCCTCTTCGGCCTGCTCAACGGAGCGCTCGTCAGCCTCGGCAAGGTACCCGCCCTGGTCGTGACCCTGGGCACCCTCTACATCATCCGCGGCATCGACTCGATCTGGGTCGGCTCCCGCCAGATCACCGCCGACGCCCTGCCGCAGGGCTTCGTCGACTTCGGCCACGACGGGATCGGGGTGGTGCCCCACCTCGCCCTGCTCGCCGGCGCCGTCCTCGCCGCCGTCGCCTACTACCTGCGCAACTACCACAGCGGACGCGACATGTACGCGCTCGGCTCCAGCCCCGAGGCGGCCCGCCTCGCCGGCGTCCCGGTCACGAAGCGGATCACCACCGCGTACGTGCTCTGCGGCGCCCTCGCCGGTCTCGCCGGCGCGCTCTACCTCGCGCGCTTCGGCAACGTCGACTCCGCCACCGGCACCGGCTACGACCTCACCGTCGTCAGCGCCGTCGTCGTCGGCGGCGTCGCCTTCACCGGCGGCTCCGGCACCGTCTACGGCGCCGCCCTCGGCGCCCTGCTGCTGACCTCCATCAACAGCGTCCTGCCCGCCCTCGGCGTCAGCTCGGTGTGGGTCACCGCGATCAACGGCGTCCTGCTGCTGCTCGCCATCGCCGTCGACCGGATCCTGGCCCTGCGGGTGGCCGCGTCCCTGCGCAAGAAGGCCGCACAGATGAGGAGTGCCCGCCATGCCTGACACCATCCAGCAGCCCCCGCCGCTCGCCCGGCTCCAGGGCGCGCTGCGCTGGGACACCGTCGTCGCGGCCCTCCTGCTGACGCTGCTGATCTGCTCCTTCTCCTTCGTCGACAACTTCGGCAACGCGCTGAACCTGTCGTTCCTCATCGGCAACACCCTGCCGATCGCCCTGATCGCCCTGCCCATGACCATGCTCGTGGTCTCCGGCGAGATCGACCTGTCGGTCGGTTCCACCGCCGGACTCTCCGGGGCCGTGATGGGCGCCCTGTGGAACGCGGGCATGGCGATCGAGACGATCATCCCGATCTGCCTGCTCCTCGGCGTCGTCTGCGGCCTGGTCAACGGCCTGCTCGTCACCCGCCTCGGCCTGCCGTCCCTCGCCGTCACCATCGGCACCATGGCCGCCTACCGAGGCATCGCGCAGATCGTGCTCGGCTCCGACTCGGTCACCGACTTCCCCGCCCAGTACCTGGACTTCGGCGCCGGACGGATCGGCGACACCTTCATCCCGTACGCCGCCGTTCCCTTCACCGTCCTCCTCGCCGTCGCCGTCGTCGTCCTGCACGCGACCCCCGTCGGGCGGTCGCTGTTCGCGACCGGCGCCGGCGAGGAAGCCGCCCGCTTCGCCGGCATCCGGGTCAAGCGGCTCAAGCTGTCGATGTTCGTCACCACCGGCGTGCTCTCCGCGCTCACCGGCGTCTTCTGGGCCCTGCACTACGCCAGCGCCCGGTACGACAACGCCACCGGCCTGGAGATGGCCGTCATCGCCGCCGTCCTCCTCGGCGGCGTCGACTTCGACGGCGGCAAGGGCACCCTCGGCGGCGCCGTCGCCGGCGTCTTCCTCCTCGGCACCCTCCAGAACGTCATGAGCCTGGTGAACGTCTCCGCCCAGTCGCAGACCATCGTCACCGGCGTCCTCCTCGTCGTCTCCGTGCTCGCCCCCCGCGTCGGCCGCCGGATCTCCCGGGCCCGGGCACGCGGGAAGACGACCGCGCCGCCGCCACCGGGCGCCGCCGTCACCACCACCTGACGCCGCGAGAGCCCGTACCGCCCCGGCGCTCCTCGGAGGCCCCTCCGGAGCCGCTCCGCGCAACCCCGCACACCCCCTCCACCCCGGGCGTCCGCCCGGCCGTGCCCCGCTGCCCCCGCAGCGAGAGGAAGAGAGAGCACCATGTACGCCACCTCCGCCAGAAGCCGCCGCCTCACCGCCGCGCTGGCCGTCACCGCCACCCTCGTCCTCGGCGCCACCGCCTGCTCGGGCACCACGAAGGACTCCGCGAAGACGGAGTCGGGCCCGGCCGCCACCGGCAAGGCGGACGCCGGCGCGGCGACCAAGAAGGGCCTGACGGTCGCCTTCCTGCCCAAGCAGGTCAACAACCCGTACTTCACCACCTCCGACAACGGCGGCAAGAAGGCCCTGGAGCAGCTCGGCTCCACCTACAAGGAGGTCGGCACCAGCAGCGGCACCGACACCGCCGGCCAGGTCTCCTACGTCAACACCCTCACCCAGCAGCAGGTCGACGGCATCGCCGTCTCCGCGCAGGACCCCGGCGCCCTGTGCACCGCCCTCAAGCAGGCCATGAAGAACGGCATCAGCGTCGTCACCTACGACTCCGACACCCAGGCCGACTGCCGCCAGGTGTACGTCTCGCAGGCCAGCACCGAGGACCTCGGCCGCACCCAGGTCCAGCTGCTCGCGAAGCAGATCGGCGGCAAGGGCGAGATCGCGATCCTCTCGGCGGCCCAGACGGCCACCAACCAGAACACCTGGATCGACTTCATGAAGAAGGAGCTGGAGAAGCCGGAGTACAAGGACATCAAGCTCGTCAAGATCGCCTACGGCGACGACGACGCCCAGAAGTCCTTCCAGCAGACCCAGGGCCTGCTCCAGGAGCACCCGAACCTGAAGGGGATCATCTCGCCCACCACGGTCGGCATCAAGGCGGCCGCCCAGTACCTGTCCGGCTCGCAGTACAAGGGCAAGGTCAAGCTGACCGGCCTGGGCACCCCCAACGACATGCGCGCCTACGTCAAGGACGGCACGGTCGAGGGCTTCGAGCTGTGGGACCCGGCCAAGCTCGGCGCGCTCGCCGCCCACGCGGCCGTCGCCCTGGAGTCCGGCCAGATCACCGGCGCCGAGGGCGAGACCCTCAAGGCCGGCGACCTGGGCACCTTCACCATCGGTGCCGACGGCGTGGTCTCCCTCGGCAAGCCGACCGTCTTCGACGGGACCAACATCGACCAGTTCCACTTCTGACCGGTCACGCCGGGCCGGGGCCGCACCACGAGCACGAGGTGCGGCCCCCCCACGTCCCCCACCCCCGTCCCCACTCCCGCCCCCGTCCCCACTCCCGCCCCCGTCCCCACTCCCGCCCCCGTCCCCACCCCCGCCCCCACTCCCACCCCCACCACGAGCGAGGTCGTCCGTGCAGCGCGTCTGCTTCCTGCTGAAGGTCCGGGCCGAGAAGGTCACGGAGTACCGCGAACGCCACCGGGCCGTCTGGGCCGAGATGCTCGACGCGCTGTCCGCGGCCGGCTGGCACAACTACTCCCTGTTCCTGCGCGAGGACGGTCTGCTCGTCGGGTACCTGGAGACCCCGGACTTCGACCGGGCGCGTGCCACGATGGACGCCACCGGGGTGAACGCGCGCTGGCAGGCGGAGATGGCCGGCTTCTTCGAGGAGCTGGACGGCCGGGCGCCCGACGCGGCCATGCGCCCGCTCACCGAGGTCTTCCACCTCGCATGACGCATAGGATGACGCCTCCCGGCGGCGCCGCGCTCGGACGAGCACAGAGCAGGACGGACCAGGTGGGACGGATGAGGGATTCGGCACGGACGGTCAGCATCAAGGACGTGGCGCGCGAGGCCGGGGTCTCCGTCGGCACGGTGTCGAACGTGATCAACCGGCCCGACCGCGTCTCCGACGAGACCCGCCGCCAGGTGCGGGGCGCCATCTCCCGCCTCGGCTACGTGCGCAGCGAGTACGCCCGCCAGCTCCGGGCCGGCAGCAGCCGCATCGTGGCCCTGCTCGTCCTCGACATGGGCAACCCCTTCTTCGTCGACATCGCCCGGGGCGCCGAGCGCGCCGCCCGCGCGGCCGGCCTCGGCGTCATGGTCTGCAACAGCGCCCAGGACCCCCGGGAGGAGGCCGACTACCTGTCCCTCTTCGCCGAACAGCGGGTGCGGGGCGTCCTCGTCACCCCGGCCGACCCGGGCGGCCCCGGCCTCAGGGAGTTCCGCCGCCAGGGCATCCCCTACGTCCTCGTCGACCGGGTGGCGGCCGACGAGGACGCCTGCTCGGTCTCCGTCGACGACGTCGTCGGCGGTTCCCTGGCGGTCCGGCACCTGACCGCGGCGGGCCACCGCTCGATCGCCTACGTCAGCGGCCCCGCCCATCTCCAGCAGGTGCGGGACCGGCGGGAAGGCGCCCTCATCGCCCTCGCGGAGGCCGGGCTTCCGGCCGACGCCCTCCAGGAGGTGCCCGCCGAGCGGCTCGACGTCGCGGCCGGCCGGGACGCGGGCGCCCGGCTCCTCGGCCTGTCCACCCGCCCCACCGCCGTGTTCTGTGCCAACGACCTGCTGGCCCTCGGCGTCCTCCAGTCCCTCTACGCGGCCGGCGTCCGGGTCCCCGACGACATGGCGATCGTCGGCTACGACGACATCGAGTTCGCCGCGGCGGCCACCGTCCCGCTGACCTCGGTGCGCCAGCCCGCCCTCACCATCGGGTCCATCGCCGCCGGCCTGCTCCTCCAGGAGACCGGCGAGAACGCCCACCTCCACGAGCACGAACGCGTCATCCTCCAGCCGGAACTGGTGGTCCGTCAGTCCAGCCTCGCCCGCTGAGCGCGCCGAAGCGGCGCAGCCGGCAGGCGAGCGTCCGGATCAAGCACGTCACGACCGCCCGGTGGCCCGTCGTGTTATCGTCGGATCCGGAGTGATGATCATTTCGCTCATGGAGACCGAAGGAGGTGTGTTGATGACTGTCGTGGAGACGCACGCTGTGCGCGGTGCCCGGTTCATCCTCACCTCCCGGGCCTCGTCCTGACCTTCGCCTGCCTTCCTCCCCCGGAGGAGTGGTTCCGGCACGCATGCCGTCCGGCGAGGCCCCTGTTCAAGGGTCTCCACGTTGTTTCGTCAACCCCTGTCCTTCCCGTCTCCTTCGTCCCTCCTCCCCCCTTCCGCGCGCGTCGTGACACTGGCCGGTTACGGCTGGGACACCGCACGTGAGCGCTCCTTCACCCCGTCGCGTGCCGCCGGACTCGTTCCGGGCCGCGTCGTGCGGGCCGAGCGCGGCCGGTGCGACGTCGTCGCCGAAACCGGCCCCGTCCGCGCGGTGGTCGTGCCCTCCGCCGGCGCCGGTGACGGACCGGCGCCGCACACCGGCGACTGGGTGGCCGTCCGGCCGGCCGGCGCGACCACCTCCGCGGCGGTGGTCGAGGTGCTGGAGCGCAGGACCGTCGTGGTCCGCTCCACCGTCTCGCGTACCTCCCACGTCCAGGTGCTGGCCGCGAACGTCGACACCGTGGCGGTGGCCGTCAGCCTCGCCGACCCGCTCAAGCTCGGGCGCGTCGAACGGATGCTCGCCCTGGCCTGGGAGAGCGGCGCCACGCCCGTGGTCGTCCTCACCAAGGCCGACCTGTGCGCCGACCCCGCCTCGGCGTCCGCCGAGGTGGCCCGGGCCGCCCCGGGAGTGGAGGTGCTGGTCACCAGCGCCGCCACGGGCGAGGGCGTGGACGTCCTCGCCGCCGCCCTGTCGGGCACGGTCGTCCTGCTCGGCCCCTCGGGCGCGGGCAAATCCACCCTCGGCAACCGCCTGCTGGGCGAGGACCGCCTGGCCACCGGCGCGGTGCGCGACAGCGACGGCAAGGGCCGGCACACCACGGCCTGGCGGGAGCTGCTGCCGCTGCCCCGGGGCGGGGTCCTGCTGGACACCCCGGGCCTGCGTGCCGTGGGCCTGCACGACGCCGAGGACGGGCTGGAACAGACCTTCGCCGACATCACCGCACTCGCGGAGGACTGCCGCTTCGCGGACTGCGCCCACACCACCGAACCGGACTGCGCCGTTTCGGCCGCCGTCGAGGACGGCTCCCTCACCCGGCGGCGCCTCGACAGCTACCACCGGCTCCACCGCGAGAACGACCACGCCCTCGCGCGCACCGACGCGCGGCTGCGCGCCGAACTGGAACGGCCCAAGAAGCAGATCGCGCGCCACGCGCGCGCCCTCAAGCAGTCCCCCCACTTCAAGGCATGACGGAAAGGAACCCGGTCATGGACCTTCCCCGCATCTTCACCGTCCGCGAGAGCGGCCACCGCATCCACAACCCGCTGACCGCCGACCAGTTGGCCACCCTGGGCGCGTCACTCCGCCTCCCCGCCGGCACCCGGGTGCTCGACCTGGCCAGCGGTTCGGGCGAAATGCTGTGCACCTGGGCACGCGACCTGGCCTTCACCGGCACCGGGGTCGACATCAGCACGCTCTTCACCGGGCAGGCCCGGGCCCGCGCCGCCGAACTCGGCGTGGCCGACGAGGTCGAGTTCCTCCACGGCGACGCCACCGGCCACGTCTCGGACGAGCCCGTCGACCTCGCCGCCTGCGTCGGCGCCACCTGGATCGGCGGCGGCGTCGCAGGAACGGTCGAACTGCTCCAGCGCAGCCTCCGCCCCGGAGGACTGATGCTGATCGGCGAGCCGTACTGGCGGCGGACGCCCGCCGACGACGAGACCGCCAAGGCCTGCCACGCCACCTCCACCGCCGACTTCCTGGAACTCCACGACCTGATCGGACAGTTCCAGGACCTCGGGTACGACGTCGTGGAGATGGTGCTCGCGGACCAGAACAGCTGGGACCGCTACGTCGCGGCCCAGTGGCTCAGCATGCGCCGCTGGCTCGACCAGAACCCGGACGACGAACTCGCCGCCGAAGTAAGGGAAGAACTCACCACCGAGCCCGCCCGCTACGCGCGCCACGGACGCGAGCACCTCGGCTGGGGAGTCTTCGCCCTCATGAAGCGCTGACCCCCCGTCCGGTGCGGGGTCCCGGCGTGATCACGCCGGGACCCCGCACCGGACACCCTCCCCCGCACGCACCGCTCGGACCTCGGCGGGAGAGAGCGGCGTCCGCAGGCGTCGTCGAACAGACACACACTCCCGAAGATGTCGAGAACACGTCACCGACTGATGCCGCTTTCCCACGACGCTGGGCGACGGCCGGAATGCCTGGCAACGTGATGCCGCGCCGGGAGCCGCAGCAGGCTCCCGGCCAACAACCCACGACGCAGGCCCTGTTCGACCCATCCGGCCCGCGCTCCACACCAGAGCCACTACGGGGGAAGCATGTCTTTTCGCAGCCGACTCACCCGCCGCGCCCAGCTCACCGTCATGGGCGTCACCGCGGGCGGCGTCGCCGCCGCCGCGATCGCGGTCGTACCGTCGCTCGTCGGCAGCACCTCCCCGGCGCCCGTGCCCGTCGCCGCCGAGACCGCCTACGGACCCGAGCCCGAGGCCGACGGCAAGCTGGTCACCCGGCCGAACGAGCTGACGACCATGGCCACGGCCGCGCTCTCGCCCGACACGATGATCAACCGGGCGCGCGCCTGGCTCACCGCCAACAACGGCAAGCCCGTCCCGTACAGCATGGAGCGCGTCTGGAAGGACGGCTACCGCCAGGACTGCTCCGGCTACGTCTCCATGGCGCTCGGCCTGGGCAAGCCCGGCCTGAACACCGTCGGCCTGGCCGACTCCCGAAGCGGCGTCACCAAGCGCCTCGGCAGCGTGAGCCAGCTCCAGAAGGGCGACCTGCTGATCGACCACCGCACGGACGACGGCGACTTCCGGCACGTCGTGATCTTCGAGAAGTGGGCGAACTCGTCGCACAGCGCCTACTGGGCCTACGAACAGCGCGGCACCTACGGCACGACCCACCGGCAGCTCAGATACGGACTCGGCAACGACAACTACGACCCCTTCCGCCCGGTCAAGCTGGGCGGCGGCAGCGGTGGCGGTGGCGGTGGCGGCGGGCAGCTGCCGGCCCCCAGCGTCTCCTGGCCGGTCCTCAAGAGCGGCTCGCAGGGCGCCGACGTACGGACCGCCCAGCACCTGCTGTCCTCGCGGGGCCACGCGCTCGACGCCGACGGCGCCTTCGGCACCAAGACCCGCGCCGCCGTGATCGCGTTCCAGAAGTCCCGCTCCCTGGCCGCCGACGGCGTCATCGGCCCGAACACCTGGTCCCAGCTGGTCAAGACGGTCCAGTACGGCTCCTCCGGCCAGGCCGTGAAGGCGGCACAGGCGCAGCTGAACGTCTATGGCTACGGCCTCAAGGTCGACGGTGCCTTCGGCGCGAACACCAAGGCGGCCGTGATCGCCTTCCAGAAGAAGCATCGCCTCCAGGTCGACGGCGTCGTCGGCCCGCAGACCTGGCGCACCCTCCTCGGCAGCCGCTGACCGGCCGCTCCCCCCGCCACCACGCCCGACGGCCCCTCCCGCACGGCCCCCTCCCGCACGGCGCACGGCGGGAGGGGGCCGTCGGACGCGGCCGCCCTGGGCCGTCGCCTCGGAGGCGCTGGTCGGTCGTCGCACCACTCAGGAGCCTTCTGGGCCGTCGTGGTCGGGGCCGTCGACGACGAAGCGGTCACCGAACGACGAAAGACCCCGCTCCGAGGAGGGGCGAGGGAAACGGGGACACGCGGCGAACGGCAACAACGAGAACGAGCCGCACGTCCGGTCCGTCCGCGGGACGGGCGCAAGCTTCGTCTTGCCCGCCGAGATGAACTCCGCTGGGGCCCTACCCCACGACGAACCGATGAGGGGCGCGGTGCTCCTCGGCGCGATGCTTGGCGTCGGGTGGCTGTTCGGGGTGCTCGGTGAGCACTTGCCCAACGGGCCACGATCAGCACGGTGTCCTTGCGGACCCGCTTGCGCACCGGGTTCGCACCCTGTCCCGCAGAATCCGATGGTGCGACGCGCTTCCGGCGTCAAGAATCACCGGATGCGTGAAGTGAAGCTGTCCGACGGGATCGTCACTCTGTCGCCCCTGCGCCTGGACGACGTGGAGGCGCATCTCACGGGGGAGGACGAGCAGCTCGTTCGCTGGCTCAACGGCGGCCCCGGCACGCGCGAGGGCGTCGAAGCCTACATCCGGCACTGCCGGGAACAGTGGGACACCGCAGGGCCGCTCCGCGCCTTCGGTATCCGGGTGGGTGCCGACGACGTGCTCGTCGGGACGGTCGACCTGCGGTTCACAGGAGAAGGCCTGTCCCCCGGCCAGGTGAATGTCGCCTACGGCCTCTATCCGTCCTGGCGGGGGCGCGGTCTGGCTACTCGCGCGGTCCTCTTGGCGACCCGGTACGCGGCGGGTGAGGGCGGGACGGAGGCGGTCATCCAGGTGGAGCCGGAGAATCCCGCGTCTGCCGCAGTCGCGTGGCGGGCAGGGTTCACCCCCGGCCAGCAGACACACAGCAAGGACGGCACACACTTCGACCGGTACACCCGGGACCTGCGCGCCGCCGCCCAGTGAACCTCTTTCATGAAGAGGTTCGGCAGACGCCGCGTTCTCGGCATGGGCGGGGCTTGTCGGCGGTCGCCTCGTCCGTGTGACGCCCCCACCCTCGTGTGTCAGCGGCAGGCCGTACACTCCGAACGCATCCAAAGGAAAGATCGCAGCGAGTCCGTGCCTGGGCCCTGGACGAGCACGACGGGTTGCAATTCTGCCGACACGGAACTTCAGCAGGGGCTGTTCGGACGGGCTGGTGCATCGGCACGTAAATGGGGAGAGAATGGCGACACTCGAGGAAATCAAGGCACTGCTGGGGGAACCCTGTTTCGGTTGGTCCGATCCTGCCCCTTGGGTCCAACTGGAGCAGGAACTCGGGATTTCTTTTCCCGACGACTTCCGGGCCATAGCCGATGCCTATGGTCCGGTGGTGATCAACAAGGGATTGCGCCTCTACCACCCTGGGCATTCGATCAGGAACCTGGGGGAAGAGATCAAGGATTCGATCGAGTTCTGGCTTGAAGAAGATTCCGCGGATTTCCTTCCCCGTGGGGCAGGGTCTCGCCCCGGAGAGCTGTTGCCGGTTGCGACGGGCACATCAGCAGAGACTGTCTTCCTGCAAGTGCCGTACGAGCCCTCGGCCCCATGGGCCGTATGCGTGCAGGAAATGGACAGCGGGGAATTTGTGTCCTACGAGATGACGTTCGGCGACTGGTTGCTGGCGTACCTTAAGGGCGATGATGTGATGGCGGGTTCCTCTGTCCCGGATCACCCGTCCTATGAACCCCTGGATTGCTGAGCCTCTTTCATCTGGCACACCGCTGTGGTTCACCCGCGCCGCTCCAGGCAGGACTCACGAGCTGACCGCGGCCGGGCCCACGGCGTCGTCGTGAGGAGGGGGCGGGTCACCCTCCGTGCCGGGAGGCGCCGGGGGCGGGGGTGGCGGTGAGCTCGGAGGTCCACCGGCGTACCACCGGCCAGGAGGTCCGGCAGGACGCCGACGGGTGGGGCGACGTCTTCGTGGCGGGTGTCGGTACCGGCGGCGCGCTCATCGGAGTCGGGCAGATCCTCAAGGAGAAGAACCGCGTCCTTCCCGTCTCGGTCGAGGGAGTCCGTTCGTGCGGGAGTTCCGGCACGAGGGCGCCGTCGTCGTGGTGATCGTGCCCGGCACCGGCGGGCGCGCCGCCCTGGATCGCGGTGCCGGCGGTTCCGCTGACGTCGTGGCGCACGGCGGGGACGGTGGGCGCGGTCCGAAGGGGCGCGGCCTCGCGTTCACCGGATCTGACCGGGGCGCCCGGTCGTGTCCCGGAGGGCTCCTGTGGGCGGACGTGTCACATCGTGAGGCGCTGTGCGGTCAAGGAGGCGGACACCCGTCATCGTTCTTGAACAGGAGAAGGAGCCTCCGTGTTCGCCACCTACGTCGTCGTCACCGTCCTGACCTCGGTCGTCAACGGTCTCGCCGCCATCGCCAACCTCATCGGCCACGACCATCCCAAGAGCCAGGCGGACAAGATGGACGTTCCCCGGTCCTGGATGCCTCTGCTGGGCGTGCTGCTGGGCTCGGGGGCGGTGGGGCTGGTGGCCGGGTTCGCCGTGCCGCTGTTGGGGGTGGCCGCCGCCATCGGCCTGCTGCTGTACTTCCTGGGTGCGCTGTGGGTCCATCTGCGGGTCGGTGACTACCAGCTGGGTGCTTGGGCCGTGTTCTTCTGTCTGCCCGCGGCCGCTCTCGTCCTGAACCTGGCCCACCACGGCGCCTGGTGACCGGAGTGCGACGGAAGCCGGAAGCGGGGGCTCGCCCTTTCCGTGGGCCGTGCCCCGGGGCGGAACCCGCGCCCGGGTGCGGGGGAGCCCTCCGCGAACACGGGGCGGCGGAGCGCGTCGTACCGCCGGCCGGGCCGCCCGCCAGGTCCGCGAGCACGCTGCCCTGCGACCCGGACGGGAAGCGGACCGCGACCTGACCCCGTGTCCCCGGCCCGCCGCAGGACGGTCTAGATGAAGATGATTATCATCGGCTAGTGTGTGCCCGCTCGCGCCGGGTGACCTCCGGGGCGGGCTCGATCGTTCCGCCGGACCCTGGCGGACTGGAGCGAGGGGGCGCGGTATGGCCGAGGTCTCGGCGAAGGCGACGACGGCACCACCGCGACACCTCGGGCCTCCGGTCGGAGGCGGCGCGCGCGGGAAGCCGCACCCGCGCGGCGGCCGGCCGGGTGCGGTGCTGGTCGCGGTGACGGTGGTCGCGGTACTCGCGGGGCCGTGGCTGGAGGGGCTGTTCGGGATCGCGGCGCTCGGCGCCTGGCGGACGCTGCTCATCGCCGTCGTCGTCCAAGGCGTACCGTTTCTCCTTCTCGGTACCGTCGTCTCGGCGGCCATCGGCGCCTTCGTCCCCGCCCGGGTCTTCTCCAAGGTGCTGCCCCGCAACCCCGCTCTCGCGGTTCCGGTCGCCGGGGCCGCAGGGGTGGTCCTCCCCGGGTGCGAGTGCGCCTCGGTGCCGGTCGCGGGAAGTCTGATGCGGCGAGGGGTGGCCCCTGCCGCCGCTCTGACCTTCCTGCTCGCCGCGCCCGCCGTGAACCCGGTGGTCCTCGTCTCGACGGCCATCGCGTTCCCCGGCAGCCCGGAGATGGTGGCCGCTCGGTTCGGCGCCTCGCTCGTCACGGCGGTCGCCATGGGCTGGCTGTGGCTCAGGCTGGGGCGCGAGGAGTGGCTGCGGCTGCCGACGGGCGAGGCGGACCGTGCTCCGGGTACGAGCCGGCTGGCGGCCTTCCGGCGCGGGCTGCAGCACGACTTCCTGCACGCGGGCGGGTTCCTGGTGGTCGGCGCCATGGCGGCGGCGACGTTCAACGTGCTCGTGCCGCCCTCCGTTCTCGAGGTCTTCTCGGGCTCGCCCTGGCTGGGCGTCCTCGTGGCGGCGGTGCTCGCCGTCCTCCTGTCGGTGTGCTCGGAGGCGGACGCGTTCGTGGCCGCCTCGTTCACCGGCTTCTCGCCCACCGCCCGCCTCGCGTTCATGGTCGTGGGGCCGATGGTCGACATGAAGCTCATCGCCCTGCAGTCGGGAGCCTTCGGGCGGGCGTTCGCGGTGCGCTTCTGTGCCGCCACGTTCGTCGTGGCTGTCCTGTGCTGCGTATGCGTCGGAGGCGTGTTCCTGTGACCGGACGACCCATCCCCGCGCGCGCCCCGCGTCCGCCGGCCGAACTCGCCCTGCCCGTCCTCCTGGTGCTCACCGGCGCGGCCCTGCTGCGTGCCACCGTCCGCAGCGACGTGTATCTCCGGTACGTCAAGGAGGGGTTGTGGCCCTACCTCGTCGCCTCCGGCGTCCTGCTGGTCCTGCTGGGCCTCGCCGGCACCGGTGCCGAGGTGGCGCGTCGCCTCCGCCAGCCCGTGCTGAGGAGGGACGCCTCCGGCCGCGGGTACTGGCACGACCCGTCCGACGGCCACGCGCAGGCGCACGGAGGACACGGAAGCGGAGACGGACACGGAAGCGGAGGCGGACACGGGCACGGGCACGGCGGTGCGCCGCGGGTCGCCTGGCTCCTCGCCGTTCCTGCCCTCACCCTGCTCTTCGTCGCCCCGCCGGCGCTCGGTTCGTACACGGCCTCGCGTGACGGCGCGGGGGCCCGCGTCGAACGCTCCGTCTATGAGGAGCTGGCGGACGGGCCGACCACGCCCATGGCGCTGGAGGAGTTCATCGGACGCTCTGCGTACGACTCGATGGCGCTGCGGGGGCGCAAGATCCGGCTCCTCGGGTTCGTCACCGCCGGTGAGAGCCCGGGCACCTGGCACCTCAACCGCCTGAAGGTCGGCTGCTGCGCGGGCGACGCCCGGACCCTCCGCGTGGAGATGCGCGGAGCGCGGGCGCCCGGCGAGGACGTCTGGGTCGAGGTCACCGGTGTCTGGCGCCCCGGTGACGTCGATCCCGACCGGCCCGTCCCGGCCATGGACGTCGGCGAGCTGAAGCTCGTCGCCAAGCCCCGCAACCCTTACCAGGACGCTCCGCCCGCGGGCGACTGAGCCGGGCCTCGGGGGCGCGTCCGGCCTCGTCGCCCGGGGCCGCCCGGATCGGTTGGGCGTGGCTTCGTCGTGCCCCGTATCCCGTACCCCGTGACCCGCTTCCGCGCCGATCCCCTCGATGGGGCCCGGCGATCAGGAAGCGTCACGTTGTGAACATGGACATGAATTTCATGAGCATCTACGCTCTGTGTCGTCACGTGTGAGAGGAGTGGTCCGAGGTGACCGAGAGGTCGACACGGCAGCGGGCGGCGGTCGTCGCCGCCTTGACGGAGTCCCTGAGGTTCGTCTCCGCCCGGCATCTGCACGGCTTGCTCTCGGAGGCCGGGGCAGGGGTGGGCCGCACGACGGTCTACCGCGTGCTCCGGCACCTGGAGGTCACGGGCCGCGTCGATGTCGTCCAGGTCCAGGGCGGGGAGCGGTTGTTCAGGCTGCGCGGCAGGGAAGGCCACCGGCACCACCTCATCTGCCGGCTCTGCCGCGTCAGCAGGGCCGTCGACGCGCGTTCCGTCGAGCGCTGGGCGGTCGAGGTGGCCGGCGAGCGGGGCTTCACGGCGGTGGAGCACACGGTCGAGCTCGTCGGTGTCTGCGGTCCCTGCCACGCGCGCCGTCCGCGGGTGGCGTCCCCGTAGGCGCGTTCGGCCCCGCCCCGATTGCCGACCGTTGGCCGCCGACCATGGGCCGTTGGCCGCCGACTGCCGACGGCCAGCCGCCAGCCGCCGACCGCCGACCGCGCGACGCGCGCCCGGTCAGCGGTCGGCGGTCGGCTGGTGGTCGGGTGGGGTCAGCGTCCCACGGCGTCGCGGTCCGGGCCACCGGGCTGGGGGAGGAGGACCGCGTGGCCGCCGTGGTGGAGGGGCGTGTCCAGTACGACCCGGTGTGCTTCCTCCCCGGTCCCGGCGTCGATGAGGTGCACCTCGCCGTGGCCGCCCCGGGTCACGGCCACCCAGTCCGCCTCGGGGGAAGCGGCCACCGCGCGGCGCTGTACGCCCTCCCAGGGGGTGTGGCCGCGGCCGGGTGCCCCCTCCATGGCCGGAAGGGGGACCTGACGGAGCGTCGAGTCGTCGTCCAGGAGGAGCAGTTCGTCGCCGTCGGGGTGGATGCGGGCGAACGCGGTGGCGGCGCGGGAGAGGGCCAGCCGGAAGACGAGTCCCGGTCCGAGCTCCGTCAGGGTCGTGGTGCCGGCGTCCAGCCGGTGGCACCATGCCCGGTTGGTCCACTCCGGCCAGCGCAGCGGATCCGTCGGCCCGCCGCGCAGGGTGGACCACAGGGCGCGCCTGCGGGGATCCAGCCGCAGGTACCAGCCGCGCGCGGCGGTGACCCCCCACGGGATCGGCTTCTCCATGACGAGGCCCTCGCCCTCCCGGCGTGCCCGGTGGACGCCCTCGGCGGTGGCCGCGAACACCCGCTGGGCCGACGGGTCCTGGGCGTCGCCGTGTCCGTCGTCCGGCAGGGGGTGGGACGCGATCGGCGCGACCGGGGGGCAGCCGGGCGGTGCGTCGAGGAGCTCGGCGAAGCGGTGGACGGCCAGGGCCCCCGGTTCGCGGTGCCGCAGGACGACGAGGGGGGCGTCGGAGCCCAGCACCGTGACGCCGGGCTCTCCCGGCCGGGTGCGGACCCGCGCCGCGTCCCCCGTCGCCAGGTCCACGACGGTGATCAGGTCGGACCACGGGGAGCTGTTCTTGCCGAGGCCCGTCGTGACGGCCACCCACCGGCCGGAGGGGTCGCTCGCCAGGTGTTCGGCCGGCACGGCCACGGGGATCGCGGACTCCACCGGCTCCCGGCCGTACGGGGCGAGCACGAGCAGCTCGCCGCGCCGGTCGTCGACGCAGGCCACCCGGCCTCCCGGCAGGGGCAGGAAGCCGGCGTGCTCGGAGAGGTGGCGGCCCGGTATCCGTCCGACCACCGTGCCGTCCGGCACGGTCACGAGGTGGACGGCGCCGTCCACGTGGTCGGAGACCAGGAGCAGGGGGTCGGTGGTCATCGGGGTTCCTCCGTGGGCATCTTGGAGCATGATGAAAATGATTATCATGTATGGTCGGTGCGTTTTCCGACCCCTACACGAAACGAGGGCACCGATGCCGCGTTCACTCCGCAGACGTACACGAGGCGGACTTGCCGCACTGATCATGGGATCCGTCCTGCTGGGATGCGGTACGGCCGCGGAGTCCCCGGCCGAGGGGGCCGGGGCCGAAGGGACCGGCGCCGCCGTCACCGAGGTCACGGTGAAGCCCATCGAGGAGACGCTCCGGCTGACGGATGCCAGAGGCGTCGAGGTCGCGCCGAAGCGGAAGCCCGAGCGCATCGTCTGCCTCGTGGCGCTCTGCGACGACATCCTGACCGAGCTGGGCATCGTCCCCGTGGCCACCAACAGCAAACTCCTCGCCCACCCGGGCTTCCTGGGGAAGGAGAAGGCCGGGAAGGTGGCGGTCGTCCCCGGTGGCTTCATAGCCCCTGAGGTGGAGGCGGTCCTCTCCCACCGGCCCGACCTCGTCATCGGGCTCCAGGACACCCATGGCAAGCTCGCCCCCGCCCTCGAGGGAGTGACCACCTTCTGGCCCGTGCAGCCCACCACGTGGGAGGAGAGCGTCGGTTACCTTCGGGACGTCGCCGCCCTCACCGGCCGCACGGCACAGGGAGAGAAGGCGGAGCGGACCTTCCGTACCAAGCTGGCCGAGGCCGAGCGGACCAGGAGCGACAGGACGGCGCTGATCGTCTACGGCAGCGACGAGAACTTCGGAGTCGCCACCCCCGGCACCGACGTGGTCGCGGGTCTGTTCCCCAAGCTCGCCGACTACCCCTGGAAGTCCCGTGGGGTGGAGGGCAGTTACAGCCTGGAGGAGATCCTCGCGCAGGGCGTGGACGTGCTGTTCGTCGAGACGATGAGCTTCGGCCCGCCGGACGGGCAGCTGTCGGAGAAGCTGGCGAAGAACCCGCTCTGGGGCAAGATCCCGGCCGTCCGGAACGGAGACGTCCACGAGGTCGACCCCGAGGTGTGGGCCAAGGGACGCGGCACGCGTTCGATGGGTCTGGTCCTCGACGAGGCCACGGCCGCGCTGAGGTGAGCGGGCCCGTCGAGACCGCGGCGCCGGCAGGCCGCTCTCCCTCCGCTCCGGGGGAGGGGCGGGCCGCGGTACGGGTCTGGGCGCAGCCGGCGGCGCTGGTGGCCCTCCTCGTCGGCGCCGCGTGGTGCGCCCTGTGCCTCGGCACGCCGTACGTCCCGCCGCACCGGCTCTTCGGCGGCGGGGACGAGATCGCCAGGGTCGTCGTCACCGAGCTCAGGGTCCCGCGGCTGGTGCTCGCGCTCGTCGCCGGAGCCTGTCTCGGGGCCGCCGGACTCGTCCTGCAGGAGGCCCTGCGCAATCCCCTGGCCGTGCCCGAGATGCTCGGCGTGTCCTCGGGCGCCGCCCTCGGAGTGGCGGCCCCGCTGGTCCTCGCCGTGTCGGTGCCCGCCGCCGTCGAGCCGCTGCTGGCCCTCGGCGGGGCGGCCCTCGGCGGCGGGCTGACCCTGCTCGCCGCCGGTCTCGGCCGCAGCCCGTCCGCCGTCCTGCTCACCGGGGCGGCGGTCGCCGCGGCGCTGCAGGCCGCCCTCCTCGTGCTCATGGTGATGGCCGACCAGCTCGACCTCCAGCTGATCTACCGGTACCTCCTCGGTTCGCTCTCCGCGCGCACGTGGGAGGACGTGACGGGGCTGTGGCCGTGGCTGCTCGTCGCGGTCCCCGCCCTCGTCCTGTGCGCACCGGTGCTGGCGGTGCTGCGCCTCGGCGACGACGACGCGGAGGCGCTCGGCGTGCGCGTGCGGCGGGCGCGGTTCACCGCTCTCGCCGTCGCCGTCGTCCTCATCGCCCCGGTGACCGCCGTGTGCGGCCCCGTGGCGTGGGTCGGGTTCCTCGCCCCGCACCTGGTCCGTCGCCTCAACCCCCGTTCCGACGCGGTGGGCTGGCTTCCCTGGTCGGCGGCGTGGGGCGCGGCCGTGGTGGCCGTCGCCGACGTGCCGGCCCGGCTCGCCCTGGCGCCGGTGGAGACGCCGGCCGGTGCCTGGACGGCGTTGCTCGGTGTCCCGGCCGGGGTGGCGCTCCTGCGGAGGCGGCGATGACGGAGAGTTCGAGATCCGCGACGACGGAGATTCCGAGGACCGGGATGACGGAGAACCCGAGGAGCGCGACGACGCCGCGGCGGCCTGCGAAGACGGTGCGCCGGTACGCGGTGCTGGGCGCGCTGCTCGTCCTGGCGGCGGGCGCCTCGCTGCTCGCGGGCCGCGCCCTCTCGCTGGGCGCGGTCGTGGACGTGCTGTCGGGCGGGGGGGACGCGCTGGCCCGTCACGTCTTCCTCCGGCTGCGGTTGCCGCGCATGCTGGTGGCCCTCGGCGCGGGGGCCTGCCTCGGTGCGGCCGGGCTGGTCCTCCAGTCGGCCCTGCGCAATCCGCTGGCCGGCCCGGAGGTCACCGGAGTGACCCCGGGCGCGGTGCTCGGGGCGGTCGCCGCCACCGGGCTCGGGCTCGCGGGGTGGCAGTCGCCGTTCGCCGTGGTCGTCGCGGCGTACGCGGGCGGCTGCGCGGGAGCGGGGCTGCTGTGGCTGCTCGGCGGACGGGGCGGGGGCGACCCCGCGCAGACCGTGGTGCACGGCGTGCTGGTCTCCGCGGTTCTCGGCGGGCTCACCGCGATGGTGCTCCTGGTCGCGCCCGGTGAACTCGGCAGCGTCGTGCAGTGGCTCGTCGGCAGCACCGAGGGACGGGTGTGGGAGCACTGGCACCTGCTCTGGCCCTGGGCACTGCCCTGGCTCCTCGGCGCGTGGCTGATGACGGGGCCGCTGACCCTGCTGCGCTGCGGCGACGAACTCGCCTCGGCGGCCGGCCTGTCGGTCGCCCGGGCGCGGACGCTCGCCCTGGCGTGCGCGGTGGCGCTGACGGCGGGGGCCGTCGCCTCGGTGGGCGCGCTGGGGTTCGTGGGGCTGCTCGTCCCGCACCTCGCGGTGGCGCTCTTCGGCGCCGACCTCCGGCTCGCGTTGCCCGGCGCCGCGCTGCTGGGCGCGGTCGTGGTGTGCGGGGCGGACGCGGTGGCCCAGGCGGCCTCGCGGCTGCTCGCGCTGGCCGGGGGCGAGGCGGACCGGATCACGCTGCCCGTCGGAGCGCTGACCACGTGCGCCGGCGCCGTACTGCTGCTGGTCGTGGTGCGCCGGACGGCGGACCGGAGTTCCTAGGGCTGCCCGGCGGACCGGGGTTCCTGGGGCTGCCCGGTGGACCGGGGTTCCTGGGGCTGCCCGGTGGACCGGGGTTCCTGGGGCTGCCCGTCGGATCGTGCCGGGTCCGCTCCCGGGTGGTGTTTCCCGAATTCGGATGTGAAGGACAGATGATGAGCGAACCCGTCGGCGTCCATGTCGAGGGCGTCCACTTCGGATACGCCGGGCGGCCCGTGCTGCGCGGTGTCGACCTGACCGTCGGGCCGGGTGAGCTCACCGCACTGGTGGGCTTGAACGGTTGCGGCAAGTCGACCCTGCTGAGGCTCGCGGCCGGGCTGCTGCGACCCGGGGAGGGGCGGGTGCTGCTGGGCCCGCACGACCTGGCCCGGCTCTCCCGCCGGGCCGCCGCCCGGCTCGTGGCGCTGCTCCACCAGTCCGCGCCCGCGGTACCCGGCATGACGGTGCGTCAACTCGTGCGGCAGGGGCGTTACGCGGCCCGCGGCCCGCTCGGCATGCTGCGGGAGGGCGACGACGCCGTGGTGCGCCGGGCGCTGGAGGACGTCGGGGTGGGGGACTGGGCGGAGCGGCCCGTGGAGGCGCTCTCCGGCGGGGAGCGGCAGCGGGTGCGGCTCGCCATGGCGCTGGCGCAGGACACCCGCGTCCTGCTCCTCGACGAGCCGACCACCTATCTGGACCTGCACCACCAACTCGATGTGCTGCGCACGGTGGTGCGCCTGCGCGAGGAGCGCGGGCTGACCGTCGTCATGGTGTTGCACGACCTCGCCCACGCCGCCCGGTTCGCCGAACGGATCGTGGCGCTGCGGGACGGCCGGGTGGTGGCCGACGGGACGCCGAAGGACGTGGTCACGCCGGCGTTCCTGGCCGACGTGCTGAAGGTCTCCGGCCGGGTCGGCAGGGACCCCGAGGGCGGCTGGCCGGTGTGTTACCCAGATCACCCTCTGGCCCACTAGTAAAACGATAATCATATTCATTAGCGTTCAGGTCGTGGCGCTCGACCGAACGCCGCAACTCCCTTGCGAAGGAGGAACGTTCATGGAGAACGAGCAGGTCTTCTCTCCGATCGTCGACCCGGGCCAGCTGGCCCACGACTCGGCGTCCCACTCCAACGCCCTCGTCGAGAACCCGTTCGAGGACACCGAGGAGTAGTCGAGGGTCCGCCCTCGCTCGCGGGCCCGTCCTCCGGGGCGGGCCCGCGCCCCCGTTCCCCACCCCGACCCGTAGGAGAACCCCGTGTCCCGCACCCAGCTCGCACCCGGCGTCGAGGTCATCGCCGTCGACGAGGGCGGACTCGCCGTCCGCACCGCGGACGGCGAGTTCCTCCGGGTCCACACGGGCGACGCGGACGGGAACGCCCTCCGCTCCCGTCTGGCCGGGGCGGCCGCGACCCGCGCGGACGCCGGAGTGGACCGGCTCGTCTCGGCCTTCGACGCGGCCGGCTACCTGACCGGGAGCGGCCGGCGGACCGCGGAGGGAGGGGCCTTCGACGCGGCCCCGGCGTGGCCCGCGGAGCGCCGCGACGTCCTGCTCCTCGGCGACCCCGCCCTCACCGGGCCGCTCGCCCGGCAGCTGCGGGCCGCTGGGGCGTCCCCCCGGCCCGGCACGCCCGGGGACACGACGGCGCGACTGGACGCCGCCGCCGTCGTCTGGTGCCTCGACGGCCCCGTGCCCGACGGCCTGTGGGACGAGGCGGACCGGCTGCCCGAACGGGGAACCGCCTGGCTGCGGTGCCACCGCGAGGGCTGGCAGGCGTACCTGGAACCGGTCGCGGCCGCCCCCGGAGACGTCACCTCCGCCCACGTCCGCGCCCGCCGCCTCGCCGTCACCCCCGCCCACCGCGAACTCGCCGCCTACTGGAGGGGACCGCGCACCCGCGGCGTCCCCGTCCCCCTCACCACGCCCGCGGCCGGCCTGCTCGCCGCACTCCTCGCCGACGACCTCGCCCGGTGGGCCACCGACGTGCCCGACACCGGGGAGCTCCCCGCCCGGCGCCGGCTGCGCCGCGTCGACCTGCGCACCCTGACCGTCACCGAACACCCGGTCCTGCCCGTCCCCGACGTCGCGCGGACACCGACGGGCACCCCGTGACCACCCCCACCGCCCCCACCACCCCCATGACCACCCGCACCACCTCCGTGAACGGCCTGGCCACCGACGTCCGCCTCCCCGAAGGCCCCGGCCCCTTCCCGACCGTGCTCATCCGCACCCCCTACGACCGCCGGGCACACGGCGCCGAACTGCGAAGCTGGGCGCGCAGGGGATTCGCCGCCGTGGCACAGGACGTCCGCGGCCGCCACGCCTCACCGGGGGAGTGGCGGCCCTACACCCACGAGACCGCCGACGGCGCGGACACCGCCCGCTGGATCCGGGACCGGCCGTGGAGCGACGGCCGCCTGGTGGCCGTCGGCTCCTCCTACGCCGCCCACTGCGCCCTCGCCCTCGCCCTGGAGGCGCCCGGGGACGCACGCCCCGACGCCGTCATCGCCGCCGTGCCCGCCCTCGGCATCGCCGACACCGCCCGCGAACCCGCGGGAGTGGAAAGGCTGCTGACCCGGGCCGGCTGGTGGGCGGCGCACGGCGACCGCGCCGACTCCGACGACGCGGCGCTGGCGAACGCCCTCGCCGCGGACCCCGGGGCACTGGCCCGTCTCCCCCTGCTCGACCTGCCGCGGCGGCTCGGCCGCCCCCTGCCCTCCTGGCCGGAGGTGTGGCGCCGCCACGACCGGGGACGCCTCCTCGCCCGCGCCCCGGGAGCGGGGATGCCGCTGCTCGCCGTCGGCGGCCACCACGACCACTTCGCCGAGGAGACGGCCGGCCTGTGGCGCCGTTGGGGCGGCCCCTCGGCGCGCCTGGTGATGGGGCCGTGGGGGCACGGCCTCACCGCGGCCCCCGGCCCGGACGCCGCCCCCGCCCATCACGTGCGCCTCGGCGACCTCTACGCCCGCTGGACGACCGCCGCGCTCGCCGGAGCCCTCCGGCCGGGCCGGGCAGGAGCGGTGGCCCTCGGAGGCAGTCCGCTGTGGACGGCGGCGGGCGTCGAGGGCGACCCGTGGGCGCCACGCCTGTTCCCGCTGGGCGACCCCGTCTTCACCGCCGATCCGGAACGCCCGGTCTCCTCGGCCGGGCTGACCGTGCCGGCCGACGGGGAGCGCGACCGCTGCGTCCTGGTCTCCGCGCCCCTGCCCCGGCCGCTCGACCTCCTCGGCCCCGCCAGGCTGCGGCTGCGCGCCCGCGCCGACACCCCGTCCGCCGACTGGTTCGCACGCCTGGTCGCCCTCGGCCCCGACGGGCGTGCCGAGCGGCTCGCCGTCGGCGCCGCCCGCCGCACGGGACCGCCCGGGCACACCGCGGAGCTCACCGTCCCCCTGGGCCGGCCGGCCCGACGCCTGGCGGCGGGCACCCGGCTCCGGCTGGAGATCACCGGCCACCACTTCCCGGCGCACGCCCGCAACCCGCACACCGGCGAGGACCCGGTCACCGCGACCCGGCTCCTCGCCTCCCGTCGGGAAGTCGATCCCGCGTCCGCCCAACTCGTGCTGAGCGCGCTCCGCACCCGACCCGTCCCCATCGATCCCGCGGAGGAGATCCTGCGATGACACCGCTGCCCATGGAAGCCCTGGTGGATCCCGTCTGCGGGATCATCCGCAAGGTCAAGCCCGTCGAACACCCCGAAGGCGCGCCCCCCCGCTACACGGCGATGACGGCCGAGGTCGCCGACGCCCGCAGGCTCGGCCTCTGGCCCGCCGACCGCGTCTCCCTCGGCACCTCCTTCGGCGACCCCCGGACCGCCCGCGTCGCGGCCATAGCCGAGGGCGTCGAACGCTACTGCGGCAACCGGGTCCCCCCGTCCGGGCACCCCGACGCGCCCCTGCGCGCCACCGCCGCCGAGCTCACCGCCCGGGGCCTGCGGACCTACGGACCCGACCGGCTCCCCGCGTACGCCGACTGGCAGTACACCCGCCCGGGATTCCCCTACCGCCCCCTCACCGACGACACCCCCGCCCTGTGGGCCCGGGGAACCGAGCGGCTGCCCGGCGGGGCGAGCGCCGAGGTGTGGGCCCCCGTCGCGCTCACCCACCTCAACTGGCGGCAGGGCGAACTCCGCTCCCTGCCCCGCACCCACCACCTCAACTACGCGGGCATCGCCACCGGCCAGGGCCTCGACGACGCCGTCGAACGGGGCCTGCTCGAGATCGCCGAACGCGACGCCCTGGAACTTTGGTGGCACCTCGACGGCCCCGCCCGCGGCATCGACCCGCGGACCGTGCCCGGGCTCGCCGACGACCTCGCCGGATCCGGACTCCGCGTGTGGCTCGTCGAGATGCCCTCCGAGTTCGCCCCCTGCGTGGCCGCCCTCGTCCACGACCCGCGCCTCGACCTGTACGCGGCGGGCTTCGCCTGCAAGTACGACCCGGCCGAAGCCGCCCGCAAGGCCGTCCTCGAAGCCGTGCACACCTGGGTCTTCACCCAGGGACTCACCGACCCGGACGGCTGGGTCTTCCAGGCCGTCGAAGCCGGGCTGCTCGCCAAGGGGCTCTACCTCGACCACCGCGAGGACCGCCGCTACCTCGACGCGTGCGGGGACCGCTTCGAGCACGTCAGGGACCTGGGCGCACACGTACAGGTGTGGCTCGACCCCCGGATGGCGGCCGAGGCACGGCGGTTCACCGACCCCGCCCTCGGCACCGTCGCGCTCGACGCCGTCCCGCCCGGCAGCCGGGAGCGGATGGACCACGCCCTGGAACGGGGCGGCCACCGGGTCATGACCTTCGACCTCACCACGGAGGACGTCGCCGAGACCGCCCTCCGGGTCGCCCGCGTCCTCGTCTCCGGGCTGATCCCCAACGCCCCCTCCGCCTTCGGGTACTTCGGCTGCCCCCGCCTCGCCGACGCCGCCGTGGCCCGCGGCTGGCGTCCCACGGCGCCGCACGCCCCCGAGGACTTCACGCTCGCCCCGCCGCCCCACATGTGAGCCCCCATGGACCTCGTCACCGCCCTCGCCCGCGCCCGCGGGGCCGAACCGCCGGGCCCCGACACCCCCGCCGGCCCCCCGGTCCCCGACTGGCCCGGCCCCGGACGCGCACTGCCCCCGGCCGGCCCCGGACTGCTCGACCTGGACGGCCTGCTGCGCCTGTCACTGGCCGCCGCCGACCCCACCGGACGCCTCCGCCCGACCCCGTCGGCGGGCGCGCTCCACCCGGTCGACACCACCCTCCTCGTCGGCGACGGCTGCTCCCTGCCACCCGGCCGGTACGGCTACGACCCCCTGCGCCACCGCGTCCACCGCCTGTCTCCCGCACCCCACGCCGCCGCCGGGGCGACCGTCGAACTCACCGTCACCCCCCGGCGAACCCTCAGCCACTACGGCCACCGCGCCTGGCCCCTGATCCTCCTCGACACCGGACACGCCGTCGCGGCGCTGCACCTGGCCGCCCTCGCCCTGGCGTCCGGCCCGGTCGCCCTCCGCCTCGACGGCACCACCGGCGGGCCGCAGGCCTCTCTGCGCATCCCGCCGCCGGCCACCGGCGCCACCCCACCGGACCCGGACACCGCCACGGCCTCCGACCTCCTGTCCCGCCGCAGCGCCCGGCCGCCGCTGACCGGCACACCCGCGCCGAAGGACCTGCACGACCTCCTGTCCGTCGCCCGCAGGGCAGGCGACGGACACCTCAACTGGTGCGCCGCCGTCGGCGGGCCCGCACCGGCCATCGTCGAAGCCGGGACCGACGGCACCCTCCGGCGGCTCGCCGCCGGAGACGCCCGGCCCGCCCTCGCCGCCTGGGCGGCCGGACAGGGCTGGATCGCCGGCGCGGGCGCCGTCCTCCTCGCGTACGGCTGCCCCTCCGACGCCGACGCCCGGCGCGTCCGCCGGGACCACCTGCACGCCGGCTACGCCGTCGGACGCGCCCAGACGACGGCCGTCCGGCGCGGCCTCGCCGCCCGGGCGGTCGGCTCCTGGCAGCGGGCCGACCTGGGGGCGGCGCTGGGCGGCGAACCCGAACGGAACTGGA
This sequence comes from Streptomyces sp. NPDC014656, assembly GCF_043084305.1. Taxonomy (NCBI): domain Bacteria; kingdom Bacillati; phylum Actinomycetota; class Actinomycetes; order Kitasatosporales; family Streptomycetaceae; genus Streptomyces; species Streptomyces sp. NPDC014656. The sequence continues at coordinate 44,249 of NZ_JBIBZN010000009.1, forward strand.
TCGTCCACGGCCTGGCACTCGGCACCGAGTCCGCGGGCCCACCCGGGAAGGGGAACTCGTGATCATCCACCCGGAGTTGCGCCGCGCCGCCGGCCACGCGCGCCGCACGCTCCTCGCGGCCACCTGCCTCCAGGGCGCCGTCACGCTCGGCTGGCTCGCCCAAGCCGTACTGCTCGCCCTCGCCCTCGCCGCCCTCGCCCGCGGCGAGACCGGCTCCCTCCCCGCCCTCCTGGCGGCGGCCGCCGCCGTCGTGGTCGTCCGCGCCGCGTTCGGCCTCGCCCAGCGCCGTACCGCCGCCCGCGCCGGCGCCCGCGCCCGGATCCGGCTGCGCGACGAACTCCTGACCCACCTCGGCCGGCTCGGCCCCGCACACCTGACCACCGCCCGGACCGGAGCCGTCCGCACCACCCTCGTCGACGGCGTGGAGGGCGTCGACGCCTATGTCTCCCGCTACCTCCCCCAGCTGGCCGTCACCCTCGTGGTACCGCCCCTGCTCCTCGTCGTGGTGGCGTTCGTCGAGCCCACCGCCCTGCTCGGACTCGTCCCCGCCCTCCTGCTGGCCCTCGCCGGCCCGCGGGCCTGGGACCGGCTGCTCGCCCAGCGCGGCAAGGAGCACTGGGACACCTACGAAGGACTCGGCGCCGACTACCTCGAAGCGCTCCAGGGCATGCCCGCGCTGCGCGCGGCCGGCGCCGTCGGCCGCACCCGGCGACGCCTCCAGGAACGCTCGGCGCACCTGCACCGCGCGACCGTCGCCAAACTCCGCGTCTCACTGGTCGACACGGGCATCACCGACCTCGCCGTCCAGGGCGGCACCACCGCCGCCGCACTGCTGGCCTGCTGGTCCGCGGCGACCGGATCCACCACCCCGACCGGCGCCTACCTCACCCTCCTCCTCGCCGGCGAGTGCTTCCGACCCGTCCGCGACCTGGCGCGCGAATGGCACGCCGGGTACCTCGGCGTCTCCGCCGCCGACGGCATCGCGGCCCTCCGCACCGCCACCCCCGCCGTCGCCGACACGGGAACGGAGCCGGCCGACTGGGGCCGGGCCCCCGAAATCCGCTTCCAGGACGTCGGATTCGCCCATCCCGGCGCCGCGGAACCCACGCTCCGGGGAGTCACCTTCACCGCCGAGGCCGGCCGGACCACCGCCATCGTCGGACCCTCCGGCGCCGGCAAATCCACTCTCCTCGCGCTGCTGCTGCGCCACCACGACCCCGGGCACGGCCAGGTCACCGTCGACGGGCGGAAGACGGCGGCCTACGCCCTCGACTCCCTCCGGCGCGGCGTCGCCGTCGTCTCCCAGGAGACGTACCTCTTCCACGCCCCCATAGCGGAGAACCTGCGCCTGGCACGCCCCGGCGCCACCGACGGAGAACTGGAGCGCGCCGCCCGCGCGGCGGGGATCCACGACGAGATCGCCGCCCTTCCCGACGGCTACGCCACCGTCCTCGGCGAACGCGGCGCCACCCTCTCCGGCGGCCAGCGCCAGCGGCTCGCCCTGGCCCGCGCCCTGCTCGCGGACGCCCCCGTCCTCGTCCTGGACGAGGCCACCAGCTCCGTCGACGAACGCAGGGAGGCGGACATCGTCCGTGACCTGACGGCGGCCGCACGGGGCCGGACCGTCCTCGTCGTCGCCCACCGGCTCGCGGCCGTCCGGCACGCCGACCGGATCGTCGTCCTCGACCAGGGACGCGTCGACGCCGTCGGCGACCACCGCGGCCTCCTCGCCGCGGGCGGACTCTACGCCGAGCTCGCCGCGGCGGGCCGCACCGATCAGGAAGGTCTCGCCGCGTGAACCCCACCGACACCACGCTCCCCGGCAGGGGCGCGCTGCGCGCCCTGCTCCCCGCGCTCACCGGGCACCGCGTCATGATCGCGCGGACCTGCGCCGCCGCCCTCGTCGAACAGGGCTCCCTGGTCGCCCTCGTCACCCTGGCGGCCCACGCGGTCGGCACCGCGATCACCACCGGACGCGCGCCCTCCGCCACGACCGTCGCCGCCCTCTGCCTCCTCGTCCTCCTCCGCGCCCTGATGACGTGGCGGGAGATGGACCTCTCGCACGACCTGGCCTACCGGGTCCTCGCCGAGCTGCGCGTACGCGTCTTCGACGGGTTCGCGCGCAGCGCCCCCGCCCGGGTCGCCGGCCGGCGCAGCGGTGACCTGGCCGCGACGGCGATGGCCGACGTCGAAGCCCTGGAGTTCTTCTACGCGCACACCACGGCCCAACTCCTCGCGTCGGCCACGGTCTTCACCAGCGGTACGGTCGTCCTGGCCCGGCTGGAGCCCTGGCTCCTCGCCGCCCTCCTGCCGGTCGCCCTCCTGCTGGTCGTCGCCCCCTTCGCCGAGGCGGCCGGCCGCACGGCCCGGGGCGCGCGCACCCGGCGCGCGGCCGCCGAACTGTCCGCCGACACCGTCGAGACGGTCGACGGCCTGCGGGAACTGCTGGCCTTCGACGCCCTGACCGAGCGCAGGAACCGGCTCCGCACCAAGGGCGGACACCTCGGGGAGGCCCAGCGGGCGGAGGTCACCCGGGAGTCCCTCGCCGCCTCGCTGCGCGAACTGCTCATCGTCCTCGCCGTCCTCGCCGTGGTGGCCGCCACCGCCCGGGCCGTCCACGCGGGGCGCCTCGACGCCGTCTGGGCCCCGGCCGTGATGACCCTCGCCCTGTCGGTACTCGGCCCGGTCGCCGAATCGGCCAGGTCGCTGAGCCAGGCGATGGGCCTGCGCGCCGCCGCCGCGAGGGTCGACGCGGGCATCAGGGCTCCCGCCCTCGCCCCGGAACCCGCCACGGCCCGTCCGCTGCCCCCCGGCCCGCTCGGCGTCCGGCTGCACGACCTGAGCTTCGGCTACGACGACCGCCCGGTCCTGCGGAACGTCGCCCTCGACCTCCCGGCGGGCCACACCCTCGCCCTGGTCGGCGCCTCGGGCGCGGGCAAGTCCACCTGCGCCCACCTGCTGGCCCGGTTCTGGGACCCCCACGAGGGCGCGATCCAGCTCGTTCCGGGCTCGGGCGACCCCGTGGACCTGCGCGAGCTCACCGACGCCGATCTGCGCCGTGCCGTCGCCGTCGTCGGCCAGGACACCCCCCTCTTCCACGGCACCCTCGCGGAGAACCTCCGCCTGGCCGCCCCCGGCGCGGACGACGGCCGACTGGCGGAAGCGGCGGAGCTGTGCGGACTCGACCGCTTCGCCTCGCTCGACACCGTGCTCGGCGAACGCGGCGCCACCCTCTCCGGGGGCCAGCGCGCCCGCGTCGCCCTGGCCCGCGCCCTGCTCGCCGACCCCCGCGTCCTGGTCCTCGACGAGACCACCGCCCACCTGGACAACACCGGCGACGCCGAACTCGCCGCCGTCCTGGCGAGGACCCGGGCGCAGCGCACCACTCTCCTGATCGCCCACCGGCCCGTCACCATCCGCAGGGCGGACCGGATAGCGGTCCTGGAATCAGGCCGAGTGGCCGAGACGGGCACCTGGGAGGAACTCACCGCCCGCCCGGGAAGCGCCTTCACCCGCCTCCTGGGCGCCGACGCGGCGTGAGCGGACGACGGACCGGCCCGCCTCCGCCAGGGCGGCCGCCCCTCGCTCGACTTCCGGAGTGAACCCCAGCCGTGTCGCGGCTCGTGCAGGGAGCAGAGCGGCGATGGGACGATGACCACGGCGCGGAAAGGGTGATCCTCCATGTCCGAAGTGTCGGCGAGATCGTTCGAAGTCCGTTGGGACGACGTGGACGTCAACGGCCATCTGCGCAACACGCGGTACCTGGAGTACGCGTCCACGGCCCGGCTCGCCTTCCTCGTCGGGGCCGGGTGGACGCCGAAGGACCTCATGAAGGCGGGGGTCGCCGCCGTGTCGCTGGGGGAGGAAGCGCGCTACCTGCGCGAGGTGCTCCCCCTGCAGACGGTGACCGTCACCTCCCGTGTCGTCGGGCTGAGCCCGGACGGGGCGCGGTGGAGGTTCGAGCACGGCTTCACGCGCGAGAGCGGGGAGGAGGCCGCCGTCGTACGGACGCTGGGAGCCTGGATCGACATCGGCGCCCGCAGGATCGCCGCCCCGCCGGCCGGTGTGCTGGCCGCCCTCGAAGCGGTCCGGAGCGTCGACTGCGAGGTGCTTGCGCCGGCGAGGGCCTGAGCCGCCGTGCCCCGGGCCCGGAGGGGGCGGGGCGGGAAGACGCGGGCGACGAGGCGCCGGCCGGGGAACTCGCCGCTTCCGGCCGCAGACAACACACTCCGTCTGTGGGAGCATGGGTATGAGCACATGTGTGAAAGAGAAAGAAACATGTTTCGCACGGACGCCGCTTCGGAGCCTTCATGTCCACACCGCCTTCCAGGACGCCGGGCCGTGCCGCGTACCAGCCGCTCAGTCGCACTGTGCGCGGCGGCGGGCGGGCAGCGGATCGGCGGTGGCGACGCCCCAGTCCACCCCGGCCAGCTCACGGGCCGCGGGGACCAGCCCGTAGGTACGCTCCAGCCAGGCCGCGAGCGGTGGTACGGGCAGCTCGAACAGGGCCGCCATGTCACCCGAGCACAGCTGGAGCCACGACGTCGCCCGCTCCTCCAGGTTCGACGGCCACATCTGGACGTCGCCGAGGCCGCTCATCGAGTGCAGCCCCTGCTGGAGCAGCTCCCGTCCGATGCGCCACCGCGTGCGCGGACCGCCTGCCACGAGAAGCTCCACGGACACGGCCCAGGGAGCTTCCGGACTGAACCGGAACTCCGCCCTGACCGCCTGCCGGGCGGAGACGCCCAGCACGCGCTCGATGCCCAGGCTCAGGACGAGACCGCCGTTCGGCGCCGTGGGGTGCTGGACGTCGGAGTGGTTGCGCTTCATGGCGGGTCGGTCCTTCCCGGTGGCATGCGGTGGCGGGCTCCACTCTCGTCGCCGCGACGGTGACGTACATAAGTAACTTGACCGTCGGTCTTCGCCCGTCATGACGGTGGCCTACGGGCGCGCCCGGCGGTATGCCCGCTCCTGCCCGCTTTCGCGGTGCCCCCGCGGCGCCCTCCGCGCGCGTCCGTGCCGCCGCCCGCCGGTGAACATTCAGTCATTCGACTGTCGTCCGGGGCCCCTGGCCGAACGACCCTGGAACAGTCGCCCGTGTGCCGGTGCCGGGTGGTCGTCGTGCTCGGAGGAACCAGCCGTGAACCGTACTCCCGTCGTCTTCATCCACGGCGCGTGGCTGCACGCGCTTTCCTGGGAGGCGTGGGCGGAACGCTTCGCCGGCCGGGGGTTCCTCGCCCTCGCGCCGGGGTGGCCGGGGGAAGCGGCCACCGCCCGGGACACGCGCCTGTCTCCCGGGCCGCTCGCGGACCTCGACCTGGACACGCTGACGGACCACTACGCCGGCATCGTGCGGTCGCTCGGCGTACCGCCGGTGATCATCGGGCACTCCGTCGGCGGACTCGTCGCGCAGCGCCTCCTCGCCGACGAGGCCGGGCGGGCGGCCGTGGCCATCGCGCCGGCCCCGATCAACCAGGTGCCGCTGCCCGGGGCGCCGGTCACCGCGCGGACGCCCGGCGGTGACGGCGCCGACGGTCCGTTCGCCGCCCTGTCGCCGGAGCGGTTCCACGAGGTGCTCGCGAACACCGTGTCCGCGGAGGAGGCCGGCCGGCTCTTCGAGCGCTACGCCGTGCCCGTGCCGCGCCGTCTGCTGGCCGGTCTCGGCTGCGACGGAGCGGCCCGCAGCCCGCTCGCCCGGGTGGACACCGGCAACGCGCGCCGCGGGCCGCTCCTGCTGATCTCCGGGCAGGAGGACCTGCTGGTCCCCGACGCCGTCACCCGCGCCGTCTACAAGGAGTACGGCGACTCGACGGCCGTGACCGATCTGAAGCAGTTCGCGGACCGCGCCCACTCACTGGTCGTCGACGCCGGATGGCGTTTCGTCGCCGACTACGTGCTCGGCTGGCTGGACGAGCACGGCGTCCGCCCCCTCACCGGGGAGACCGGCTGACACCCCAGGGGCTGAGGCGCCCAGGAGCTCAGGTGGTCCGGAGCTCAGGCGTTCCGGTCGCTGGGGAGCCTGCCCAGCGCGTCGCGGAGCGCGGCCCGGGAGGTGATGCCGAGCTTGGGGAAGACGCGGTAGAGGTGGGAGCTGACGGTACGGGGGGACAGGTGCATCCGCTCGCCGATCTCCTTGTTGGTCAGGCCGCCGGCGGCGAGGTCCGCGATCCGGCGTTCCTGCCAGGTGAGGGCCGACAGGTGGGCCGAGGGGGCGGCGGGGGCGCCGGCCGTGCGCAGTTCGGCCTGGGCGCGTTCGGCCCAGGTGGGGGCGCCGAGCCGGCGGAAGGTGTCGGAGGCGAGGGTGAGGGGATGGCGGGCGGCTTTCCGTCCCCGGGCGTGCCGCAGGCGGATGCCGTGGGCGAGGTGGACGCGGGCGAGTTCGAAGGGGAAGTGGGCGGCGTCCGGGTGGGTTTCGGCCCGGCGGTACATCTCGTCGGCCTCGGTCTGGTCGGTCGCGGTCATGGCGAGGGCGCCGTAGGTGGTGAGGGCGAGGCGGGGGGAGACCTCGGGCAGGCCGGCGTCGCGTGCGGCGAGGGCGTGGGCGCGGGCCTGTTCGGCGCGGCCGGTGTGGAGGGCCGCTTCGACGAGGTCGAGGAGGGTGCGGCTGGCCTGGTGCGCGTAGGGACGGAAGGTGCCGGGGGGCGTGATGCCGATGGCGTGGAGGTACGCGGCCTCGTAGTCGCCCTCCGCGAGGGCCGCGGTGGTGCCGACGGCGTCGGTGATCTGCGTGAGGAAGCCGACGCCGCGGGGACGGGCCCAGGCGTCGACGGACGCCTGGAGCTCCCGGGCGCGTTCGGTCCGGCCGCGCAGGGCGGCGAGCAGGCCCAGGTAGGCCCGGGTGTGCTGGACGAACAGGCCGTGCCCGTGCGCCGCCGTCAGCTCCAGGCTGCGCTGCCCGGTCCGCTCGGCCTCGTCCCACTCGCCGACCGCGATCTGGTCCAGCATGACCAGGTGCTGCATCGTCATGGCGTCGGCCAGGGCGCCCGTCTCCATCTCGCGGTCCATGGTGCGCTGGATGAGCGGCCGGTACTGGCTGAGTACGTCCACGTGGTAGGCGGCGGCACCCAGCCGCGTGATGTCCCACGGTTCGAGCCGGCGGAGGTCGGAGAAGGCCCGTTCCACGCGCAGGCGCACGCCCGCGCCGCGCCGCACCACGTCGCCCCACGCGTCCTGGTAGACGCGCGAGTACGGGGACACCAGGTCGCCCAGGGGGGCCAGCAGCTCGTGCGTCCGCTCCCAGGCGCCCGCGTCACCGGCGTACTGGTTGATGGCCAGCAGCAGGTCGATCAGCCTGGTGAGGGTCTCGTCCGGCTCGCGCACCCCCTCGGCGCGCATGTTCTCGATCGTCGTGAACACCTGGCGCCGCGAGGAGCGCACGTCCCCGTCCTCGAAGAACGCGACGTAGCCCGAGGCGATCACCGACGCGGGGGATTCGTGGCCGCCCGGGCCGGTGTCCGAGTGGACCAGCTGCCGGGCCTGCCCGAGCAGGCCGGAGTGTCCGGCGACGTAGGCGGCGCTGCCCAGCCGCCGGGACCGCTCCGCGGGGCTCTCGCTGAGTTCGGCGGCCCGGGTCAGCCAGGCCACGGCGGCCATCGCGCCGCCCTGGAGGGTGGCGGAGTCCGCCGCCGCCTCCAGCGTGGCGGCGACCTCCTCGTCGGGGTCGACCGTCGACGCCGCCAGGTGGGTGGCACGGCGTTCCAGGTCGTCGTGGTGGACGCGGGCGAGCGCGGCGTGTGCCGCGCGCCGTTCGTTGGGGGTCGCCATCTGGACGACCGTCGAGCGCACCAGGGGGTGGCGGAAGACGAAGGTGCCGCCGGCCGGGTCGAGGTCCAGGAGCCCGCGGGCCGCCGCCTCGTCGACGTCCGACATGCGGTAGCGCGTACCCCTGGTGTGACCGGAGGCGGAGCCCGCCTCGACGCCGTCCAGGGCGCCGCGCAGCAACTCCGCGCGCACGCCGGCCTCCAGGCCCTCGATGCGCGAGCCGTACACCTGCTGGAGGCGCTGGGGCAGGGTGACGCCGCGGATGCCGAGTGCCGCCTCGGGTCCGCGTGCCCGCTGGGCGCCGCGCACGTACGGCGGCAGTTCCAGCAGGGCCAGCGCGTTGCCCCGGGCCTCGTCCAGCACCAGACGGCGGGTCCGGGGGTCGAGGTCCGGGTGGCGCGTGTGCAGGAGTTCTTCCGAGGCACGCGCCGACAGCGCGGGCACGGTCAGCTCGGACAGCGCGGCGGTGTCGAAGCCCGACGGCACGTCCGAGCGCAGTCCGACGACGAGCCTCACGGAGCTGCCGGTGAGCCGGCGCCCCACGAAGCCGCACACCTCCGTACTGGAGGAGTCCAGCCACTGACCGTCGTCGAGGACCAGCAGGAGGGGTTTCTCCGAGGCCGCGAGCGAGAGCAGGTCGAGCACCGCGATGCCGAGGGTCATGACGGAGGGGGGTGAGCTCTCGCTCCTGCCGAAGACGACGTCGAACACCCGCCGGTGCACGTCGTCCAGCCGGTCGATGTGGGAGAGCAGCGGGTACAGGAACTGGTGCAGGCCGGCGAACGGGAGTTCCGACTCGGCCTCGACGCCGGCCGCCCGCACCACCCGGTGCCCGTGGGTGTGCGCGAGACCGGCTACGTGTTCCAGCAGGGTGCTCTTGCCCACGCCGGCCTCGCCCCGCAGGACGAGGGCCTGGCCTCCTGGCGCCGTGACGAACTCGGAGAGCACCTTCTGCTCCGGTTCACGGCCGATCATGGTCCTGCCGGTCGACTCCATGGTCCCCCACTCCCTTCACCGCCGAGCCGGTACCCGGCCCGGACGCCGCACCGGTGCACGTGGATCGCCGGCGCCATGGGGAGGGTACGTCGTCGTTCCGCCGCGCCGTGGTGGCGGGTTGCTCCGGGCCGGCCGTGTGTGTGGAGCCGTGTCCGTGGAGCCGTGCCACCATCGCGGCCCACTCGACCAGCAGACTAAGCGCCAGGGACATTCCCGTCACCCGGAATGGCTCAAAAGCTTCTTGTTGCGCACTCTTTCGCGAGGACGAGCGTACTGCGGCACCATCGACACATGTGTGCCGGATGACATACATATATGCTTTGTGTGTTTCTGGCGGCGCGGCAGGCGGAGCCCGGTGGGCGGGACACGCGGAAGCGGCCTGAACCCGTCCGGCCGCGGGCCGGCCCTTCGGCGCCCGCCCACGCGGCACCGAACCACAAGAACCGGAAGAAGTTGATGCACGATGCAGGACGGCGGCAGGACCGTCTCGCTTCCCGTGTCCGACGGCCAGCCGGCCTGAGGATGCCGACCCCCACGCACGGCGTCCCGCCGCGGACGCTCGGACCCGAGAGCGGACTCGCGCAGGTGCTCGAGTCCGGTGAACGGCAGGGCCACCGCGACCCCGCGGCGGCCTGGCAGACCTTCACCCGCACCTGGAACTGGGCCGCGCCCCTCACCACGGCCCTCCCCCTCACCACGGCCGTCCCCCGCACCGGCCTCCCCGGCCTCTCCCGGACGCCCGCGGCCCGCCCGGCCGCCGAGGGCTTCGCGCTGTCCGGACAGTGGCGGCTTCCCCGGCGCGGGACACCCGCGAACTGGGTGGCCCTGCCCCTGGCCGACGGCTCACGGGCGCACGCCCACGGCGCCGCCGGCCCGGACCTGTTCGTGGTGACGGGCGGCAGCCTCACCGGCGCGGCCCCGGCCGGCGGGGACGACCGCTCCGCTCCCTCCGGGCCGGTGCTGCGGCTGGCCGGCGCGCACGTGCCCGCCGGGTTCGTCACGTACACGGCCGCCACCCCGCTGACGGGCGGGGACGCCCCCTTCCTCTGGACGTCGGTCGCCGCCCTGGCGCTGGGCGCGGCCCGGCGCGTCACCGACGAGCTCCCGGGCGCCACGGGCGCCGGCGGGCCGTGGGAGACGGGCGCGGCCGGCGCCCTGCGCGCGGAACTGGCCGGGATGCTGCACGACGAGCGGCTGGGTCTGGCAGCGGCCCTGCACGGCGCCCCGGCCGCGCGAGCGGGTCTGCCCGCGGGCCTGGAGGAGCGGCTGGCCGCACGGGCCGGCCAGGTGGCCAAGGTCGTCCACCACGTCCTGGCGGCGGCGTACCAGCAGGTGCTGGCGGAGAGCGGCGGCGCGGGCGGGCACCCCCTGGTGAGCGTCATCGAGGCGAGCACACCGATACTTCAACAGGCGCGGTACGCAACGGAGCTTCTGCCGCCCGACGACAGAAACCCCCGCAGGAAGGCAGGACACGGTGACGACCGTCGCATACCAGGGTGAGCCCGGATCCAACTCGGCGACCGCCGCGCGCGCTCTCCGTCCCGGGAGCCGCGAGCTGCCCTGTACCAATTTCGAGCAGGCTCTGGACGCCGTGACGCTCGGGGACGCCGACGTCGCCGTCATCCCGGTGGACAACTCCGCGGCCGGACGCGTCGCCGACGTCCACCACCTGCTGCCGGAGTCGGGGCTGTTCATCGTCGCGGAGTACTTCCTCGCCATCCGGTTCGACCTGATGGGCGTGCCCGGCACCACCGAGGACCAGGTGGAGTGGGTCCGCAGTCACGTGCACGCCCTCGGACAGTGCCGGAAGGTGCTGCGGGAGGGCGGCTGGCGCACGCTGGTCTGCGACGACACCGCCGGAGCCGCGCGCGAGGTGGCGGAGCTCGGCGACCCGCGGCACGCGGCCCTCGCCCCGCCCGCCGCCGCGGCCCTCCACGGCCTCGACGTCCTGCGGGCCGGGGTCGAGGACGACCCGGACAACACCACGCGGTTCGTGGTCCTGTCCCGGGACCCCGCCCCGGCCCCGGACGCGGCGGAGCCCACGATGACGAGCCTGTTCTTCACCGTGCGGAACATCCCGAGCGCGCTGTACAAGGCGCTCGGCGGCTTCGCCAGCAGCGGGGTGAACCTCACCAAGATCGAGAGCTACCAGATGGGCGCCGGGCTGGGCGCCAGCCGCTTCTACGTCGAGATCGAGGGCCACCCCGACGACGAGCGCGTCGGCCTGGCCCTGGACGAGCTGCGGTTCTTCTCCTCCGAGGTGCGCGTCCTGGGGGTGTACCCGGCACATCCGCACCGGCTGGGCGGCTGATCCGCGCGGCGGCCGCTCTGGGGGAGCACGCACACGTGCGGCGAGAAACATGTCGACCTGGTGTGCGGCCGGAATCAGACACCTTCTAAGGTGTGAGCATGACTCAGTACCGCAAGGGCCTCGTCCTCGACTTCGGCGGTGTGCTGACGACTCCTCTGCTCCCCGCCGCCCTCGCCTTCGAGAAGCGCGAGGGGCTGGCCGAGGGGACGCTGCTCGCCGGTCTCCACCTGGACCCCGAGGGAGTCCGGCTCACCGAGGAGCTGGAACGCGGCACACTCACGCAGACCGAGTGGAACGAGGCGGCCGGCCGTCTCCTCGGCATCCCGCCGGACGGCCTGATGGGCCGGATATTCGCCGGCCTGCGCCCCGAACCCGCCCTGATCGCCGCGGCGGCGGCCGCACGCCGGGCCGGGGTGAAGGTCGGGATCCTCTCCAACTCCGTCGGCCTGGCCCCGTGGAACCTGTACGACGGGTACGAGCTGGAACGGCTCTACGACGCCGTGGTGGTGTCGGAGGTCCACGGCACGCGCAAGCCCGAACCCGGGATGTACCGGCTGGTGCTGGACGGACTCGGCCTGCGGGCCGAGGAGTGCGTGTTCGTCGACGACACCGAGCAGTACCTGCCGCCCGCGGCGGAGCTGGGGTTCGCCACCGTCCACGCCGTCGACCCGGCCCGGACGGTCGCCGCCCTGGAGGCCCTGCTCGGCATCCCGCTGACCGTCGACGGCCCGCACCGGGTCACGGCCCGAAGGAGAGACGCATGAGACTGGGACTGGCCCTGCCGACCTTCGGACCCGACGCCGGCCCGGAAGGCATCCTGCGTGTCTCCCGCACAGCGGAGGACATGGGATACGACTCGCTGTGGACGGGGGACAGGGTCCTCGCCCCGCTGGTGCCCGGAGCGCCCTACCCGAGCGCCGACGGCCTGATGCCGCGCGCCTACGAGAACCACCTCGACCCCCTGGTCGCCCTGACGTTCGCCGCGTCCCACACGACCCGGGTCCACCTGGGCACCAGCACACTGAACGGTCTGTGGCAGCCGCCCCTCATGCTGGCCCGTTCGCTGACCACCCTGGAACTGCTCAGCCGGGGACGTCTGGTGGTGGGGCTCGGCCTGGGCTGGATGCCGGAGGAGTACACGGCCGTCTCCGTGCCCTGGAAGGGCCGGGGCGCACGCCTCGACGAGACGCTGGAGATCCTGGAGAAGTACTGGGCGCACGACGTCTTCTCCCACGAGGGTCCGCTGTTCACCATCCCGGAGACCGTGGTGGGGCTCAAGCCGAGCCGGCGGCCCGGCCCGCCCGTGCTGCTGGCCGCTTTCACGCCCAGCGGTCTGCGGCGGATCGGGCGCCGGTTCGACGGCTGGCTGCCCGTGGCGCTGCCGCTTCCGCAGCTCCTGGGCCTGTGGGACGTCATCCTGAAGGAAGCGGTCGGGGCGGGGCGCGATCCGTCCGCCCTGCGGATGGCGCTGCGCGTCAACCCGGAGCTGACCGGCACGAGGACCGGCGCGGACCGCATGCCGTGGGCGGGCACGCTGGGACAGTACGTCGACTACGCGCGGACCGCCGCCGAGGCGGGGGTGCACGAGCTCTTCGTGGACTTCGGGCAGACGCCCGCCACCCTGGAGGAGCGGATCGACCTGGCCGGCCGGTTCCTCGAAGGCGTCCGCCGCGGCTGACGGCCCGGGCGCCGGGTCCTGACGGCGGGGAGCCGGGTCCTGACGGCGGGGAGCCGGAGGACGGAAGGCCGGAAGACCGGAAGGCCGGAAGGCGCGGATCCCCCTGGGGAGCACACGGATCGTGTGCTCCCCAGGGGGATCTTCCGCGTCAGGGGGTCCCGAGGCCGCGCAGCAGGGTGTCGACGACGACGTCCGCCGCCCGGGCGGCGGACAGCTCCGGGAGCTGTCGTGCCACCAGGTGCATGAGCTGGGGCAGCAGGGCGCTCGCCCAGCCCTCCGGGAGTCCGGAGCGCAGCAGGCCCTCGTCCGTGGCGCGGCCGAGGAAGACGTCGACCTCGTGGGCCAGGGCGTCGCGGCGGGCCCGCACGGTGTCGTCGGCGAGCATGTGGGCGAGGTCCACGGGCCAGGTGCGGTTGACGCCGATGATGTTCTCGACGTAGCGGTGCAGGGCGACGGCGACGGGCGCCTCGCGCAGCCGGGCGTCCTCGATCGCCTCCTCGATGGCGGCGAGACGCGCCGCGTAGACGGCGGCGAGGAGATCCTCGCGGGAGGCGAAGCGCCGGTAGACGGTGCGCCGGTCCACGCCCGCCTCGGCGGCGATGCTCGCGATGCTCACCCCGGGGTCGGCGGCGAGCATGCGCGCCCCGGTGGTCAGTACGGCTTCGAGATTGCGTGCTGCGTCGGCTCTCACCTCACCGATCCTACCCGCGGGCTGTGACCCCTCCTCCATTTAATGCCCCCTCGAAGGGGATGGTCTCCCTCTAAGTGCTACATTGAAGTGACAAATAAGGAAGTTAGTGGCAGTGGAGTGTGGCGCCGGCGCGAGGCGCGTCCGGCGCGGCACTCCCGCCGCGTCGAAGGGAAAGGCACGTCGATGCCGAAGACACCGCCCGCGTCACCGCCGGAGGGCCGGGTCGCCGCCGCGATGAGCGCGCTGATCCTCGCGGTCCTGCTGGCGTCCCTGGACCAGACGATCGTCTCCACCGCGTTGCCCCGGATGGCCGAGGACCTCGACGGGTTCGACGACATCGCGTGGGTCAGCGCCGCGTACCTGCTCGCGTCCACGGCCGTGACGCCGCTGTGGGGCAAGCTCGGCGACATGTTCGGCCGCAAGCGCCTCTACCTCGCCTCGACGACGGTCTTCCTGATCGCCTCGGTGGCCTGCGGACTGGCGCGGAACCTCCCCGAACTGATCGGCGCGCGGGTGCTCCAGGGCGTGGGCGGCGGCGGCATGATCGTGCTGACCTTCGCGCTGGTCGGCGACATCGCCGCCCCGGCCCGGCGCGGCCGGTACCAGGGCATGTTCGGCTCGGTCTACGGCGTCGCCAGCATCGTCGGCCCGCTGCTGGGCGGCGTCTTCACCGACCAGCTCTCCTGGCGCTGGGCCTTCCTGATCAACCTGCCCGTCGGCGCCGTCGCCCTCGTCATCGCCGCCCGCGCCCTGCCCCCCGCCACCCGGGGCGCCAAGGCCCGGATCGACTACGCCGGCGCCACCGTCCTGGCGGCCGTCGCCACCGGCCTGGTCCTGGTCACGTCCTTCGGCGAGCGCTGGGGCTGGGGCTCGCCCGCCATCGTCGGCCTGATCGCCGCCACCCTCGCCCTGGCCGTCCTGCTGGTACCCGTCGAGCGCCGCGCCGCGGCCCCCGTCCTGCCGCCGGCCCTGCTCGGCTCGCGGACCGTGGTCTTCTCCTCGCTCATCGGATTCTTCGCCAACGCCGCGATGTTCGCCGTCCTGGTCTACCTGCCGACCTACCTCCAGACCGTCCACGGCGTCTCGGCCACCCTGTCCGGCATCCACATGCTGCCGCTGGTCGCCGGCCTGGTCGTCAGCCAGTCCCTGGCCGGACGGTGGGCCGCCCACGCCGAGCGGCGGCGGACGGTCCTGCTCGGCGGGCTGGCCGCCAACCTCGCCGGACTGCTCCTGCTCGGCACCCTCGGGAGCGGCCCCGGCACCCTGACGCTGAGCGTCTGCTTCCTGATCACCGGCGTCGGCATCGGCATGGTCCCCATGGTCGTGCTGACCACCGTCCAGAACAGCGTCCCCGCCGCCGACCTGGGGGCCGCGAGCGCCGTGGTGACCTTCGCCCGCTCCATCGGCGCCGCGTTCGGGGTCGCCGTCTTCGGCACCCTGCTCAACACCGGCTTCGCCGACCGCGCCCGTGCCCTGCCGACGGGCGGCGGCTTCGACCCCGCCCGCCCCGACACCATCGGCCACCTGCCCGCCGCCCCGCGCGACGCCGCCCTGGACGCCTTCGCCCACGCGACGGCCTCCGGCTACCTCTGGATCGCCCCGGCCCTCGCCGCCGGCATCCTCCTCGCACTCTTCCTGAAGCCGTCGGGCGAGAACGGTAAGAACGTCAAGAACGGCGAGAACGTCAAGAGCGGCGGAAACGTCAAGAGCGGCGAGAACGGCCAGAACGGCCAGAACGGCCAGAACGGCCAGAACGGCCAGAACGGCCAGAACGGCCAGAACGGCGAGAGCGGCCTCCCCGGGAGCACCACCCGCCCCACCGCCCCCCGCGCCGAGGAATCCGCCCCCGCCGCCTGAGACGGGCCACCGGCGTCAGGGCTACCCGGCCGCCGGCGTCAGCCCCGCCCGGCCACCGGCATCTGCTCGGCACCGGGAAGGGACAGCGCCCGCTCGAAGAGGACCACGGACTCCTCCCCCCCCCCCCCCGCGTGGTCAGCGCCTCGCCGGCCAGCACCGGCAGCTCCAGCCGGGGCGACAGCTCGGGCATCGCCGCCGCCCGCATCGACGCGGCGTGGGCCGCGGCCTCGGCCTCCCGGCCGGTGCGCACGGCCGCCTCGTCCGATGCACGTCCGACGTACGTCCGAAGGTGAACGTCCGAACGTGAACGTCCGGGCGGGGCCGGCTCGTATCAGAGACGTCAGAGGTCGCCGCCCCGCCCCGCCGTCCGCGTCACACCGCGTCACACCGTGCCGCGGACGGCGGGGCGCGGAGGCGTCCCACGGGTGCGAGCGAAGTGGTGTGACAGCGTGAGTGCGGACGAACCCGTGAGGGACGGGAAGCTGCGTGCCGAGGACGTCGCCGCTCTGCGGCGGGCCGTGTCGGGACCGGTCCTGGAGCCGGGAGCGCGGGAGTACGGGGCGGAGTGCGCCACGTACAACCTGACCTGCGGACTGAGGCCGGCCGTGGTGGTCGGCGCGACCGACGAGCGGGACGTACGGGAGGCGGTCCGGTTCGCCGCGGACCACGGCCTGCCCGTCGCCGTGAAGTCGGCCGCCCACCAGGTGGTCGCGCCGGCCGAGGGCGGGCTGCTGATCACGACCCGGCGGATGCGGGGCCTGGTCGTCGACGCCGGGAACCGAACCGTGCGGTGCGAGCCGGGCCTGCGGTGGAGCGACGTGATGGCGAGGACGGCGGAGCACGGTCTCGCCCCGATCGTGGGATCGGCACCGGACGTCGGCGTCGTCGGCTACACCCTGGGAGGCGGGCAGAGCCCGCTGCTCGGCCGCGGTCTGGGGTACGCGGCGGACCACGTGCGGCGGCTGAACCTGGTCACGGCCGACGGAGAGCTGCGCCGCGTGACCCCCCGGAGCGAGCCCGACCTGTTCTGGGCGGTGCTCGGCGGCAAGGGCAACTTCGGCGTGGTGACCGAGATCGAATTCGACGTGTTCCCGGTCACCCGCTTCTACGGTGGCGGCGTCTACTTCCCCGGCGAGCACCTGGCCGAGGTGCTGGAGGCATGGCGGACCTGGCTCCCGACGGTCGGCGAGGACATGACCTCCTCCGTCGCCGTCCAGCGCCTGCCCGACGTACCGGCCCTGCCCGAACCGCTGCGCGGCGCCTTCGTGGTCCACCTGAGGATCGGGTACCTGGGAACGGCGGACGACGGCGCCGCACTGATCGCGCCGCTGCGCGCGGCCGCACCCGTGCTGATCGACCTGGTGGAGGAGAAGCCCTTCACCGCGATCGGGGAGATCCACCGGGATCCGGTGGACCCGATGCCGTACTTCGACCGCAGCCTGTGCCTGGAGTCGTTCGACGAGAAGACGGCCGAGGCGCTCGTGGACCTCACGGGCCCGGGGTCGGGGTGCACGCTCGCGAACGTCGAGATCCGCGCGCTCGGCGGCGCCTTCGACCGCGAACCGGAGGTGCCGAACGCGGTGCCCAGCCGTGGCCTGCCGTTCGTGGTCTTCGGCTTCGCGGTGGGCGCCCCCGAACAGGCCGGGACGCTGCGGGCCGAGCTGGCCCGCCTCGTCGACGGACTGGCGCCGTGGACGGCGGGGAGGAACATGGTGAACTTCCTGTCGCCGGACGAGGCCACCGACCCGGCGGGGGTGCGGGAGGCGTACGGCGCGGAGCGCTACGACAGGCTCGCCGCCGTCAAGAGGCGGTACGACCCCGCCAACGTCTTCCGCCTCAACCACAACATCGCGCCCGCCTGAGCCCCCGGGGACCCGGCCCGCGTGCGCACACGCCGCACGCGGGCGCTGGGGGGCGACCCGGGGGGCGACCCGGTGGTGCCCCGAGGGCGCCCCGGTGGTGCCCCGGTGGTGACTGCCGTCGGCGCCCGCGGAGCCCCCCGGTCCCACCGTCAAGTGACTGATGCGCGCGGTTTGTCCGCCGGGGCACGGTGGAAGCGTCGTCCGACACCTCCGGCGGGCCCATCAGCACCGGGCACACGAGAACGCCGGTACGTCCGCCCGGAGAAGAGGAACTGGCGTGGCACTGGTCGAACAGCCGACGCTCAAGAGCAGCAACCCGATACTTTCCCGGCCCCAGTTCGGGCGGAAAGGCGGACAGAAGACGGCGGTCAGGGACCCGCGCACCGGAATCCCCGTCGCGCGCGACCGGATCGCCGCGGGCAAGGAGCCGCCGGAGCAGGACCACCGGGACGGCACCACCGCGCTGCCGTTCCTCGTCGGCGACCTCCTCACCCTGGACGCCGTCCTGCCCCGCGCGGCGGCCTCGCTCGGCGTCACCGCCCTGACGGCCGTACTGGCGTGGACGGTGCCGCCGTTCACCCGGATCGGCGCGGCCGCGTCGTACGGAATCGCCGCCGCGGCGGCCGTCCTCGCCACGGTACTGGTGGTGACGCAGCGCCGCCGGAACCTGCCGTCCCCGTCCCGCACCCTCGGCTTCGCCGCGGCCCAGGGCCTGTTCCTCGGCACGCTCTCCGCGACCGTGTCCGGCCACCTGTCGCCCGGCGTCCTCGTCCAGACGGTGCTCGGGACGATCGCGGCCTCAGCGGGCGTCCTCCTCGCCTGCCGGCTGCGCTGGATCCGGGCCGGCCGCCGCTTCCCGGCCTTCGCCGGCGCCGCGCTGCTCGGCCTCGGCCTGCTGGCCCTGGCCGACTGGCTGCTGCTCCCCCTCATGGGCCCGGACGGCCTGGGCCTGCGCCCCTTCGGCCTCGGCGTCTTCACCGGGCTGGTGGGCATCACCCTCGGCGCCTCCTTCCTCCCCCTGCACCTGCGACAGGTCGAGAGGGCCGTCACCTACGGCGTTCCCCGCGACCAGTCCTGGCCCGCCGCCTTCGGCCTCACCCTGACCCTCGTATGGCTCTACGTGGAGACCGCCCGGCTCCTCACCCTCTACCAGGGCGACGAGTTCTACTGACCCCACCGGCACGCGCCCCGCACCCAGAGGAACACCCCACAGGGCCTGCGCGCCCGCTCCCGCCGACCGGACGCAGCCCGTGGAGTACGCCCCAGGCCAGGCCAGGCCATGAACCTCTTCACCGGCGCCCGCGAGCGAAAGAGGTGAGACTTCGACTGGGGGGATACGTCCGCAGGGCGGTGGCCGGCACCGGGCGGGTGACCGTGAGGCCCTGGCCGCGATCATCTTCGTGGCGACGACGGACTGCACCTGACGGCAGCTGCCGCCGGTGTCCGGCCCGGCCTGGCCCACGGTCTACCGCAGGTTCGCCCGGTGGAGCCGGGACCGGGCCGGGGCCAGGCTCTACCGTGCGATCTTCGACGAACCCGGGGCACGGGGCGAGCTGGACCGACACCACTGGGCGGTCGAGAGAACCGTGCCCTGGCCGGCCGGCTGCCGAAGGCCCCACCGCCGCTACGAGCGCAAGGCAGAACACTTCCTCGCCTTTGTCGGCATGGCCGCAACCCTCATCGCCTGCCGTCGGCTCACCGACCAGACCAGTGTCTGACCCCTTGAGATGCCAGACCCCGTCACCGGGCGTCGTCAGGTCCGGCGACGGCAGGGCCGAGCCCCGCTGGAAGGTGAGCAGTTGCCAGAGCGACAGCCTCATCAGCCGTCCGGGCCTCACCGATCACGCGGCCGTCGTGAAGGAACTCCTGAACCCGGTAGGGGCGGCCGCCGCACGCGGGGACGACGGCGACCTCCACCTTGGACGAACGGCCAGTGCTGGCGCTGAAGCCCAGCGTCCAGTGACTGGAGAACGCCGACAGCCGCCTGAGCCGCGGCTCGGCATACGCCGCTTCCACCAGCAGGCCGAACTCCGGGAACCCGGGCTCACCCGCTGCCTGTTCCTTCAACAGCCGCCACTGGAGGTCCACCACCGCCGCCGGACCGCGTTCATGCGCCTTCGCGCGCTCGTCCGAGGACATGAAGGGAAAGAGCTCGTGCAGCTCGCTCAGGCTCCTGCCCTCTCCCCAGGCCACTGCCGCCAGCACCACGTCCCTGAGGTCTGTCGTCGACCCTCTGATGAGTTCGACCCCTCGGCTCCTGCCCCACAGCAGGAACATGCGCTCCTTCGCTCCGAGAGCAACGGCCAGGGGCCGGCGGAAGGGCACGGGGGGCGGACTGATCGCCGAGACGGACGCCCCCCAGCCCTCGGGCACCACTTTCACGTCCACGGCCAGTTCGACTGCCACGCGTTCCAGAGCGGCGGCCAAGGTGCCCGCAGCGGCCAGGTCGGGATAAAGGTCGGGGTTCACCTCAGCAGTGTGGCGCCTCGGGACAACGAAAAGAAACGGTGTCTCGAGGCACCCGCCAAGGGTGCGTCACCCAGTCCGAAGCGAACGCCCGGGCATGGGGGCAGGGGATACACGCGCACCAGGGAGGGTTCCAGGAGCGGGGAGGGCCGCCGCTCGCCTGTGACGGGGCCCAAAGACCTTCGGCCGCTCCGGCCCGCCCTCAACGGTGCTCGGGGTTCTCGAAGTCGAACCGGCAGCCGGCGTCCCACTCGGAGCGCTGGTTTCCGTGGGCGGGGATGCCACCGGCGTCCCTGAGCATCTTCGCCAGGTGGAGCTGGTTCCAGGTCATGAAGGTCGTGTTGCGGTTCGTGAAGTCGTTGTCCGGCCCGCCGGAGCCGGGGTCGAGGTACGACGGGCCTGGGCCGGCCTCGCCGACCCAGCCCGCGTCCGCCTGCGGCGGGATGACGTATCCGAGATGCTGGAGGCTGTAGAGGACGTTCATCGCGCAGTGCTTGGCGCCGTCCTCGTTACCGGTGATCAGGCAGCCGCCCACGCGGCCGTAGTAGGCGTACTGGCCCTGCTCGTTGAGGATCGACGAGCAGGCATACAGACGCTCGATCACCTTCTTCATGACGGAAGAGTTGTCGCCCAGCCATACGGGTCCGGCCAAGGTGAGGATGTCCGCGGCCATCACCTTCGAGTAGACGACGGGCCATTCGTCGGTCTCCCAGCCGTGCTCCGTCATGTCGGGCCACACACCGGTCGCGATGTCGAGATCCACCGCGCGCAGCACCTCGACCTCGACGCCCTGGCGCTCCATGATCCCGCTGTTGATGTCGATCAGCCCCTGAGTGTGGCTCCGCTCCGGCGAACGCTTGAGCGTGCAATTGATCACCAGGGCGCGGAGACCGCGGTAGGACGTGCCGGTGTCGGTCATGGTTGCGTTCCCCTGCGGACGAGTGGGCGGGCGGGCGGCGGAACGCGCCCGGCTGCCGACGTCGACAGGGCTCCGGGTCGGGCCGGCCGAATGTCCCGCCTACTCTCTCGCCTCGTTCGGACGGAATGACCGAACGCCACTCCCGCGCTGACGAAGTCGTCCATCCGATCACCCGCGCGGCCTCACAGCCATGACACGTATCGCCGGATCAGGCGGGGCCGGCCCCTGCCGGAATGTTCGGGGTCTCCGGGGTCGCCGGGGTGGGGAGGTGGGGGGGACGGCGTGTCCGCGTGCCCGCCAGGGGGTCAGTGGGCGGTGGTGTGGGCGGCTTGTTCGATGATGTCGGCGACGAGGTGGGGGTGGGAGACGGCGACGGAGTGGGAGGCGGCCACCTCGGTGGTGCGGGCGTGGGCGCGTTCGGCCATGAAGCGCTGGGCGGCGGCGGGGATGTTGAGGTCGCGCGTGGTGACGACGGCCCAGGAGGGCTTCGTCTTCCAGGCGGCGGAGGTGGCCTTCTCCTCCAGGGCGGCCTGGGCGATCGGGCGCTGCGCGGCGGCCATGAGGGCGGCCTGCTTCGCGGGGACGTCGGCGGCGAACTGCCGGCGGAACTTGTCCTGCTGGATGTACAGGTCGGTGGCGGCGGAGCCGTCGGCCTGCTGGTAGGTGACCGGGTCGAGGGCGTCGGGGAGGGTGGAGCCGGGGAACTTGCCGGTGAGTTCCAGCGCGCTCTCGCCGGGGGCGGGGAGGAAGGCGGCGACGTAGACGAGGGCCTTGACGTCGGGGTCGTCGGTGGCGGCCTGGCTGATGACGTTGCCGCCGTAGGAGTGGCCGACGAGGATCTTGGGGCCCGCGACGTGGTCGAGGACCGTGCGCAGGGCGGCGGCGTCGGCCGAGGGGCCGCGCAGGGGGTTCGCGGCGGCGACGACCGGGTAGCCGTCGGCGCGCAGTTCGGCGATGACACCGTTCCAGCTGGAGCCGTCGGCGAAGGCGCCGTGCTCCAGGACGATGGTCGGCTTGTTCTTGTTCTTGGTCTTGTTCTTGGCCTTGGCGTGCTGGACGGTGTCCACCGCCTCGGTGGCGGTGTCGGCGGACGCGCCGTTGGCGGTGCCGCTGAGGGCGAACGCGCCGAGCGCGAGCCCTGCCGTGAGCGTCGAGACCACGCCCGTCACCAGTCGCTTGCGTCCACCCTTGTTGCTGACCACGGTGTTTTTCCTTCCAGTGCTTCGACAACGGGTACGGAGCGGCTTCGCCGCCCCTTCGTCACCGTTCTGACTGGTGACGAATTTGTCAGGCGATTCGTCACCTGTCAAGGTGGTGACGAGATTGGGGGGTGCGGGATCGGGGTCCGGCGTCGGGCCGCCGGCCGCCCTCCCCGCACCGGGGATCCCTCGTGGGGCGGCCGACGAGGTGTGTTCCTGGTGGGGGCGAGGTGCGTTCAGCGCGTCGTCGGGGCCCCTATCCCCGCCCGGGCCCCTGCCCCCGCCCCGGCCCAGGCTCCGGCCCCCGCTCCGGCTCCGGCCTCGTCCTTCGTCCACGGGTCCCGCACGATGATGTCGGCCAGTGCCCGCGCGCAGCCGGACAGGAGGCGTTCGCCCTTCTCGGGGCTCGCCGTCCGGGCGTCCCCCGCGACACCGGAGCCGGTGACGCGGTCGAAGGTCACGGCCATGAACACCGGCTCGGTGGACTCGGCCGGGAGGACGATCCGCGGCCCGTGCGCCTCGGGCAGGTGCTCGGTGCGGATCAGCTCGGGGAAGACGGCCATCATCATGGACGTCTCGCCCTCGCAGGCGTGCATCAGGCCGTCCTGCGCCTCCAGGGCGTCCCGGACCGCCTCCCGGCCGGCGCCGAAATAGCTGGCGAAGGCGATCGGCGTCCCCAGCTCCACGGTCAGTTCCGTGGTGAGGGCGTTCAGCGCGGTCATGTTCCCGCCGTGTCCGTTGACGATCAGGATCCGGGAGAAGCCCGCCCGCGTGACGGACCGGCAGATGTCCCGCAGCAGGGCGTGCAGCGTGGGCAGGCCGAGGGTGAGCGTGCCGCCGAACGGCATGTGGTGCTCCGACAGCCCGATCGGGACCGAGGGGGTGACCACCACGCCCGTGTGCCCGGACGCCAGCGCCGCCGCCCTTCCGCACACCTCCGACGCCAGGAAGTCGTCCACGCCGGTCGGCAGGTGCGGGCCGTGCTGTTCCGTGGCTCCCACCGGCAGCAGCACCACCGCGTCCCGCGCCGCGAGCTCGCGCAGTTCTGCGGCGGTGAGACGGTTCCACTGGACTTCGCTCATCTGGGACTCCTCCTGGAGGTGCCGGCGCCGACACGGGGCGGCGGGCCGGTGTCGGGCGCGGGGATCAGAGGCGGTCGGCGTCGACGACCGCCTGCGCGAAGGCGGTGGGCGCCTCCTGCGGCAGGTTGTGGCCGATGTCCGCGATGGTGCGGTGCGCGTAGGGGCCGGTGAAGTGGTCGCGGTAGCCCGTACCGTCGCCGGGCGCGGTGAAGGGGTCGAGGGCCGCGTCGAGGGTGACGGTGGGAACGTGGATGGAGGGCCGGGCGGACAGCGCCCGCTCGTAGCGGTCGTAGCGGGCCTCCCCGTCGACCAGCCCGATGCGCCAGCGGTAGTTGAACAGCACGATCGACGCGTAGTCGGGGTTCGTGAACGCCTCGGCGGTGCGCTGGTACGTGGCGTCGTCGAAGTTCCAGTTGGGGGAGACCAGGGTCCACACGTAGCGGCACAGCGCGAGACGGTCCTCGACGCTCTCCATGGCCTTCTTGCCGCGGTCGGTGGCGAAGTACCACTGGTACCACCAGTTGTGCTCGACGGCCGCGGCCGCCGGCTCCAGTTGCGCCTTGCGGTCGGTGATCAGGTAACCGCTGGTGGAGACCAGGGCCTTGACGCGTTCGGGCCGCAGGGCGGCGATGATGTCGGCGGTGCGCGAACCCCAGTCGAAGCCCGCCAGGACCGCCTTGTCGATCTTCAGGGCGTCCATCAGGGCGATGACGTCGAGCGCGATGGCCGACTGCTCCGCCGTACGGGGGGTGCGGCGGGACAGGAAGCGGGTGCTGCCGTGACCGCGCAGGTAGGGGACGATGACGCGGTAGCCCAGGCCGGCGAGGAGCGGGGCGACGTCGACGAAGCTGTGGATGTCGTACGGCCAGCCGTGCAGGCAGAGGACGACCGGCCCGTGGGCGGGGCCCGCCTCGGCGTAGCCGACGTCGAGGACGCCCGCCTTGACGTGCTTGAGCCTGCCGAAACCGGTGTGGGTGCCGGGTGCGATGTCCGGCACCGTGGGCACCGGCGCGCCGCCCGGCCGGTGTGAGGGGGCGGCCGCCGCCGCGCTGCTCCGCAGCCCGGTCAGCGAGGCCGCTGCCGCGCCCGTGCCCAGGCCGACGGCCATGTTGAAGGTGCGCCTGTTGATCATGTGAAGCCCTCCGTCGCGTGGTTGCGGTGGCCGGCTCGCGTCCGGGGCCCGCCGCGCACAGCCGCGGTACGAGAGGGCCGCGGCGTGTCAGCGCGTCAGCACGTCAGCGTGTCAGCGCTTCGACACTTCGACACTTCGGCGCTTCGGCGCTTCGGCGCTTCGGCGCTTCGGCGCTTCGGTGTGATGACGCTCGCTCACACGTGGTCCCGCCGCACAGGTGGCGGGCTGATGTGCCGTACGAGTCCCGGACGCGGTCCGGCGTCGGCGCGGGTCTGCCCGACACCGTGCCGGCGCCGGGCCGACGCCCACATTCTGGATCGCGGCGAAAGCGGACACATCCGTCAGATGACGGTCCGGGCCGAGCGGTCCGGGGGAGGGCCGCGCCCCTCGGCGGCTTGGGTCATTCGACTGATCCGCCGGTCCGTGACGCGGACGGGTCCCTCACCGGCCTTCGGCGGGGGCGGCTCCCACCCCGTGCAGGAAGGTCTCCACCACGACGTCGGCGGCCTCGCCGGGGGAGAGGTGGGCCTGCCGGTGCGACGCCAGTCTCATCAGTTCGGGCAGCAGCGGCCCCGCCCAGCCCTCCGGCCGGTCCTGGCGCAGGAGGCCCTCGTCGGTGGCCCGCCGCAGGAAGGCGTCGACCTCGGCGGCGCAGGCGTCGCGGCGCCGGCGGACGCCGTCGTCGGCGAGCATGCGCGCCAGGTCGACCGGCCAGGTCCGGTTCACGGTGACGATCCGCTCGACGTAGCGGTGCAGGGCGACGGCCACGGGCGCCTCGCGCAGCCGGGCCTCCGCGATGGCCGCTTCGATCGCGGAGACACGTGCTTCGTGGACGGCGGCGAGGAGGTCCTCGCGGCGGGCGAAGCGCCGGTGGACGGTGCGCCGGTTCACGCCCGCCTCGGCGGCGATGCTCGCGACGCTCGCGCGCGGGTCGGTGGCGAGCATGCGCGCCCCGGTGGTCAGCACGGCTTCGAGGTTGCGCGCGGCGTCGGCTCTCATGCCTTAAGCGTACCTAGAGTGAGAAGGAAAGGAGATTGAGAAGTCTCGCTTATGCGAAGTTAACCAACACAAGTGCTACATTGAAGTGACAGTTTGGTAAGGGGTCCGCACGACCGCAGCAGGGAAGAGAGAAAGCGCATGATCACCTACGACAGGCTTTTCATCGGTGGATCCTGGACCCGGCCGAGCAGCCCGGAGCTCCTCGACATCACGTCGCCGCACGACCGGTCGGTGGTCGCCCGGGCCGCCCAGGCGCGGCCCGCGGACATCGACCGCGCCGTCGCCGCGGCCCGCGAGTCCTTCGACCGGGGCGCGTGGCGGCTGACCCCGCCCGCCGAACGCGTCGCGGTCCTGCGCCGGTTCAACGCGCTGCGCGAGGAGAACGCGGAGAAGATCGCGCACCTGATCTCGCTGGAGAACGGCTCGGCGGGGTGGTTCACCCGGGCCGGCCAGCCCGGGCTCTCCCGGCAGGCCAACGCCTACCTGAAGGCCGCGGAGGAGTTCGGCTGGGAGGAGACCCTGGTGCCGTCCGACCCGTCGGCGACGGTGCGCAGCGTGGTCCGCCGCGAGGCGGTCGGCGTCGTGGCCGCGGTGATCCCGTGGAACTCGCCCTTCTCCTCCGCCACCTCGAAGATCATCCCCGCCCTCGTCGCCGGGAACTCCGTGGTCCTCAAGGTCTCTCCCGAGAACTCGCCGAGCATGGGCTTCCTGGCCGAGCTGCTGGAGCGCACCGGTCTGCCCGAGGGCGTCGTCAGCGTCCTGCCCGCGGACCGCGAGACCAGCGAGTACCTGGTGTCCCACCAGGACGTCGACAAGATCGCCTTCACCGGTTCGACGCGCGCCGGACGACGCATCGCCGCCATCGCGGGCGAGCAGCTCAAGCGCGTCAGCCTGGAGCTGGGCGGCAAGTCCGCCGCGATCATCCTGCCCGACGCCGACATCGCGAAGGCCGTCGCGGGCGTCAAGTTCGGCTCGCTGCTCAACAACGGCGAGTCCTGCATCGCCCAGACCCGCATCCTCGCCCCGCGCAGCCGGTACGAGGAGGTCGTGGCCGGGCTGAAGGAACTGGTCGAGTCGCTCAAGGTCGGCGACCCGGCCGACCCCGACACCTTCATCGGCCCGATGATCCGCCCCGACCAGCAGGAGCGGGTGCGTGACTACATCCGGCTCGGCATCGAGGAGGGCGCCCGCCTGGTCACCGGCGGCCCGCAGGTCCCCGAGGGCCTGGAGAAGGGCAACTACGTCACGCCCACCGTCTTCGCGGACGTCGACAACTCCATGCGGATCGCCCAGGAGGAGATCTTCGGCCCGGTCCTGGTCGTCATCGCCTACGACGACGAGGACGACGCCGTCCGCATCGCCAACGACTCCGAGTACGGCCTCTCCGGCGGCGTCTGGTCCGCCGACGAGGAGCACGCCCTCGCCGTCGCCCGCCGCGTGCGCACCGGCACCGTCACGGTCAACGGCGCCTCCGTCGCCTTCGACGGCCCGTTCGGCGGCTTCAAGGCCAGCGGCATCGGCCGCGAGTACGGCGCGGTCGGCCTCGGCACCTACACCGAGTACAAGACCATCACCCTCTGACGGGCAGGGCGCAGGTGTGCGCCCGGCTTCCCGCGCGCGGGCGTCCGGGTCAGGCACCCGAAGGAGACTGCCCCTCACGCCCGCCCCCCCCGCACATGTATTCCCCGGAGGAGGGGCGCCCCCTCACACACCTCGGGTCTCCCGGCGAGGGCGACATGTATGAACACGTTGTATGGTTGCCGCAGCACGGCCCCCGGCCGCCGCGGGCCCCCGGGGCGTCGCGGGCCCCGGGGCGTCGCGAGCCCCCAGCCCCGTCGCGGCCCCGTCGCAGCCCCCGCACCCGTCCCTCCCGGCCCCGCCCGGGCCCCACCCCCATCCGTCCCGGCCCCGCCGGGTCGGCACCCGTCCCTCCCGGCCCCGACCCGGGCCCCATTCCCATCCGTCCCGGCCCCGACCCGACCCGGGCCGGCACCCCGTCCCTTCGCGAAGACAGGCGCAGGCATGACACTGAAGACCACGCCGTTCGGCACGCGGACCACCGCCGCCGAGGTGCTCCGGGGAGTCGACCTCCGAGGGCGACGGATGATCGTCACCGGAGGGTCCTCCGGTCTCGGCACCGAGACGGTGCGCGCGCTCGCCGGAGCGGGGGCCGAGGTGACCATCGCCACCCGCGACCCGGCCGCGGCCGACGCGCTGGTCGGGGAACTCCCGGGAACCCGGGCGGTCGCACTCGACCTCGCGGACCTGGCCTCGGTCCGGGCCTTCTGCGCAGGCTGGCGCGGGCCGCTCGACGCCCTCGTCGCCAACGCAGGCGTCATGATGCTCCCCGCCCGGCGGCTCACCGCCGAAGGCTGGGAGGCACAACTCGCCACCAACTACCTCGGCCACTTCGCGCTGGCCGTCGGCCTGCGCGACGCGCTCCAGCGGGCGGAGCGGCCGCGCGTGGTCACGCTCAGCTCCGGTGCCCAGCTCAGGGCGGGCTTCGACTTCGAGGACCCGCAGTTCGAGCGCCGGCCCTACGACCCCTTCCTCGCCTACGCGCGGTCGAAGACCGCCATGGCGCTGTTCGCGGTGGGGATCAGCCGCCGCTGGGCGGAGTACGGCATCGTGGCCAACTCCTGCGCCCCCGGATGGATCCACACCAACCTGACGCGCCACCTCGACAGGGCGACCATGCAGGCCCTCGGAGCCATGGACGCGGACGGCGGGCTCCTCACCCCCGACCACTACAAGACCCCGGCCCAGGGCGCCGCCACCACCGTGCTGCTGGCCGCCTCCCCGCTCCTCGACGGGGTGAGCGGGAGGTACTTCGAGGACAACCAGGAGGCCGAGGTCGTCGACGGCGGCCCCGACCCGATGGCGGGCGTCGCCCGGTGGTCGGTCGACCCCGCCGCCGCGGACCGGCTGTGGGACCTCTCGCTCCCCGTGGCGCGCTGACGCCCGCCGGCCACGGGGCACCACCGCGCGTCACCGAACGACAGGACGAGGAAAGACGATGAACGACACCGGACGCACCCCCGAGTTCCTCCTGGTGCACGGCGCCTGGCACCGCTCGTGGTGCTGGCGCGAGCTCCAGGGCGCCCTTTCGGCGCGCGGCTGGACCAGCCACACCGTCGACTTGCCGAGCGTCGTCGACGAAGGGGCCCAGGGCCGTCTGCCCGGCCTCCTCGACGACGCGCGGGTGATCCGCGAGAAGATCGCCGCCATCGGGGGTCCCGTCGTGGTCGTCGGCCACTCCTACGGCGGCGCGCCGGTCACCCAGGCCACCGCGGGGGCCGCGAACGTCGCCCACGTCGTCTACGTGGCCGCCTTCGTCCTGGACGAAGGCGAGAGCCTGATGACCTGTTTCGGTGGCGAGCAGCCGGACCTCGCGACCGTGGAGGGCGTCATCCCCGTACGGGAGAACCCAGCGGAGACCCTCTACAACGACGTGCCCGGGGACGAGCGGGACGCGGCCCTCGCCCGTCTGCTGCCGCAGAGCGCGCTCTCGTTCGCCGAGCCGGTGAACCGGGCCGGCTGGAAGGCCCTCCCCACCAGCTACGTCCTGTGCGACGACGACCAGAGCCTGCCCCCGTCGTACCAGCAGCCGTTCGCCGAGCGGACCGGCGCCACGTACCACCTGGCCAGCGGCCACAGCCCGCTGCTCTCCATGCCCGGGGAACTGGCCGGACTGCTGGACCGGATCGCGCGGCGGTGAGGCACGGGGCGCGGGACGGACCGCCGAGCGGGCCCGCACGCGGACCGGAGGCGCCGCCGAGCCCCGTGCCCCGACGCCGGACGGCCCGTCACGCCGCGCGTCCCCCGCGCCACGTCCTACGCGCGCTCCACCGGCGAGCCGGACGTGCTGGTGCGGCTCACCGGCGAGCCGAGGGAGTCCCCGCCGCCCCCGGCCCGGCACCGGGCCGGGGGCGGCGGGCCGGGTCCGTCAGGTGCCGGCCTTCGGGTAGAGCAGGTTCAGCACCGAGTAGTCCTGGGACGACGGGTGCTGCGGGAACTCGGGAACCGACATGCAGCTGTTGGTCGACCCGTTGTGGTCCAGCCCCAGCGCGTGGCCCATCTCGTGGCACGCGACGCTGCGCCGCGCCGCGTAGGTGTTCGGCGTGACCTGGTCGTTGAGCCTCACGACGACCGAACCGTCCACGAAGTACCCGCCGGAGGTGGTGTACGAGGTCTGGCCGTACCAGTCGGTTCCGTAGCTGCCGCTGTAGGTGTGCACGCAGTGGCGGCCGCTGGGGCAGCCGGCTGTGTACCAGCGGTAGTAGGCGTCGATGCCGGGCGACTGGTACCAGTCGACCTGTGCGTCGCTCACCGGCCAGCTGTCGCTGGTGTGGTCGAGGAAGTACACCTGCGGGTCGTTGTAGGCCCCGTAGGACCACTTGGCGCCGCACAGCGCGGACGCGGTCCCGACGACCGGGGAACAGCCGAGCGTCCCGATGCCGGCCGTGGCCGCCGGTTCCGCGTCCTGCACGCCTCGGACGCCTTGGCGCCGCAGTGACGCCCTCAGCTCGTCGGGCGTGACGCCCGCCGCGGGCTCGTAGATGGAGGTGTGGACGGTGCCGTCCTCTCGTTCCTGCACGACGTACACCGCTTCGTCGTGCTGGACGGCGGCGGGCCTGGGGTCCGCGCCGCGCGACGGGCCGGCGGCGGCTTGTGGCGCCGCCAGTCCCGCCAGCATCAGTACGAGGCCGGCCAGTCCGACCATGGATCTGGTTGCTCGGAACATGTGGGTCCCCCCATTTCGACGCCCTCGACCGCGTCCGCGATCGAAGACACGGCGCCGCAGGGAGCAGGCTGGCATGTATGCGTCAGGGGTGGGGACCCCATTTTCGGGCGATCGGTCGCAGAGTGGCCCAAGGGGCGGTTGTCGCCGGTGTTGTGCGTGCCGCCGTGCCCGGTGGAAGGGGACAGGCGGTCGGCGGCCCTGGGCGAAGCACGACAAGCGGAACGCCCCAGGGCCCGGCGGGTCGGCCGGTTCCCTGGGGCCGGTGGGGGCCTTCCGACCGGGCTGCCGGGCGGGTCTGCCGGTGGGGCCGGCGGACAGGCGAAGCCGCTGGTGGAGGGGGTCCCGACCAAGGAATCCGCCCCCACCGGCGGCTTCGTACGCTCGTCACCCGTCCGGCTTCGGGGTGTCCAGTTCTGCCCCACGCCCCCTGCCGGACCGGCTCGGCCGGCGCCGCGAGGAGCTCGGTACCGGGCGGAGACGGCTGTACGCGGGGCGGCAGGCCCTGCTCGCACTCGCACACCTCCGCGAGGCACGCCCGTATGCCCGGCTCGCGGGCGGACAGGGCGCCGGGACCACCATCACCCGGCGGTACGCCACCGAGGCCGCGGCCCTCCTGACCGCCCTCGCCCCGACCCGCGCGGAGGCGGGTATGGCCGTGGCCCGCTCGCCGTGGGGCCGTCAGCGCCCCGAGACGCCTTGCCTGCCCGGCACGTGAGGCCCGGCGTCGGCGTCGTCCCCGACGGTGCCGTGGGTGCGGCCGGCGGTCAGACGCCGACCACCCGGTAGCTCGGCTCGGGGAAGGGGAGGTTGCTCTGGGCGAGGGATCCGCTCGCCCAGGCCTGACCGGTGCAGCCGGCTCCGGAGTACAGGACCACGGCCGCGGAGCCGTTGACGACCTGCAGGGAACGGGCCGGCCGCGTCAGGTCGTGGCAGGTGCCGACGTCGGCGAGGTCGACCTTCGTCACGGTGCCCGTTCCGTTCGCGCCGGAGTAGAGGTGGGCGCCCTCCGACAGCGGGGGCCAGCCGGTGGCGCTCGCCGTCCCGGCGCCGAGGGCGGTCAGGGCCGCCGTCATGGCCGCGGCAGCGGTGCGGAGCGTGGCCGAGCGGGTGAACATACGGTCCGCCTCTCGTCTGGTGTGCCGGCGCCCGAGGGGCGGCGGTATGAATCGGTCGACAGATTATTTCGTGTTCAACCATTCTGGGGGAGGTCGAAATCGAGCCACATTGGTACGTGTGGGGGGGAGCGGGGCGCTCGCCCGCGTCACACGTGTGGCCCTTGACGGTGTGTGCCGCCCCGTCGATCCTCGTGACCTGTCGGAGCGGTGACGAATCGGGTGTGCGGGTCTCCGCACGGCCCCACCCGAACGCGGGGAACGGCATGCTCAGCAGGCGGAGGCTGGCCGGGAGCATCACGGCGGCGGTGGCGGGAGCCTCCGTCCTCCACGGGGCCGGCGGGGCGACGGCGCACACCGGCGCCAGCTCGCCCGGACCGGCCGCGCGGGGCCTCGGACCGGTGCGCCGGGTGCGTACCGACGTGCTGGAGATCGCCCACCACGACGTCGGGCCGGCCCACGGCACGCCCGTGGTCCTCCTGCACGGCTGGCCCTTCGACCCCGTCGGCTCCTACGCCGAGGTGGTCGCGGAACTCGCCCCGCGCGGCTACCGCTGTTACGTCCCCTACCTGCGCGGCCACGGCGGGACCCTGTTCCCGGAGGCCGGTTCCCCCCGGTCCGGACAGCAGGCGGCGCTCGGCGCGGATCTGGTCGCGTTCATGGACGCGCTCCGCGTCCCCCGGGCGCTGTTCGCCGGGCGCCGGACACAACCTGCCCCAGGAGAAGCCCGGAGCCTTCGCCGCGGCGGTGGCCGAGGCCGACGGCATGGGGTGACCGGCCGGCCCGCCGGCGCCGCCCGCGTCAGACACGTGTGCCAGCCGAGGGGCACGTGGCTGCGTGGGTCACGTCGGTGCGTCGGTGCGTCGGTGCGTCGGTGCGTGGGCGCGTGGGCGCGTGGGGTACGTGTGAGTTCGGGGGGGTCCGGTAGTACGGTTGAGCGGCACGGCGGCTCGGACCCCGCCCCTCGTGGGTCCTCGTAGCGCCGCGGCACCGGAAGCGCCCGGTTCCACGGGCGCGCGCGGCACGGCCGCGCGAGGCAGAAGGGCCCACCATGGACTTGCGTTTGTCCGGCCGCACCGCTCTCGTCACCGGGGCTTCCCGGGGCATCGGGGCGGCGGTCGCGGAAGTACTGGCCGAGGAGCAGTGCGACCTCCACCTCGCCGCCCGTGGCGGTCCGCTCCTGGAGGAGACGGCCGCCCGGCTCCGCTCGGCCCACCACGTCAAGGTGACCACCAGCGTCGTGGACCTCAGGGATCCCGGTGACCTGGCCGGGCTGGCGGCGAAGGCCGCGGACGTCGACATCCTCGTGAACAACGCGGGAGACGTCCCGGGCGGCACGCTCGACGCCACCACCGAGGAGAGCTGGCGCCACGGCTGGGAGCTGAAGGTGTACGGCTACGTCAACCTCACCCGCCTGCTGTACGCGGAGATGAAGCGGCGCGGCAGGGGCGTCGTCGTCAACATCATCGGCAACGCGGGGGAGAGCGTCGACAGCCGCTACCTGGCGGGGAGCACCGGGAACGCCGCCCTCATGGCGTTCTCACGCGCCCTCGGAGGCACCAGTCTCGCCGACGGCGTCCGCGTGGTGGGAGTCAACCCGGGCCCGGTGGCCACGGAAAGGATGGTCCAGCACCTGAAGAACGCGGCGCGGACCGCCCTGTCGGACGAGAGCAGGTACGCCGAACTCACCGCCCACTACCCGCTCGGCCGGCCGGCCGAGCCGCGGGAGATCGCCGACCTCGTCGCCTTCCTGGCCTCGGACCGGTCGAGCTACACCAGCGGGACCGTCTTCACCGTGGACGGAGGAGCCACGTCCGCCACGTCGCTCTACTGAAGGCGCGGCCGGTCCGGGCCTGCCACGCGGAACGTGTCACTCGATGCCGTGGCGCGTCCGGGCGCGTCACAAGAGCGACGGCGCGGCGGGTGGGCGTGTGCCGACGAGCAGCCCGGCACACGTGCGTCACCGTCTTGACGGGTGACGCGTGAGGCTGCCATGCTTGCGTCACCGCCTCAACCGGTGACGACAGGTCCCGGTGGGAAGGCGTTCCACGATCCTTCGACCCCGATGGGGAGCACCCGCCATGGCAGTCACCTACACCGCCGTTGTCGACGTCGACGGGGAGGGCCGCAACGGCGGCCGTGTCCGCTCCTCCGACGGCCTGCTGGAGACCAGCCTCGCCCTGCCCGAGGAGCTGGGCGGTTCCGGCGCCGCGACCAATCCCGAACAGCTCCTGGCCGCCGGCTGGGCCGCCTGCTTCCTCGGCGCGCTGCGCCGCGCCGCGTCCCTGCGCAAGGTCCGGCTGACCAGCACCACCATCACCGCCGAGATCACCCTCACGCACGGCGACGACGACCAGTTCTCCCTCTCGGCCGTCCTGCGTCCCGTCCTCGGCGGCGTCGACCGGACCACCGCACAGGAACTGGCCGACGCCGCCCACCAGATCTGCCCCTACTCCAAGGCCACGCGCGACAACGTCCCCGTCGTCATCGTGGCCGACGCCGCCTGACGGCCCCACAGACCGCGGGCCCCGTGCTCTCCACACCCCCCCGCGGGCGACGTGGTCCGTCCGGTGTCCGCGCCGCACTGCCGTGTCCGCCCCCGGAAGCCGGCATCCACATCACGGTCCGAACCCGGACCACCGACCAGCAGGAGCACAACCATGGACATGAAGCTCGAAGTCGTCGTTCTGCCGGTGTCCGACGTGGACCGCGCCAAGGACTTCTACGCCGGACGCCTCGGGTGGCGTCTCGACGCGGACTTCCCGATCCACGACGGTTACCGGATCGTGCAGGTCACCCCGCCGGGCTCCGAGTGCTCGGTCATCTTCGGGGAGGGCGTCACCCTGCAGGAGCCGGGCACGCTCCACGGCCTGCAGCTGACCGTCACCGACGTCGTCGAGGCGCGGAAGGAGCTGGAGTCCCGCGGCCTGGCGGTCTCCGGGCCGTTCCGCGACGAGACCGGCGCCTTCCGCCACGCCGGGGGCTCCCACCGGGTTCCCGGCCCCCACCCCGAGCGGGCCAGCTACGGCACCTTCGCCGCGTTCACCGACCCCGACGGCAACGAGTGGTTCCTCCAGGAGGTCACCGAGCGCGCCCCCGGCCGCTGAGACCCGGTCCCGGCGCGGCACCGTCCGGCCCCGCCGCGCCGGGACCGCCCCTTCCGGCGGGCGCCGCCACCCGCCCGCCGGCCCCTTCCCACCCCCTGGAGGAGACCCGTGACGACCGAGGACACCCGCACGTACGACGTCATCGTGATCGGCGCCGGACCCGTCGGCGAGAACGTGGCGGACCGCACCGCCGCCGCCGGCCTGAGCACCGTCATCGTGGAGAGCGAACTGGTGGGCGGAGAGTGCTCGTACTGGGCGTGCGAACCCAGCAAGGCCCTGCTGCGCCCGGCGCTGCTCCGCGCCGACGCCCTGCGGGTCCCGGGCATCGACCCCGCCGTCGGGAACCCGCTGGACGTCGACGCCGTCCTCGCCCACCGCGACCGCATGTCGGCCGGCTGGCAGGACGACGACCAGGTCGCGTGGGTCGCGTCGGCCGGCATCGACCTGCTGCGCGGCCACGGCCGTCTCGCGGGGGAGCGCGAGGTGTCGGTGCGGACCCCGGACGGCGACACGGTACGCCTGCGGGCCCGGCACGCCGTCGCGGTGTGCACCGGCAGCCGCGCGGCCCTGCCCCCGCTGCCCGGCATCGCGGAGCTCAGGCCCTGGACCAGCCGGGAGGCGACCAGCGCCCGGAAGCCGCCCGGCCGCCTGGCGGTCGTCGGCGCGGGCGTGGTGGGCGTCGAGATGGCCACCGCCTGGCAGGCGCTGGGCAGCCGGGTGGTGCTGCTCGCCCCTGGGGAGGGCCTGCTGCCCCGCATGGAGCCCTTCGCGGGGGAGCTGGTCACCGAACGGCTGGGGGAAGCGGGTGCCGACGTACGCTTCGGCGTCTCGGTCGTGGCGGCGGAGCGCGTACCCGACGGAGCGGCCCGCCTCACCCTGTCGGACGGCACCGGCGTCGTCGCCGACGAGGTCCTCTTCGCCACCGGCCGCGCCCCGCGCACCGAGGACCTCGGGCTGGACGCCCTGGGGCTGGTTCCGGGGGAGTGGCTCGCGACCGACGACAGCCTGACGGTCACCGGGGCCCCCGGGGAGTGGCTGTACGCCGTCGGCGACGTCAACCGCCGCGCCCTCTTCACCCACCAGGGCAAGTACCAGGCCCGCATCGCCGGTTCCGTCATCGCCGCCCGGGCGCGCGGCGAGCGGCCCGACCCGGGACGCTGGACGCCGTACAGCAGTACCGCCGACACCGAGGCCGTACCCGGTGTGGTGTTCACCGACCCCGAGATCGCCACCGTGGGCCTGACCACCGCGGAGGCCGAGCGCACCGGCCGGGACGTCGAGGTCGTCGACTACGAGCTCGGCCGGCTCGCGGGCGCCGTCCAGTACCGTCCCGACTACCGGGGCAGGGCCCGCGTCCTGATCGACCGCGACCGGCAGGTCGTCGTCGGAGCCACCTTCGCCGGGCCGGGCGTCGCCGAACTGCTGTACTCGACGACCGTCGCCATCACCGGAGAGGTGCCCGTCGAACGCCTCTGGCACGCGGTGCCCGCCTTCCCCACGATCAGCGAGGTGTGGCTGCGCCTGCTGGAGACCCGGAGGGACTCGTGACCACGGCACGCGATCTCGCGCTCATCGCCCCGGGCCTGCCCGCCGGCCGGGCCGTGGAGCGGGACGGCCTCTCCCTCGCGCTGGCCGGGGCCGCCGACCTGCTGGCCACCGGGGCACTGACCCTGGATGGCGACCGGCCGCCGGACGGCCCCCGGCGACCGCCTGCTCGCCCGGGCACTCGCCTCCGCCGTCGCCGGAGGGCCCGGGGAGACGGTCCGGGACTGGCTGTGGCGCCGGGGCGAGGAGCTCGCCGCCGCCTACGCCCTGGAACTGCAACGGGCCGGCCCCACCGCCCGCCCGCGCGGGTACGGGCCGCTGCCGCGGTCCGTACCGACCGCGCCGGCCGACCCGCCGGAGTACTTCCGTGCCCGGGAGCGCCTCGCCTCCGGTGACCCGGTCCTCATGACCCTGGCGGCCGTCCTGGCGATCGGCGGCCTCCCGCCGGACACCGGCGGGGGGAACGGCCCGGACGGGTACGGCCCGGACGGGTACGGGCCGGACGGGGACGACGCCGTCGCCACGGTGCCGGCGGCGGTGGGGGAGGCGGTGACGGAGCCGGAGGCCGTACGACTGCGCCGGAGCGTCGAGACCGACGCGTTCGACAACACGTGGCGCGGCTGACCGCCGCCCCACGGCGCCGGGCCCGCCACGCGGGCACAGCGCTCACACGTATCGCGACGGAGGAAGGGACGAGGGAGGCGTCAGCCCTCCGAGCGACCGCCGATCACGGTGTACATCACGGAACGCTGCTCCTTGTGGCGCCGGACCCGGCCCTTGGCGACCAGCGACTCAAGGGTGTTGCGCACCACCTGCGGGGTCGGGTCGCGGTCCGGGTGCTTCGCCATCAGCTCGTCCCGCAGCTCCTTCGCGGGCCGGGGCCCGTCGTGCCGGCCGAGCAGTTCCAGCAGGAGGTCACCGAGCAGGATCCGGCGCGACTTCCCCTTCGCGCCCGCCTTCGACGAGGCGCCCGCCGGAGCGGTCCGGGCCGTCCCCGCGCGTCGCGCCGCCGTACCGGCGGACGCGCGCTTCGCCTTCGGGAGGACGGGCTCGTCCTGCAGCTGCTCGGGCAGCCGGGACGGGTCCGCGAAGCCCTCGTACCGCTGGGCGAGGTCCAGAATGCCCGTCAGGAGGGCTTCCTCCTGCCGCAGCACCGCGATCCGCTCCGTCAGTTCCTGCTGACGGCGGCGGTTCTCCTCCAGGTCCGACGCGGCTTGGTCCACCAGCCGCGACCGGAGCGTGCCGGTCGACTCGTCTGTCACAACCGTTTCACTCCCTCGATATGGATGTCGCTGCGCATGGTACTCACGGTGAGCCCCCTGTGCAGATAAGTGTCGACGCCGGACGGTACGCCGGGCATGTTCACCTTTCACGATAAGCGCCGGTGTGCCCGCGCACGCAGCCGATGGCGGCATTCGTTCGTCCGTGCGGGGCGTGCGACCTGTGCCGCCCGGTCGGGGACGCGGCCCCACCGTGCGCCCGGGAGCCAGGGCGCGTCGCGGTCGCCGGGCCCCCGCCCGCCCGGGGCCCCGGCGGACAGGGCCGCCATATGCCACATGTATGTCAACTCATCGCACGCGTGGTGTGCCACGGGCCGGCCTGGCCTGCCGGGCCGGCCGCCATGTGTCTGCAAACCGCCCGACAGGGCTTTGACAGGCGACATGTGTGCCGGGATGCTGAGAGCGTCGGGCGGGCGGGGAGGAACCCGCGGCCGACCGGACGACTCGCCGCCACGAGCCGCCGTACTGGTGAGGGGAGGAGTCCGGTGTACGCGTTGGTCCCCGACGATCCCGTGTTCTCCGCGAAGTTCCAGAGCCTTGAGGAACCGCTTCTCCGTCATCTCCACCGGCTCCACGCCGCCGGGCTGGAAACCGACGACGGACGGATCATCTCGGACGCCTACGACAGCTGGGTGCAGGTCCTGCTGAAACTGCCCCTGTGGCAGGAACGGCACACGGGCAGGACCGGCCCCGCGTCCGGCGGGCCCGCCGGGTACGTGCTGTACGGCACGCGGGGCGAGCGGCTCACGAGCCTGTACCCGATCGAGGTGACGGCGGTCGAACTGGCGCATCTGACGGCCTGCCTCGACCTGTTCGCAGCGCGCGACCGCGCGCTGCCCGCGACGCCGGGCCGGGCAGCGGCCCGGCCGGGCGCCGGGCAGCCGGACCGGGACCGGGGGCCGGCCGACGTCTTCCGCCGCGTCCTGCAGGTGCTGTTGCTGCCGCCGCCGCGAAGACTCCTCGCCGCGCTGCGGCACGTCGCGCTCCCGGCGGCCGACGGGCCCGTGACCCTGCCCGCCGAGCGGGAGCGGGAGTACCGGCGCTTCTGCGAGGACATCGTCACCGTCCTCAGCTCGGGCGACGCCTCCGCCCACCGCGGCCCCTGGGCCCCGTGCCCCTGAACGCCTCCGGACCGTCCGCCGCCGGCACTCGGGCGGCGGGACCGGGACGGCGCATCCGGGGTCAGGCCGTCGTCACGCGCCCGCGCCCGCCGTGGTCTTCTTGCGGGCGCGGTAGGCGGCGGCCTTGTGCTTGTTGCCGCAGGACTCCATGCCGCACCACTGGCGCCGCATGCCGCGGGACCGGTCGATGTAGACGCGGGTGCACTCGGGGTTGCCGCACTCCTTCAGCAGGGGCACGTCCGGGCCGCTGAGCAGCTCGACGGCCTGCCGGGCGACGGTCGCCAGCGCCTGCTCGGGAGTGGCCTCGGTGTGCCGGCCCGTCACGGTGAGCTGCGGCGTCACGGGGATCCTGCGCGCCGCTCCGTTGAGCAGGGCGAGCGCCTCGCGGTCGTAGTCCTCGCCGAGGCGGCGGTCGGTGATCAGCCGGTAGAGGGCCTCGCGTACCGTGATCGCCTCCCGGACGTCCTTCTCGTCGCCGGGGGTGATGGCGTCCACGAGTCCGGACTCCAGGTACCAGGCGTTCAGCCGCTCCGGGGTCACGAACATCTCGAACCGGGTCGACCGCCGGGCCCGGAGGGTGGCCGCGAAGTCGAGCGCCGGGTGTCCACAGACGAAGGCATGGTCAAGATTCACGTCACCATCTTGACAGGTGACTCCCTCGGGGCGCAAGGGACGGGCCGGGGCCCGTGCCTCCCGGGGCGCACGGGCGTCAGGACCGGGCCGGTGCCTCCTCCTGCCGGGGGGCGCGGACCGGCTCCAGCCGGAGCTCGCGGCCCTGCCAGCCGCGGCGCAGCCACCGGTCGTGGCTGGCCACCACGATCGCGCCCGAACCGGTGCCCAGCGCCTCCTCCAGTTCGTCGCACAGGCGGGGCGAGAGATGGTTGGTCGGCTCGTCGAGCAGCAGGAGCTGGGGCGGGCGGGCCACGAGCAGCGCCAGTGCCAGCCGGCGCCGCTGCCCCACCGACAGGTGCCCGACCGGCCTGCCCAGGTCCGCCTCGTGGAGCAGTCCGAGGGAGGCCAGCGGCACCCGCTCGGCCCTCGCCGCGCCCACCGACAGCTCGTAGGTGTCGCGCACGGTGCGTTCGGGGCGGTCGAACACGGTGTCCTGGGTGAGCAGCCCCACCGTCAGCCCGCGCCGCCGGCGCACCTCGCCCCCAGCCGGGAGACGGTCGGCGAGCACGCCGAGCAGCGTCGACTTGCCCGCCCCGTTGCCTCCCGTGACCAGCAGCCGGTCGGCCGCCGCCACCTCCAGGCCGTCCAGTGCCAGCCGGCCCGGGACCCGTACGTCGCGCAGGGCCACCAGCGGCCGCGGGCCCTCCTCCGACCCGGCCGCCAGGTCACCGCCGGCGAACCGCAGGGGGCGCGGCGGCTCGGGCACCTGGGCCCGCTCCAGTTCTTCGAGGCGCCGGGTGGCGTTGCGCACCCGGCGGGAGATCTGGCTCTGCACCCGGCCCGCCCGGTGGCCGTAGCCCATCTTCTCGTTGTCGACGCGGCCCCGGTCCGGTGCGAGCCGGTGCGCGGTCACGCCCGCCGACCGCCGCAGTTCCTCCAGTTCCTCCTGCTCCTCGGCGTACCGCCGTTCCCAGCGCTCCCGTTCGGCGCGCTTCCCGGACAGGTAGGCGCTGTAGTTCCCGCCGTAGCGGACCGGGCCGTCCACCGCCGGGTCGAGGTCGACCAGGTCGGTGCAGACGGCGTCGAGGAACGCCCGGTCGTGGCTGGCGACCACCACGGCGCCGGGCAGCGAGCGGACCTGCTCCTCCAGGAACGCGGCGGCCCCGTCGTCGAGGTGGTTGGTGGGTTCGTCGAGGAGCAGGGCGGAGGGGCGCCGGACGAGCAGCGCGGCCAGGGCGAGCCGGCCGCGCTGCCCGCCGGAGAGGGACCCGAGCGGGCGGTCGTGCGCCACCGCGCCGAGACCGAGGCCGTCCAGCACCAGGGCGGCGCGGCGGTCGGCGTCCCAGGACTCCCGGTCCTGGGTCCGCTCCAGCCGCCTGCCGTAGGCGTCGAGGAGTTCCCGGTGGCCGGGGTCGTCCTCCGGGGCCCGGGCGAGTTCCCCGCCGAGCCGGTCCAGCTCCGCGAGGTCCTCGCGGGCTTCGCGGAGTGCCTCGTCGAGCACGGCGGCGAGGGTCGAGGCGGCGTCGAACGGCATCTCCTGGTGGAGGAGGCCGAGGTCCGCCGGGCGGGTGACGCTTCCCGCGTCGGGTTCGTCGACGCCGGCGAGCACCCGCAGGAGGGTGGACTTGCCGACGCCGTTCTCCCCGATCAGGCCGATCCGGTGGCCCGGGGAGGCGGTCAGGGAGACGCCGTCGAGGACGCGTCGGCCGCCGAGGCTGCGGACGAGGTCGTGGGCGAGCAGGGCGGGTGGGGGCACGGGAGTCCGTCCGGGGTGGTCGGTGGTCGGCCCGCCGGGCGCGGAGCCTCGGGCGGGCCAGGTCGCACGCCGGCGGCTCACACCGCCGGGGCTCCCGTCTCCTTCAGCACCCCGTCGGCCAGCCGCAGCCAGCGGTCGATCCCGATCTCGGCGAGGAACCGCTCGTCGTGGCTGATGACGATGAAGGCGCCCTGGTAGGAGTTGAGGGCGCTCTCCAGCTGGCCCGCGCTGACGAGGTCGAGGTTGTTCGTGGGCTCGTCGAGCAGCAGGAGGTGCGGGGCCGGTTCGGCGCACAGCACGCAGGCCAGGGTGGCGCGCAGCCGCTCGCCGCCGGAGAGGACGCCGACCGGGAGGTGGGCGCGGGGCCCTCGGAAGAGGAAGCGGGCGAGGAGGTTCATGCGCTCCGCCTCGGGCCGTTCGGGGGCGAACGCGGCGAAGTTCTCCGCGACGGTGAGGTTCAGGTCCAGCAGGTCGAGACGCTGGGAGAGATAGGCGACGCGGCCGTCGTTCCGCTTGATCTCCCCGCCGTCCGGGGCGAGGTCACCGGTGATCAGCCGCAGGAGGGTGGTCTTCCCGGCGCCGTTGGGGCCGGTCAGCGCGATGCGCTCCGGGCCGCGGACCGACAGGTCGACGCCGCCCGCGGCGAACACGTCCGCGTCACCGAGCCGGACCCGCATCCGCTCGCCGGTGAACAGGTTGCGGCCGGCGGGCACGTGGGTGTCCGGCAGTTCCAGGGTGAGGCGCGCCTCCTCGCGCAGCGCGCGCCCCGCCTCGTCCAGGCGGGCCTTGGCCTCGCCGACCCGGGCGGCGTGCATCGTGTTCGACTTGCCCGCCGCCTCCTGCGCGCCCCGCTTCATGTTGCCGGCGAAGATGCGCGGCAGGCCGGCGTTCTTGAGGTTCTTCGAGGCGTTGCTGGCCCTGCGGTCGGCGCGCTCGCGGGCCTGCTGGGCCTCGCGCTTCTCGCGCTTGAGTTCCTGTTCGGCGTTGCGGACGTTCTTCTCGGCGATCTCCTTCTCGGCGCGGACGGCCTCTTCGTACGCGGTGAAGTCGCCGCCGTAGAGGCGGAGTTCGTCGCTGCCGAGTTCGGCGATGCGTTCCATGCGGTCGAGCAGCGCGCGGTCGTGGCTGACGAGGAGCAGGCAGCCGTTGAAGTCCGACAGGGCGTCGTAGAGGTGGTGGCGGGCCTGCGCGTCGAGGTTGTTGGTGGGCTCGTCGAGGAGGAGGACGTCGGGGCGCTTGAGCAGCTGGGCGGCGAGGCCGAGGGAGACGACCTGGCCGCCGCTGAGGGTGCCCAGGCTGCGGTCCAGGGTGAGGTCGGCCAGGCCCAGCCGGTCGAGCTGGGCGCGGGTGCGCTCCTCGACGTCCCAGTCGTCGCCGATGGTGGTGAAGTGCTTCTCGTCGACGTCGCCGGACTCGACGGCGTCCAGGGCGCGGATCACCTCGGCGAT
This sequence comes from Streptomyces sp. NPDC014656, assembly GCF_043084305.1. Lineage (NCBI taxonomy): Bacteria > Bacillati > Actinomycetota > Actinomycetes > Kitasatosporales > Streptomycetaceae > Streptomyces > Streptomyces sp. NPDC014656. The sequence goes on from NZ_JBIBZN010000009.1 coordinate 85,927, forward strand.
GCCGAGGACCTCGGCGACGGTGAGGTCCCCGGTCAGGGGCAGGCTCTGCGGGAGGTAGCCGAGGACGCCGCTGACGTGCACGGATCCAGTGGTGGGCTTGAGTTCGCCGGCGATCAGCCTGAGCAGGGTGGACTTGCCGGAGCCGTTGGGCGCGACCAGGCCGGTGCGGCCGGGGGTGACGCTGAAGGACAGGTCGTGGAAGACCGGGGTGTCGTCGGGCCAGACGAAGGAGAGGTTCGAACAGACGATGGCTGCGTCGGACATGAGAGACCTCGAAGGAGCTGAGGGCAGAGCTTGGGCCCCTGCCCTGGGAAGACGGTGGAAAAGGGGTACGACGAAACGGACCACTTCGGCGGCAGCGCTTCCGAGCGCCGGCCGGTGGCCGTCAGATCCGGATCTCACCCGGAGATGTCGTCTTCACCCACCACGTCTGTGACTCCTCGATCGACAACCTGTCTCCCTTTCACCGTACCAGCCCGGCGGAGCCGGGCGGGCGGAACACGGGCGGGCCGTGCCGGGAACCACGAAGAAGTGTGGAGCGGGTGTGCGGGCGTCCGGCCCGTTGCGGGCGACGGGATACGTGTCGTACGTGTCAGGGGAGTCGCCCGTCGGACCGGTGGTGGACGCCGGTGCCCTGTGGCCGTGGACCGCGAGCGGGGCCCGAACCCGGCGCACGGCTTAACACGTTTCACGCATGACGGGTGCCGTGCGCGCCTGGAGCCGACCGTCAACTGACTGTTCTCCCGCGCTCGGCGAGGCGCCAGGCTGGGCTTGCCCGTCGCCGTGGCGGGTGGAACCGGAGGGGTGACCGGATGGGTCCACCTCCCTCTTTCGTCACCGGTCTAACCGGTGATAAGGTTCCGATCAGTCTTCGGCGCACCGCGAGTTCCGATCTTTTGGGCTCCATTTCCGAGCCCGAGCTCCGAGTTCGGAGTTTCGAGCTTCGAGTTCGGAGTTCAGAGTTCGAAGTTCCGACTTCGAGCTTCGAGCTCCGGTCCACGCCTCCTCGCCTCCTCGCCTTTCGTTCACACGTGTCGCGACGCGACCAAGTGCACTCCTACCTCCTGGACGGACTTTCAATGAGACGACGACTTCTGGTTGCTGTCGCGGCCGGTGTGCCGCTCGCCGCGGCCGTGTACCTCCCGACCGCCTCGGCGGAGACCGAGACCTCCACCGCCTCCACGCCCCTCGACTGCCGGACCGTGCCGGTGAAGGCCCCGGCCGGCACCGAGGTGGAGTCCGTGACGGCGGTCCGACAGGCGGGCGGCACCATCAAGGGCTCCGGTCTCCTCGGCGGCGAGGTCAGCGGCGTGCCGGCCTTCTGCGAGGTGACCGTCACCCTCACCCACCCGGGCGACGGCGACCACGCCAAGATCAGGACCTGGCTGCCCGAGCAGGGCTGGAACGGGCGCTTCCAGGCACTCGGCGGCAGCGCCTACCTCGCCGGGGACAACGGCGTCGGGCTCGGCACCGCCGTGAAGAACGGCTACGCCGCCACCACGACGGACGCCGGAGTCGGAGACGTCCTCGACGTGAGCTGGGCGCTGGACGGCGACGGCGGGGTCGACAAGGCGCCGCTGGAGAACTTCGCCTCCCGCTCCCAGCACGAGGCCGCCGTCGTCGGCAAGGCCGTCGTCGCCTCGGTCTACGGCAAGCGCGCCTCGTACGCCTACTTCACCGGCTGCTCCACCGGCGGCCGCCAGGGCTACATGGAGGCGCAGCGCTACCCGGACGACTACGACGGCATCCTCGCCGACGCGCCGGCCATCAGCTGGGACGAGTACGAGGTCGCCACCCTGTGGCCGCAGGTCGTCATGAACAACGAGAAGACCTACCCGACCGGCTGTGAGCTGGACGCCTTCACCGACGCCGCCGTCAAGGCGTGCGACAAGCTCGACGGGGCCCGGGACGGGCTGGTCAACGACGCCTCCCGCTGCGACTTCGACCCGCGCCGGCTGATCGGCACGAAGGTCGTGTGCGAGGGCGAGGAGCTGACCATCTCCGCCGCCGACGCGGCCGTCGTCCGCAAGATCTGGGACGGCCCGCGCACCACGACCGGCAAGAAGCTGTGGCCCGGCGTCCCCGTCGGCGCGGACCTGAAGGGCCTGGCCGGCACCGTCGTCGACACCGACGGCACCGTCAAGGGCGCGCCCTTCCCGGTGCCCGCCTACTGGCTCACCCACTGGGTGAAGAAGGACCCGTCCTTCGACCTCTCGACCGTCACGTACAGCCGGTTCACCGAGCTGTTCCGGCAGTCCCGGGCCGAGTACGACGAGATCATCGGCACCGACGACGCCGACCTGTCCGCCTTCCGCGACTCCGGCGGCAAGCTGCTGACCTGGCACGGCGGCGCCGACCAGTTCATCCCCACCCAGGGCACCGTGAAGTACCGCCAGCAGGTCGAGCGGAAGACGGGCGGCGCCGGGAACGTCGACGACTTCTACCGCCTGTTCCTCGCCCCGGGCACCGACCACTGCGGCCTGAACGGCCAGGACGGCTCCACCGACGGCCTCGCCGCCCTCACCGCCTGGGTCGAGCGGGGCAAGGCGCCCAGGACACTGCCCGCCACGCTGGTGAACGCCGACGGCGAGCAGGTCGAGCGCAACCTGTGCCGCTACCCCCAGGTGTCCCACTACAAGGGCTACGGCGACCTCGCCGAGGCGACCAGCTTCCGCTGCGTCTCCCCGTCCCGGTACTGAACCCGCGGCCTGATCCGCCGAACCGAGAAAGGCCGGACCCCTCATGAGCACGCAGACCCCGACCGCCCCGACCCCGACCGCCCCGACCTCGGCGGCGGCCGGTGAACGCTCCTCCCTGCTGAGGCTGTACCTGGGCCGTGGCGTCCTCGCCGTGGCGTGGGCCCTCGCGTTCGCCGGAGCCCACGAGGACGTCGACGCCGTGGCGATCACGCTGCTGGTCGCCTACCCGCTGATCGACGCGGTGTCCTCGCTGATCGACCACTGCGCCGTCCCCGACGGCCCCGAGCGCCGGGTCACCGCCTTCAACGGCGTACTGAGCACGCTGGCCGCCGTCGCGATCGGCCTCGCGGGGGCGGGGGGCGAGGCGCCCGTGCTCCACGTGTTCGGTGCCTGGGCCGTCGTCTCCGGGGCGGCCCAGGTGATCGTCGGAGTGCGGCGGCGCGGCCCCGAACTGGGCGGGCAGTGGCCGACCCTCATCTCGGGCGGACTGTCCTTCGTCGTCGGCGTTTTCTACAACATCCAGGCCGCGGGCGCCGATCCCTCGCTCGACGTGCTCTCGGTGTACGCCACCGGCGGCGGAGTCTGGTTCATCCTCCAGGCCCTGCTGCTGGGCCGGAAGTCCCGCCAGGCGCGCACCCGGCCCGCCTGACCCGCACCGCACCACGCCGCGCCCCGGCCCCCGACGAAGGACGCCGCAGGCCGGTCCCGCCCCCGCCGGACGACATCCGGCGGGGGCGGAGCGCGCGGTACCGCCGGCACCTGGGGAACGGTCCGCGCGGCAGGTGCCGCAGGCCGGCCCGCCGGTCTGTCGTCACGGTGACACCGCCCGCGCCGCGACGGAAGAACTCCCGCCCGCCGTGGACGGGGGACGTGACACCGCGGGCGGGGGAGCGGGTGGGGCGCCGGGGCCGTCAGGTCACCGGGGCGAGGCCGGGGCCGGTGAGGCCGGGGCCGGTGGTGCCGAGCCGCTCGCGGGCCGCCACCGGGGGACCGGCCAGGTCACGCCCGGCGGCGGCCGGCAACGAGGCCGGAGGCCCGTACAGCGGGGGCTGGGTGCCGTCCGGGATCATCGAGGCCCACGCGACGCCCTCGGTACGGTCCTTGAACTCCTGCTTCATCGCGTCCAGCGGTTCCGCCTGCTCGATCAGGCAGATCGCGCCCGCCGCCAGGCAGCGCGCGGCGGACGGCGTCGCCTGGTGGCCGACGTGGGTGCCCGCCGTCGCGGTGGCGCCCCTGGTGTGGTTCGGGATGCCGGGGGCGGGCAGGCCGCGGAGAGCAGCACGGCGGTGGGAGCCTGCCGGCTGATGCCGGCGGTGTAGGCCGCCAGGCCGCCGGTGCAGGCCGTCGGCGGGTGAGGCCGGTCGGCATGCCCACCTCGGCGCACCCCACGATCTTGTCGCAGAGGACTTTGGCGCGGGCCGGGCTGCCTCCGCGGACGAAGAACCAGATGGAGCACATGTCGGGGGTCACGTCGGGCGCGCCGCCGCCGTGCCCGGAGGCGCCGAGAAAGGCGTCGACGCCGTCGTACACGCCTTCCTTCACCGCGTAGGCCTTGCCGACGAGCTGTTCCTCGCCCGCGCCGAGGCAGTTGTGCGCGTCGCCGTGGCCGGTGCCGCAGGTGGGTCCGTAGGCGTCGTAGTGGTGCACGAGGGGATCGTGGACGGCCATGCCCTTCTTCTGCGACAGACCGGGGAGGGCGTCGTACTGGGCGTCGAGGCCCATGACGGGGCCGTACGTGCCGTGCGTGCCGTACGTGGCGACGAACGCGGCCGGGAGGCCGGCCGGGCCCCACCGGACCGTGAAGCCGTGCTGCTCCAGCAGCCTGGCGTGGGCGGGGGACGGCTTCCACTCGCGCAACGACAGCTCCGCGTGCTGCCACACCTCGTCGCTCACTGATGGTTTCGGAGTGAGGTCCGGAGTCGGCAAGGACCTGCCCGGGCTGCCCCATGCAGCTTTGTCTCGCGGCCTGACCCACGACGACCGGTGGCCGTACAGGCTCGCCCGTTCGGCCTACGCGCCGTGCATAGTGTGCTCATGGATCGATTCGTGGGTCAGGGCCGCCTCGAATGGTGGGCCAATCACTCGACTTGCCTTGAGATGTACGACATCGACATCACCGTCACTGTCGACGCGGTCGGCAAGTGGCGGGCAGCCGGTCGGCATGTCAACGTCCTGGACACGACCCAGCGCGAGGGCTGGGACTTCCTCATGGAGATGGATCCCCACTTCTCCCTTGCGTTTCCCGGCGAGGATCGCGGCGCCATCATGGTGCGAGTCGGCGAGGCAGAGGATGGAACCCTCACGCTCACGGAGGCACCAGGCTGGGACGGCTCTGGGAGCGTCACCTTCGACCTCACCTGAGTTCAGCGTCCGAAGGCGAGGAGCCTACTCGCTGCCCTGCCACCGACTCCGGCGTGTCGCCCCTTACTGATCTTTCAGAACGAGGTTCGTAGGCGACGCAAGCAGATGATGCTGCAGGCGAGTTGGAGCAGTCCGAGGTGGAGGTCCGCTCGACGACCCAGCGTGTCCTGCCCAGTCCGGAACCGTGTGGGACGCCGCGTCGGGCGATCTTCGGTGCGATGCCGCGAACTCGGAGGATGCGGCGGTACTTGCCGTAGTCGTAGCCGCGGTCGGCGAACAGCCGGCCTGGCCGGTGCCGAGGCCGCGCGCGAAGTCCTCGGATGCGGGGGATCAAGTCCAGCAGCGGCGTCAGCTGCGTGACGTCGTGCCTGTTTCCGCCGGTCGGGGGCACGGCGAGGGGTGTGCCCTGGCGGTCGACGATCAGGTGGTGCTTGCTGCCCGGCCGGGCGCGGTCGACCGGCGAAGGTCCGGTGTGAGCCCCCCTTGAGGGCCCGGATGTGCGAGCCGTCGATCGCGCAGTCGTCCATGTCGAGCAGGCCTGCCTTGCGCAGCTCGGTCAGGAGGACTTCGTGCGGGCGTGGCCAGACGCCGGCCTCGGTCCGGTCCCGTGGCCGCCGCCAAGCGGTCACCCCGCTGCAGCCGGTCCGTTCGGCGGGTACGTCTCTCCAGCTCACGTTCTTGCACAGCACGTACGTGATGCCCCGCAAAGCAGCACGGTCGTCCGCCGGCAGACGCCCCGGATACCGGTGTCGCCTCGGCGGTCGGGGCGGCAGCAGTCGAGCATCTTCAGCAGACGTCTGCGGCCGGGGTGTAACTCGTTCACGTCGGTTCCGTGCTCGGGGCGTGAGGGAGAGCCGGACGTGGACGTCGGCTCGATGACATGTCGTCAGACGCGTCGTTGGAGAGCGTACGTGTCGAAGCGCGAGCAGGCGTGGGTTTCTGGTGGATCAGGAGTACGGGGGCGTGCTTAGGTGTGAGCGGGGCGCTCAGGGCCCGGGTGCGGCCGGAGGCCGGCGGGCGGGGCCGCCGGTCCGGTTCACTTGCCCCGTAGGGGCGCCGCGAACGACTTGCGCAGGGACGACGGCGCCACCAGCGGCAGCAGCGAGGCGAGCATCTTGCCCTTTACCGTGCTGGGCCGCCGCGTCAGCTCGACGTCGACCCGGGTGCCGCCGTCCTCGGGGGTCATCCTGAAGACCCAGCCGCCACCCGCGCCGAAGAGCTTGGAGTCGAGGGTGGTGATGGTGACGGTGTCGCCGCCCGGCGTCCACTCGTAACGCGCGCGTTCCCAGGCGGCGGCGGTGCCCTCGGTGACCTCCGCCCAGGTGTCGCCCAGCTCGTGGATCTGGAAGTGCTCCGCGTCGATGGTGGGCCAGGCGTCCGCGCGGGAGGGGCCGAAGTCGGTCAGCACCCCCAGCACGTCCTGCGGGCTGAGCTGGGAGACGAGATGGAACCGCACGACTGTCATGGGACTTCCCTCATTAGTGGGTAACCGTTCTGACCGGTGACGGGAGGCTCCCATGTGTCATCGTCACCTGTCAAGGCGGTTACGTGGAGCGGCGCCCCCGGTGAAGAGGCTGCGGCCCGGGGATGCCCGAGCCGCCGGGAAGAAGGTTCCGCCCCGTGAACCCGGGCGGGGGTGCCGTCCGTTACCTGCTCGGGAAGCACCTTCGGCCGCCGCTGACCGGCGCCGGCCGAGGTGAGGGCCCGGTTCTCCGCTCATGTCGTGGGGGCGGGGAACCGGGCCCGGCGGGCGGTTCGGGGGATTTGGGCGGTCCCGGCGGTCACGCGTCCCCGGCCGTCGTCCGGGCTTCCCCCGGGACGCTCCCGCGAACGCACCCCTCGGGCCCGCAGGGCGGGGCCACGGCGCCCGTCGCCTCAGGGGTCCAGCCGTCGCAGGGCGTCCCGCAGGGCCACCCGGGACGCGATGCCGAGCTTGGGGTAGATCTGGTACAGGTGCGCGCCGACGGTCCGGTGCGAGATGAACAGCCGTTCCGCGATCTGCTTGTTCGTCAGGCCGGTGGCGGCCAGCTCCGCGATCTCGCGTTCCTGCGCGGTGAGTGCGGCCCCCGTCCCGCCCTCACCGTGCGGCACGACCCGGCCGGCCGCGCGCAGTTCCTTGCGCGCGCGCTCCGCCCAGGCGGTGGACCCGAGGTGCTCGAAGGTCTTCAGCGCGGCCGTCAGCGGCGCCTTGCAGTCGGACAGCGCCCGGGACCGGCGCAGCCGCTCCCCCTGGGCGAGGCGCACCCGGGCCACCGTGAACGGCCACCGCTCCGCGTCGGCGGCGGCCGGAGCACCTGCGAACAGGCGGGCCGCCTCGGCGTCGTCGCTCGTGACGAGCGCCTCGGCGGCGTCCGCGAGCAGGCCCAGCCGGGGCGAGAGCCCGCCGATGCCGGTCTCCTCGCGCAGGGCGCGCACGTGTGCCACCGCGGCCTCCCGCCGGCCGGTGCGCACGGCCGACTCCACCAGCTCGAAGAACACCCACGACGCGTGCGCGACGTACGGGGGGAACTCGCCGGCCGGGCTGATGGCGGTCACCCGGCCGAACGCCGCGTCGAAGTCGCCGTCGGCGATGTCCGCGAGGGCGTGCACGTGCAGGGCGCAGTGGGCGGCCTCCCGGATGCCGCGGGGAGCCGCCCAGTTGATCATCGCCTCGGCGAGCGCGTGCGCCGTCCCGGTGTCCCCGCGCGACGCGGTCACCAGGCCCTTGGTGTACTGGAAGAACCAGGTGCACACGGTGTACCCGGACTCCGCGCACTGCGTCAGCCCCTCCTCGGACAGCTCCAGGACCGAGTCCCACTTCCCCCGGTGGTAGTCCTCCAGGCACAGGTGCAGCAGGGCGCCGATGTGCCGGCGCACCGCACCGCCGTCCCGGCCCTGCCGCACCAGCCGCCAGGCCGCCTCGCGCACCCCCGCCAGCCGGTCCGGGTACAGCGCGGCGGTCCCCACCCGGACGATCCGGGCCGGGTCGGTCTCGTCGGCCGCGCCGGCGACGATCCCGTCCAGCTCCCGCAGGGTCGCCGCGTCGGCGTGCGCCGGGTCGCCCCAGGTGCGGGCGGCCACCAGCAGCAGCGGCGGGGGAGCGGGCCGCAGCCTGGCGACGGCGGCGTAGTACGGGACCCACAGCTCCTCGCGGGCCCCGTAGTTGCACAGCAGCAGCAGGAAGTGCAGCGCGTCGACCAGCGCCGGGTCCTCGGCGTCGAAGCCGTGGTCGCCCTCCTCGATGGCGCCGACCAGCAGCCGGTGCGCGGTCGCCAGGTCACCGTCGCTGTTCAGCACGAGCTGCACCGCCGCGGTCGCGGACCGCAGCGAGGCGCCGTGCCGGGGATCGGCCCGCCGGGCGTCCTCCAGCAGTGCCGACGCGCTGCTCAGCGCGCCGATCGCCTCGGCGCCCACGTACGCGGCCTCCGCCAGCCGCCGCGCGCGGTCGGTGTCCAGCGGGCTGAGGTCCGCGGCCCGGGTGAGCGCGGCGATCGCGGCGACGGCGTCCCCGCGGTCCTGGATGCGCCGCGCCGTCCGCTCCAGCAGGAGGGCGACCTCCTCGTCGGGTTCGAGCGTGGCCTCCCCCAGGTGCCAGGCCCGCCGCTCCGGTTTGTCGGCCAGCACTCCCGCCAGGGCGCGGTGGGCCGCGCGCCGGGCTCTGCTGGTGGCCTCCCCGACGACGGCCGACTTGATCAGCGGGTGGCGGAACACCAGCCGGCGCGGGGAGTCCTCCACCCGTACGAGCCCGTCCACCTCGGCCGCGTCCAGGTCGCCCAGGTCCGCGTCCCGGTCCGTGGCGCGCGCGGCGGCGGACAGCACGCCGAGGTCGCCCGTGTCGTCCAGGGCGGCGAGCAGGAGCAGGGTGCGGGTCGCGGCGGGCAGGGAGCGGACCCGGGTGGCGAACAGCGACCGCAGGCGTTCGCCCAGCGGCAGGACGGCCGGGAGGACCTCCCGGGCCCGGCGCTGGTCCGCGCGCAGGGCCCCGGGGAGTTCGAGGAGTGCCAGCGGATTGCCCTGCGCGTCCTCCAGGAGCCGCCGGCGCACCGGCTGCGCGAGGTCCGGGAAGCGGAGGTCCACGAGACGGGCGGCGGCCTCACGGTCCAGGGCGGGCAGCTCGTAGGACGGCAGCCCGTTGCCGTCGAAGAAGCTGCCCACGCCGGTGCGCGAGGCGGCGAGGAACCGGACGGGGAGGCCGGACAGCCGCCGCGCGAGGAAGCCGAACACGGCGGCGCTGGCCCGGTCCACCCACGGAAGGTCGTCCACGACGAGCAGGACGGGCCCGTCCTCGGCCGCCGACCGCAGCAGGGCGAGCGCGGCGTTGCAGACCACCAGACGCCCGGGCGCCGCCCCGGCGCCGAAGCCCAGGGCGACGCCCAGGGCGTCCCGGCCGGGGGCGGCGAGCCGGTCGAGGACGCCGTGCAGCGGGAGGAGGATCTGGTTCAGGGCCGCGTAGGCGACGTCGGCCTCGAACTCGGCGCCGGCGGCGCGCAGCACCCGGACGCCGTCCCGCGCGGCGGCCCCCGCCAGGGCGTCCAGCACCGCGGACTTGCCGACGCCGGGCTCCCCGGACAGCAGCAGCGTGCCGTCCGAACGCCGCCCCAGCAGTTCACGGACGCGGTCCAGGTCCTGTTCGCGCCCCACCAGGGAGGCGGTGGGGTCCGGGCGGGCGGTGTCCCGCGGGGAATCAACGACGTAGCGCACCGGGCACCCCCTTCTCCAGACCGCCTCCGACAGCCGAGACGGCACCACGTACGGCTCCGCACGGCACGCTTCCCGGCGCCCCGCGAGGCGCCCCGGGAGGCGGCACCGGGGCGGGGGCGCGTCGCACCGGACCGGTCGTCCGTGTCCTCGCGAAACGTGCCATCTGCGTCCTCCGTCGGTGCCGGGCCATTGTAGGAGCGCCCGATCAACGGTGCGTGCGCACCGCTTCGTCCCCGGTGCGCACGGCGCCGGACGCGCTCGCCGAAGCGGAGGGGGATGCCGCGGGGCTCGTCGAGGGGGGGCGCGGTCCGGTCCGCCGAGGAGGCGTCGTCGGGCCGTACGCGACGTCGCCCGGGCCGTAGCCGCCGGTGCCCGCGAGCGCCGGCTCCCGGCCGTCCCGCCCCCGGTCGCCATGGCCGGAGACGCGGAGGTCCCCGGGTAGCCCGGCCCGGCGCGCGGCCTGGCCGCCCTTGGCTGACGGTGGGTAGGCGGGACCGAAGCCGACGGTCGTAGGCGGGACCGACGCCGACCGTCGCGGGTGGGTCCGACGCCGACTGTCGCGGGCGGGTCCGAGCGAACGGACGAGGACGTGCCGAGGACGTGCCGAGGGCGGTGGCGGCACTGCCGGAGGCCGGCCACAAGGCGCAGGGCGTACCGTTCGGCCCGGGCCGGTGGACTCTCACGAGCGCCGGGCGGACGCGTTGCCCAGGTGCGCGCGGTGGTCGCGCACCTGTCCGGGGTCGGGGATCTCCGGCGGGCGATGTGGCCGGCACACCTGCCACCGGCATACCGGCCACCGGCATACCGGCCATCTGCCACCGGCACACCAGCCGCATCGAGATCAGCTGGCCCATCCGGCCCCTTCTGTTCCGGCCCGTGGTCGACAATCCTGCAATGACCGAAGGCGACCGCCGCGAGGCACCCCCGCGTTCCTTCCCCGCACGTGCGGCCGGACGGACGTGACCATGGCGACCGAGGACACCACGCCGGTGGCGGAGCCGGCGCCGGCCGTGACGTCCAAGCGCCGTTGGCGCGGGCTGCTGACGAACCGCGACTTCATGATCGTCTGGGGCGGGTTCACCGTCTCGTCGGTGGGCACGGCACTGTCCAACCTGGCCGTGCCGGTCCTCGCGCTCGGCCTCTCCGGTTCCCCCGTCATGGCCGGCCTCGTGGGGGCGGCCCGGCTCGCTCCGTACCTGCTGCTGAACCTCCTGGCCGGCGTGTTCATCGACCGGTGGGACCGCCGCCGCGTCATGCTCGTCGCCGACCTCGGCCGTTTCGCCGCACTGGCGACGGTCCCGGTCGCCTACGCCTTCGGCAGCCTGACGATCGCGCACCTGGCGGCGGTCGCCTTCCTGGAGGGCGTCGGGCACGTCTTCTCGGCCGTCGCCCACCTCTCCGCCCTGTCGAAACTGGTCCCCGAGGAGCAGCTGGCCTCCGCCAACGCCCTCAACGAGGTGGCCGACTCGGCGGCCGGCGTCGGTGGATCCGCCCTCTCCGGCGTCCTGATCGGCCTCGCCAGGAACTCCACGCTCGGTGCCGTCTGGAGCTATGCCGTCGACGCGGTCACCTACCTGCTCTCGGGGGCCTCGCTGCTGTTCGTGCGCGGGTCGTTCCAGGAAGAGCGGCCGGCCGACGGGCGGCGCTCCGTGACGGCCGACCTCAAGGAGGGGATGTCGTTCCTCTGGAGGCAGCGCCTGCTGCGCCTGCTCATGCTGATGGTCACCTCGATCAACTTCCTCCAGGCGCCGCTCCATCTGGCCACCATCGTGCTGGCCACCGAGGACCTCGGCGTCAACGCCGGGCTGATCGGCCTCCTCCTCGCGGGGGTCGGTCTCGGCACGGTGGTCAGCGCGTTCGCCGCGTCATGGCTGCGCGAGCGCGTCAGCCTGCGCACCCTGGCGCTCGGCTCCGTCGCCCTGTGGGCCGTCGCGGCCGCCGCGACGGCCGCCGCGCAGTCGGTCCTCCTCCTCGCCGTCGGCGTCCTGCTCACGAACCTCCTGTGGCCGGTCTTCGCGGTGTCCCTGGTGACCTACCGCCTGTCGGTCACACCGGACCACCTTCAGGGCCGCGTCAACAGCGCCTTCCGTACCCTGTCGTTCGGCGTGGAACCCCTGGGACTGGCCCTCGGCGGTGCCCTGATCGCCTCCCTGGGCCCCCGTTCCCTGTTCTGGGGGGCGGCAGCCGGTCAGTTCGTGATCCTTCTGGGCAGCGCCGTGGCGTGGCGGAGGAAGCAGGTACCGAGAACGGGCGCCGCCCCACTGGAGGACGCCCGAGGGCCCGGCCGGAGAGCCGACGGCGGTCCCTGAACACATGTGCCGGTGGTCCGGCCGGTATCAGTCCTTGCGTGTGTTTGTTCACACGTGTTTGCGTAAGGGGGCAGTGCCGTCATTCCGCTCCGCATGGAAGGAACCGAGACGATCGACAGGCGTCCCGTCCTCCGTACCGGTGGTGTCGCGGCGGCCGGCGCACTCGCCGCCGTCCTGCCGGCCCCCCCGCCGCCTTCGCGGAGCCTTCGCGGAGCCGTCCCGTCCCGGCCGGCGGGACCACCCGTACCCTGCTCCAGGAACACCCCTCGCCCGCCGAGGGATGGGAGCCCGTACGGACACTGGTCCGGATCCCGGTGCACAAGGAGTCCGGCCGGCACAGCCGTCCCGGCGTGGAGGCCGGCTCCATCGTCCGGGGCGACGCCCTCATGGAGTTCGACGACCGGCCGCCCCCGCGCCTGCGCCCGGGCGACCCGTTCTTCATCCCGAGCGGCGTGATCCCCAACGCCCGCAACGTCGGCGGGGTGACGACGGTGATGCTCTCCCCGTACGTGGCCGACGAGACCGAACCCCTGGTGACCGCCTCCCCGTCACTGCCCGAGGTAGCGCAGCACCGCCAGCACCCGCCGGTGCTGGCCGGACGCCGCCTGGTTGAGGCCCAGCTTCATGAAGATGCCGGTCACGTGCCGCTCCACGGCGGCGACGCTGACGAAGAGCTGTTCGGCGATCCCGGTGTTGGAGTGGCCCTCGGCCATCAGCGCGAGTACCTGCCGCTCCTTCGGCGTCAGACCGGCCAACGGGTCCTCGGGACGCTTGCGGCCCAGCAGCGCCGAGATCACGTCAGGGTCGAGGGCGGAGTCCCGGGCGACGACCCGTTCGACGGCGTCGATGAGGAGCTGGGGGTGGGCCACCTTCTCCTTCAGGAGGTAGCCCACCCCGCTCGGATCGTCTCCGACCAGGTCGAGCGCGTAGGAGGCGTCGAGGAACTGGGACAGGACGATGACGGCCGTCTCCGGACGCGCGGCACGGATCTTCCGCACGGCGTCCAGGCCGTCCGCCTCCAGGGCCGGCGGCATGCGGATGTCGGTGATCACCACGTCGGGGCGGTGCTCATCGGCCGCGCGCACGAGGTCGACCGCGTTGTCCACCGCCGCGACCACGTCGATGCCCGCCGTGCGCAGAATGGTCGCGATGCCTTCGCGGACGATCGGCTGGTCCTCACCGAGTACCGCCCGACGTGGTTGCTTCATGCCGGCATCCTAACGCGCACACGTATGGCGGTCGTTCGAAGCCGGGACACCGGCCGGCCCGCCCCGTGGGGCGCGTCACCTCGAGACGGCGAGAGCGCCCAGGACTTCCTTGGTGCCGCCCGTCTCGGCGAGGCGCGGATAGACCTTCGCGACGGTGTGGTCGTGGGCGGCGCCGTCCGTGTCGGTCACGGCGTCGAGCGCCACCGTGACGTTGTACCCCCGTTCGTGGGCGTCGCGGACGGTGGACTCCACGCCGCCGCTGGTGGCGATGCCGGAGACGACGAGCTGGGTGACGTCCCGCTCGCGCAGCCACCCGTCCAGGCCGGTCCCGGTGAAGGCGCTGCGCGCGTGCTTGGTCACGAGGTGGTCGCCCTCACCGGCGTTCAGCTCGGGGACCAGCTCGGTCCGTCCGGCGCCCGCCTCGGGGAAGCCCGCGCCGAGGTCGTTGCGTCCGGTCGGTCCGCCCGCGACGTTCACGAGCACCACGGGCAGGCCCCGGCGGCGGAACGCCGCCAGCAACTCGGCGTTGCGGGCGAGGACATCGGCGGCCGGGTGCGCGAGGGGCAGCCCGACGACGCCCTCCTGGAGGTCGACGACGATCAGGGCGGTCTTCCGGTCCACAGCGGTGACGGACACGTCTCTCCTTGATGGCTGAACCCCCGTGCGGGCGCGAGGGGGACGGCAGGGGTGAAGGGGACAGGCGGCTCGGCGCGGGCACCCTCCCCCCAAGCGGGCCCGGCTCCCTCGTGCGCGAGGCCGCCCAGGGTCCGCGGGCCGGTCGGGAGCGTCACGGGAGGGCGTGCCCTCCGGCCGGTCCGCGGCCGTGACCGATGCCCTCAAACTAACACGTATGAAGGTAATCGACTGGATAGGTGTGTAATCGGTGATGGATCGCCGTGCGACGGCCCGGGATGGGCGGGGCGGACGGGGCGGACGGGACGGGTGCTCCGGCGGCTGGTCCGCCCGCGGGACGGCGTGGGGTGTGCCCTACGCCGGCGCGGGGGAGCCCCGAGGAAGGCCGAGGGGGCACACGACAGACCCCGCCCCGGCCCCGGGCCGAAACTTGGCGCCAGGACGAGGACGCCCCGCGCGTACCGCCCACCCGCGCCGACGAACGGATGTGGTCATGGAACGGCTGGAAGCCGTCCGGGCCGGCAGACCGGCTGAGCCCCTTGGAGGCGACCGTGAAGAAGTGCCACCTCACCCTGGCGATCACCCACTGGGTGACGTCCGAACTCGCCCTGGACCTGAACTGCGAGCTCGGCTACGACACCGGCGACCCGCTGGCCGTCACCCTGGTCCTGGACAGCGACGGGGAACGGCCGGTGCGGTGGTTCCTCTGCCGTGAGCTCCTGGCCGACGGCCTGGCCGCCCGCGCCGGCGAGGGCGAGGTCGTGCTCTGGCCGCTGTTCGACAGTGACGGCGAGCGGTCCTCCTTCTGCGTGCGGGTGGGAGGAGGCGACCGTACGGCGCTCTTCGAGATCCCCGCCGAGCCGGTCGGCCGGTGGCTCGCCCGCACCTGGGAGATGGTGCCCCGGGGGACCGAACTGGAGGGCGTCGACTGGGACGAGCTCGTCCAGCTGGCGGAGTGACGCGAGGCGTTCCCGGTCACCGGTTCACGGTCATCGGTTCACGGCTTACAGCCATCGGTTCCCGGTCCCCGGTCCACGCTGACCTGTCCATGCTGACCGGTCCACAGTGACCGGTCCACGCCGACCGGTCCTACGCCCGTCCGCCCGGGCCCGCGAGACCGCGCCGCCCCGGGCACCGCCCCCCCTCAGTCCCGTACCGGGATCTGGATCAGCAGGGTGGTGCCCCGGCCGGGCGGGGAGTCGATGGTCAGCTTGCCGTCGAAGGCCGCCACGCGGTCCGCGAGGCCGGTCATCCCGCTGCCCGCGGTCGCCTTGCCGACGCCGCCGATCCCGTCGTCGGCGACCTTGAGCCGCAGCACCTCCCCGAACTCCACGAAGACGTCGATCCGGGACGCCTGGGCGTGCTTGACCGCGTTGGTCACGGCCTCGGCCACCACGAAGTACGCGTTCGACTCGACCGTGGAGGGGATCCTGCGTTCGTCCCCGCACTCGACGACCGTGGGCACCGGGCACCGGGCCGCCAGGTCCCTGACCGCCGGCACCAGCCCCTTGACCGTGAGCACCAGCGGATAGATCCCCGAGGCGAGCTCCCGCAGCTCGTTGATCGCGGTCTGCGCGTTGTCGATCGACTGGTCGAGCAGGTCGGTCGCGGCCTTCTCCGTCCCGGGGACGAGCTCTCGCGCCAGCCGCAGGCCGATCATCAGGCTGACCAGTCGCTGCTGCGCCCCGTCATGCAGGTCCCGGGCGGTGCGCCGGTGGACTGCCTCGGTGCTCTCCATGATCCGCCGGCGACTGTCCTGGAGGGAGGCGGCCATGCTGTTGAAGGAGCCTCCCAGCGCCCCGATCTCCGCGATCCTGCTGGGGGCGACCCGCACGCTCAGGTCGCCCCCCGCCAGCTCCTGCGCCGCTGCCGCCGCCCCGCGCACGGGCCGTACCACCGCACGGTGCTGGAGCACCGTGAAGACGGCGAACAGCGCCATGGACGCCGCGAGGCCGACCGCGGCGGCGGTCACCGCCTGGTGGCTGTTCGCCCCCGCGGCGTCGGTGCGCTCGGCGAGATGGACGCGCTCGTCGGACACGTACTCGTCGAACTGCGCCCGCAACGCGTCCACCCGCCGCTTGCCCTCGGCCGCCACCTCCAGCGAGCCGGCCGTGGGGTCGCCGCCGCGGACCTTCGCGATCAGCGGGACCGAGTAGTCGTCGAGGAAGGACCGGACCCCCAGCGTGATCCGCTCGGCGGTACGCCGCTGCTCCCGGGAGGTCGTGCTGTCGGTGAACTGCCGGGACTCCAGCGGCAGCGCCTTCCGCGCCGCCTGCCACGGTTCGAGGAACTCCTCGTTCCTGGTGATCACGAAACCGCGCTGGCCCGTCTCCAGGTCGATGAGGAGCTGCTCCATGCTCCCGGCCCTGACCAGGGCCGTGCGCGAGGCGCGTCTGGCCGAGATCGAGTTGTTCGCGTCGTTGATCGCCCACAGGAGCACGGCGAACGCGACACCGATCAGCAGGGCGAGCAGGCCGCTCGCCGCGACCGTGAGGCTCGTCAGGCCCAGTGTCCGACGCCTGTGGTCACGCTCAGCACCCATGGATCCGCCCTGCCCCCGCGAAGAAATGTGACAGGCAAAGTGTGCAACGTATCCTGGCCCGGCAGAAGACATGTCCGGAAAGTGAACGCCGGGAGGGCGCCGGACCGTGCCCATGCGGCGAGGGGCCCGGAGTTCACATGTGACCGGACCCGGCCGGTCCGCACCTCACACCTGCCGACAGCGGCCGCCCAGGCGGGGAACGGCGCGGTCCCCCCGCCAGACTGCCGGTGGACGCGTGCGGCGCCTCCACGGCCCCGGGGCACGTAGTTCCGTGCGGCGCGGGCCCCGGCGGACCGGCCCCCCGCCGATGACAGGAAACTCCCGACGGCGGCCAGCCGCACCCCCGCGAAGTCGAAGCGGTCGGCCGATCGGCCGGTGAGCCACTCGTAGAAGGGAACGGCCGCTTCGAGGTCGTCGACGCGCTGTCGTGCGATCACGGAGTCGATCTTCACTGCCATGCCGAGGTACCTCTCTCCGGTGGTCGGGCGGCGTCAGCCATGAGGACAGGGGTGGTCGTGACGACACGGACGGCCGCCCGCGGCACGCGGCCCGCCCACATGGCACGAGGCCCACCCACACGGCACCCGGTCTGCCCTCGCCACACGGTCTGCCCGTGGCACGCGGCCCGCCCACACGCCACGCGGCCCGCCCACACGCCACGCGGCCCGCCCACACGCCACACGGCCCGCCCACACGCCACACGGCCCGCCCACGCCACACGGCCCGCCCACGCCACACGGCCCGGGCGGCGCGGGCGCACGGCTCCGCCGGTGTCACGGTTCGAGGTCGACGAGCCCTTTGCCGCCCGGGATGTCCAGCGGCACGGAGACCTGGTCGTGCGTGATCAGCCATGCGCCGTCGGTCTTCCGGAAGCAGAAGGTGGCCCGGACCCACATGCCCCCCGCCGCGGTCCCGTCGGGCAGCGTGCCGCCGAGGCGGCCGAAGCCGTGCGTGAACGCCAGGTCCTCGCCCACCGTGGGCACCAGGTCGCGCACCTCGTAGGACACCTCCTGGAAGTGAGCGAACACCTTCGCCCAGTTCTTGAGCTTCGCGTCGATCCCCACGTGCTGGAGCGGCGGATCGATGTCGAAGGACACGACGTCCGGCGAGTAGAACCGCCTCAGGCCCTCGATGTCCTTGGCCCGGATCGCCTCCTGGATCCCGTCGACCTGGCGGCGGACGGCGGCTTCGTCCGTCTCGCGCCGCGCGGGCGTCTCCGTCGGTCCCTCCCCGCTCCGGGCGACGACGTGGTCCAGCAGGGTGTCCAGAGCGCCGGCGTGGTGGGCGCCCGGCGTGAACGTCGCCTGGTCCTCGAAATCGGTGTGCAGGGACAGCGACACCTGCGGGGTCACCACCCCCATCCGCAGGAGTTCGCACAGGGTCCGCAGCTGCCGGGCCGCGCGGACGCCGCCGGCGGATCCGTAGGACACCAGCCCGACGGCCTTGTGGGTCCACTCCGCGTGCAGGTAGTCGATCGCGTTCTTGAGCACGCCGGGGACGGACGCGTTGTACTCGGGGGTGACCATGACGAATCCGTCGAAGCGGGCGATGGTCTCCGCCCAGGACCGGGTGTGACCGTGCCGGTACCGCCCGGTGAGCGCGGGCAGCGGCTCGTCCAGGTGCGGCAGCGGGTGGTCGAGCAGGTCGATCACCTCGAAGGCGGCGTCGCCCCGGCGGGCCGCCCGTTCGTGCACCCAGCGGGCGACCTGCTCGCCCTTGCGGCCGGGGCGGGTGCTGCCGATGAGTATTCCGATCCTGGTCATCACTGTCTCCTGAGGTGTCCCGCCCGGGTGCTCCGGGCCGATCGCGTCGGTGGGGATGTGCCGGTGAGAGACATGACGAGGTGACCCCGCGAAACGTCAGGGCGGGCCGAGGACCTGACGATCGGACGTGCTGTTCCGTCGGACCGGCGAGGGACGATCCGACACCAGGGAGCCACCGGAACCATGACCGACCACACGGAGGCGCGGCACGACGCGTCCGACGCGGGCCTGGACGCGATCGTCCGCGAGCGGCGGCGGCTGGTCGGTCTCGCCTACCGGCTCCTCGGTTCCCTGACCGAGGACGAGGACGCGGTCCAGGAGGGCCGCACCCGCTGGTACGCCATGTACTGGCAGCAGCGGGACGCCATCGAGTTTTTTTTGGCGCCTGGCTGACGACGGTCGCCCCGCGCGCGTGCCTGGACCTGCTCCGTTAGGCACGGGCGCGGCGCGAGCGCTACGTGGGCGAATGGATCCCCGAGCCGCTGCCCGGGCGGACCGGCTGGATCACGTGCGTCTGGGCGATGCGCCCCCCCCGCAGACTTCGCCCGTGGACGGCGGCCTCACATTGGTGATCACTCACCGGACGGACCCTTCCCATCAGGGAGGGGACCGCGGCGCCCGGCCTTCCCCGCCCCGCAGGGCGACCGGGCGGGTCAGGGCCGGCCGGCGAGCAGGTGCGCGCGGCCGAAGAGGGCCGCGGCGGCGCGGGCGGTCGGCGTGCCGGCGTCCGGATCGGCGCCCGCGTCCCGCAGGACCGTCACCACCTCGTCCGCGCCCTTGAACAGGGCGCCGGCGAGGGGCGACTGGTCGCGCGCGTTGCGGGCGTCGGGGTCGGCGCCGAGCGCCAGCAGGGCCCGCACGGTGTCGGCACGGCCGTGGTAGGCGGCGAGCATGAGGAGGGTGTTGGCGCCCGGGTCGGCCGCCTCCACCGGCAGCCCGTGCCGTACGAACTCCACCAGCTCCCCGGTCCTGCCCTCCCGGGCCAGGTCCAGGGCGATCTCCACGACGCGGGCCCGCTGCCCGGCGCTCGGCCCGCCGCCGTCGCGGCCCGACGGCTTCACGAGGGATCGCCGGCGGCCAGGGCCTCGATCGCCTCGCGGACGCCCTCGCCGTAGGCCGGGTCGGCCCGGGTGCAGTTCTCGATGTGCCGTTCGACGGTCCGGTGCGAGGCGCCGCGGATGGCGCGCGCCGTGTTCTCGAAGAGGGCCTGCCGCTGACCGGGGCTCATCAGCCGGAACAGGTCGCCGGGCTGCTCGAAGTAGTTGTCGTCGTCCTCGCGGAAGTCGAAGCGGCCGGCGAGGGCCCCCACCGCCTGGACCGGCTCGCGGTAGGCCGGCTGCTCCTGCCAGCGGCCGTACGAGTTGGGTTCGATTCCCGGGACCGCGCCCTGGTTGCCGTCGACCCGCATGGCGCCGTCGCGGTGGTAGGAGTGCGCGGCGTTCCTGGGGGCGTTGACGGGGATCTGGTGGTGGTTCACGCCGAGGCGGTAGCGCTGGGCGTCCCCGTAGGCGAAGAGCCTGCCCTGGAGCATCCGGTCGGGGGAGAAACCGATGCCCGGCACCACGTTGGCGGGGGAGAAGGCGGCCTGCTCGACCTCCGCGAAGTGGTTCGCGACGTTGCGGTTCAGCTCCCACTCGCCGACCTCGATCAGCGGGTAGTCCTTCTTCGACCAGACCTTGGTGAGGTCGAAGGGATGGAAGCGGTAGCCGTCCGCGTCGGCCTCCGGCATGACCTGGACGAACAGCTTCCACCTGGGGAGGTCGCCGTTCTCGATCGCGTCGAACAGGTCGCGCTGGTGGGATTCGCGGTCCTTGCCGATCAGGGCCTCGGCCTCGGCGTCCGTCAGGTTCCTGACGCCCTGCTGGGTGCGGTGGTGGAACTTCACCCAGAACCGCTCGCCCTCGGCGTTGACCATGCTGTAGGTGTGCGAACCGAAGCCGTGCATGTGCCGGTACGAGGCGGGGATGCCGCGGTCCGACATGATGATCGTGACCTGGTGCAGCGACTCGGGGAGGCCGGTCCAGAAGTCCCAGTTGTTCTCGGCGTCGCGGAGGTTGGTGCGCGGGTCGCGCTTCACCGCGTGGTTGAGGTCGGGGAACTTCAGCGGGTCGCGGAAGAAGAAGACCGGGGTGTTGTTCCCCACCAGGTCCCAGTTGCCCTCCTCGGTGTAGAACTTCACGGCGAAGCCGCGGATGTCGCGCTCGGCGTCGGCGGCGCCGCGTTCGCCCGCGACGGTGGAGAAGCGCGCGAACAGCTCGGTCCTCTTGCCGACCTCGGAGAACATCGTCGCCCGGGTGTACCGGGTGATGTCGTGCGTCACCGTGAAGGTGCCGTACGCCCCCGAGCCCTTGGCGTGCATCCGGCGCTCCGGGATGACCTCCCGGTCGAAGTGCGCGAGCTTCTCCAGGAACCAGACGTCCTGCAGGAGCATCGGCCCGCGCGCGCCCGCGGTCAGCGAGTTCTGGTTGTCGGGCACGGGGGCGCCGGCCGCGGTGGTGAGCCGCCCAGGGGAATTCTCGGACAAGGTCGTCTCCTCGGTGGGTCTTCGATGGGGCCGTGGTGGGGACGCGGCGGGTCCTCGGTAGGTCCTCGGTAGGTCCTCGGTACGTGTGTGCCGCCGCGTCGCGAGCGGTCCGGCCGCGCGGCGGCGCCGCGCCCCGTGCGGCCGGTCACGCCCCTCGTGCTTCCGTTCCACGGCGGCCGGCGACAGCCCGCTCCGTGGCGGACCGGGCCGCTACAGGCCCAGGTCGAGGGCGACGCACGAGTAGAACTTCCACGCGCTCTCGGGGTTGTAGCCGCCGTTCGCGCCGGCCGGGTCGACCTCGGTCTCCAGGGTCATGTCCTCGGGGCGGACGCGCTCGGGCAGGGTGCCGAAGCGGGCGAGGCGGGCGAGCGCGTCGGGGTCCGTGGCGGGGCTGTCGTTCATGGCCATGCTCCACTTCGTCGGTCGTGGATCGCGTCATGCGGTCGTCCTCGGACGACCGGTATCAGCGTGCATCGCCTAGCGTCACCTGTCAAGGCGGTGACGAATGGCGGGCGTGACGGCCGGGGGAGCCGCTCATGTGTGAGTCGATGAGATATGTGTGCAGCTTATGCGTGATCGGCGGAGTGCGGAGTGCGGAGCGCGCAGTACGGAGAGTGGAGAGTGGAGAGTGGAGTGCGCAGTGCGCAGTGCGCAGTGCGCGGTCTGGAAGGTGCCGGTGCCCGTCGTGGTGACCTGCGCCAACACCGCCTGCGGTCTGAGGATCCCGCCCCCCGCTGCCTGCCGGCACTGCGGGACGCTCCGGGGCGGCCAGGTGCCGCCCCGGGCCTGACGCCCCGCCACAGTGTGCTTGCCCCCTCACGTGTGTGCGCGAGGAACACGTGGCGGTGACGAAGTGCGTTGCGGCCACCTCCGGCAGTTGCCGGCCTCCTGGGCGTGCTGATCGAAGTCGACAGAGCCTAGCCTGAGCCCCGCCGCCCGTCGGCCCCGGTCCAGGCGTATCTGACGAACCCCTCACCCGGACTCCGGCGGGGCGGACGTGTGCTCACCGCGCTCCAGCCCAGCGGCTCCGACCTTCATCGGCCTTCATCGACCTTCATCGGCCTTCTTCCGTCGGCCCCCGCACCAGGCGGCAGGACCCTGTGTCCGCCCCCCGGAACACCGGTGTGTTCCCTCTGCGTGCCCTTCCGTCGGCCTGTGCCGTGCCCGTGAGGTCGGAGCGATGTCCCACGGAAACGGATCCATCGCCATGATGCACAAGAAGTCCCGCGCGCGGACGCGCCACCGCCGAGCCCATGGGAAGGCCGCGGCGCCCCTGTTGGCGGCGTGCGCCAACCCGGCCTGCGGTCTGCCTGCCACGCCCCACACCGCCTGCCGGCACTGCGGCACGTACCGGGGCCGTCAGGTGCTGCCTCCGGCGGTCTGACGCCAGGACGGCGCCCCTGTTCACCGGATCCCGCCGCCCGCCGCCCGCCGGCTTCCGTGGCGGCGGGATCCGGCCCTCCACCCCCGGCACCAGCACGTGAGGCGGATCACGGGCGGAAGCGTGAACTCCACCGCCCGCCGGGCCGCGTGTCGGTGTCAGGAATCCGTACGTCGCAAGGAGCTCCAGATGGACACGTCGAGCACGCACACCACCCCCTCGCCCCCGGCACACACGTCTACCGGCTCGCCGGTCTCGCTCAGCGGTACCACGTCCACGGCAGCGGACCGGTCTGCCTGGCACTCTCCGGGGGGCCCGGCATCTTCTGGGAGTACCTGCGCATGCCGGCCCTCGAAGCGCACCTGACCATGGTGTACGTCGAGCTCATCGGCATCGCGGAGGACAGCCGTCTGCCGTCGCACCCGCACGGCTACACCCGGGAGCGGTACAGCGGCTTCCTGGAGATCCTCATCGGCCGGCTCGGCGTCCCGGAGGTCCATCTGCTGGGGCACTCGCACGGCGCGTTCATCGCCGCGTACCACGCCCTGAACTGCTCCGAGCAGCTGGCGGGCGTCGTGCTGTACGAGGGCTCCCCGGTGACCGGGCCGGAACACGGCGAGGAGGCGGGCCGCCTGGTCGAGGCGTTCGCGGCCAGGCACGCCGGCCACCCGGGCCTGCCCGATGTGCTCGCCGCGTTCGGCGCGATGCCGGGCATCTCCGACGACGAGCAGACCGAGGCGGTCGCCAAGGGTGTGCTGCCCTCGTACTTCGCCGACTTCTGGAACCACGAGGAGCGGTACGCCCCGCTGCGCGACGCGATCCGGGCCACGTACATCTCGGGGCTGGACGAGCACCGCGTGCCCGAGACCATCGACGACCGCGCCGCCCTCAAGGAACTGGCGGTACCCGCGCTGGTGATCGTGGGCCGGCACGACGTCATCTGCGGGGTGCGCTGGGGCACCGAGCTGAGCGAGCTGATCCCCGACGCGCGGCTGCTGGTCCTCGAGAACAGCGGTCACTTCGGGCACGTGGAGGAACCCGAGCCGTTCGCCGACGCGGTGAGCCGCTTCGTACGGGAGACCGCCCGCCCCTTCCGGGCCCGCACCCCGTAGCCCCGTAGCCCCGTGGCCCCGTAACCCGTAGCCGGTAGCCCTGTGGGGGAGGTCCCCGCTCACCGGGGTTAGCGGGCGGGCACGTACGCAGGGATTCAGGGGGCCGGCGTCCCAGCCGCCGCGGAGCCCCGCTGCGACCGGGGGGTCTTCGTCCCCGGCTTCCCCGGGGCGATCGTGCGCGGGTCGACGGCCTCCCCCGGGGCGCCCTCGCGGTACAGGCCGTCGGGCAGGCTGTCCCGGTCGTGCGACAGCAGGAAGAACACCCGGCGCCGGTAGAGACCGCTGTCCGGGTCCGGGGCGGCCCCCACGTCCAGGAGCGCGAAGCCCACCATGCGGCCGTCCCGCGCGTAGGGCGGTGTGGTGTCGCGTCGTTTCGTCTTGTCCAGCGCCTGACGCACGTAATCGAGCCGTTCGTGGTTCTCCAGCCACACCACCCCGGCCTCGTGGACCAGGTCGCTCTCCGCCAGCAGGGAACTCATGGCAGCATCCTCTCCTTCGTCTGCGCACGCTCCGGCTGCCCGGCTGCCCGGCTGCCCAGCCGCCCGGCTGCCCAGCCGTCCGACCGGAACGACGGCGCCCTCAGGGACAGCTCGTGAGCAGCGCGATGCGCGGGTAGTACTTCCGGCCGTTCGACTTGAGCATCTCGTCCGCCGATGCCACGCCCACTTCCTGCCGGACGCGGTGCGCGAAGGCGCGGGGAGTCGCGGGCCGCACCCCCTCGCCCGTACGGCACCAGGCGCTGTACTCCGCGTAGAGCAGCCCCTGCTCCACCCTCAGGTCCCGCATCCCGGCGTCGCCCCGGGTGCAGCGCTCGCCCAGGAAGCGGCCGATGTGGTCCTCGGTCGCGGCGTAGGCCGTGGTGGCCATCCGGACCCTCGCGGGGCCTTCCAGCGGGTCCCTCGTCCGCAGGTAGTGCCGCGCCCCGTCGACGAGCCACTGGAGGATGCCCGGCCCCTCGTCGCGGACCAGCTCGAAGGCCAGGTTGTCGATCCTCCGGTGCGCCGGAACCGTGCGCGTGAAGGGCAGCAGACGGATGCGCCGCCAGAACGCGAAGCCGCCCGTGGAGACCTCGGGGTGGTGGTTGCCCAGCAGCCACAGGTGGTGGGTGGGGGTGAACGAGAAGTAGTCCTGCCGCATGCGCCGGGCCTTGATCCGGTCGCCACCCGTCAGCAGCCGGACGCGGGCCTCGTCGAACTTGTCGCTCGGCTTCAGCTCGCTGCACACGACCAGGCGGCGCCCGTGCAGTTCGGCCAGCTCCGTGGAGTGTTCCGGGACGGCGCCGCGGTCCATCAGGAAACCGGGCGGGGCGGCGTCCGCGTAGTCCCCCAGGATCTGGATCATGAGGTCGAGCAGCACGGACTTGCCGTTCCTGCCCGCGCCGTGGAGGAAGGGCAGCACCTGGGCGCCCACGTCGCCCGTGATCGAGTAGCCGAGCAGCAGGTGCAGGAAGCCGATCATCTCCCGGCCCTCGTCGTCGTCCCCGAAGGTGTCGGTGAGGAACCGGTGCCAGCGGGGCGTCTCCATCGCCAGGGGAGCCACGCGGGTGGCGCGGGAGTGGAGGTCACGGGCGGGGTCGGGCTCCTGGACGCGTCCGCTGCGCAGGTCGACCACACCGGCGGGAGTGCACAGGGCGTACGGATCCCCGTCGAGCCTGTCGGGGGTCGTGGAGAGGTCCGGTGACGCCTTGGCCTGGGCCAGGAGGGCCTTCAACCCGGAGGTCGACAGGGAGCGTTGCCTGTGCCGCGCGAGTTCGCGGTCGCTGTAGAGCCCCGTCGGGTCCGTGGAGGGAACGGCCTCGGCCATGGCCCCCGCGGCCCACAGCGCGGACTCCTCCGCCCCGGTGCGTCTCCACCGGTGCCCGTTCCAGGAGAACCAGCCCAGCCCCTCCACGTGGCGGAACCGGTTCCGGTGCCGTTCCGCGAAGAGGCGCGCGTTTCCCCGGTCCGAGAGGGACGGCGGCAGCGACGAGGAGGAACGCCACGGCGGTGAGGGGGCCGGCGCGCGGTGCGGCGCCGATGCCTCGACGCCGCTCATATGAGACCGACGGGGGAGCGGCGGGCGAGAGAGCGCAGGGCGAGAGGGTAGAGGGTGAGGGGGTGGAGGGCGAGGGAGCGCGGGACGAGGGGAGTCACGGGCCCGGCCGTGCGGGGTGCCGGGACGGTGCCCTGCCGCCGGCCGTCGCCCACCCCACCGTGTTTCACATGTCTACGCAGCACGGAGATCGTCCTCGTCGCTTCTTCCGCCCGGTCAACTCGTGTACCTGACCTGGGGATTCATTCAGACCAGGGACTGAAGGGACCCTGATGCGAGATGAGTGTAGAGCCCGAAACGTAAAACATGTATCTCGTGACCGTAAACATGTTTCTGTTACGTCACCGCCTTGACGGGTGACGCGTGAGGCTGCCATGCTTGCGTCACCGCCTCAACCGGTGACGACAGGTCCCGGTGGGAAGGCGTTCCACGATCCTTCGACCCCGATGGGGAGCACCCGCCATGGCAGTCACCTACACCGCCGTTGTCGACGTCGACGGGGAGGGCCGCAACGGCGGCCGTGTCCGCTCCTCCGACGGCCTGCTGGAGACCAGCCTCGCCCTGCCCGAGGAGCTGGGCGGTTCCGGCGCCGCGACCAATCCCGAACAGCTCCTGGCCGCCGGCTGGGCCGCCTGCTTCCTCGGCGCGCTGCGCCGCGCCGCGTCCCTGCGCAAGGTCCGGCTGACCAGCACCACCATCACCGCCGAGATCACCCTCACGCACGGCGACGACGACCAGTTCTCCCTCTCGGCCGTCCTGCGTCCCGTCCTCGGCGGCGTCGACCGGACCACCGCACAGGAACTGGCCGACGCCGCCCACCAGATCTGCCCCTACTCCAAGGCCACGCGCGACAACGTCCCCGTCGTCATCGTGGCCGACGCCGCCTGACGGCCCCACAGACCGCGGGCCCCGCGTCCCCCCGCGCGGGACCCGCGTCCCTCCCCACCGGAGAGCGAGGACAGACCATGGAACCCGGAACGCGCACACCTTCCGACGGGTACGGCCGTCCGGCCCCCCGCCGCGCCCCCGAGGCGGCCGGCGAGCCCACCTCCCCGGTCGCGGAAGGCCCCGCCGAGCGGGCGTGGCCCACGGACACACAGGTGTGGGACTGGGCGCGGGGCGTGGCCTTCGCCGGGTACGGCCCGTCCCCCTCCGACTTCCTGTGACCGGTGGA
This sequence comes from Streptomyces sp. NPDC014656, assembly GCF_043084305.1. Lineage (NCBI taxonomy): Bacteria > Bacillati > Actinomycetota > Actinomycetes > Kitasatosporales > Streptomycetaceae > Streptomyces > Streptomyces sp. NPDC014656. The sequence continues at coordinate 112,344 of NZ_JBIBZN010000009.1, forward strand.
CCCCGGCAGGACCGCGAGAAGACCCGCACCCCGCAACCGGCCCCGGGACACATGACACGACCGTCGGCGCCGAGAACGACCACGGACCGATCGGCGCCATCGCGCTGACGGCACGCCGACGGCGTGGCGGGGCGGGCAGCCGGGGACGGCCGTGCGGACGGTGCCGCTGCTGACGTGGTGGTCGCGGACGGGAGCGGCGATGGACCGGCCTTTCGAGTATCGGCAAGATTCGAGTATTCGACTGTGCGGAATAGCGTCCGTGAACTCACCGCAGGGTGGTGTCGGCGTACACCAGCACCTGTTCAGGACGGTATGAAGGTGCTCAGCTCCCATGGCAGAGACGAGGTGCTCGGCGTAATCGGGGGGCGGTACGGGCGCGGGATGCGGAACACTTCGCCGGGTGATCGTGATGCAGCCCGTCCTGGAGACGTACGCACCTGACGGCTTCGACCTCTGGCCTGTCGCCAAGGTCCAGTCGTTTGCCTTCCTGCCTCTCAGCGGTGAGCTCTCGCCCGCGGAGGTCGGGACGGCCCTGATGCGCATCGCCGACTGCAACGACATCGACCCCGACGGCGATCGGCCGCCTCGTCCGGCCAACCCACTCGACTCGTTCCTTCACGGACTGCTGACGTTCGACAACCTCTTCGCGGCCGGCGGTCTGCGGGTCACCGACAATTCCACAGGCGTCACCTTCATGCCTGGTTGCTGCGATGGGCTGGAGGACTGGCGCGACTGGCACCAGTTCGTCGACGAGGGCAGTCTGCTCGGATTCGGCCACGATCCCGTGTCACCGATCGCGGAGCGCTTCGGCGACACCGTCCGGCTCACTGTCAACGCCGAGCAGAGCGACAGTCCGGTGATCGAGCTGTCCGTCGCCGAGCTCCGCCACCTGCTCGCCGGTGCCGAGCGCGACCTGGCCGACTTCCTAGCGCTGGCTGTCGATTGGGCCTCCAAGCTCCTGCCTGGCCACTGTGCTGCCGTCACAGCCGCCCTTGCCCGCGTTCTCGACCTTCCCGCGTCGGCCATGTCGCCGGAACCGTAGGACGGCACCGGCTTTGTCGACCACGACGGCGGGCCCCTGGATTGTCATCGTGTGCGACGCGGTGAGCTTGTGCGTATGCACCTGCCTGGGCACCGACGTGTACGCCGGCAGGTGGCTGTGCGACGCCGGGGCGATGCCTGTTCTGGCATCAATACACTCCTCTCATCAGCGCTTACGTTCGGGTGCTGCGGTCCGAAAGCAGGGGGATGTGGTGTCGACGGTCAACGTGCAGAGGATCTGGAAGCCATCCGTAACGGACCTCTGGGCGGGACGACGCCCTCTGTGGTGGAGCGTTGGCCCGGCAGGGGAGCTGGCTGTTCTGCTCGTCCATCGGCAGTACCTACGCCGAAGCCGCTACGTGAAGGGTTGGGTGGGATGGGGCCCGCAGGTCCCCTTCGATGCGGTGCTCGTGATTCGCCAGGTTGACGGGTCGCTTCAACGTCGACTGATCAAGGACGTTCCGGTCAGGCCGAGCCACATCGCTCTTCTCCCGGTGGCCCGGCTTCTCATCGCAAGCGGTCGAGCGGGCAAGGAAGAGTCGGGAGCATGGAGCCCGAACGCCGTGGTGTTCTCTCTGGAAAGTGGTGACCAAGAAGCCACCTTCTGCATCGGCGACGACATCCCTGCTCTGGTGACCGATCGCGGGGGATCGATCTGGACGGCTTACGGAGACGAAGGCATCTACGGAGGGCATCCGGAGTCCGCGGCCGGTCTTGCCGGCTGGAGTGCAGATGGTCGGGCAACCTGGGCTCCGGGAGGTCGCCTTCCTGACGTGCCTTTGGAGGGATGCGCCGCTGCCACCGAAGGGGACCGGGTCTGGCTGATCTGGTATTCAGGCAGTCGGCGGGGAGGCACGTTCTTGACGCGGATCACCCCGTCGACCGGCGAGGTGACCAGTTGGCCCAGCCCCGTACGTGACCCGGACGGGTTTGCCGTGCGTGACCATCGAGCGGTCCTGACCAAGCGCGTTCACAACCAGCGGTCAACCGAAGTGGTGCGAGCCGAGCTGGATGGTGATGCCTGGAGTGTGACCGAGCGGCGCAAGATTCGAGTGCCCGGACGGGTGGTCATGCGCTGCGGTCAGGGTCGCGACGGTCTTCTATGGCTTCGCGCTGGCGACACGTGGCTTCGCATCGAAGCCTGATAGCGGCCGAGAGCGGGCAGCTCCCGACCGACGGGCCACCTCGGCTGCGAAGGCCATTCTGACCGCGCCGGCAGACCATCGTTCGGCCGCCATAGGGCTGATACCGAGCAGCCGTTGCAGCACGGCCGGTGGCATCTGTGTGCAAAGGTCGAGCAGGGCGGCGCATCGGCCGGCTTCGGACGGAAGGCCGATGTTCCGCAGACGGGTCGCGAGCCGGCTGCTGGTCAGTGCGCGGCCAGGACGCTGGGTCGGGAACAGCCAGGGCGCGTTTGTCTCGTTGGGGTCTGATGCACGATCGGGTGACATCTGAACTGGCTTGCCCTGTGGGGCAGGTGGGAAGGATGTCGCTGTGCCCAAGCCCTATCCGGAAGAGTTCCGCCAGGACGTCGTGCGGGTTGCGAGGAACCGTGGCCTGGGTGTGACGGTCGAGCAGGCGGCCACCGACTTCGGGGTCCACCCGATGACGTTGTGGAAGGGGATGCGCCGGGCGGACATCGATGACGGCTCCAAGCCCGGGACCTCCAGTCAGGAGAGCGCGGAGCTGCGGGAGGCGCGTCGGCGGATCAAGCTGCTGGAGCAGGAGAACGAGGTCCTGCGCCGGGCCGCGGCCTATCTGTCGCAGGCGCATCTGCCGGGAAAAGGATCTACCCGCTCGTGAAGGAGCTGGCCAGGGACGGGGTGCTCGTCACGGTGACGTGCCGGGTGCTCAAGCTCGCCAGACAGCCCTGCTACCGCTGGCTCGACAAGCCGGTGGCCGACGCTGTTCTCGAGGAGGCGTATCGCGCGAACGCGTTGTTCGGTGCCCACCGTGAGGACCCTGAGTTCGGCTACCGCTTCCTGGCCGACGAGGCCCGCAGCATCGGGGCCGCGATGGCTGATCGGACCGCGTGGCGGATCTGCCGGGACAACCGCTGGTGGAGCGTGTTCGGCAAGAAGCGAGGCCGGGGCAGGAAGGCCGGCCCGCCGGGGCACGACGATCTCGTGCGTCGTGACTTCACCGCGGCCGGCCCGAACCGGCTCTGGCTCGCCGACATCACCGAACACGCCACCGGCGACGGCAAGCTGTATCTCTGCGCGATCAAGGATGTCTTCAGCAACCGGATCGTGGGCTGCTCCATCGATACGCGGATGAAGTCCCGTCTGGCCGTGACCGCCCTGGACGACGCCGTGGCCCGGCGTGAAAACGTCGACGGGTGCATCCTGCACACCGGTCGCGGCTCGCAATTCCGGTCCCGGAAGTTCGTCCGGGCGCTCGACCGCTACCGGATGGCCGGGTCGATAGGGAGGGTCGGGGCAGCCGGTGACAACGCGGCCATGGAGTCCTTCTTCAGCCTGCTGCAGAAGAACGTCCTCGACCGCAGGAAGTGGGCCACCTGCGAGGAACTACGGATCGCCGTCGTGACCTGGATCGAGCGGACCTACCACCGCCGTCGCCGGCAAGCCGCACTCGGCCGACTGACCCTCGTCGAATTCGAGACCGTCATGACCACACCGGCCCTCCAGGCCGCGTGACTCAACCTGTCACCCGAACCTGCATCAGACCCAATGACACTGATCAAATCAGCAGGTCAGAGCATCTAGCGAAGCGGGCTCCGGCAGCAGAGACCCTGGCTACACTTCCTCCAGCACTAAGGGATTCGGCGCCTGCTCCTCGCGCATCTGATGCAATTCCCCGGGGTCTACGCGGCACGCACGTCGGCGGTCTTCGCGGCCACCACGGCGGGCCTGCGCTCGCCCTTGCGGCCCTTGGCCTCGGCGGCGCGCGGTCCGGCCCGGCTCAGAGCGGCTCGCGGAACTCCGGCCTCTGGAGCGGGCGGAGGCGGCCGGAGGTGTCCGGGTCCTCCTCGGAGACGGCTGGGCCCTCGATGCCGGTCCCGTCCAGGACGAGGACCTGCCGGGCGGTGGGCCGCCGGTCGGTCGAGACCCGCTGGTAGACCAGGTTCGCCACTCGCGGGGCCCCTTCCGTACGGAGGACCGGGCCCTGTCTGTCGTCGCCGTCGTGTGACGACAGACAGCTGACCGTCGCATCCGGCTGGGTCCGGCCGCATCTGGCCGCATCCGGCCGGTCCGGTTGCTGTGCCCCCGGGGCCCGCCGCCCTGGCGGGTGAGGCGGGCCTGCGGGGCCGCGACCGGCGTCGGCGGTGAGACCATGCCGGGTTCGGGCGAGGCCATGGAGTTGGCCGAAGGGGCTGACCAGCGGCTTCACGCCTCGACGACGATGGTGCCTATGGCCGATTCAGGGCCGGGCCCTTCCGGACGGTCGACCTTCCACCAGCCCAGCACGTCCTGGTACTCCGGCTGCGGGACCGCACGTCCCTCGGCAGTCATCAGGCGCCCCTGATACGCCTGAGCGTAACGTGCCCGAACCGAGTAGACGCCGGGCTCGTCGGGAACGACGAGGTCACACGACACGCTCACCCACTCCGCCGGACCCGGGTTGTCTTCCGCCAGCGCCTCGACGTGCGTGCCGGCATTGACCACCTTCACGCCGCCCCCGCTGCGCTGCTTGCCGTTCCACACCGATGCCTGGGCCCGATCCTGGCCCGCCAGACCGACGATCACCTGGTTGACGGCGTTGCCGCACTCCGAGCAATCGTGCAGCACGTCGAAACTGACCTCGTGCGAACCCCCTCCGCGGACGTGTGCCACGGCGGCCCGGCCATCGATCTTCACGTTGCGGATCTTGAACCGAAATCCCGTCCCGCCTCCGTACGGCTCGACCATCTCGGCGCCGGGAGCGAGAGCCATGGCTCGGTGGACATCGCTGTGACTCGTCTTGTCGGTCATATGACAAGTAAACAGGTGGCCACTGACAAGGGCGGGGCCGCCGTGCGACGAGGTCGACACGTGAACGCCGGAACACGGCTTCTGAGCCGTCGCACGGGACATCCCGCTCGGGCCCGACATGTACCGCGTGATGCCCCTGGACCCGTGCACGGCCTGGGGCGGTGTCCGCGAGGCGGTGACGCCGTCCGCGACGCCGTCCGCGACGGCGACACCGTACTGCTACGGCTCGGAGAGTCACCCTCACCGATGCCCGCCCGGCAGCCGGCCTGCTGCCGGCGCACGTCGCACCCCGCGACGGGGGCCACGGAAGGCCGCCAGCCGGCTTGACCCCTCGGGAACCGGCGACAGACCGGCGACAGCCGGTCAGGCGAACCCACCAGGACCGGGGCCGGGGATGTGCGGCGAGCGCGGTCCCGGCACCGTGTGGATCACCCCGTGACCTCAGGTGGCGGAGCCCGGCTCGACGAGCGTGTACATGACGGAGCGCTGCTGCTTGTGCCGCCGGATACGCCCCTTCGCGACCAGGGCCTCAAGCGTGTTCCGCACCACCTGCGGGGTCGGGTTGCGGTCGGGGTGCTGCGCGAGGAGCTCGTCCCGCAACTCCTTCGCGAGACGGGGTTCCTCGTACGCGCCGAGCAGTTCCATCAGAAGGTCGCCGAGCAGCGGCCCGCGGGCCTTCGTCTTCGTGCCGGCCTTGCGCGTGTGACCCGCAGCGGCGGTCCGGGCCGGGGCCGAACGGCGGGCGCCGGCACCGGTGGACGCCCGCTTCGCCTTCGTGGCGGCGGCGCCGGGCTCGTCCTGCAGCTGCTCCGGCAGCCGGGACGAGTCGGTGAAACCTTCGTACTGCTGGGCGAGGTTCAGGATGTCCGTCAGGAGGGCTTCCTCCTGCTGCAGCACCGTGATCCGGTCCGTCAGCTTCTGCTGCAGCCGGCGGTTCGCCTCCAGGTCCGACGCGGCTTGGTCCACCAGCCGGGTGGCGGTTGACTGGGTGGTCACAAGGCTTCACTCCCTCGGTACGGACGTTGCTCCGCATGCTACCCAGGCCCGGAGTCCCCGTGCAGATAAGTGTCGGCGCGCGAGGCCGGGACGGATCGTGTGTCCTCTCACGATAAGCGCCGACGCGGCCGCGCACACGCGGGACCGCGACCGTTCCTGGTGCGGGAGGCGGACGCCCGCCACCGGGACGTCCCGTCGTGACGTCCCGTCGGGAGGCCGCCGGACAGGTGTGTCGTCGAAGCCCCGCCCCGTCACCACCCCGCTCGCCCGTCAGGTGTGGGCCGGGGCGCGGTCGCGGGCCGTGGCCGCGGCCTCCTTCGCGGTGCCGTGGTGCACGGGGCCGTGGCCGGGGAGCAGGACCTCGGCGTCCACGCCCTCCAGTACGGCCAACGACGCGAGGGCCCGCGGACGGTCGGCGTGGAACATGCCCGGAAGGAGCTGCGGTCCACCGGTCCGGGAGGTGGGGTGCGCGGTGACCAGGGCGTCGCCCGTGATCAGGATCCCGCTGTGCGGCAGGTGGTAGGCACAGTGGCCGCGGGTGTGTCCCGGCGTGTGCAGGGGCACGGGGCGGCCGGGGAGGTCGAGCGGCCCCGCCGAGGGGAAGGGCCGGGGTTCCGGGACCGGGACGTGGGCGGTGCCGCCGGCCCGCAGGGCGCGGACGGCCCAGGGGAGCACACCGGGCCGCCACGCCCGCGCCAGGACCTGACCGGCGGAGACCTGGTCGAGGAAGTCACGACGGGCGTGGGGCACCTCCTCCCCGTGCATCAGCACGGGCACGCCGTACGCGGTGCGCAGGTGCCCGGCCGCGCCGATGTGGTCGTTGTGCGCGTGCGTGACCAGGAGGGCCGTCACCGCCCCGGGGCCCAGCCCCACGGCCCGCAGCGAGGCCAGCACGGCCTCGCGGTCACCGGGATAGCCGGCGTCGACGAGCGTGCAGCTGTCGCCGTCCTTCACTATCACCCAGTTGGTGTCGCTGCCGGACACCGAGTAGACGTCGCCCGCGACGCGGACGATGTCGTCGTCGCGCAGAACCTTCGCCATGACCGTGCTGATCCTCTCCCGCACGCGGACCACGGGGCTCTCCCGCCGGGGCTCCGGTGACTCCGGCCCATGCTGCCATGTGTGTACGAGAGAGAGGAACGTGTGCCCATCGGACCGCTCCGCCCGTGATCCTGGCCCCGCCCGGGGCGGCCTCCGCAGCCGGGACCGCCAGGCGGCGACCTCTCACACAGCGGTGACCCACTCACACGTATGTCACTATGGGCACATGCGAAGACGGCTCGGCGCATGTGATATGTGACTCATGAGTGTGTGCCGGAGGGAGAAAACGCGTCACACTGGACAACACGGAACGAGCGGTCTTCCGGCGCTCTCCGCGCCCGCGGTTCCCGTGCGGCGGCCGCATCCGGCCTTCCGTCACCCACATGACAGAGAACCAGGATGGTTCAGAACACTATGGCTACGCCCCTCACGGCCGCGCCCCTCACGGCCACGTCCCGATCAGAGCTGCTCGGCGCGATCATGAGGGAACACCGGAACGCCCTCGTCTCGTACGCCGAGAAGATGCTGGGCGACCGAGGACTCGCCGAGGACATCGTGCAGGAGACCGCCATCCGCGCCTGGCGGAACATCGACCGCCTGATAGGCATGGAGGGATCGGTCCGGGGCTGGCTCTTCACCGTCACCCGGCACCTGGTCATCGACTGGGTGCGCAAGCCCCATGCCCGGAGGGAGGCCATCGGAGTCACCTACACCGACCCCGCCTCGGGCTCCGACGACCCCGAGGCGGTGCACGACGTCCTGGTGGTCGCACGGCTGCTGCGCGGGCTGTCCCCCGAGCACCGCGCCGTCCTGGCCCACATCTATCTCTGCGACCGCAGCATCCAGGAGACCGCGGGCATCCTCGGAGTGCCGACGGGCACCGTCAAGAGCCGCCATCACAACGCCCTGCGCAAACTGCGCGCGGCCGCGGTGCCCGAGGCGGCGTAGGGGGAAGGGCGCGACGGATCCGAGCCGGAGGCTGAACCTTTCCCCGCGCCGTCCCGTTGTCCTGGTGGAGGGGCCGCCGCTTCTGACCGGCGGCGGAACCGGGACGGGACTTCCGGGAGTTCGGCACCACGCCGTGACCGGACCCCGTCCCCGCGCCGGCGGTCGGATTCCCCGTATCGCGGACCGCCGGCGCGCTCACACGCCCTGTCCGCCGGGCGGCGAAGGACTCCTCCTCGCCGGGCGTGACCGTGCCCACGGGCCCGGGCCCCAGGCACCGGACGTCGAGCCGGGCCGGGCCAGCCGGGCCAGGCTAGGCCAGGTCGCGAGCATGAACATCCCGCACCGAATCACCCTTCTGCCCGGTGATTTCAGCTTGCCGAAGAAAACTGCCGTCCGTAAGGACCCGCGTCCGCTCGCGCCAATGTCCGCCTCTCCTCCGCTGGGTGCGCGGTATCCGCGTCGTTGACAGTCCATGAACCGCATGTCACGATCGTCACCAGTTGAATAGGTGATTCTGGCGGGCTCGGAGACACTCTCACACGTGTCGACGACATCGCGCGCGTCCGCCCATCGCCGGGGATTCCGCACCACGTGAGGAGCACACGGACCATGGCACGAAAGTCGAAACCCGATGCCGGGGGCGGCGCGCCGATGGGGCGGCGGGCGATGCTGGGCATGCTGGGAGCGGGAGCCGCCTCGCTCGCCCTCGCGCCCCCGCTGCAGCGCGGCTGGGAGAAGTTCCTCGCCACGGCCTCCCAGGCCGACTCGACCGGACTGACCGGTCTGCTGCCCAACCCGGGCGGCTTCCGCTACTACAGCGTCGTCGGATCGGTCCCGCGCAAGGGCGAGACCGACTACGCCCTCACGGTCGGCGGCCTCGTGGAGAAGCCGAAGACCTACACGCTCGCCGACCTGCGCGCGATGCCCCAGACCCGGGTCGTCGCCGACGTCCTGTGCACGGACGGATGGCGCGTGGACGACACCCCCTTCGAGGGCGTGAAGCTGGCGGACCTCCTCGACGCCTCCGGGGTGCGCTCCCCGGGCGCGGCGGTCCACTTCACGTGCTTCGACGGTGCCTACACCGAGAGCCTCACCCTGGAACAGGCGCGCCGCTCCGACGTGCTGGTGGCACTGAACATGCAGGACAAGCCCCTCACCCACGAACACGGCGGCCCCGTCCGCCTCTACGTGGCGCCCATGTACTTCTACAAGTCGGCCAAGTGGCTGTCCGGCATCTCGGTCACGGACGAGGTCGTCCCCGGGTTCTGGGAGGAGCGTGGATATGCGATCGACGGCTGGCTCGACGGCGCCGACCGCGGCGCGGCCTGACCCCTCGGGCCGCGTCCGGCGCTTCAGCACCGCCGAACGCATGGTCCACCGCGCCACCGGCTACCTGATGCTGGTGTGTCTGACCACCGCCGCCTGCCTCTACCTCGGTCCGATCGCCCAGCTCGTCGGACGCCGGCACCTGATGGCCACGCTGCACGAGTGGTCCGGCATCCTGCTCCCGGCGCCCCTTCTGCTCGGTCTGTTCTCGGCGGACTTCCGCGCGGACCTGCGCAGGCTGAACCGGTCCGCCCCGTACGACCGGCAGTGGCTGGCGGCCGCACGCGGGCGCCGGACCTCGCCGGAGGACCGGCCGGCCGGCAAGTTCAACGCGGGGCAGAAGCTCTACGCGGGCTGGATCGCCGGCGCGGTCCTGGTGATGATGTCCACCGGTCTGCTGATGTGGTTCATGGGGCTGCTGCCCTTCGTCTCGCGCACCAGCGCGATCTTCGTCCACGACCTGGTGGCCTGGCTGATCACCTTCGTCGTCATCGGGCACATCCGCAAGGCCCTGGAGGATCCGGAATCGCGGCTCGGGATGCGTACCGGGTACGTCAGCCGGTCCTGGGCCGAGCGGCACCACTCCCACTGGCTGCGGGAGGAAGGCGACGCCGGCACGGCCGGAAGAGCGGACGGGACGTGACACGTCCCCCGCGACGGGGCGATGCCGGCACGTACGACGGCGAGGACGGCCGACGGCTCACCCGGATCGATGACCGGCTGGCCACCTCGCCGACCGGTCTGCGGGCCGCCGGCGCGTAATCGATCTGCCCCGGCTGTCGAATTGGCTGTCGGACAGCGCTCGGACAGCGCTCGGACGGCGATCGGACAGCGCTCGGACAGCGCTCGGATGGCGGTCGCACGTCGCGAGCACGCGGAGACGGCCGTTCCCCGCGGCCCTGGCCGGAGTCTCTTGACGTCACGGATGAGGACCCGCGGGCCGGACCGAGCAGGCCCTGGACGCGGGGGCCGGACGCGCGGCCCGCCCCGTGCCGGTAGAGACGCCGCGGGAGCCGAGCGGCGTCGCCACCGGTGGCCAGGATCGTGGGCGTGGGCGTGGGCGTGGGCTTGGGCTGGGTTTGGTGGGGTTCTCGCCCAGGCGTCCCAGGCGTCCCAGGCGTCCCAGCCGGGCCAGCCGGGCCAGGCGGCCCAGCCGGCCGCAGCGGTGCCCCCCGTCCCGGCGGCGGCTCGGTTTCGCGCATGCGGACCGCGGTCATTCCCGCTCGCCAGCGTGCATACCATTGCATGAACGGCATCCAGGCCAGGCTTTCAAGCCGCCCACCAGCGGAGATGCCGCCAGGTCGTCTGGTTCCGCGAGGACGCGGAGCCGTCGGGTGCTGGGGAGGTACAGAGAAACGGGGGGTGCGGCATGCATCGGCGGGTGCTATTGGGTCGCGATACGGAGCGCCGCACGCTGGCTGCCCTGGTCGAGCAGGGGGCCGCCGGTTCGGGCGGGGCCACGGTGATCACCGGGGCGCCGGGGATCGGCAAGTCGGCGCTGGTCGCGGAGGCCGCGGGCGCGGCAGCACGCGGCGGGACCCGTGTGATCACCGCTGTGGGGGTCCAGTCGGAGGAAGACCTGCCCTGTGCGGGCCTGCACCAGTTGGTTCACCAGCTGAGGGACGGAATCGACGACTTGCCGGGACGTCAGCGCACCGCGCTGCTCGCGGCCGTCGGGCTCGTCGACGAGGCCGTACCCGATCTGTACCTCGTGGGCCTGGCCGCGCTGACCCTGCTGACGGACGCGGCGGCGAAGGCGCCCCTGCTGGTGGTCGTCGAGGACGCCCACTGGATGGACCGTGCCAGCATCGATGTGCTCGGGTTCGTGGCGCGGCGGATCGAATCCGACCCCCTCGTTCTGGTCGCCGTCACCCGGCGCCTCGACGACCGCCTCAGCAGTGCCGGCCTGCCCGTGCTGCACCTGGGCCCGCTGACGGACGAGGTGTCGGGGGAGGTGCTGGACGCGGTGGCCCCCGGACTGGGACAGCAGGTCAGACGGCGGCTGTTGGAGGAGGCCGCCGGGAACCCGCTGGCGCTGACCGAGTTGCCGGTCGCGCTGCGGTCGGTCGGCGGGGCGTACGCGCTCAATCCGGGTCCGCTGCCGCTGACCGCACGGCTGGAGCGGACGTTCACGGCACGGGTCTCCCGCCTGCCGGCCGACACCCGCGCGGTCCTGCTCCTCTCGGCCCTCAACGGTGACGGGACGATGGAGGAATGCCTCGACGCGGCGACCCGGATGCTCGGGACGGCGGTCGACGTCGGTGCTTTCGAGGCGGCGATCGGCGCGGGCCTGGTGGAGGCCCAGGGGCTGGCCTTCAGACACCCCCTCGTCCGCTCGGCGATGCACCACGCCGCCACCGCCGTGGAACGCCAGGCCGCGCACGCCGCACTGGCCGCCGCGCTCCACGGGCAGCCCGATCGGCAGGCGTGGCACCGTGCCGCCGCCACCGCCGGTCTCGACGAGCGAGTGGCACGGGATCTGGACTCCACCGCCGGCAGAGCCCTGCGGCGAGGCGGTGTCGCCGCGGCCCTCGCCGCGCTGAGGCGGGCGGCGGAGCTGACGAAGGACCCCTCCGCGCGGGCGGACCGGCTGCTCCGGGCGGCGGAGCTCGCGCTGGAGTCGGGCCAAGGAGACGTCGCGACGCACCTGCTGACCCAGGCGCGCTCGCTGGACCTTTCGGCCCGGGACCGAGGCCGCGCGGCCTGGGTCAGCATCGCTCTGGCCGAGGGGACGCGGGGCGAGGGCGCCGCGACCGCCGAGCTGGCCGAGCTGGCGGTCGAGATCGCCGCCGGCGGCGAGTCGACCCTGGGGCTGCGCATGCTGTGGGGCGCGGTCCTGCAGTGCTTCTGGGGAGAGCCGGGCCCGGCCGCCCGCGAGCGGGTCGCCGCCGCTGCCGACCGGATGCCGGTGCCCGCCGACAACGCCGACCTGGTCGCTCTGCGGGCGTACTCGGTGCCGGTCGAGCGCGGGGAAGGGGCTGTGGAGGGCCTGGCGGGTCAGCTGGAGCGCTCCTCGGAGAACGCGGAGGGGGACCAGCTCCTGGGTGCCGCCGCCGTGACGGTGGGCGCTCCCGCCCTGGCGAGCCGGTTGACGGCGAGGTCGCTGGACGCCCTGCGAGCGCAGGGCAGGCTGTCGATGCTGGCCCGCGCCCTCTGCGTCCAGGCGGGGAGCGCCGCACGGCTGGGTGACGTGCGCGCTGGTTCTCTCGCCGCGGAGGAGGCCGCGTCGCTCGCCCGCGAGACCGGTCAGCCTCTCGTGCACGCGATGGTGAACGCGATCCGCGCGCAGCTGGCCGCCGTCAGCGGCGACCCGGCGGCAGAGGCGTGGGCGGCGGAAGCCGAACGCGAGGCCCTTCCCAGCGGGGGGCGCCCGGTGCTGGCCATCATGCAGATGGCCCGCGGGCAGGCGGCCCTCTGCCAGGGCCGCTACGGCGACGCGTTCGGCCACCTGCACCGCGTCTTCGACCCGGCCGACCCCGCCTTCCACTCCTGGCTGCGCTTCTACGCGGTCGCGGAGCTGGTCGAGGCGGCGGTGCGCAGCGAATCCGCGGAGGTGGCACGCGACATCGTGCGGGAGCTGACCCCGCTCGGGGAATCGACGTCTTCGCCCGCCCTGCTCTGCGGGTTGCGGCTGGGCCGGGCCCTGCTGAGCCCGCAGGACGCCGCCGAGCCGCTGTACAGGGAGGCCCTCGACGCCGTCCCCGCGGACTGGCCGTTCGAGGGGGCGCGGGCGCGCCTCGCCCTGGGCGAGTGGCTGCGGCGCCACCGGCGGCCCGCGGAGTCCCGCGTCGCCCTCCAGGCCGCACGCGAGATCTTCGACGCCCTCGGCGCGTCGGCCTGGGCGGAGCGGGCCCGGCAGGAGCTGCGCGCCGCGGGCGCGTCGTCCCCGCGCCAGGATCCGGCCGCGGCCGATCGGCTGACCTCGACCGAGCTGCACGTCGCCCAGCTCGCCGCGCAGGGTCTGACGAACCGGGAGATCGGCGAGCGCTTGTACGTCTCGCCCCGGACGGTGAGCACCCACCTCCAGCGGATGTTCCCCAAACTGGGGGTCACGTCCCGCGGCGAACTCGCCGCGGTGCTCGGCGGCACGACGACGTACCCCGAAAGCGCGGCGCCATGACGTACGCGGAAGATGCAGCCTCATGACGTACGCGGAAGACGCAGCATCATGACGTACGCGGAAGACGCGGCCCGATGACGTACGGCGAAACCGTAGTCCGACGGACGCGGCCCGACCCGCTTGATTCCTAGGTTTGTGCCATGCCCGGTCCGCACACGGCGGACGGGCGGGAAGGCACACCATGGGAACCATCACCGTCGGCACCGAGGGCTCGACCGGCATCGACCTCTACTACGAGGACCACGGGACGGGGCAGCCGGTCGTCCTGATCCACGGTTACCCGCTGGACGGGCAGTCGTGGGAGAAGCAGACCGATGCGCTGGTCAAGGCCGGCTACCGCGTCATCACCTACGACCGCCGTGGCTTCGGCCGGTCGAGCAAGACCATGACGGGCTACGACTACGACACCTTCGCCGCCGACCTGGACACCGTACTGACCCGGCTGGACCTGCGGGACGTGGTTCTCGTCGGGTTCTCGATGGGCTCGGGCGAGGTCGCCCGCTACCTCGGTACCTACGGCTCGGAGCGGGTGGCGAAGGCGGCGTTCCTCGGTTCGCTCCAGCCGTTCCTGCTGCAGACGCCGGACAACCCCACCGGTGTGCCGCAGAGCGTCTTCGACGGCATCGCGGAGCAGGCGGAGGCCGACCGCTACGCCTGGTACGAGAGCTTCTTCGTCGACTTCTTCAACACCGACGAGACGCTCGGGTCGCGGCTCAGCGAGGCCGCGCTGCGGGCGAACTGGGCCACCGCCATCGACTCGGCGCCCATGGCGGCCTACGCCTGCGTCCCGGCGTGGCTGACGGACTTCCGGTCCGACGTGGAGCGCATCGACGTGCCGTCGCTCATCCTGCACGGGACCGCCGACCGCATCCTGCCGATCGACGCCACGGCCCGCGAGTTCCGCCGCCGCCTGCCCGAAGCGCGGTACGTCGAGATCGACGGCGCTCCGCACGGCCTGCTGCTCACCCACGCGGCCGAGGTCAACGCCGCCCTGCTCGACTTCCTCGCCGCCTGAGAGCCGGCGCTCCTCACGAAAGGACCGCACTCCTGTGCCGGTTGTCAACCACCCTCTGCCCGAGCGCGACCGCGAGACCGCGGGTGCGGCGCTTCAGGCGACCCTGACCGACCTCCTCGACCTGTCCCTGGTGGCCAAGCAGGCCCACTGGAACGTGTACGGCCCGCGCTTCCGCTCGGTCCACGTCCAGCTCGACGAGGCCGCCACCGTCGCCCGGAACCACGCCGACACGGTGGCCGAACGCGCGGCCGCCCTGGGCGTCAGTCCGGACGGGCGGGCCGGGACCATCGCGGGAGCCAGTGGCGTGCCCGGCCTTCCCCCGGGCTGGACCAAGGACAGCGACGCCGTCGAGGCCTTGGTGCACGCGCTCTCCGCCGTGACCGCAAGGCTGCGTGAGCGCATCGTCGCGATGGGCCCGGTGGATGTCGTCACCGAGGACCTCCTCGTCGGACTGACGGCCGATCTGGAGAAGCAGAGCTGGATGTTCCAGGCGGCGAACCGGGCCTGATCAGGGGCCGGAGCCCCACAGTTGTCGTCCGAAGTGGAGAAGAGCATGGGTGTCGAGGGAACGAGCACAGACCGATTCGAACCGGTACGGGAGGTGTTGGGGGCGCACCTCGAAGCCGGCGAGGAGTTGGGGGCGTCGATCGCCGTCGACGTGGACGGGGTCATGGAAGTCGACCTGTGGGGTGGCCACGCGGACGAAGCACGGACCGTTCCGTGGCACCGGGACACGTTGGTGAACATGTGGTCGACGACGAAGACCCTCACCAACCTCGCGGCCCTCATCCTCGTCGACCGGGGCGCGCTGGATCTGCGCCGCCCGGTCGCGCACTACTGGCCCGAGTTCGCCGCCCGGGGAAAGGAGCACGTCGAGGTGCGTCACGTCCTGGCTCACACCTCGGGACTCTCCGGCTGGGAGCAGCCCTTCTCCATGGAGGACCTCTACGACCGGCCCACCGCGAGCGCCCGGCTGGCCGCGCAGGCACCCTGGTGGGAGCCGGGCTCCGCCTCCGGCTACCACGTCCAGACCCAGGGGCAGTTGGTGGGAGAGCTCGTCCGGCGGGTCAGCGGCCGCAGCCTGACGGAGTTCGTCGCCACCGAGATCGCCGAACCGACGCAAGCCGATGTCCAGATCGGCGCGCGACGGGCCGACTGGCCGCGCATCGCCGATCTGGTGACCCCCTCGCAGCCGGGCGGCATACCCACGGGTCCCGATCCCGAGGGGATCTTCACCAGGACGCTGCTCGGAAGCCCCGCGCGCGACGAGCACGTCGACACCCCGCGGTGGCGCTCCGCCGAACTCGGAGCCGTCAACGGACACGGCAACGCACGTGGCCTGGCCCGGGCGCTCTCCGTCATCTCGCGGCGCGGCCGGGTCAACGGCCGCCGGCTTCTCTCCGAGGAGACGGTGGACAAGGTGTTCGACGTACAGGCCGACGGAGTCGACCTGTTCCTGGGCGTCCCCGTCCGCTGGGGCATGGGCTACGCGCTCGCCGATCCGAGGACGATGCCGCACATGCCCACCGGGAGAATCTGCTTCTGGGTCGGCCGGGGCGGGTCGATCGTCATGATGGACCTCGACCGGCGCGTCACGTTCTCGTACACGATGAACCGGGTGGGCGACGGGCTCCTCGGCTCGGAGCGCACGCACCTCTACCTCAGGCACGTCTACGAAGTCCTGGAGGGCACCGGCTGAGATGTGGCCGTGGGCTCCGCGCGGGAGAGCCCACGGCACGCCGCCGAACGGGCCGCCCACCGCGCACCGCCCTCCACGTCCGCGAACGAGCGGTCCGCCGGCGGCTGAACCGGTCCGGTCGCCCCAGGACGACGGCGCTCCTCGCCCGCTGGAAGGGCGAGGCCGAAGCCTCAGGACCACCCCCGGGCCGCAGCCCGGGCCACCCCCGGGCCGCAGCCCGGCAGCCGCTCTCCGGGCCGCTGCCGGCCGCTGCCCACCAGCGCTCCGATCCGCGCTGCCCACCAGCGCTGCCCACGCGGCGCGGACGGACGCCCGTCCATCACGCACCGGCGAGACGAGCCGGTACCCGTTCCTCGACGCACCCGGCGGCCTCGCCTTTCGGTCCGTCGAGCACCATTCATCGAACAAGAGGGATTCCACCCATGCGCAACACCCGCCTCGCCCGTCCGGGCGGCAGATCCGTACTGATCGGTGTCGCCGCGGCCGTCGGCCTGTCCGTGGCCGCCGTCACCCTGCCGGCCGCGGCCGACGCCACGCCCCGCCACCCCGTACGTCCGACGATCGTGCTGGAACACGGAGCGTTCGCCGACGCCGCGAGCTGGGACGGTGTCGTCGCCCGGCTGCAGCGCGCGGGCTACCCGGTGGTGTCCGCCGCCAACCCGCTGCGTGGTCCGGCGAGCGATGCCGCTTACCTGCGCAGCGTCCTCGACCACATCGACGGGCCCGTGGTCCTGGTCGGCCACTCCTACGGCGGCACCGTCATCAGCCAGGCCGCTGCGGGCCTCGAAGACAAGGTGAAGGCACTGGTCTACATCGCGGCGTTCCTGCCGGACGAGGGCGAGAGCTCGATCGGCCTGACGGACAAGTTCCCCGGCAGCACCCTCGGCCAAGCCGTCGAGTCCGTCCGCTACGCCCTGCCTGACGGTGATCAGGGCGCGGACGTGTACATCAAGCCGGAGAAGTTCCGCAGCCAGTTCGCCGCAGACGTGCCCAAGGAGAAGGCCGGGCTCATGGCCGCGGGGCAACGTCCGATCGCCGCCGCCGCTCTGGAGGAGAAGTCCACCCGGGCCGCCTGGAAGACGATCCCCTCCTGGTCACTGGTGACCACGGAGGACCGCAACATCCCGGTGGCTGCCCAGCGCTTCATGTCGGCCCGCGCCCATGCCCGCACGACGACCGTCGACGCCTCACACGCGGTATCCGTGTCCCGCCCCGAGGCCGTCACCCGCATCGTCGAGGAGGCGGCCCGCACGGTCCGGTGACCGAGGGCCCCGCCCCGTCGCCCCTCGCACGTTCCCGCACGGCGGGTCTGACGCACCACCTGCCCGTCCTCATCGAAGACCGGCCGGGGGACGACGCCCCGACTCGGGGTGTCTTCCCGTAGCCCGGTCGACGACCCGGTGCCGGCCGCCCACTCGCCGGCCGAGGAGGGCCGAGCGGGGCGAGCGCGGGGCGAGCGAGAGGCGAGCTTCGGCGGCTGGAGCGGAGTCCTCGGGTGCCGGGTGCCGGGTGCCGGGTGCCGGGTGCCGGGGGACGGGGGCCGGGTGCCCGGTGCGGACGTGCCGCAGGGGCACGCGTGCGGCGCGTGCCCCTGCGGCGTCGGTGGACTCAGTTGTCGCTGTTGAAGATCGTCAGCAGGTTGAGCACCTCCAGGTAGATCCACACCAGCGTCAGGGTGAGGCCGAAGGCGGCCAGCCACGCCTCCTCGCGCGGGGCGCCGTAGGCGACCGCGTCCTCGACCTGCTTGAGGTCCAGGGCCAGGAAGGCGGCGCCGAGCAGGATGCCGACGACGCCGAAGGCGATGCCGAGTGCCCCGCTGCGGAAGCCGAGGCCGTTGCCGGCGCCGAACGCGGCGAAGAGGGCGTTGGCGACCACCAGCAGCAGGAAGCCCGTCGCGGCGACGAGCACGAAGCCGGTGAACCGCCGGGTGACCCGGATCCACCGCATCCGGTACGCGAGGAGCGTGGCCCCGGAGACCGCGAAGGTGCCGAGCACCGCCTGGACGACCACGCCCGGCGCGATGTACGTCGACAGCGTGCTGGACAGCACCCCGAGGAACACGCCCTCCAGCGCCGCGTACCCGAGGACGAGGGCCGGGGACGGCTTCCGCCGGAACGTCTGCGCGAGCGACAGGACGAAGGCGCCGAGCGCGGCGCCCAGGGCGATGCCGTAGGACCGGCCGAGGTTCGCCTCGTCGACGGGCAGCAGGACCCAGGAGAGGACGGCGGCCAGCACCACGGTGCCGAGGGTCGTGGCCGTGCGGACGACGACGTCGTCCATGGTCATCGCGTTCGGGCCGGCCTGGTGGGCGGTGCCGGCGGGGGAGGCGTAGGGGTTGGTCGCGTAGTCGTTCCCCGTCCGGCCGCCGGCCGCGGCTCCCACCGGTTCGCGCTCGTACGCGCCTGCCGGACCGGCGTCACGCGTCGCGCCCCAGCGGGAGAAGATCGGGTTGCTGGTCCTGGTCCTCACGTCATTCCTCCTCGTCCGCCGCGGGTGCGGCCTGCCGCGAAGGGGTGTGGCGGGGCCCGCATCGGCACATGTGTGCCGATGCCGCCGGCGTACCGGACGACACCTTCGCGTCACCACTTTGACAGGTGACGCCGGGGAGGGCAAGTGCCGCCGGGCGGATCGAGTGGATCGAGTGGATCGAGCGGGTCGAGCGGGTCGAGCGGGTCGGTCAGCGGGTCGGCCGGTCAGCCCGCCGGTGCCTCCGGACCGCCGAGGAGGCCCCGGAGGAACCCGTCCCAGTTCAGGCCGTCCATCTCCACGTCGGCCGCGACGATGCGGTACGTGGCGTCCAGCCACTCCGCCAACGGCTCGGCCGGCACCTCGAACAGGGCCTCCACCTCCTCGGACTCCAGGAGCAGCCACGACGAGGGGCGTTCGCGGTCCAGCGTCGGCCACATCCGTACCTCGCCGGTCCCGCTCATCGACGTGACGCCCAGGTGGAGCAGTTCACGCCCGATGTGCCAGATGAGGCCGGGGCCGCGTTCCGCGAGGAACTCGACCGTGATCACCGCGGCCATCTCCGGGTCGAAGAGGAACTTCGCGCGCATCGGCACCCGCGTGAACTCGTCGAGCATCTGGTCGAGGCCCAGGAGCAGCGGCGGCACGAGTTCGGGCGCCGAGCGCGCACGCAGGGACGGCTGGTCACGATGCATGGTGGGTTTCCCTCCGTGGGGCGAATTCTGCGTCTCCCACTCTTCGCCGGAGGCGGACACCCCGCATCGGTCAGTTGACGGTCGACGGGCCTTCCCGCTCCCGGCGCTCGACGGCACCGGAAGGCGCGGCCCCCGCCGCGCCGGCCGTGTCGTCAGTCAATCTTCTGTACCCCCCGGAGGCGGGTGGACCGCGCCGCCGCACCAGGCCGGGGTCATCGTGCCCCCGTCGACCTGACCATCGCACGTCACCCGTCAGAGCGGTCAGCGTAGCGAGTCGACCCGACCGGCCGACTCGCCAGGGGGGCAGTGTGAGACACATGTTTTCCCTGCGGGGGCGCCGCCCTCGACTTCGCCGGCGCCTTCCGGCGGGGCTGGCCGGCGCGCGGCCCCGGGGAGACGGGCCCTTCCGGCGTGAACCCGGAGGGGGTGCCGCACCGTTCACCGGTGGGAAGCGTCCGACGCCGAGCGCACAGCGGCGTCGGACGGGGCGGGGAACCGGTCTTCGTTCGAGTGAGGCGAAGACCTGGCCCAGCCGTCGGCGCGGCGACCACACACGTCGTGCCGACGGCGCTTCCCTCTCCGGAGGTCCTGTCTCGTTCCCCCGTGCGAGACAGGACCTCCCGCGAACGCGTGTCTGCAGTGGGCGGAGCGGGGCCGATCGAGCCGACCTGACCTGACCCGGCCCGACCCGACCCGGTGGGGTCCGGTCCGGTCCGGTCCGACTCGGTCCCCTCGCCGCCCGAGCGCCGACCTCACCCGCTCTGATCCCAGGGCAGCCTGTCCAACGCGTCGCGGAGCGCGGCCCGGGAGGTGGTGCCAGCTTCGACGGCGGGCTGAGGGCCACCTGGGCGCCGTCGCGGGGGCCGTCCCGCGTCCCGCGCGGACGGATCCTGCTGTCCTGGGCGCAGGCGGCCTTCGGCCGCACGGACGTCACGGCCCGCCCGGGCTTCGCGGGGACCCCGGTCCTGATCACGTTCTGGCCCGGACTGCGCGGCGAGTGGTCCGGCGTCGTCCGTCCCACGGTCGTGGAGGTGACCGAACCGCGCACGGCGCTCCGCCTGCCGACCAGAGCCCGCGACCACCGGCCCGGCCTAACGACCGGCCCGGCTGAGCCGGCAGCGCAGCCGAAGGGCCGGTCCGGCCGAGCGACCGGCCCGAGACCCGCCAAGCCATTCGTCACCTGTCAAGACGGTGACTATACTGGGGGTCGGTCATCGAGAAGAGGAGCGCGCGAACATGAGCACAGCCGAGGAGAGGGCCCTGCTGGCGGGCGGATGCTTCTGGGGCATGCAGGAGCTCATCCGGTCGCTGCCCGGAGTGGTGCGCACCCGGGTCGGCTACACGGGAGATGACACGAAGCCCCACCCCACCTACCGCGACCACGGACGGCACGCGGAGTCGATCGAGATCGTCTTCGACCCCTCGGTCACCGACTACCGCACGATCCTGGAGTACTTCTTCCAGATCCACGACCCGAGCACCCGCGACCGGCAGGGCAACGACGTGGGGGCCGACTACCGCTCCGCCATCTACTACACCGACGACGAGCAGCTCCGCGTGGCCCGGGAAACCATCGCCGACGTCGACGCGTCCGGTCTGTGGCCCGGCCCGGTGGTGACGGAGGTCGAGCCGGCCGGCGCCTTCTGGGAGGCGGAGCCGGAACACCAGGACTACCTCCAGCGCTACCCGGACGGCTACACCTGCCACTTCCCGCGCCCGAACTGGCGGCTGCCCCGGCGCGAGGCGTCCTGAGACCGGCGTGAGACCGCGAGCGGCCGGAAGGAGCGAGGCTCCTCCCGGCCGCTCGGCGTCCCCGCTTCCCCGCGCTCGCCGACCGGACGTCACCCGCCGCCCCGGACGGCGGCGTCCCAGTCGACGCCGGTGAACTCGGAGCCGGCGGGGACCAGCCGGTACGTGCGGTCCAGCCACGCGGCCAGCGGCGGCGCGGGCAGCTCGAACAGGGCCGCCATGTCGCCGGAGGCCAACTGGAGCCACGCGGCGGCCCGTTCCCCGGCGCTGGACGGCCACATCCGTACGCTGCCGAGGCCGCTCATCGAGCTGAGCCCTTGCCGGAGCAGGTCACGTCCGATCCGCCACGAGGCGCGGGGACCACCTTCGACGAGGAACTCCACGCACACGGCCGAAGGGGACTCCGGGTCGAACCGGAACTCCGCCCGGACCGGCTGGCGGGCGGCGACGCCCAGCACGCGCTCGATGTCCAGAGTCAGCGGGAGCGGACCGTGCGCCGCGCCGCGGCGGGCCTGTGCTCCAGATCGTTTGCCGCTCATGTACGGAGGGATCCTTCGCTGTGGTCGGGTGGGCGCGACGACGAACCGGCCGAACGGAAGGGCTCGTTGACGGACCTCCCGTGCGGCGAATCATCGATCCATGATGGAAGATACCACCGGAACTATCAATGATTCGCCAGACTGATATCGTTGATTCATGGTCATGGAGAGGGAGCAGGAAGAGGGGGGACCGACGCCGCGGCAGAAGATCGTCCTCGCCGCCGCGGAGCTGCTGGAGAGCGAGGGACTGGAAGCGCTGTCGACCCGGGCGGTCGCCGCGCGCGCCGGCGTGCCGGCGCCCACCATCTTCCGGCTCTTCGGGGACAAGTACGGCCTGCTCGAAGAGCTGGCACAGCACGGCTTCGAACGGTACCTCGGCAGGAAGGCCCGGTTCTTCACCGCCGGCGACCCGGTGCAGAACCTCCGGGACGCCTGGGACCTGCACGTCGACTTCGGGCTGAGGCACCCGGAGTACTACTCCCTCGTCTACTGCCAGGTCCGCCCCGGCTACATGCCGCAGGCCGGGCACGCGGCCGCCGCCGGTCTGCGGCACATGATGACCAAGGTGGCCGCCGCCGGCCGCCTGCGGATGGGCGTGACGAGGTCGGCCGAAGTGATGCACTCCGCCGGAATGGGCACGGTCCTCACCCTCACGGCCCTTCCCGAGGACGAACGGGACCTCCGGACCTCCCACGTCGCCCGGGACATGGTCATCGACGCCTTGACCCTCCCGGCCGAGAAGCAGAACGGGGGAGCCGCTTCGAACGGCCTCCCTTCGACCGGCCTCGCACACAGGGCCGTCGCCCTGCTCGCGACGCTCGAACAGGGCGATGACGCCGCCGTGCTCAGCCCTGGCGAGCGCACCCTGCTGTGCGAGTGGCTCAACCGGCTGGCCGACTCCGGCCAGAGCGCCTGAACCCGGCACACGTACGCGTCACATACGCATACACATGCACATACACATACGCGCAGTCGCAGTCGCAGTCGCAGCCCGGGTCCGCGCCGCCACGGTGTGAAAGCGGACCGGCTGCGGGTGCGACCGGGCCCGGACGCCGGTTCAGAGCAGGCCCCGGGCGGCGGCCCTGGCCCCCGCCTGGAATCGGGTGCCGGCACCCAGCTTGGCCAGGACCGCCGCGACGCGCCGGCTGGCGGTCCGGGTGCTGCATCCCAGCTGCCGTGCGATGGCCCGGTCCTTCAGCCCCGCCTTGAGCATGCCGAGGAGCGCCATGTCGTCCGCGTCGAAGGAGCCTTCCCCGGCGGCCTCGACGGACCCGATCGGCCCGGCTGGCCCTGCGGTCCCGGCTCCCCCCTCGGCCCCCTCGGACCCGGCTGCCCCCGCGGACCCGGCGGCCCCCGCGGTCCCCGGGGCCCCCGCGGCGACGGGCCCGAGGGGCACGGCGCGCGCCCAGTAGGCCTCGTACAGCTCCATCAGCGCGTTCAGCATGCCGGACGGGTGGATGACGACGAGGTCGTCGTAGACCGGCCCGGACAGCGGGACCAGGGCCACCTGCCGGTCGATGATGTGCAGCTTGAACGGCAGGGAGGGCAGCACCCGGGACCGCTCGCCCCGCTCGGCGAGGCCGAGGAGCGCCGCGAACCGGCCGGGGCGCTCCATCGACTGCGGACAGTAGATCGACCGCACGTCCACGCCGCGCTCCAGCCACGCGCTCGTGATCGCCACCTCGTCCTCGTTGCTGTGCTGCAGGCCGTCGGACCGCCCCATGTAGGGCGGACGGTCCAGCGCCCACACGTGGCTGCTCGCCGACCTGGTGAGCTGGTCGACCCGCTCGATGACCGCCTCGCGGTCCGACAGCACCTCCACGAGATTGCGCGGATCGGCGCGGAGCCGCCCCTCCCGGTGCCGTTCGGCGATCCGGGCGATCTCCGCCCCCGCCGAGGAGAGCGCGCTCTCGGCCTCGAACCGCCGCCTGGCGAGCAGGGGGACGAGCGCCGACTGGGGGTCCGTCGGCCGGTAGGCGCCGTCCCCGGCCGGGCGCAGCAGCCCCAGCTCTTCGAGGCGGGCCACGGACCGGTGGACGTCCCGCTCCGGCACGCCGAGAGCCGCGGCGACGTCCGGGACGGCTGCCCTGTCCCGGTCCAGGAAGCGCCGGTAGACGCGTTCCTCGCCCCCGGATATGCCCAAGGCCGTGAGCACGTGTGCGTACCTCCATCGCCTGATGCGCGGCATGTTGCCACGTGAGTCGTGGGTGTCATCAGTGTCATGTGCGTCATGTGCGCCATGCGCGTCATGTGTGGCGTGGACGGCCACGCGTCCAAACACGCCAACAGAGTATCTGGACACCTTTCCGGAGAACAGCGTTCACTTTGCTCGCCGCGACGCCCGGTCGCGTACTCGTCGCTCTCTTCCCACGGAGGAACGTGTGAGAACCACGCTCCGCAGATCCACCGCCTCCTGGGCGGCGGTGGTCTGCGCCGTCTCCCTGAGCGTCGTCTGTTCCGGACCACCCGCACAGGCGGGCCCCGGCCAGTCGATCCCCGCCCCCGCCCCCACTCCCACTCCCGCTCCCGCCCCCCTTCCCGTCCCCGTCCACACGACCGGAAACGCTCCGGCCGCCCGCTACATCGTCACCCTCGCCGACGCACCCGTCGCCCTCTACCGGGGCGGTACGGACGACCTGGCCGCCACCGCCCCCGCACCGGGCGCCAAGGTCGACGCGGGCAGCCGCGCCGCGCGCCGGTACCGGGACCACCTCCAGGAGCGGCAGAGCGAGGCCGCCACCTCCGTCGGCGCCAGGATCCGGGGGCGCTACACCGTGGCCGTCAACGGGTTCACCGCGGACCTGACCGTGGCTCAGGCCGCCCGCCTCAAGGGCAGCCCCGGCGTCCTCGACGTCAGCCCGGACGGGCGGGTCGAGGCGACGGACGACTCCCGGTCGACCGACTTCCTCGGCCTGCCGGGCCCGCGGGGGCTGTGGGCGAGGCTCGGCGGCACGGAGAAGTCAGGCGAGGGCGTGGTGGTCGGCGTGATCGACTCCGGGATCTGGCCCGAGAGCGCGTCGTTCGCCGGCGCCGCCCTGGGCACCGCGCCCCCCACCGCGAAGGACCCCCACCGCCCGTACCGCGACGGCGACGCGATCGTCATGCGGAAGGCCGACGGCTCCACCTTCACCGGCGCCTGCCAGGCCGGCGAGCGGTTCACCGCCGACGACTGCAACACCAAGCTCGTCAGCGCCCGTTACTACAACGAGGGCTGGCTCGCCGCGACGCCCGAACCGCAGCGGGGCGACTTCCTCTCCGCCCGCGACAGCAGCGGCCACGGCACCCACACCGCCTCCACCGCGGCGGGCGACGCGGGCGTGAGGGTCTCCGTCGACGGACACGACCTGGGGGAGACCTCCGGAGTGGCCCCGGGCGCCGTCGTCGCCGCGTACAAGGCGCTCTGGACCGAGAAGGGCACCACCAGCGCGAGCGGCTACGACTCCGACATCGTCGCGGCCGTCGACCAGGCCGTCGCGGACGGCGTCGACGTCCTCAACTTCTCGGCGGGCAAGGACCGGGAGTCGAAGCTCGACATGCCGGTGCAGCAGGCGTTCCTGGCCGCCGCCCGGGCCGGCGTGTTCGTGTCGGCGGCAGCCGGCAACTCCGGCGCCTCGACCGAGACCATCGACAACACCGCGCCCTGGACCACCACCGTCGCGGCCTCCACGATGGCGCCCACCGAGGCCACCGTGGAACTGGGCGACGGCCGTGCCCACGTCGGCGCCAGCAACACCGTACGGACGGTCTCCGGACCCGTGCCCCTGGTCCGCGCCCAGGACGTGCGGGCGGCCGGCGCCTCGGAGGACGACGCCCGGCTGTGCCGGGACGGAAGCCTCGACCCGGCCAGGACGACCGGCAAGGCCGTGGTGTGCGACCGCGGCGTCACGCTCCGCCCGACGAAGTCGGCCGAGGTGGCCAGGGCCGGCGGCGTCGCCATGGTGCTGGTGAACACCGAGGACCTCGACGTCGACAGCGACCTCCACGCCGTGCCCACCGTGCACCTGAACGTTCCGGGAGCCTCGGAGGTACGCGCCTACGCGGCCGCGCCCGGCGCGACCGTGACGCTGCGCACGGGCGGGTCCACGGGCACCCCGTACCCGCAGATAGCGCCCTTCTCCTCGCGCGGCCCCTCGGTGGAGAACAAGGGCGCCCTGATCAAGCCGGACATCGCCGCGCCCGGCGTCAGCGTCCTCGCGGCCGTCTCGCCGCCCGGCGACTACGGCCGCGAGTTCGACTTCATGACCGGCACCTCGATGGCCGCGCCCCAGATCGCGGGTCTCGCCGCGCTCCACTTCGGCGTCCACCCCGCCTGGTCGCCGATGGCGGTGAAGTCCGCCATGATGACCACCGCCGTCGCCACCAGGACCGCCTCGGGCGGCGTGAACACCGACGTGAACCAGCAGGGTTCCGGCCAGGTGAATCCCGCCGCGATGCTCGACCCCGGTCTGGTCTACGACTCGACGGCCGAGGACTGGCTCGCCTACGAGGAGGGGCTCGGCATCGACACCGGCACGGGCGTCGCCCCCATCGCCCCCAGCGACCTGAACTACCCCTCCCTCTCCGTGGACCGGCTCCTCGGCTCGCGGACCCTCACCCGCACGCTGACCGCGACCCGCCCGGGCGCGTACCGGGCCTCGGCGGAACTGCCCGGGTTCCGCGTCGAGGTGACACCGTCCACCCTGCGGTTCAGCCGCGCCGGACAGAGCGCGAAGGTCACGGTGAAGCTCACGCGCACCACCGCGCCCTCCGGCGTCCCCGTCACCGGGAACCTGACGTGGACCGGCCACGGCCACCTCACCGTGCGCAGCCCCCTCGCGGTCACCCCCCGGATGCTGGAGGCTCCCGGCCGGATCGCCGCCGCGGCCACGGAGGAGGGAAGCCTCGCCTACTCCGTGACCCCGGGCACGGAGAAGCTCGCGCTGACCGCCTACGCCCCCGTCGCGGGCCCGCCGGTCACCGGCGAACTGGCCACGGCCCGGGGCGACGTGCAGGAGTACGCCGTCACGGTTCCCGAGGGGAACAAGGCGACCGAGTTCTTCGTCAGGACGGACGCCCCCGACGCCCGGACGTGGATGTACGTGGCCTCGCTCTCGGCCGACGGCCAGCCCGAGACACTGCTGGACTGGTCCTCGACGGGTTCGACCACCAGCCTCAGCCCGAAGCTCGCCCCGGGCCGGTACCTCCTCACCGTCGTGGCCTCGGCCCACAGCCCGGGCACCTCCTCCACCGGCTTCACCCTGCGCACCAACCTGGTCAACGCGGACTCGCCCGTGACCGGAAGCTTCGACGTGTCGCCGGCACGGCCCGAGGCGACGCCCTATGAACCCTTCTCGGTCACCGGCAGGTGGTCCGGCGTGACGCAGACCCCGGCCACCGCGTACGTCGAGTACCCGGACGGCACCGGCACCGTGGTCAGCATCGGCGGCTGACCGCGCACTTCCCTTCCCCCTTCCTCCCCCTCTCCCTTCTCTCCCCTCCCTCCGGCGTCCCCTCCTCGCGAGGAGGGGACGCCGGAGCGGCCACGTGGGGGGACCTGTCCATACGTGAGTGGTACACAAACCGTAGGGCTCCCCCTATGGTCCACTCGCGCGACCGTTGTGCATGCTGAGATCATGTGCATCAACATCGTCGTCGTCGACGACGACCCCGAGTTCCGCCGCATCGTCACGACGCTGCTGACGGCACGGGGCCTGCGTGTCGTGGCGGAGGCCGGGGACGGTGCCTCGGCCCTGACCGTGGTGCGGGCACATCGCCCCCATGGACTGCTGCTCGATCTGCACCTTCCCGACATGAACGGCCTGAGCGTGGCCCAGCGGCTCACCGAAGGCGAGGTCCGGCCGCGGATCGTGCTGACCTCCACCGACGGGGCGTTGTGGTCCCAGGAGGAACTGGAGGCGGCGGGCGTCGCGGGCTTCGTGGCCAAGGACAAGCTCTTCGACGCCGACCTGCGGAGCCTGTTCGCCTCCTCAGCTCCCTGACGGGCCGGGACGCCGCCGCCCACGGTCGTGAGGGTGTCTCCCACGGCCGTGACGGTGTCTCCCACGGCCGTGACGGTGTCTCCCACGGCCGTGACGGTGTCTCCCACGACCGTGACGGTGTCGCCCACGACCGTGACCGTGTCTCCCACGGCCGCCGGGACGTGGGGCAGACCCCACAGAAGGGTGGGGGAGCCCCGAGGAAGGCGGAGGGAGCGCACGACAGACCACCGGACCGCCCCCGGCCGAGACTTGCCTCCCGGGCCGGATCCGCCGGCCCGGGACCGGCCGAGTCACCAGGAGGCGTCCATGAAGAAGTGCCCTCTCTCCCTGGAGATCACCCACTGGGTCACGTCCGCACTCTCCCGGCGGCTGAAGTGCGAGTTCTCCTACGACACCGGTGACCCCCTGGCCGTCACCCTGACCCTGGACACCGACGGGGAGCGTCCGGTGCGGTGGAACCTCTGCCGGGAACTGCTGGCCGACGGCATGGTGGCCGAGGCCGGCGAGGGCGAGGTCGTGCTCTGGCCGCTGTCCGACGGCGAGAGCGGGTACTCCTCCTTCTGCCTGCGGGTGGGCGGGGGAGACCGCACGGCGCTCTTCGAGATCCCCGCGGAACCGGTCGGCGAGTGGCTCGCCCGCACCTGGGCCGCGGTCCCCCGGGGAACCGAACTGGACGGCGTCGACTGGGACGAGCTGCTCCAGCCGGCGGAGTGAGGGAGACGGACGACGAAAGCACCGCCCCCAGGGGCCACGGCGCTCGGTCTCCTCCACGGCGGAACGACAGATATGTTTCCATGTGAATCCGAGATACATATCTAGGGAGCCCTTGAAACATGGATCACCGGCGCACACCCCACCCGATGCCTTCCGTCGACCCGGAGCGCGCGGAAGACCGGGGCTACGACGTCATCCTGGTCGGAGGCGGCTCGGCCGGCTGCGTCCTCGCGGCCCGGCTCACCGACGACCCCGACCTGCGCGTCCTGCTCCTGGAGGCGGGAACGGCGGCCCCGGACCTGCCGGACGCCGTGGCGGTTCCGCCGGCCTGGCCCGCCCTCGCCGCGACGGAGGCGAACTGGGGCGACACGACGGTCCCCCAGAACGGCGGTTCCCCGTCCGCCCGGACCGGACCCGGCATCGCGCTGCCGCGCGGCCGCGGCATCGGCGGTTCCTCCGCCATCAACGCCATGGTCTTCGCCCGCGGCCACCGCACCAGCTACGACAGGTGGGCCGGCCACGGAGCCGGGGGCTGGGGCTTCGACGACCTCCTCCCCTACTTCCGGCGCAGCGAGACCGCCGTCAGCGGCGGCCCCGGCCGGGGTACGTCAGGCCCGCTCACCGTCGGCCCGACGACCGACCCCAACGAGGTGCTGCTCGCCTGTCTCGCCGGAGCGGTCGAGACCGGACAGCGCCGGGCGACGGACATCAGCGGCGGTCTGGAGGAGGGCTTCGCACCGGTCGACCTCAACATCGTCGGAGGCCGGCGCCAGAGCGCCGCCGACGCCTACCTCACCCCGGTGCTGAACCGTCCCCGCCTCGACGTCGTCACCGGCGCCACCGCCCACCGGCTGCTCTTCGAGGGCACACGCTGCGTCGGCGTGGAGTACGGCGTCCAGGGCCGCGTCCACACCGCGAGGGCCGCCCGTGAGGTCGTCCTGACCGCCGGCACCCTCGGCAGCGCACAGCTCCTGCTGCGCTCCGGGATCGGCCCCGGGCGGGAGCTGCGCGAGGCCGGGGTGGAGCCGTTCCACGCGCTGCCCGGCGTGGGCCGCAACCTCCACGACCACCCGCTGGTCAACCTCGTCCACCGCACCCGCCGCACCGTGCCGGCGGCCCGGGGCAACCACGGCGAGATCATCGGCCTGCTGCGCAGCACGCCCGGACTGGACGGCCCCGACCTCCAGATCCTCTTCGTCGACGTCCCGTTCCCCAACCCGGTCGCCCCGGTGGACAACGGCTTCACCATCGGCGTCTCCCCGATGCTCCCGTTCAGCCGCGGCACCCTGAGGATCGCCTCGGCCGACCCGTACGCGGCGCCGGTGATCGACCCGGCCTACTTCACGGACGAACGCGACGTGCGGGCCGTCCTGTCCGGCATCGCCACCGCGCGCGACATCGCCCGCTCCTCGGCGCTCGCCCCCTGGGGCGTCGAGGAGGTCGCCCCCGGCCCCGACGTCACGGACCGGGAGTCGCTGGGCCGGTACGCCCGTACGGTCTTCCAGTCCTACTGCCACCCCGTCGGCACCTGCGCGCTCGGCGAGGACGAGGACTCCGTGGTCGACTCCGAACTGCGGGTCCGGGGACTCGCGGGCCTGCGCGTCGCCGACGCCTCCGTCATCCCCTCGATCCCGTCGAACAACACCAACGCGACGGTGTACGCCCTCGCGGAACGAGCCGCCGCCCTCCTCCACGACGCTTCCTGAGGGGAGCTGCGGGGCCGGGGAACGCTCGGTTCCGCAGCCGCCGACAGGTGACCACCATCGCCGCCGGTGCCCCGGGCGGCCCGACCCCATGGCCGGCCCGGCCGCACAGCCCGTCGTCGAGTCCGCCTTCATCCCCCTCCAAACCTCAGGCCACATCGCGCACCGCACATCGCGCACCGCACATCGCGTACCGCCTGCTCACCCACCCCAGCGCCCAGCGTGACGCACGGGCCGCCCTCCTCACCCGATACGCGCAAGCCCTGACCGATCACCATCGGGGGGTCCGGCCCGGTCCTGGCACGGAGCCCACCGCGCTGCCGCTCTCCAGCAACCTGCCAACGACATCGCGTCGGGCAGCCCTGCCTGCCCGACGCGCCGCCCCCGACGGCCGCCGCGAGGCACCTCGTTTCCATCGGCACCGGGCCGCCCCCCCCGAGAAGGAAGCGACGCGCTCGTCCGAGCCCTGGTGAGGCATGGCATTGCCACTGATCCTGCGCGGAGTTCCGCCCTCCGGCGGATGAGCCCGGCCGTCACAGGCGACGAGGCACGCGGCGCTCTCCGGCGCGCGGGACCGACGGTCGGAACGGGGGGCGCGGCCCATGCCGGCCGGCATCGCGGCGAACTCCACCGGGATCGCCGCCATCGGCGACGAGCTCGTACGCGACGTCGCGTACGACACCGAGCGCGGCAGGACACGGAACCACCAGGCCCCTGCCCCCTCACCACCCCGACTGACCGGCCCCTCCCACCCTCCAGCACAGGATGAAAGAGCCTCGGTGGTGTCCCGATCGGTTCACGAAGCCGTCCCGATCGGTCACCGGCGGTGCCTCCGGCCCCTGACGGCGGATAACGTTCCGGGCCGCGGGGCCGTACGTCTGTACGGAGTGGCGCCGGCCCGCGACGCATCTTTCGGATCGACGACTCCACGGAGGTACAGCGACATGACCACGCGACGCGACGACGTGCTGGACGGCGGATTCTCCCGGCGGCGCGCACTGCGGCTGGCCGGCGGCGGGGGCGCGCTGGCCGTGCTGGCGGCGGGCGCGGTCGGCTGCCGCGATGACGGCGCTGCCACCGGCGGCCCCAGCCACCCGGGCAGCACCGATGAGCCCGGCGGCTCCGGTCCCGACGAACCGGCCGGCGGCGACACGCCCGCCGAGGGCGGCGGCAAGGACGGTGGGGCGCCCGAGCCGCTGTGGACGAAGACGACAACCGCCCAGACCTACGGTGACAACGACGAACTCGTGGCCACGAGCGGCGTGGTGATCGCCAGCGGTGAACCGCTGGCCGCCCTGGACGCCGCGACGGGCGGGGAGCGGTGGTCGCTGGAGGACGGCGCGGTCCCCGGAGCACCGATGCTGCTCGGCAACGGCACGCTGTACCTGGCGAGCGCCCGGTACGACGGCACCGTCTCCGGCTACGACCCGGCTTCGGGCAAGGAGACGTGGCGCAGCCACCTGGGCAAGGGCTACCGGCAGCCGAGACCGATCGCGGTGGACGACCGGCAGGTGTACGTCATCGCCGAGATCCTGGAGGCCGACGGCTCGTCCAAGACCAATGTGATCGCCGCCCTGCACAGCGGTACGGGCAAGCTCGCGTGGAAGGAACGGCGCGACTTCGGCACCGAGGGGAACGGCATACACGCCCACGCCGGGGGCCGCTACCTCGTCTACACCGACTTCAAGAAGAACCTCACGGTCCGCGACACCGCCACCGGCAAGCAGGTGTGGACGCACAAGACCACCAAGACCAACTACGGCTTCTTCGCCGTGCACGAGAGCCTGGTGATCGTTCCCCAGGGGCCGAAGCTCCAGGCCTTCAGCCTGGCCGACGGATCGCTGAAGTGGTCGGTGCAGACGGCCGAGAGCTACGTCGGCTTCAAGGAACCGGCCATCCTGGACGACGTGCTCTACATCGCCGACAGCGGCCGCACCCTGTGGGCCCTCGACCCCCGTACCGGCAAAGAGGTCTGGAAGTCGGAGGCGCTCGCCGACGCGGACCTCACGGTGCCCCGGCAGTACGTGAAGGCGGGCGGTGTCCTGTACGCGGCCACGGACCTGGACAAGCGGGGCGGTGTGATCGCCATCGACGCGAAGAACGGTGCCGTGCGCTGGACCTTCAACGACGGATCCGGTGACTACCACTCCTGGCTGGTGGCCACGGACGGGAAGAGGGTGTTCGCCCTGCACGGCAAGAAGCTTCACGCGCTGCCCGTCTGACACCTGCGCACGAAGGGCGTTCCGTCGCGAACTGTCAGGGAGGAGGGGGCTCGTGCCCGAGAAGACCGGCGCGGTCCTCCGTAGCCGGGCTGTACGTCCGGTGACAGAGCACCGCGCGGAGTACTCCTCCTCGAAACAGACGGGGCTGAAGGCCGCGGCACGAACCTCGCGGGCCGGGTGCGCTCCGGCAGGCCCGTCCCACGTGTCCGCGGCCCGCACCGCGACCGACGCCCTGGCCGAGGACGAAGATCGTGAGCCGGCACGCCCCGGTCAAGCGAGACGTGGAGCTGGTCGACGCACCACAGGGACGGCCTTGTGACGCCGAACCCGCGAAGGCAACCCCGTGGGGCGCGACCAGCCCCTCCACCACTCTCCTCCACCACTCCCATCCACCGCTCGGATGCCGGCTCGCCGACATCGGCGCCTCCGCGTCGGCGCATCCGCGTCGGACAGTTCGTGACCTGGGCGGACGACCGCCTCCGGACGACCCTGCGAACCGCCTCCCGCCCTCGCGGCGCGAAGGAATCAGTCGTCCCGCCCCGCAGCCGGAAGGCGAGCGAACGACCGGCCGGATCATGAACGTCCCCTGCGACGTCCGCGAAGGCATCCGCACGACGTGGTGGTGAGGGGTGGGGGAAAGGCACAGCTCGCCACGATCAGCGTCGGATCTCCCACTCGACACAGTGACGACCTGACGCGTCTTCGTGGCTCGTGGGCGTGTACTGCAGGAAGGGGCGACCCGACTCCAGGGCGTCGGCCAGTGCCTGGAAGAGTTCTGTCAGGCTGGTCGCCCAGAGCGTTCCGCTCAGGTCTCCCGACCCGATGCCCATCTCGTACACGTGCCCGTACGAAGCGCCGGGACGATGGTCGACGAAGGCGACACCGCCGTCGTTGGGAAGGGCGAACGGCACACACCGGTGCAGGTTCACAGCCAGCGCGTCTTCCTCCCAGAGGTCGGCTTCGATGTTGTCCTCGCCGACGTCCACGAGCACGTCGTACATCATCACGATGTCGTCCACACCACTGAGCCGGTGTCCCGAGGGTAGGAACTTGCCCGCAGGCAGGACCGTGCGGGAACCCGGATCGGCAACAGGCTCGGCGGCCCCGTCGTGCAGTTCCAGGAGCGCCTTGAGCTCTGGATGCAGGGCGAAGCCCAGCCGTGACTCCAGGCCGGCGAGCTGCTCATGCCCCGCCGGCCCCCGCAAGGCCGCGTGATCTGCAGGCGAGTGCGACGCGAGCCACGAATCAAGACGAGCCCACGCAGGGCCGAACGCCGCACCATCTATCTGGGTCATACACCGAAGATAGACGGCCGCACTGACAGCCAGGTCCCGCACCCAGCAGGGCTCGATTTGCGGGGTCAAGAACACCCACGGAAGAACCCCCGGGCCGTCACGCCGTCACGCCGTCATGCCGTCATGCGGTCATGCCGTCATCCGGTGGGGAGCCGTCTCACGACCAGACGAGCCGGCCTTCGACGAACCGACTGGTCCGGGAGCTTCCACCGGCGATCCTCGTCAGCGTCTCCGCCACGGAGTCGAAATACCGGGCCATCGATTCGTACTCGCCCGTGACCGTGGGGTCACCCACGAACCAGCTGCCGACGCGTCCGTCCCGCACATCGACGAACTTTCCCATCCAGCCGTCCTGGTCCGACAGGAACGGGATCCACTCGTTACGCCAGAACGGATCGTCCGGCTGGTCCGGAGGATCGAATCCGCAGGACGTGAAGCGGTTCGTGTAGAGCCTCTCCATCGCCCGTATGCCCAGAAAGAAGCTTCCCTCGTCAGGGAACCCGTCGAAGCCGCAGCACATCACGTCGTCGTCGAAATCCTCCTCCGGCGGATCCAGATCGTTCTGCAACAGCCAGGCCCGCAGGTCCCCATGAAGGGAGATCCCCATCCGTTCCTCGGCTGCCGCGAGCATCTCCTCCGTAGCGGGCCCCGGCAGATCCGCGTGATCGGCCGGCGCGTGCTCCTGAAGAAGACTCATCACACGCGACCAACTCTCAGCCACACTCATCCCCTCATCCCCCCTCATCCCCATCTACCCTCTCTGCATAAATGCCTCCATCCGACCGCGCCACAACGAAGGTTGCGAAGCGCCCACCGGAGAACCTTGCGGGGATGCTACTTCGAGCATGCCTCCCCGCCCCCACGCCCGGCTTCCGCTCCCCCACGCCCGGCTTCCGCCCCGAAGCACAGGGCCAGCCCTCAAAGAGTTGGCCGCCCGCCGCCCTTCCCAGACACCCCGCTGTGCCCGGCGGGCCGGCCGAGGAACCTCCAGTACACCAGCGAGGGCCACGACGACCAGCACGAGAACCCGCGACGGCCGCGTAGCGAGGCCGTCGCGTCCCCAGACCGAGCCGCCCTGATCTCCGGACGACCGAACACCAGGCCACCCCACGGGCCGCGCCGACGCCCACGCACGGCCCAGCCGGCACCTGCCTCCAACCGGTCGGCGGGAGGACCCGCGAGGCGCCTCCCGTTTTCTGCCCCTGACACGACTTCAGCGGCAGACGCGAGCCGCGGCGGATTCGTTCACGTTCAGCGACAGCATTCGTTGACGGGTTTCAGCAGCGTTTGATGATCAACTCGCTCGTGCTTGTTCACGAGAAATGGCTCTGGCGTAACTTCTGTGGAGTGGTTACGTCTCGTGAGTGGCCGACATGGCGTTGGCGAGCTGTGTGACAGGGTCGCCGGCGATCTGGTGTCGGGACTGCTGCGTGGGCCAGGTGGAGAAGGCGTCGTCCGACCAGCGCGGAACCACGTGGAAGTGCAGATGGGGCACTGACTGCTCCGAGCCGGGGCCGCTGGCGCTCAGGATGTTCACGCCTTCGGCCTTCAGTACGCTCCGCATCGTCCCAGCAAGGCGCTGGACCAGCGTCATGACGTGCGCCAAAACCTCCGGTGGAGTGTCGAAGATGTCCGTCCGGTGGGACGTGGGAATGACCAGGGTGTGCCCTGGCGCGAGGGGATCCAGCGGAGCGAACGCGCTGACCACGGGCCCGCGCGTCACCCACCGGCCGGCGCCGTCCCGTACCAGTCGGCAGAAGGTGCAGTCCATGAGGTCAGACCTTGTCAGAACCATCACGGTGCCGACCAATCGTTTCGGGAGCAGCGGGAATCCGCAGCAACCACTTGTGAGCGCTCCACAGAAGTTGTGCCAGAACCCGAGAAATAGCAGCACTGACGCGGCGGGTCGTCGCTGTCAGGTCAGGACGACGCACCCCAGCCCCTCCAGCTTGCTGAGGAGCGGTAGGGAGGGATCGATCTTGTTCCAGCGCAGGTCCAGTTTCTCCAGCGAGGGCATCAGGGCGAGCCAGTCGGGCAGCCGGCCGAGGTTGTTGCTCCGCAGGTCGATCTGACGCAGTCGCGGGAGGCCGGAGAGTGAATCCGGCACTTCGGCTAGGGAGTTCTCGCGTAGGTCCAGGTGACGCAGTTCGTGCAGGTTGGCCGTTGACGGCGGCAGGTGCTCGATCGCGTTTCCCCGGAGTCATAGCTCACGCAGGCTGTGGAGCCGGCCGATGGCGTCGGGCAGGGTGGTGAGCTGGCTGTGCTGCGCTCTGAGCTCGATGAGGCCGCTCATCCCGCCGATGGTCTCCGGCAGGGAGGCGAGGGGGTTCTCGCCGACGTTGAGGTAGCGCAGACGGGCCAGGTTTCCCAGAGAGTCGGGGAGCCGGGACAGCTGGTTGTCGTGCAGGTAGAGGCAGTCGCTGAGCTCGGTCAGCTCGCCGAGTTCTTCGGGCACCGACGTCAGCGCGTTATGGCCGAGGTCCAGGGTTTTCAGCCGGCGGAGCTGCCTGATGTCCGGCGGGAGGGCCGTGAGTCCGTTGTCCGCGAGGATCAGCACGTCGAGCTCGGTCTGTCGCCAGACCGACTCGGGCACCTCTCCGAGATCTTGACGCCACAGGTCCAGTGTGTGCCTCACGGCCATCTCCCCTTCATCAGCGGACTGAGGGCTGTCCCGTAACTGCCAGGGGAGTTAAGCGTCGTGCTCAGACTCCCTTGTGGTCTGCTGCTGCGGCCCAGCGACGGATGTGCGGGTCGGGATGGACCCGGGCGGATGCGAGTGTGCTTTCAAGTAGTTCGTGCAGGGGTGGCGGGTATGCCTCGCGGGCGGTGGGCAGGTCCAGCAGGGCGCGGTGGCGCATCTTCAGGTCGGTGGTTTCGGCGAACACCCGCAGGGATGCCTCCAGCCAGGCGTCCTTGATGTCTTGTGACTCGTCCAGCGCGGGATCACGTATCCCGCCGGGTCCGTACGCCGGAGACCGATCTGCACGCAGCGGCACATGGGCGCTGTACCAGGCCCGCACGGCACCGGCTCGCTCGGCATTCGTGCCGACCTGCAGGTAGTCGACCAATGCCGCCATCACACGGCGGCGTCCGAATGCGTAGACCGCCGGCTCGACGAACCAGCGGCAGAAGCTGGGATCCGGGTCGTACACGGCTGCCGCCATCAGCGGGACGAACCACTCATCGGGCAGACTTGCACGTTCGAGCAGGGGCTTGCGCACCGCATGGGCAAGGTGGCGGGCACGCCGGTCCGTCTGCTCCACACCGACGTCTCCGACGCCCAGCAGCCGGGCCACTTCTGTCACGCATGTCAGGAATGAACGCGGTTCTATGCCGCTCTGCTCGTCTTCGGCCACGGCAGCATTCTGGACTGCCCGGATCGGCAAGCACAGATCCGATGGCCGCTGGTACTTGGACGGAAGAGCGCTTGCTCGGCCTTCCCCGGGTGGAACGATCATGGTGTGGCTGGTGTGATCACGGCGTCGGAGCCGTCCTGGATAGCCCCATTCTCCGGGCTGAGCCCTCGCGCTTTCGGGAAGCTGGTGACCGTGCTGCGACGTGAAGGTGCGGATGTGGTCCGCAAGGGCCGGCCGTGGAGCCTCCCGCTGGAGGACCGGGCCCTGCTGGTGGCCGCGTACTGGCGCACGAACCTGACCATGCGCCAGCTCGCCCCGCTGTTCGGGGTGTCGAAGTCGGCGGTGGACCGGATCATCGACCGCCTCGGCCCGATGTTCGCGCTCCAGCCCCGCAAGCGGTTCGCGAAGGACACCGTGCTCATCGTGGATGGGACCTTGGTTCCCACCCGGGACCACACCATCGCCGAGCGGTCGAAGAACTACCGGTACTCCACCAACCATCAGGTCGTCATCGACGCCGACACCCGGCGCGTCGTCGTGGTCGGCCGACCGCTCGCCGGGAACCGCAACGATTGCAAGGCATGGGCGGAATCCGGCGCCAAGTCCGCCGTCGGCAAAACTCTCGTGATCGCCGACGGCGGCTACCCAGGCACCGGCCTCGTCATCCCACACCGCCGGCAGCGCGGCCAGATCGAACTGTCCGCCTGGAAAGAAGAACACAACAAGTCCCACAAGCAAGTCCGAGCCCGCGTCGAGCACGTCTTCGCCCGCATGAAGACCTGGAAGATCCTCCGCGACTGCCGCCTCAAGGGCGACGGTGTCCACCAGGCCATGCTCGGCATCGCCCGGATGCACAACTTCGCTCTCAGCGGATAGACCAACGGGCTCCACCGGGATCAACCATGCCCGAGGCGACCCGAAGATCATTTACGGGACAGCCCTTGGGCTCCGATTCTCGTCCGGGACCTTCCTCGTCACCCGGACTCTGGCACACATTCCGTGAAGCCCTACCGCTCCTCGGTCTCCGAGGTCCGCGACCCTGGTGAAACAGCAGGTCAGCAGCTCGCCCAGAAGCCTCCGCGAGCCGCGGCCTGCGTGGATTCACGGAAGTCGTGCCAGAAACCGAAGCGAGCGTGTATTGATTCTTCAGTCGCTTCAGTCGCTTCAGTCGCTTCAGTCGCTTCAGTCGCTTGGGGCCGCTGCCGGCCGTGGAGGCGTGATGAGGCGGCG
This sequence comes from Streptomyces sp. NPDC014656, assembly GCF_043084305.1. Classification (NCBI taxonomy): domain Bacteria; kingdom Bacillati; phylum Actinomycetota; class Actinomycetes; order Kitasatosporales; family Streptomycetaceae; genus Streptomyces; species Streptomyces sp. NPDC014656. The sequence goes on from NZ_JBIBZN010000009.1 coordinate 150,409, forward strand.
GCGGGCGGGTTGCGTGAGCGGCTTGCGGCTGTGCGCCGCTCCCCGCGCACGTGGGGCCGACCCTCCGGCGGAAGGAAGCCGAAGGCGCGCGTCCTCGACGAGGGGGCCGGCGTCGGCGGGGTCCGCAGCCGGACGACTCTGCTGATCCACATCTCGCGGTCAACGGCGAAGCCGCCTACGACTGGGCCGGCAAGCTCCGCCACGACATGGCGATCAGGATGATGGATCGGTTCGGCACCCGCCAGACCGAGCTGAAAGCCCGATCCAGAAGTATCCGCCGACGGAGGCTTCCGCCGGCGGCCGGCCGGACAGACCCTAGATCCGCGAGTTGCGCAGCGACTGCCACGCCGCGCCGGCCAGCGCCCGCGCCGACCGGGGGACCGACAGGTGCTCGTGCTCGCGGTACAGCTCCCAGTTGTACTTGACCAGGGACGCCTTGTTGGAGGACAGGGAGTTCGCCTGATGGGCCCGGTACACCGCGAGCGGTTCGGCCAGACCGCGGGCGTCCGCGCCGTCCCGCATGATCGACAGCCAGAGGGCGTAGTCCTGGCGCTTGCGCATCTCCGGCATCAGCCTCGTGCCCAGCACCTTGCGGTCGTACATGGCGGTGAGCGCACCGATGTAGTCCCGGACCAGCATCGCGCGGTAGTCCACGTGCTCGCGCGCGTGGATGATCCGGCCGTTCGGGACCCAGTCGGTGCTCTCGCCGGCGTGGTCGGCGTCCATCTTGAAGTAGGAGGTGAACGTCAGCGGTGCCGTGCCCTCGGCGGCGAAGGCGAGCTGCTTCTCGGTCTTCTCCGGGAGCCACATGTCGTCGCTGTCGAGGAAGGCCACGTAGTCCCCGCGGGCCCGCTCGATGGCGAGGTTACGGGCCCGGCCCGCGCCGCCCCGCTCGGGCGCCGACCGCGGCAGGACGCGCTCGTCCTGCTCGGCGAACTCGCGGAGCAGGTCCATGGAGCCGTCGGAGGACTGGTCGTCGGTGACCAGCAGCTCCAGATCGGCATGGGTCTGCGTAAGCACTGACCGGACGGCCGCGCCGAGGGTGGCTGCCGAGTTGTACACGGGCATCACGACCGACACCAGGGGCACAGCGCTTCTCCTTACAAGACCAGGAACGACGGTCCATTCAAACATCACCATCGAGCGGCAACCGCCACGCAGACTGTTGTCGCTGGTCAGAGCCACGTAGTACGTCCGCCGGCTGTACGTCCCGCGGGGGCGGACCGCGACGGCGCGGGGGAAGCGGCCCTCCTCCTGGGGGTGGCGGATCGCCGGCTGTCCGGGCGCGGTGGAATCCTTCGATCGCATGGCCCGGGAGCTGAACGGTCATGCCTTCGGCGTGCTGCTCGCTGACGCCGGGCCGTGCTCGTTCTCGGCGGGGGAGTCGTGATGGCCGGCAAGGCCGCCACGAAACGCCTCGATCCGGCCGATCGCGCCGTGCTGCACGTTCTCGCCGGTGACCTGCCGGGCCGTCCCCGGCTCTGGAGCCTCGATCGCGTACTGGCTTCCGGGCGCCCCGCGTCCGTCGTTCTGGAGGCGGTGGCCGGCACGGGCGGCGTACTCGTGACCATCGACGTGGGGGATGGGCCGGGGCCGCCGGTGCCGCGCGAGCCGGTGGCCGTGCCGTCCGTCGAACGGGAGCGCGTCGGTGAAGGAGAACGGTGCCGGACGCATTGTGGTGTCGGCCCTTCGTGCGCTCAGAGGGCAGCGAGCGGATCTCTATTGCCTGGCACGGGCGGGTGCTGACGGCAACGGTGCCACTGCCACTGCCACTGCCACCGCCACCGCCCCGCCACCGTCGACGGTGGCGCCGACGGCACGGACCACGTCCGCGTCCTGCGCGACAACAGCCTGCAGAACCCGCGCCGTGATCGTTCTCGCTCCGCGCCCACCCACGGGCGGACAGCGGCGGTGGCGCACCCGGCTGTCACACCTGCCCGAGGTCTCCGCCGTCCGGCCTCCGGCCTCGGTCACGTGCCACGGTGGTGCCGGGCTCTTCGCCCTTGCCGCCCTCTGCGACGGCCGGCTGTTCCTGCACCCCGAACCGACCCCTGTCCGCCTCCTCCTCGACGGCCCTCGCTCCGGAGCGCCAACGCTGAGAACGCTCCGGGTCCGGGGCTTCAGAGGCCGGTCATGACCGGCAGCGCGTCGGCGCGGCCGTAGGTGAGGATGCGCCGGAGTGCCTCTCTCATGCGGGCTATGTCATCGGCCGGCGCCTGCAGGACCGCTTCGACCACTGGGTCGCCCAAGCCCAGGTCGTCCAGGTGGGCGGGGTCGAACGTCACCCGCAGGAGATTGCCTTCCAGCTCGACCGCGCGCAGACATCCGTAGGCGGTGTTCTGGTCGGGAGTGACGACGCAGTACGAGTCCATGCCAAGGCGAATGTTCTGCTCGTCCGGTTCTTCCGAGTCGCCCTGGAACTCGAGCGCGAAGCCTCTCTCGTCCTCCGACTCGGCGACTCCGGCGAGCGGGACGTAGACGCCCGGCGGAAAGTTCTCGTGCCATCCGTAAGCGATGGTCGCAACAAACCTGTAGGTCACACGCGCGTTCTATCAGACCTGCCGCGGCCGACGATGTCCGGCCGGTGCGTCAGCTTGGTCGACCAGTGCTTTCTCGGCACCCGGCCAGAGCGCGACCGGGGCGTGGTGGAGATCATGAGCGGCGGTTGCTTCACGAGCGTGTGTGCGGACCTTCTCGACCCGGCCGCCCCCGTCTTGTTCTTCGACTGCGACATCGCCTCGGCAGACCCCGACGCCGCGTGGACGGTGCGGGCACACGTCCCGAAGCCGAAGCCGAAGCCGAAGCCGAAGCCGAAGCCCTGTGGCCGGGTGCCCGCACCCTGATCACCTGCCCCGCCGGCATCGACCGCTGCACAACCGGCCACCTCGTAGAGGCGTCATCCGCTCGGCCGACTACGACCTCGACGGCGCCTGTCTGCCCGCGGTGGCGGAAGCATTCGATCGCGCGGCCGTTCACCGGGCTTCCCACCCGTCGGAAGGGCCGGCGGATGCTGACGGGGCGGCCCACCCGCGGTAACCGTCAGGGACGTCCGTCCCGCCGCCGGTCGGTTCCGCGCCGGGGCGGGGCATCCGGGTACGGCGGGGGTGCAGGCGGTTGCGGCTGCTGGTCCTGGCGGTGCTGCAGCGAGTGATCTCGGCGGTCGTGGAGTGCTGGGGCTCGGGGCGGGTGCCGCGGACCGGCGACGCTCGCAGAGCCGTTCGAAACCTTCGCCAAGAGGTTCTTGAGCGACTGCTCAAGAATAGGTACTCTCCCCGTGGGGGCCATTTTGAGCGATCGCTCAAAAAGGGAGAGGGGGCGAGGTCGTGGGGCTCTACGTCGAGGCACGTATCCGCGGCGACCTGGATACGCTGTGGGGGCGGACCCAGGACCCCGTCGAGCACCAGCGGTGGGACCTCAGGTTCACCGAGATCGTGTATCTGCCGTCCGCTCCAGGGGAACCCCGGCGGTTCCGGTACGCCGTCCGCCTCCTGCCCTTCCTGGCTGTCGCCGGCACCGGTGTCTGCGCGGGGGAGCGCCACCGGGCCGGTGGCGAGCGGGTCTCCGCCCTGCGCTTCGCCTCCCCGGACCCGCTGTCGCTCCTCGCGGAGGGCAGCGGCTACTGGCGCTACGTGCCGGAGCGGGACGGCATCCGCTTCCTCACGGGTTACGACTACCGGCCCCGCTGGGGCCGCTTCGGGCAGGTCGTCGACCGCCTCCTCTTCCGACCCCTGATGCTCTGGGCCACGGCCTGGTCCTTCGACAGGCTGCGGCTGTGGTGCGAGAACGGGACCACGCCCGAGCACGCCCGCACCCGCTGGCTGCTCGAACTGGGCGCCCGGCTGCTGCTCGCGGGAGTCCCGTTCTCCACGGCCCCGCTGCTGCCGGGGGCGGCCTCGCTCGCGGCGGCCCCCTTCGCGGTCCTCGGTCTCTTCGCCGCCTTCTTCCTGCCGCCGGCGCCTGGCACCCCCGCCGCCCGCCGCTGTCTGCGCACTCCGCCCCGCCGGAGCCGAGCACCCCGCCTTCTCGCCACCCTGGAGCAGCCGTGACCTCGATCTTCCGCACCGCCATGGGCGACGCCGCCTTCGGACGGCTGCATCCGGAACTGCGACGGCGCTTCTCCGTCGGGCTCGACAGCGGCGAGTTGTGCGTCGGACGCGGGGTGATGGACCGCATCTGGCACGGCAGGGGACCGGTCGGTCCGCTCATCCGGCCGTTCCTCGCGCTCGGCGGCACCCGCAACATCCTGCTTCCGCGCACCGGCCGGAACATCCCCTTCACCATCGAGAACGTTCCGTACCGCGACTCGTACGGGCGCGAGACCGTCACCTTCGTACGGACCTTCCAACTGCCCGACGGCCCACGCCGCTTCGACGCGACGATGGTGCACAGCCCCGACCGCGGCTGCGTGCTCGACTACCTCGGGACCCACCAGCACCTGGCGAGCGAACTGCGCCTGACGGCCGAACCCGACGGCTCGCTGCTCATCCGTTCGGGCGAACACCGCTTCCGTGAGGGCCCGCTGGACCTCCGGGTGCCCGATCTGGCCGGCGCCGACGCCGAGGTGCGCGAGACCTTCGACGAGGACACCGGCCGCTTCCGCTTCCGCATTCGGGTCCGAGTCGTCAACCGCTACGTGGGGCCGCTGTTCGGCTACGAAGGCTCCTTCACCGCTTCGTACGCCTCCGTCCAGGAGTGCGGGATCCGGCCGGGGCTGCGCCCCGTGCGCGAGGAGGCGAGGGCGTGAGCGTGGAGGACGCCCGGCGCGGTCTTGTTCCCGTACCTGTCGACCATGCCGGGGGATAAGCCGAGTCCATAGGCGTCCAGGCCCAGTTCGTGCGGCCTGTCCGTCAGATGCCCGGCCCGCACCCGACGTGCGCTGTCCGCTGTCCGCGGGTTGCCCGTCACCGACCGGCGATCTCGACGGTCCACCGGCGATCCGCAGGGACCTGGTTCCGACGCGGCGGTCGGCCTGGCAAGTGGTGAAGGGGCGGCACGTCGGCATGATGTGTTTCTGCTCCGGTCCGTCGAAATTTCCCCTTCAACCGTGGAGCGGCTCGCAGGGTGCGAGCCGCTGCACTCGGACGTCATCCCATTCGGTGAGTCCGTGCGACGATGCGTCGGCCGGTGGGAAGTCGTGAGGGGGTGGAGGTCGATGGAGTACGTCGATCTCGATGCGCAGGTCGGTGACCTGTCAGGGGTCCTGGACCCGGCTCGCTATCTGAGCCGCCTGCCCTCGATCTCCGGTGACCTGCCGCCGGGCGCCAGGGCTTTCGCCACGGACGCGGACCACTACGACTTCCGCAGCAGGCGATGCGTGAAGGATCTGACGCTTCGGGCCGTCCGGGGCGCCGGCGGTGAGGAGACGGAGGTCGAGTTCCGGCACAACTGCTGGAAGCACGACCAGGACCTGCTGATCCGCTACGTAGGGGTGTCCAGTTTCATCATCGATCCCGCCGACGAGGACCGAGGAACGGACCTCGGGACTGTGATCCTCGACGAGATCCTGCCGCACGGGGACGGTTGCAGCCACGAGATCACCTGCTGGGACGGCACCCTCCTCGTTGTCTGCCGCGACTTCCAGGCGACCTGGATCGGGACCGACTGCTCCACCAAGCCGTAGGCGCGACAGTCACGGGGGTCGTCGAGCGGCTGGTGCTGGATGAGCTGTGGAGCTGTGGGAGCTGTTCCAGCGGGTGGTGCCGCAGGCGCCGTCGCGACCTCGGGGCGGTGGTCGGCGTCGGCACGGTGACAGGGAGGTGCGGGGCAGCGATCGTGTTCGTGGCCACGTCGGCCTGTACGTGGCAGCAGCTGCCGACAGCGTCGTTCGGGCTGCCAGGGCGACTGCGCATCGGCGGTTCGCCGAGTGGTCGAAGGCCCGGGTGGGGACCAGGCTCCACCGTGCGGTGCTCGACGAGTTCGGTGCCCGCTACTCCCTCGCCCCGACCGCCTCGGCCGGATCGCCACCGCCCTCCTCACCCTCGCCCCCCAGGCCCGAGTCCTGATCCTGATCCTGATCGAACGCCGCTGCGAGCCCCCGCGGGCGTCGCCAGAGGCACGACGTGCGTCGGCGAAGAAGGCGCCCTCATGCGGCGGTGGCACCGCCGGCGTCGTTGCCCGGCATGGCGAATACGGTCGCGGCCTGTGCGGCGAGCGCGGTGAGCGCGGTGATCGCGGTGATCGCGGCGGCGAGGAACGCCGGCGTGGCGATCGCGACCAGCGGGGCGGCCGTCGGCAGCTGTGCGCAAGGAAGCAAAGCCGGATGGCGTCGATCGTGAATTGTTCGCCGCGGTTCCAGGAAGACGGCCGGGTGACGAACGTCGGGCTCGCCGAACGCGTCGGGCTGACACCACCACGCGTTGACGGCCGCGACCCGGAAGGTCGCCTCGTGGCGAACGGCGAGCTCGTCGTACCGCGTGACGACATTCGTACAAGACCGAGGGGCGGCAGCCCAGGCATTCTCCCGCGCATGGGTATCTACGACGGTAAGCACCCGCACGGGATGCACGGGATGCACGGGATGCAGGGGATGCAGGGGATGGACGGGATGCAGGGGATGCACGTGGTCCACGACGGCCCCCGGGAGGCGCCGCCGCTGGTGCTCATCCACGGATCGGGGGCCTCGGGCAGTTCCTGGGGTCCGGTGGTGCCGGCACTGGCAGGCCGGTATCACGTCGTCCGGATCGACCTACCGGGCCACGGCCGGTCCGCGCCCGCCCGGTCGTACGACGTGTCTGAGCAGGCAGCCGGCCTGGCCGCGGTGCTCGATGAGCTCGGCCTCCGTCCGGTCACCGTGGCCGGGCACTCCAGCGGCGGATACATCGCCACCGCGCTCGCCGAACAGCGCCCGGACCTGGTGGGTTCGCTCGCACTGATCAGCAGTGGCCCGAGTCCCGACGCGCTCCTTCCGCAGCCCGCCCTCCTTCGGGCCCTGCTGGCCCCGCCGCTCGGCCCGTTCCTGTGGAGAGTCCGCTCCGACGCGATGCTCCGCCGAGGGGTGACCGCGGTGTGCAACCGGCCGGTGGACGTCCCGGACGACCTGGTCGCCGACGTACGCGGCATGGGCTACCGCACGTTCAGGACGGTGCTGCGCGAGAACGGCGCGTACATCGCCGAGCGGAGCGTACCCGCGCGCCTGACCGCACTCGACGTCCCGGTCCTGGTGGTCTTCGGCGCTGCCGACCCCCGCTGGGACCCGTCTTCGGCACACCACTACGACACGGTGCCGAACGCGCGGGTCGAGCAGCTGCCCGGCGTCGGGCACTTCCCCATGCTCGAAGCACCCGAGCCGACCGGCGAGTTGCTGCTGCGCTTCGCGGCGACGACCCGCTGACCCCCACCGTCTACCCTGCTGCCGTGAGGTCCACCGAACCACCACACGACTGGGCGACGGTGGAGGTCGCCGTGCCCCGGCGGCCGGGCCGGCTGCCGGGGGTCACCATGGCCGGGTTCCGCCAGCGTGTTCCGGCGAGCGCGGACATCACCATGGTCGCGCATCCCTCGGTCACCCTGTTCGTGGACCTGAGCGACGGAGACGGCCTCGTCTACGACTCCCACTCCCACGGCTGGCGCGAACGCGGCAGCACGGCCGTGGGACTGGCACCGGGCGGCCTCCGGCTCGGAGGCCTGGCTTCCGGGGGGATCGAATGCCTCCAGATCCGGCTGTCACCGGTCCTGGCGGTCGCGCTGCTCGGCGGATCGGCCGACCTCAGCGGGACGGTGGTCTCCCTGACGGATCTCTGGGGCCGCGACGCCGGGCGAGCCGAGGAAAGGCTGCGGGCCGCCGCGTCGTGGGACGAGCGGTTCACGATCGCAGAGGACGCCCTCGGCCGGCGGATGAGCGCCCGCCCGTCGCTCGACCCGGAGGTGGCCGCCGCCTGGGGCATGATGCTGACCAGCCGGGGACGGGTGCGCGTCGACAGCCTGGCGAACGAGCTGGGATGGAGCCGTAAACGCCTGTGGTCCCGCTTCCGGGCCCAGATCGGCCTCACCCCCAAGCACGCCGCCCGGCTGGTGCGCTTCGACCACGCCGCCCACCTCCTCGCCGCGGGTGACCCCGCCGCCCGGGTGGCGGCAGCGAGCGGCTACGCCGACCAGGCCCACCTCCACCGCGAGGTCAAAGCGTTCACCGGGGTGACACCCACCGCGGTAGCCGCTGCGCCGTGGCTCGCCATTGATGACGTCGCGTGGCCGGCCTCGCTCGCGGGCCCGGCACCGTCTACGTCCCCGATCCACCAGGTTCGGGCGAAGTGAGCCGTCCCGTCGAAGTCACCGGGCGGATGGCGAGCCGTTGACCTGCTGGGACGCCAGGTCGTTCGGGAGAACGGAGGCGCGGGGGTTTTCGGACGACCTTGCTTCCACGGAAGCCGTGGTCTCGCTAGATGGAGGCAGAACCTCCGGTAGAGGGCGTCCTGGGTTCCGAGCACGGTGCCGATCCGCGCGAACCGCCGGCTCAGCCTGATGGCCGCCGCCATGCCGAGGACGTGTCTGATCTGCTGGTGATGGCGGGGGAGCCGGTCGAGTCGCCGCTGCCTCTGAGCAAAGCCGTTCTTGTGGTCCTATCACCGCCTCTGCGAGCGCATCTGCGTCCGAGTTTGCGATTGCCTCTACGATCGCCTCTGCATCTGCCTCCGCGACCGCCTGGAGGGCGTTCCGCTCCTGGGGCATCAATCCGCACGACACGGCGGGCGACGGGCGACGGGCGAGCGGAAGCCGACGCGCCCGGGCACGTACGACAAAGACAGCAGCGCCGCCGGGAACCACTCGCAACGGGGCCGCACCCCCGAGCCACCAGGAGGCCCTGCTTCCACGTGCGGAAACCGCCGCGGTCACCCGGTCGGGACTCCCGCCCGCACCGACGGCCTTCGCGATCGGTACGGGCGAGGACCGCTTACGCGCCGGGGTGCTGCGGCAGGGCGAGCCAGTCCGACCAGGAGATCTCATTGCCGAGGAAGCGCGGCTGCTCGAACGGCCAGTCGGCGGCGATCCACTGCGGCACCAGCGCGTCGAGGGCCTGCTCGACCTCGCTGCCCACCAGCTCGTCCACCACCCACCAGGAGATCTCGCCGTCCGCGCCGGCCCTCTCCGGCGGGTCGATGTAGACACAGCCGAGCAGAGCGGTCTCCGCCGCGTCGAACAGCGCGTAGTTGAAGGACTGGTGCGCGGCGATCTCCTTCTCGTGCCGCAAGAGGTCGGCCCGGTCGGCCTCGTAGGTCATGGTGTCCGCGGGCCAGCCCCAGACCGGCCCGAAAATGGTCCACAGCCGCTCGCGCGAACCCATCACGGCCGGATAGTCGAGCGGGGCGTCCGCCTCCCGGATCGGCCGCAGGTGATGACCACCGCCCGGCAGCGGTACCAGGACGGGGTGGACGAAGTCATCGGGAAGCCAGCTCATGGAGCCCGACCGTAGCAGCGCACGGCCGTCCGCTCCCTTGGATTTCCCCCGCACACCGTCAGGCCCTGCTCTCCTGCCGGACAAGGCCCACGATCACCCGGCCGAGACCCCCGTCCGACCGGCGGACTCCACGATCGGCATGGCAACGGCTTCTCAGGCGGAGGTCCCTCGCGCGTGCGGGGACGGTGTCGGCCGACGGCGGTCTCAGGTCTGTGTCGTTCCCCCGGGCTGCCCCTCGGGCTGTCCCGCGGCCTGTTCAGCGGGCCGTCCAGCAGGCTGCACCGATGCCCGGGGACGTCAGAGACCTGCTTCCGGGCCCCTCCGCTCCACCCACTCGCGCACGGTTACCGCCCGCTCGATGCGGCTGACGACGTCCTTCTTGGAGACCTGGTCCAGGGTCTCCGGGATCTTGTCGAAGGTGTCGGGAAGAACGTCGAGCAGGCCCCAGATCTGTTCGCCGGTGCTGACGGTCAGCAGTTGCTGACACCGCCACTGCAGCGGTGTCTCGGGACGGTGCGTAAGCCGGTGCACGAGCGTCGGGAACAGGTAGTGCGTCGCCTCGACGGCGAGGTGCTCTCGGAGCCAGTTGACCGGGAGCCGCTGGCTGAAGCCGTGCGTTGCGGCCTCCTGGGCCAGGGCCAGGAGATGAGCTGTGTCGACGGCTCGGACGGTACGGGGAAGGGCCGGGGTCATGCAGCGATGATGCCAAGACGCCTATGCGGCGCCGAGAGGCCGGCTGGGCCGGGACGCGATCCGCTGGCGAGCGGGACCCCAGACTTCCTCGAACTCCTCGGAGGTGAGGGGTTCGGGGTTGTGGCCTTCCCATTCCGAGACGGGCAGCTCGGCTGTGATCCCGAAGCTGCTGTCGTACTCTTCGAGGCGGCCGGCGTCGTGGGCCCGCTGCCGTTCATCGAGGGAGGCCGCTGCGACCGGGGTCCGCTCAGGCCCTTCGAGTTCGACCTGCCGGACCACCCAGCCTGCGGCATCAACCTCGAAGTAGAACCAGATGTCTTCCTCATCCCAGTGGCAGCGCATCCATGTGGTCACCAGGCCATGATGCCGGGCCAGTCTCACGGCGATGTCGTATCCGACGTAGTTCTGGCGCCGTTCCGGCACCGCTCCGGCATCGGCCATGAGATTCCGCCACGGAAACTGAGATCCCACAGCTCGGAAGGCCTCCCGGACGCGTGGACGGCCCCCCGGCCGCACTCGCCTTCGAGCGCGGCGCGGAAAACCCCCTGCGGGCACGGGAAGGCCCCGCGCGCGGAGGCGCCTCACGGCCGGACCCGTGGCGCCCAAGCCGCCGAGGGGGGCCCCTGCGCGTGGGACCCCACTCGTATGGGGACCCCCGCTCGTGCGGGGACCACGTGGCCGGTCCGTGCGGGATCCCTGGACCCGGCAGGTGGGACCGGCCCTCTGGCGCGGGCGGAAGCTTTCAGCGTGCGTCGAACGCTTCCCGCATCGCCCCGGCCGAGGGGGCGATGACAACCGCGTCCTCTCGAAGGTCCGCAGGAAGGTGTCGGCGCTCCTTCTCGTGGAAGATCAGCGCCCCGCCGCTCTGGGGGATGATCGAGGCTCCGAGGGCTGCCCCCAGCCGGGCGAGCACGCCGAGCATCGCGCCACAGGCGAAGTGCGTCGCTGTCACGCACCTCATCCCGTGTTCGTCATGGGTCTCGTGGTAGACGTCCGCTTCGCCCCCGTCCTCCGCGCGGAGCATCGAGAAGCCCTCCTCCGAACCGCCTGCCACGACGTACGGCTCCGTGACCTGCCGAAACCGTTCGGCGTCCAATCCGACGACCTCACCGTCGACGAATCGGAGCAGGAAGATGCTGTAACTCACGGCCCCACTCTGCCACCGTCATGATCCGCTGGACAGGACCTCGCCGTGGCCGTGGCCGTGGCCGTGCCCGCATCCGTGGCCGTGGCCGTGGCTGTGGCCGTGCCTGCATCCGTGGCCCAGTACTGCTGCCCGCGCCGGCGGATTGGCCCTGCGGCCAGGATTTCGGTGTTCGTGGAGGGGCGGTCGACGCAGTTGTCGAAGAGCTGGGAGCCGTACGCCCCACCGGCGGGACTCTCGACCTTCTTCCCGAGGGCGGTCCGCATGCCGAGGCAGGCGTCATGAACCGCGTGGCGGGGATCGGGGGCGCGGCCAGTCATCCCGCCGAGCAGCCGGAGCCGCGGCAGGCGACCGCTGCGGGAACGTCACCCCTCGGGACCCAGAAGGCCGCGCTCGCCACGCACGCCCAGCGGACCTACTGCAGCGACCAGAGCCGGCCCGTGGAGCCGGCGGACGTCGTCATCCCCTCCGCCCACTGCGAGATCGTCCACGAGATCCCGATCAACTGGTGACGGGGCTCAGCCCTGCGGCTCTGGCCAGCCGTCCCGGTGGGAGCAGCTCTCGAAGCAGTACAGGGTCGAGCGGTCCCACTTCTCGTCGAGGGCCAGCTCGTACGCCCTGCCCGGTACGTACAGGAGCCATTCACCGTCATGCTCGCTCGAGGCGTACGGGGCGAACTTGTCGACGTCGAAGAAGACGCTCTCCCACTGGTTCTGCGCGGTGTCGTGCAGCGGCAGATTGCGCAGGCCGGTGGCCCGCGCGGCCCGGTTTCGGTCCTCGGCTCGGGTCCGTTGGCAGTGTCGCGGCACGCGTGCTGCGGTCGACATGTCGGGGGTGTCGGTGGTGTCGGGGGCGTTGGTGGTGTCGGGGTGTTGGTGGCGAAGCAGGTAGGCGACGAGGGGAGTCAGACAGATTTCCAGGACGGCGTCGAACAGTTCCCGAGGCACGGGCACGTACCCGGGCCGCGCCCGGCGAAGCGCCTGGGTCGGGGAAGGTGCCTTCGCTGATGCGCGAGCTCGCGGCGAGCTTTGCGTAGGTGGTGTGCTCGCGCGGGTGGACGAGGGCGATGAGGCCGGGCTGCGAAGGTCGCGGCTTGCGTCGGCGGTCGCCCTCGCGGGTGACGGTCAGCATCGTGACCCACTCCACGCGCGCGTGTGTGCGCGTGGCAGGTCGAGTGGGGCAGGATGGATGATCAACGTGGGCTTCTGGCACGGTGGTTGAGCGTCAGAATCCTCGGGCCACTGCCCGAAGGCCCCGCCCGCTGTCCGCCCCCGGCCGTCACTCGACCGGTGACCGCGCTGAAGATCCTCAGTGGGTGTCAGGGGATGACGAGCGGCTCGGTTCGGGTGGCCTCGTCTGATGCCCGGGCCAGTACCGCGCGGGCGAAGAGGTCGCCGACGTCGTGGGCGTCCGGCGGAAGCCCGGGAAGCGGGGGGACAGGTCGGTGCAGCCGATGAGCAGGGAGACCCCTTTCGTGGTCCACGGCTGGTGGGGGAGGCCGGCCGGGAGTGCTCGTGCCTTCGCCGTTCGGTGTGATTTGACGAGGTCGACGCAGCCCTGGACGCGGCGCTGGGTCGGTGGGTTGGGAGATGTGGGGCGCAGCCCGTGGGCGGTCGCGCCCGGTGCAGTAGCCCGGTCCGTCTCGTCCCGTCGGTGACCGCGAGTGCGGGCCGTCGTACTCCCGCGGCGTGGAGCCGGTGGGACACGGCGGTGAGGAGGTCCACGACCGACACCTCCACCGCGGCGGCGACCTCGGTGTGATGCGCCTGTGAGGTCACCGAGGGTACGGCGATCACCTCCGAGCCCGCGGCCTCCAGGCGGCGTGCCACGTCTCGGAGTCCGGGGGCCGGGTTCGGTCCGTCCGAGAGCAGGTGTGCGAGCCTGCCGGGCAGAGTGGGGTCCGAGAGCAGGATCACCTCGGGGTGGCCCTGGTCCGCCGCGTCCGTGGCCGACCTGGTGGAGCATCAGGCGGCGGAAGAGCGCGGGAAGTTCTGGGACCTGCCGTTCAGCGAGCGCCGGGCCGCGATGTTCCGCCACCGGCTGACCGAGCCCGAGCTGGTCAGACTGGAGGCGCTGCTCGCACTCGACGGCGACGAGGGCGTGAGCCCGCTCCCCCGCTTCACCGAGACGTGCCACAGCCTGGAGCGCGACCAGCGCGAGGGCGCCCTGCCGGCCGACGCCGACGCGGTGGCGGCCCACGTGATGGCGGCCGCGGCGGTCGTCGGGTACGTGATCTTCCGCGAGGCCTACGCCCGCGACACCGGGATCCCGCCGGAGGAACTCGACGCTCGCGCCGAGCAGGCGTACGCCCGCATGATCGCCGGTCTCGCGGACAGCAGGTCCACGGCGGTCGGGGAAGGCCCGGTCGGGGAAAGCCGGGACGGGGAAGGCACGGAGGAGGGAAGCCGGAACTAGGGAGGCCGGGACAGGGAAGGCCGGAACGGGGAAAGCTGAGCGGCCCCCCACGAGTGGCCCCGCCCACGCGCGGCCCCCACGGCTACCCTCCGCGGCGGCCCCCCGCGGCGGCGCCCCGCCCCAGACGCCGGGTGGGTGGGGGGCGGCGCAGGTTCCGTACGGGCTGCGCCGCCCCCCGTGGGAGGGCGGTCAGAAGGGGAGTCAGGCGAGGGAGACCAGGCTTCGGTAGTCCTCGCTCCACAGGTCCTCGTCCGCGTCCGGCAGCAGCAGAACGCGGTCCGGGCGCAGGGCGTCGATGGCGCCCTCGTCGTGGCTGACCATCACGATCGCGCCGGGGTAGGAGCCGACTGCCGCCAGGACCTCGCCGCGGGAGGCCGGGTCCAGGTTGTTGGTCGGCTCGTCCAGCAGCAGGACGTTCGCGCCGGAGTGGACCAGCCCGGCCAGCGCCAGACGGGTCTTCTCGCCGCCCGAGAGGACCCCGGCCCGCTTGTCGGCATCGTCTCCGGCGAAGAGGAACGCGCCCAGGACGCGCCGGACTTCGCCGTCGGTGAGGTGCGGCGCGGCGGCGGCGAGGTTCTCCCGGACGGTACGGGTGGTGTCGAGGGTGTCGTGCTCCTGGGCGAAGTAGCCCAGCCGCAGCCCGTGCCCGTGCACCACCCGGCCGGCGTCCGGCCGCTCCTGTCCGGCCAGGATGCGCAGCAGGGTGGTCTTGCCCGAGCCGTTGAGGCCGAGGACGACCAGTCGGGTGCCCCGGTCCACGGCCAGGTCCACCCCCGTGAGGACCCGGTGGTCGCCGTAGGACTTGGCCAGGCCGACCGCGCCCAGCGGCATCCGGCCGCACGGCTCAGGCTCGGGCAGCCGGATCTTGGCGATCTTCTCCGTCCGCCGGGCCGGCTCCAGGTCGGCGAGCATCCGGTCGGCCCGGCGGGCCATGCTCTTGGCCATGACGGCGGTGGCGGAGCGGGCCTTCATCCTGTCGGCCTGTGCGTGCAGGGTGGCGGCCTTGCGCTCGGCGTTCGCCCGCTCGCGGACCCGGCGTCGCGCGTCGCTCTCCCGCTGGGCCAGGTACGCGACCCAGCCGGTGTTGTGGAGGTCGATGGTGGCGCGGGTGGCGTCCAGGTGAAAGACCCGGTTGACGGTGTGGGCGAGCAGGCCGGTGTCGTGGCTGATCACCACGAGTCCGCCTTGGTGACCGCTCAGGAACGAGCGCAGCCAGGCGACGGAGTCGGCGTCCAGGTGGTTGGTCGGCTCGTCCAGCAGCAGCGTCCGGTCATGGCCGGCGAAGAGGACGCGGGCCAGTTCGACGCGGCGCCGCTGGCCGCCGGACAGGGTGCCGACGGGCTGGTGCATGACCCGGTCGGGCAGGCCCAGGCCGGCGGCGACCCGCGCCGCCTCGGCCTCGGCCGCGTACCCGCCGCCGGCCTGGAAGGCGGCCTCCGCGCGGGCGTAGGCGCGCATCGCCCGCTCCAGCGCGACGGGGCCCACCGCGTCGGCCATCGCGGTCTCGGCGGCCCGCAACCGCTGCGGTGCGCGGTCCAGGCCGCGGGCCGACAGGATGCGGTCCGTGACCGTGACGGCGGGCTCGGCCGCCCGGGACTCCTGCGCGAGGAACCCGACCGGACCGGTGTGAGTGATCGTTCCGGCGGCGGGCGCGGACTGTCCCGCGAGGGCGGTCATGAGCGTGGTCTTGCCCGCACCGTTACGGCCGACCAGGCCGATCCGGTCGCCGGGGGAGACGGTGAAGAAGATGTCGGACAGCAGCAGGCGGGCGCCCGCACGCAGCTCGACACCACGAACGGTAATCATGGAATGACGCTCCGAAAAAGCAAAAGGGCACACTTCTGGCGTGGAAGCGGGTCCTCAGCTAGGAAACTCGGGGCGTAGACATGTCACCACCATAACCGGTTCTGGCTCGCTTCCGTGGTGCGCGCACACGGAGTGACGTCCGGAGTGAGGTCCGCAGTGACGTCCGCAGTGAGGTCCGCCGCCCCCGATCGGGCTACGGGAAGTTGCCTGAAAATGGTCAGGACCGACCTCGATGCGGTCGACGGCGGGGCGCCGTGGAAGGGACGCCGTCCCGGCCGGAGGACCTGCGGTTACCGCCCCTCGCGGACGTGTCGGTGCTGTCGCCGGACGGAAGTCACGAGGCGATACGCGTCGGCGTCTGCGGTACGGCGGCCGGCGCGGCATGCCCGGACCGGGGGAGCGGGCCGACCCGGGTGCACGGCTCCTCCCCGCGGTTTCCTGCGGCCGTGTCGAGTGGGGGGACGTCCGGCGGTCCTGCAACTGCGAGTTCGGCGGTTCTTCCGTCCGGAGTCCCGTGTGCTCGGCGGACGTTCGCTGAGCACACGCCGGGACTGCCCCGGCGGCACGGCCGGTGGACGGAGCGGTTGCGGTCGGCTCCCGCCACGGTGGGTCCTGCCCTCGCCGGCCGGGCCGGCGCCCGGATGGTCCGGGCCTTCGGGTTGTCCGTCAGCAGCGGCGCGGTGTTGCGGCTGCTCGACGCTCTGCCCGGACCCGAAGTCCCGGCCCCGCGGGTGGTCGGTGCCGATGAGTACGCCACACGGAAAGGACGGGGCTACGGCACGGCGCTCGTCGACGTCGAGCCCGGGCGGCGGCCGGTGGATCTGCTGCTCGACCGGGAGGCGTCCGGCCTGGCCGCTTGACCGGCGAAGCGACCCGGGACCGGGACGGACAGTACGTCCCGCTCGGGGAGGGGGAGCAGATGTCCGGGCCGGGCACCGGCCAGCACCTCGGCGTGTGACGACCACCAGGGGAACCTCTGCCGTGGCCGGGGCCGGCTGGTTGCCCCACCGCCCCACCGCCCCACCGCCCCGCCGGTCCCGTCGCACGATCACTTCTTGCGCGTGCCCTTGAGGACCAAATTGCCGTCGTTGAACGAAAGCCGCAGCTCCGTGCCGTCATAGGCGGCCTGGACCTCGCCGAACTCGCCGCTGCACGCGAGGGTCTTGGTCAGCTCGGACGGGACTTCTCCGGGAACCTCCAGGAGCTTCAGGTAACTGCCTTGGCCTTCGTTGAGGACGTCGATGGTGCCGCCGTTGTAGGTCCAGGTTCCGGACATCCCCGGCAGGGACCAGGTGCCGTTCCCGATGGTGATGCTGCCGGAGGAGGCGCGCTCCCCGACGTCAAGGTCTCGGTTGGCCCGCCACTCCCAGGTTCCCTCAAGGAAAGCCCGCAGGGCCTGCGTACGCACTCCGCCGGCGGATCCGTTGCCGCTGCAGGCCGACACCACGACCGAGCCCACCCCCACGGCTAAGCAGCGCAGCAGCTTGCGCCGCCCGATCGCACCGGCCAGCACTCGAACGGACATCGCGCCCCCATCACCCTGCATGCTCGCGTCAAGTTGAAAGCATGAGATTCTTGCTCGCGGTCAGGCCCGTCAGCAAGGTCTCGCAACTCATTCCTCCCAGCCGTTCGGAGCCTTACCGAACCGGCGGACTCCCCGGTCGCCGAGGGCGGCGGACCCGTGGTGGGGGAGCTGTGACCGGGCCAGGGAAGCATCGACGTACGCCACCGTGTGCGGGGCCCTCTGCAAGTCCACGGCAGTGGGCCACGGGGTGAACTCCGCCCCCGAGCACGACGGGCGCACCGTCACGTACCCGGTCTTGGCCGGCGTCCGCCGGCCGCTCCAGCGCGGTCCCCGCGCCCCGCACCGCGAGCACACCCGTGCCCGCTCGGAAAGTTTCTCCTCGGGCGCTTCCCCACCGGTCCAGGAGGTCGGCGTGGGCGCGGGAAAGCCGCCAGCGGCCCTCGTCCCGGCCGAGCAGCTCCAGGGGGCGGGTGCCGGCGACCGTCGAAGCGGTCCGCACGGAGACGAACTCCTCCCGCGTCAGATCGCCCGGTAGGCCGTTCCCCCCGATCAGCTCCCACCCCCCTTGTCCGGGGAGCACGACCTCGACCAGATCGTCGTGGGCGGGAGGGTCACGGCGGCCAGGCCCCGAGCGGCCCGGCATACGTCCCGCTCGTCGTACTGCCACGGTCCCTCGCGTTCGTACGGACTGCGAGAGATGGACCGGGTTCTCGACACACGCCCAGGGCTGAGCCGGAGTTCAGTCCGTCGGCCGCCTGAGCGCACAACCCCTACCCGTCCCGTCGCCCCCGGTCCTCCCCGGCGGATCGGGCTGCCCGGTCAAGGGGCATCGTCCTCCTCAGCCGGCGGCGAGGGCCGGAGGGGCTGCGACGAGTTCACGGACGCGGCTGGCTCCTCGGGCTGTGACGATTCCTCGGACTGTGACGATTCTTCGGGCTGTGACGATTCTTCGGGCTGTGAGGATTCCTCGGACTCTGCGGAGTCGGCTCTCTCTGCCGGTCCGTCTTCGTCGGGCGGCAGGACCTGAAGCATCTGGCCGGAAGGCATCACGACGTAGCTGATCTCGGTGTCGCCGTCGGGCCCGGGCGGAGAGATACGGGCGCGGAGGCGTTCCTGCCTCGCCTCCACCGACTTGTCGGAGTCGTACCAGCGGCCCTTGAGCTCGACCAGGGCGAGGCGTTCGGTCAGGTCGGTCACCATCGCGTCGGCGTCCGCCAGCTGATGGGCCCTCGCCTCCAGGAACCTTCGCAGCGCGGTGTAGGGGTTCGTGGGATCCACGAGGGCGACCGCCGCCGCTTCAGCGATCAGCGCCTTGCGCCGGAGCGCGATCGCCGCCCGCGCCAGGTGGAGGTCCCGGAAGAAGTAGTCCTCCTCCTTCGTCGCGCCGCCCAGCGCCTCCTCCAGCTTGCGGTAGTCGACCTTGCCGTCGTCGTCCGCCAGCCCGTCGACGACACCGCGGTACTTCTCCAGGAACTGCTGGGAACGGTAGAACTCGTCGTCCGCGCTCTTCAACGCGAGGTCGAGACCCGGCCGGTGGCCGTCGAGCATCAGACTGATCTTGCGGGTCAGCTGAGCATCGGCCGACCTCTGCGCCGTGATCCGCTCGTCGTAGTGACGCTCCTCCTGGCGCCCGAGGGCGGCCTCGACCCGGCGCAAGTGCGCCCGCTGTTCGCGCTGCGCCACCATGTCCATCGCCAGGACGGTCCCGGCGACGGCCAGCATCGGCCAGCCCGCCACGATCGCCCCACCCGCGGCGACAGGCTTCAGCACGGCGTGCGCCGTCGTGCCCCCGGTGCGGGAGAAACCTCTGAAGCCGGAGGTTCCGGCGGCCTTGACGAGCTCCGCGCCCTTGGGCAGCACCACCCGGAACAGCGTCGGGCCCTTCGGGCTCAGGGCCTCCAGGATCCCGGACAGCGCCTGCTGGGCCGCCGCGTTCACGGGAACCGTCCGGAGCGTGGCGAGCTCCGCGTCACTTACAGGGTGGTACGCGACGGCCACCGGCGTCGCGGCCGCTTCGAGCGCGTCCCACAGCGCGGCCGACGTCGATCCGGCCGAGCGGAGAACGTCCTCGGGAACGAGAAGCCCCTCCGGAGGAAACTCCGGCCGCAGGTCGGCCTCCGGCACGGCGATCGCCCCAGAGCGCTCCTTCGGAGCCGGGGCCTGGCTGCGTGGGAATCGCCTGAGC
Organism: Streptomyces sp. NPDC014656; assembly: GCF_043084305.1. Classification (NCBI taxonomy): domain Bacteria; kingdom Bacillati; phylum Actinomycetota; class Actinomycetes; order Kitasatosporales; family Streptomycetaceae; genus Streptomyces; species Streptomyces sp. NPDC014656. The sequence goes on from NZ_JBIBZN010000009.1 coordinate 169,568, forward strand.
AGCAGCATGGTGACGGCCACAGCGAGGACGACAGCGGCTACGAGAAGAGCGGCGACCAGCGCCACGGGCAGGTGCGTCAAGCCGAGTCACGTCCTCCGACAGGCTGCGACGGTGCGATCGGACCGCCGCCCGAGCATAGCGGGGGTCGCCGTCTCGACGGGACCGGTGCGGACGGGCCCTCACAGCGGCGGAGCCACACCAGGCCGAACCGTTCTGGCTTCTCTGCCGCTCCGTCATGAGTCATGAGTCATGAGTCATGAGTCATGAGTCATGAGTCATGAGTCATGAGAAGGACGGGGACCCGTGCCCAGGGAGATCGCCCCCGCGCTTCGGAGCCAGGCTGCGCGTTCGATGACTCGGCACCGCTCGGAGCACTCCACCGAGCGTGCTGTCCATGGACAGGTCGCCGAATCTCACGGTGTCTCGCGTGAGCCCGTCCGGCGCCGGGAGGCCCAGCAGAGACCCGCACCGGCGTCGCCGCAGGTGTGACCAGCGACGAACGCGAGGAGCTGCGCCGTCTGCTGGCGTGACTCGGCTTGACGCACCTGCCCGTGGCGCTGGTCGCCGCCCTTACGGAAAGCTCGTGCCGGGTGAGAACACCGACGTGGCCGTCGCGGCCGTCGCGGCCGTCTTGGCCTTCACGGCCTTCACGGCCTTCGCGGATGTTTCGGGTGGCGGCCGGGTCCGACACGTCCGACCTCCTCGGTGCCTCTGCTCGGTGCGGCCCCACGGTGTCCCTCCTCGCTCCAGTCGTGCGAGGAGGGGCACCGCCGCTCCGGCGGGCAGCTTCCCACCTCACGTTCGGCCGGGACTTCGGCTCCTCCCATCGCGAACCGTCCTATGGCCACCACCGCGCCTACCGGGCGGGCGGCACGGGGCCCAGAGGTCCTGATGCTCCGTCGGGAACATCGGCCGCATCCCGGGTTGCCCTCCGGGGATTCCTCGCCTCCACAGTCCGCTCGGCCAGACCAGGGCCTGCGCGTGGGGGAGCCGATGCGGTGGGAGGGGAGACGGGACCTGACCGAGCGCCACTCCGATGACAGAGAGGTACTCGTCACTTCGCCGTGGCTTCGGGAGAGCGGGGTCGCCCGGGCGCCCGTGACGTTCGCCCTGCTGGTGGTCAGGTGGCTCATCGCGCTCGGCTCGCATGGACAGCCGCCCGGCCGCGTGACCCGCGCCGCGCCGTTACTCACTACCGGCCTCGCCGTGCGGGCCTTGACCTCGCCGGGTCGTCATGCCACGCACCTGCGCATGCGTACCTCCGTCGGCCTGGCGGTGGCCACCGCGCGGGCCCGGTGGTTCGTCTTGTGGCTCCTGCTTTTCGGCCCGGTCCGTTCTCTGGCGGCCGTCCGCTGCCGCCGGTTTCCCCGACAGGAGGCCACGCTCCTGCGCGCCCGCTCGCACAGCGTCTTCGCCGTGGGCATCGCCACGGCCGACCAACCCGTGCACGGGGAGGCCACGGCACGGACCATGGCAGCCGGGTACGCGGGGCGCGCGGGCTCCCTCCATCACGCGGCCGATGCCTTCCGCGGTCCCCGCCGGGCCGGGGCGGAGGCGGTCCGCCGGCTCTACGGCGAGCCGGCGCGGCCGCCGTGAGTGCCGTGTTCTCGGGGTTCGCCGTGCCGGGGACGGAGCCGGGTGTCAGGTCGTGCGGAGTCCGGTCCTTTCGGAGGGACTTCCGCCGGTGCCGCTCGCTTTTGGGCACCTCGCGCGTGCCTGCCGCGCACCGGCACGGGCGGTGTCGCCGGTGCGCGGCAGGGTTCTCGTCAGGGTGTGTCGCTCCACCAGTCCCCGCACCAGGTGGTGCGCTTGGTGTCGGTCGTGGTGCGCGCGCAGGCACGGATCACGCGGTTCTTGATGGTGCCTCCGGAGTGGGCGTACCACTTCGAGTAGAACTTCTTGTCCTTCTTGTCCGTGGTGACGCCTCCGCAGCCCTTCCAGTTCTTGCCCTCGTCGTGGCTGATGTCGACCCAGACGCGGTCGCCCTTCTTCACCTCGCCGCTGAGCCGGGCCGCGGAGTTGTCGGGAGTCTTGGCGGTGCCGGTCGACAGGATGAGTACGCGACCGTCCTTCTTGGTCTCGCCGTTGCCCTTGCCGCCCTTGCCCTTGTGACTGAGAAAGGCGGGCTTTCCCTGCTCCTTGTACGTACACGTGCCGCCCTGCGCCATCGATCCGATGCCGTCGTCGGCGGTCGCGGACACCGGCTCCGGCTTTCCGGACGAGCAGGCCGAGAGCGCCAGAACGGACGCCACCGTGGCCGCCGTGAGCGGGACCATGCGGAACTTCATTCGCTTCCCCCTACGTTGCCGGGTCCACCCCCGTATGGGGACCCGCCGCAGCCATGGAACCAGCACGACCCGTAGGGGGCACGGGGGCGCGAGGGGGCCGTACGTGAAGATTCGAGTGGTTCTGTGTCGGGTTCACGTGTCCCCTGGCACATGCGGAGCCTCCGCCTCGGCGCCCCGAGGAAGGGGGTCTCGGGCGGAGCGGGCACCGTTTCGTCACCTTCGGGGCCTGCGACTGACCCGATCGAGGGAACGTGAGCGTGGAGACCCAGCCGGACCCGGGACCGCCGCGAAGCCGTCAGTGAGAGCGGGCGCGTTCGCCCGTTCTCGCCGTCCGCGGGATCTTCGTGCGGGCGGCCGGATCCTCGTCCTGGAGGTAGTGCGATGGCGCGCATGCGCAGCAGTCTGACCGTGGCCCTGGCGGCCGGTGCCGTAGTGATGGGAGGAGCCTCGTGGGCGGCCGCCGACGCGGGCGCGCAGGGCTGGGCCGCCCACTCGCCCGGTGTCGGGTCGGGCAACCTCGTTCAGGTCCCCGTTCACGTGCCGGTCAACGCCTGCGGCAACACCGTCAGTGTCATCGGCCTGCTGAACCCCACGTTCGGCAACACCTGCGTGAACGCCTGACCATCGGCGCGGGACTCCGGCCCGTGATCCATGGGGGCGGGACGGGCCGGTGACCCGACCGGGCACGGGTGGAAACGGCACCGGGCTGTTTCCGCACGCAGAGCCGTGACCCGGGAAGGGTCGGCTGCGGATGGCTGACGCCACAGCCGTCCGCGGCCTTCTTCCGTGGTCCGTCACGGCGGCCAGGTGAGTACGGCGATGACCTGCTTGCCGTGGTCGGACCGGCTGACGTACAGGTCCGCGCCGAGACCCCTGACGATCTCCAGCCCCCGTCCGTGCGAGGGCAGCCCTTCCGGCCTGCCGGTACGACCGGGCAGCCGGTCGGAAGCGTCGCTGACGGCGACACAGGCGTACCCCTCGTCCACGCCGACGGTGAGGGCGTAGGGCGGGGCGGCGTGGAGACAAGCGTTGGTGGCGAGCTCGGAGACGATGAGCAGGATGTCCGCCGCGACGGCGTCAGGGCAGAGCCCGCCGCAGGCGGCGAGCAGCCGCTGGGCGGTCAGCCGGGCGTGCCGGGCGGCGGACGGGCCGGCGGGAAGCCCGCGGTGCGTGGTCAGCGGCCGACCGGGGGCGAAGGGAGCGCTGTTCATGGTGATCCTGGCGGCGGAACGGTCCTGCTTCTGTGGAAGCCTTGAAGAGAATTCGGAGCGGACCAGCAGAAGGACTGCCCGGGCCGGGCGCCCGTTCGCCTGCGGCGACGTGAAGACTTCCCACGTCTACGTCTACGTCGCCGGCACCGTACCCGTACCCGTGGCCGTCCCGTCCCCGGGTGACAACCGGCTGGGGACCCGCGGGAAGCCCGGTCTCCCCGGCGAAAGCCGCCCAGACCGGCGTACGCGTGGTGACGCCACCGCGCCGCACGTTCAAGAAGAACGCCCCGGACCGGTACGAGGAGACGCACGAGCGCCGGTGCAAGGCGCATTCTTCCCGGCGCATCCGGGTCGAGCACGGCATCGCCCACCTCAAGCACTGGTGGGCACCGGTCCGCCACCCGGCCGTCGCGAGCACATGAGCGACAGCGTCCAGGCCGTCGCCGGCCTGCTCTGCCACCAGCAGACCGCGGATCTGGGTCCTCGACGGCAGAGGTGAGCACCGGTGCTGACGAAGCCTTCGACGTCTCACCGCTTGCCCTGCACGAGCTCGTCAGGCCAGGCGCCGGAAGCCCAGGGGCAGGCAGGGCCGGGGTTGAGTCAGCGGTCAGCCAGCGGTGGACGCGGGGCCTCGCCCGTGGGTTCCGCGTCGGTGTCTTCCGTGTCGTGGGTGTCGTGGGTGTCGTGAGTGTCGTCGGTGTCGTCGGTGTCGTGGGTGTCGACCGGGCCGCGGGGAAGTGTCCGGTCCAGCCATTTCGGCAGCCACCAGTTGGCCCGGCCGAGGAGCGTCATGGTCGCCGGTACCAGCACCATGCGTACGACCGTGGCGTCGATGAGGATCGCGGTGGCCAGGCCGAGCCCGAACATCTTGGTGGAGGGGTCCTCGGCGACGGCGAAGGACAGGAAGACCGCCACCATGATGAGGGCGGCCGAGGTGATGATCCGGGCGGTGCGCGAGACGCCCTCGACGATCGCCGTGCCGTTGTCGCCGGTGCGGAGGTACTCCTCGCGTACGCGGGAGAGGAGGAACACCTCGTAGTCCATCGATAGGCCGAACAGGATGGCGAAGAGGAACATCGGGATGAACGACACGATCGGGACCGTCGCTTCCAGCCCGATGAGCGCGCTTCCCCAGCCCCATTGGAAGACCGCGACCATGATGCCGTAGGCCGCGCTGATGCTCAGCAGATTCAGCAGCACCGCCTTGAGCGGTACGAGTACCGAGCGGAAGACCAGCATCAGCAGCAGGAACGACATCGCCAGCACGGCGGCGACGAACACCGGCAGGCGCTGGCTGGTGCGCCGGCCCACATCGGACAGGCTCGCGGCGGCGCCGCCGACGTGGGCCCTGGCCGGGCCGTGCCCGATCGCCGTGGGCAGCACGTCGGTGCGCAGCCGGACGATGGTGTCGGCCGTGGCCTCGTCCTGGGGGCTGGTGGTCGGGAAGACCACGAGGGTCGCGATGCCGGTGGCCCGGTCGATGTGCGCCGGCGCGACGGACGCGATGCCCGGATCCGCCGCGACCGTCGCGACGAGCCGGTCCAGCACGCCCGGGTCACCGGCGGGGTCCGCGGCGATGACGAGGGGGCCGTTGGTGCCCGGCCCGAACCCCTCGGCGACGAGGTCGTAGGCCCGGCGCTCGGTACGGCTGGGGGGCAGCGAGCCGTCGTCGGGCAGGCCGACGCGCAGGCCGAGCACGGGCAGCGTCGCGGTCAGCAACAGCCCCGCCGCGCCGGCGGCGTACGGCACCGGGTGCCGGCTGACGTGCCCGATCCAGCGGCGCCACCCGGCGGCATGGGCGGCGCCCGCCGCCGGACCCTGCCGCCGTGCGGGCCGGCCCGGTCGGGCGAGTCGGCCCGGCCGGCCCGGCTTCCTCGTCTGCAGAGCCCGGCCGATCCGGCCTGCGCCTGGCCCGCTCCGGCCCGCGCCTGGCCCGCTCCGGCCCGCGCCTGGCCCGCTCCGGCCCGCGCCTGGCTCTATCCGCCCTATCCGCCCTATCCGCCTGATCCACCCGATCCGGCCGATCCGCCCGATCCGGCCCGTCCCGGCCAGGCGCGGGCCGGCGGCGCCGAGGAAGGCCGGCAGCAGCGTCACCGAGGCGACGACCATGATCAGGACGACGATCGAGACGGCGAGCCCGCCCACCGTCATGAACGGCACGTTCGCGACCGCCAGCCCGAGGATCGACACGACGACGGTGCCGCCGGCGAAGACCACGGGCCTCCCCGCCGTCGCCACCGCCCGCCCCGCCGCCTCGCGGGGACCGAGCCCGCGCGCGAGGTACTCCCGGTGCCTGGCGAGCACGAACAGCGCGTAGTCGATGCCCACTCCGAGCCCGACCATGCTGCCCAGGACCGGTGCGAAGGCCGGGACGTCCGTCGCCCCCGCCAGTACCGTCATCGTGGCGATCCCGACGGTCAGCCCGAAGACCGCCATGCCGATCGGCAGCGCGGCGGCGACCAGCGAACCGAACGCCAGGAACAGGACCGCGGCTGCGGCGAGGAGGCCGATCAGCTCGCTCACGCCGCCGGCGGGCTCGGAGAAGGCGTAGAAGAGGTCCCCGCCCATCTCGATGCGCAGCGGCAGTTCGGCGCGCAGCCGGTCGCCGAGACCGACGAGGGCGTCGAGGTCTTCGGCCGACAGCCGGCTCTGGTCGGGGTACTGGACCCGGACGACGGCGATCCGCCCGTCGGCCGAGACGAGGCCGCCGCGCACGGCGGTGTCCCCGCCCGCGTCGAGCGCCCCCGCGGGGTCGCTCGTGCCGAGTACGTGCGGCAGCCGCCGCACCTCGGCCCGCAGCCGCGCGAGAGCGGTGCGCGCGCCGTCGTCGCCGAAGAACGTCGCACCGTCGTCGAGGGGGGTGACGACCACTTGGGCCGTCATCCCCTCCTGGCCGGTGCCGGCCCGCTCGATCAGTTCCGCGGCCCGTCGGGAGTCCAGTCCCGGAACGGTCATCGAGTCCGCGGTCCGCCCGCCGAAGGCGACGGCGCCGAGCACGGCGAGCACGGCGACGACCAGCCATGCCGCGATCACCCGCCAGGGATGGCGGGCGGCGCCTGCGCCCAGGCGCAACAGGGCTTTCGAGAGCATCGGGTCCTCCAACCACTTCACCGGCCTTCCTCGTACGGCCGCCGATGCCGAGGTTCGTCGCCACGGCGCTTCGCGGCATCGGCCCGCGGGCCGCGGATCCCTCGGCCCCGGGGCGGAGCGACGACCCGTCCTTTCGGCCGATGCGCCCCGCGCCGCGGTCCCTAGGCTGAGAACCGTGCTCCGAGACGACCTGCGAACCCTGTGGACCGAACCCCGGCCGCCCGACGCGCCCGCCCGGGTGTGGCGGGACTGGGCGCTGCTCGCCGCCGGCCTCGCCGGTGTGGCGCTGGAGGCCGCCCTGCGCGAGGACGTCGTGTGGAGGCCGGTGGCGGTGGTGCTCGCCGTGTGGCTGTGCCTGCTGCCGCCGTGGCGGCGGACCCGCCCGCTGGCGGTGGTGACGCTGGCGTTCGGCGCGGTGGCCCTGCTTCCGCTGGCCTCGCTCGTCGCCGCACCGCGCGAGCCCGTCGGCCTGTCCACCGGAGCGGTCGTGCTCGTGCTGGTGTACGCGCTGCCCCGATGGGGATCGGGGCGGGAGATCGTGCTGGGCGGCGCGGTGATCGTCGCGGTCGGCGCGCTGTGTGCCCTCACGGACGGGACCCCGGTCGTCGAGAAGGTCGTGGGCTTCGTCTTCCTGCTGCTGCCCGGCGTGCTCGGGGCCGCCGTGCGGTTCCGGGTGACCGCTCGCGAGCGGCAGTTGGACCAGGTGCGCTCCCGCGAGCGCGAACAGCTCGCCCGGGAACTGCACGACACGGTGGCCCACCACGTGTCGGCCATGGTGATCATCGCCCAGGCCGGCCGGGTGCTCGCGGGCACCGACCCGTCCGCCGCCGTCGAGGCGCTGGAGGGGGTCGAGGAGGAAGGGGCACGCACGCTGGAGGAAATGCGCGCCATGGTCGCCGCGCTGCGCGACCACGGGGTCGGCGCCGAGCTGGCGCCCCCCGCCGGGGTCGCGGACCTGGAGCGCCTAGCGCGCACCCCGCGCGGCCGCCTCAGGGTCGACCTGGGGCTCGACGGCGAACTGGACGCGCTGCCCCCGGCCGTGGACGCGGCCGTCTACCGGATCGTGCAGGAGTCGGTGACCAACGCGCTGCGCCACGCGGTCGACGCGACCGAGCTCGTCGTCCGGGTCGCCGCGGAAGGGCACACGGTACGGGTGAGCGTGCGCGACGACGGCCGGCGCACCGGTCGGGGCCGCGACGGATACGGACTTACCGGACTGCGCGAGCGCGCGGCCCTGCTCGGCGGCACACTACGAGCCGGCCCCGGTACCGACCGGGGCTGGCACGTCGAAGCCGAACTGCCGAGAGCGAGGAGCCGGAGCGGTGTCCATTCGCGTCCTCGTCGCTGACGACCAGACGATCATCCGCACGGGGTTGCGGATCATGCTGAACGCCCAGCCCGGCATCGAGGTGGTCGGCGAGGCCGCCGACGGGCGGGAAGCGGTGCGCCTGGCCCGCGAACTACGCCCCGACGTCTGCCTGTTCGACATCCGCATGCCCGTACTCGACGGGCTGGAGGCCACCCGGCTGCTCGCCGGCCCGGGCGTCGCCGACCCGCTGGCCGTCGTCGTCATCACCACCTTCGACCTCGACGAGTACGTCTACGGCTCACTGCGTGCAGGCGCCCGCGGATTCCTCCTCAAGGACACGGGACCGGACCTCCTGGCGCAGGCCGTACGGTCGGCGTCCGACGGCGAGGCGCTCATCGCGCCCAGCGTCACCGTCCGTCTGCTCCGGACGTTCGCGGACCTGCCTCCCGGCCGGCCGGCGGCCCAGCCGGTCTCCCCCGTCACCGCCCGCGAGGAGCAGGTGCTCCTCGCCGTCGCCCGGGGCCTGACCAACACCGAGATCGCCGACGCGCTGCACATCAGCCTCAGCACGGTGAAGACGCACCTGGCCAGCCTGATGGCCAAACTCGGCGCCCGCAACCGGGTCGAGATCGCGATGTGGGCCTACGAAACGCGCCGCATCCTCCCCGGAACCTGAACCGGACGCCGGGGCGTGCCCCTCTGCCTCTCCGCCCCTCTGCCTCTCTGCCCCTCTGCCTCTCTGCCTCTCCGCCCCTCTGCCCCCGGCCCCCTGCCCCCTGTCCTTCTGCTCCCCGGCCCCATGCCCCCGCCTGGACATCAGCGCACCGCCCGGCCCGAACCGGGACGGCGAGACACCCGATACGACAAGACCCCCGATACGACAAGACCCCCGGCTGCCCCGCCGGCCGAGTCCGTACCGCCGTCCGCCGTCCGCCGTCCGTCGCCCGCCGCCCGCCGCCAGACCTCACCGAACTCCCCCGCCCGTACTGCCCGCTCCCCATGTGCCCGGGTCGATCAGGCGATGTGGTTGTACGTCACCCCCGGGTGCTCGTCCGTGAGGGTCCTCTTGGCGAAGGGGCGGCGCCAGTCGCCGGTCCCGGCGTGGAGGTAGACCCGCTTGGTGACCTGGTCGTGGGCGAGGAGGTCGGCCCGGCCGTCGTGGTCCACGTCTCCGGCGCCGGTGATCTGGCCGTAGACCTGCCAGCCGCCCCCGATGAGCTTGCGGGCCGTGTAGGTGCCGTCGCTGCCGCCGGCGATCTTGTCGTAGGTCTGCCAGCCGGTGCCGGCCGACGCCCGGTGCCGGCCGACGCCGGGGGGCGGCCGTCCGCGGCGTTGTCCCGCCACAGCGTCCCGGCGGAGTCCCGGCCCAGGAGGTCGGGGTAGCCGTCGGCGTCGATGTCGTGGGCGAGGCCGCCCGGGGTGGTGCTCCGGGCCACGAACGACACGACGGGCCTGCCGTCGGTACCGAGCGCGACGCGGTGGATGCCGGTGTTCCGGCCCCTGGCGCCCTGGGCGACGACGGCCGTGCCGTCAGCGACGGTGACCAGCTCGTTGACCCGGTCGAAGAGGGTGACCGTCTCCCCGGTCACCAGGTGCCGGGCCTGGCCATCGAACAGCAGCCAGTCACCGAGCAGCTCCACCGCGAGGGGGCCGGTGCCCGCCACCGGGACGACGGTGTACTTGCCGGTCGCTCGCTCCCGGACCACCACGTCACGCCCGGAGGTCGAGCTCGCCTCCTCGGTCCGCACGACCCGGCTCGCCGAGACCGCCTGCACCCTCCGATACGTATCCGAGACGGTGGCGGTGGCCAGATCGATCAGGCCCACCCGCTGTTCGCCCCCGGCGGTACGGAAATCCAGCAGGCCCACCGTCGCGGTGGCCGGCCGCACCTCCAGATAGCTGGTCCCCGCGGGCAGCCCCCGGATCTCGCGGGGCGCCGCGTCCTTCGTGTCCAGCCACAGGGGACTCTTCCCCCCCCGACTGTCGTCAGGCCTCAGGGCGGTGGCCTACCCGGCGGCACCCGCGTAGAGGGCATCGTTCACATCGGGCAGCTGTTCGGTGCGCCAGGTCTCCCCGGTCGTCAGGTCGTAGCCCTTATGTAGTCCCGGTTCCCGGTGGGGACGTACCGGAGGACGTAACCCCGCGCCCCCGCGCTGAGCAGACTCGTCCCGGGCAGGAGCGAGGGGAAGGGCACCGCGGTCGAGCCGGCGGAGGAGGCCGCCGCCGGGGGCGCGGCGAGCAGGCCCGTGCCGGCGGTCAGCGCAAGAACCGCCGCGACGGAGGAGACCAGACGGACGGATCCGGTGGTGTGGAACCGCAAGGAAACCCTCCAGGAGGGATCGGGCATGGTCACGCCATGCCCGGTCAGCCGCCTGGCCGGCGCGAAAAGTTGTGCGCACACCCGTGCCGAAGGTGGACCGGGGGCACCGGCGGGGTTCGCCGCTGCCCTGGCCGGCCCGTGTACTGCCCTGGTCGTCGAGGACCGCCCGCCGCCGTTCAGCTCCGCGAGGGCGCCTTGGGCCTCGTCGTGGTCACGGCCCCCATGGACACGAGCCCCGTCCATAGCCGCCCGAAAATGCGGTGACCTGCGGTGACGGACCGTGGCACAGTCCCCTCATGTCCAACGACATCGCCTATCCCGTCTTCCGCGGCCCCGACCCCGTACTCGCCCTGGGCATGGCGCGCCGCCTCATGGAGTTCGGCCGTTGCGAGCACACCGACGTCTCCCTCTACGCGGAGCTCCGCTCGGTCGACGAGGTGCGGCGGGGGGCGAAGGAGCTGCCCGAGGGGTGGTTCCGAGGGCAGGAGCACTACGGGGAGTTCGACGATCGGGTGCCGCTCGAGGACCTTCCCGCATGGCTCGTAGGCGTCAGGGGGGCGGGCCTGCCGACCGAACCGACGGTGTACGAAGGGCGGCTGCCGGTGGACTACGAGTTGCTCGGCCAGCCGGTCGGCAGCGTCGAGGACGCCTTCACGGCCGCGATCGGTCCGAGCGCGGGCGAGATCAACTGGCAGGGCCTGTGCTGGCCGGACGCGCCTGAGGTGGGTTTTCACGGCGAGTGCAAGCACGCGGAGGTGACCCTCCTCCTCAACACCAGCACCCGCGGGTACGACGAGCCTGCCGACGACCACACCGTCCTCGTCCACGTTCGCAGCGTCGGCGTCGACGGCCGTGAGATGAGGGAGCCGTACGCGCACTGGCTCGCCGGGCAGGTGGGACTCGCGGTCATCGGGCCCGGACAGCGGTGCTGAAGCCTGGCGGCGGCCGCGATGGGTCGTGGGGGGAGCGGGCGGGCCGGCGGCGTAGGTCCGCAGGGGCGTGAAGCCGCTGACGGGCCGAGACGGGTGAGGGCTTCCCGCTCAACTGGGCGACAGAAGCACTCGGGCAGGGGTACGGAGCGGCTCGGCGGAAGCCGCGGGCAGGTTGACGACGGGCAGGTGACGACGGACAGGTGACGACGGACAGGTGACGACGGGCTGGGGACGGTGACGACCCGGGACTGCGGGGCGCTCGTCGAGCCGACGCTGTCGGTGGAGCACTGCGCGTTCCGTATGGTCCAGGCCGAGGAGTACGCGGCGATGGCCTTCCCGGAGACCTACCGGCGGCAGGGCTCGAAGCGGGACCGCGTCCGGATGGCCGGGAACGCGGTGCCCTGCAACATGGCGCGCGACTTCGTCGCGTGCGGAGCCGAATCGATCCCGAATCGATCCCGTGGACGTGGACGTGGACGTGGACGTGGACGTGGACGTGGACGTGGACCTTGGGCAGAGGGCTGCTGGGCGGGGCCACGGTCCGCGGAGGCCGATCACCGGGCGCGACCGGTTTACCCGCCTCCCCCCCCCGCGCCCAGAGCGCTCACCCCCCGCGGGTGAAGCGCGGAGAAGCGTGCGCCGCCGTGACCGAGGCGGCCGCAACGGCTCAGACCCGCACCGCCGAACACCTCTTCGCTGTACGGCTGGAGCAGCGGCGCGCCCGAGCCCGTCCTACGCCCGCCCCGAGCCCGCCCCGAGCCGGTCCGGCACGCGCCGTGAGAGCGGCGGCTGCCCGGCCTCGCCGGCCTCGCCGCCCGCGAAGTGCCGACCAGGGCCTCGTCTTCGGCACGTTGCCCGCGAGCAGCGGCCTCGTCGGGAGCCTTCGGCTGCTTCCTGCCGGCACCGACTGAGCGGTGCCCGGCGCGCGTCAGGTCGGTGAAACCGCGTCCTGTACGGGACGGGGGAGGGATCCTGCGAGTTTTCTCGCCGACGGCGGGAGCGGCCGCCGTGGTTCCCGTACGGGTGCGAATGGGCCGTAATTCCTCAGTAACGGCTGCCGTCTACTGTCCGGGCTACCCCATCCCGTTCGTCGAGGAGCATCCCGATGTACCCGCCCCGTCCTGCTGGTCGCAGACCCGCCATGTGGGCGACGACCGCTCTCACGGTCGCCGCGTTGATATCCGCGCCGCTGTCCGCCGCTGCCGCCGATGCGACAGTCCCGTCCCAGGCCGGCTCGTCCCAGGCCGGCTCGTCCAAGGCCGGCTCGTCCAAGGCCGGCTCGTCCAAGGCCGGCTCGTCCAAGGTCGACACCAGCCTTCGGGCTGCCGTCGACGAGGGGCGCGCGGCGTCGTTCTTCGTCGTTCTGAAGGACCGGGCGGATCTGTCCGCCGCCAAGGGCAGGAAGAACCACGCCGAGAAGGTGACCGCCGCGTACCAGCAGCTGCGCGCGAAGGCAGGGGAGAGCCAGCGCTCGATCAACGCCTTCCTCGACAAGAAGAAGGTCGACCACCGGAACTTCTGGATCGCGAACGCGGTCCACGTCACCGGTGACGAGCGGCTCGTCGACGAGCTCGCCGCCCGTCCGGACGTCGCGAGGATCGTCAAGGAGCAGACCTACGAGCTCGACGACCTGGAGGGCTCGACGGCGAACGTCGAGCCGGCGCGGTCGGCAGCGAAGACCGCCGCGAAGACCGCCGCGGACGACGCGGCGACCGGCGAGGCCGTCCCCGAGTGGGGCGTCAAGGACGTCAAGGCCGATCAGGTGTGGAACGAGTACGGCGACCGCGGCGAGGGCATCGTCATCGCCAACATCGACTCGGGCGTCCAGTTCGACCATCCGGACCTCGCCGGCAACTACCGCGGCAACAACGGCGACGGCTCGTTCTCGCACGACTACAACTGGTTCGACGCCAGCGGCGAGTGCCCGACGGACACGCCGTGCGACAACAACGGCCACGGCACCCACACCATGGGCACCATGGTCGGCGCGGGTGGCCTCGGCGTCGCCCCGAACGCGACCTGGATCGCCGCCAAGGGCTGCGAGTCGGAATCCTGCTCGGACGCCGCGCTGCTCGGCGCCGGCCAGTGGATCCTCGCGCCGACCGACCACGAGGGGCGGAACCCCCGCCCCGACCTCGCCCCGCACATCGTCAACAACTCGTGGGGCGGCGGAAACACGACGTTCTACCAGGACATCGTCGAGGCGTGGAACGCGGCCGGCATCTTCGAGGCGTTCGCCTCGGGCAACGACGGCGACGGCTACACCTGCTCCACCAGCCACGCGCCCGGCGCGCAGGCCCCCGCCTACGGAGTCGGCGCCCACGCCGTCAACGGCAGGATCGCCTCGTTCTCCGGCTTCGGCCCCTCGCTGGTCGACGGCTCCACCAAGCCGAACATCTCGGCCCCGGGCGTCGACGTCCGCTCCGCGTGGCCGGGCAGTACGTACAACACCATCTCCGGCACGTCGATGGCGACCCCGCACGTCGCCGGCGCGGTGGCCCTGCTCTGGTCGGCCGCCCCGTCGCTCATCGGTGACGTCGACGCCACCCGTGCCCTGCTGAACGAGGGCGCGATCGACGTCGACGACACGCACTGCGGCGGCACCACCGGCTTCAACAACGTCTGGGGCGAGGGCAAGCTCGACATCCTCGCCTCGATCGAGAAGGCCCCGCACACGGCGGCGACCGTGACCGGCAAGGTCACCGACCGGGCCACCGGCGCCGCGCTGTCCGGCGTCACCGTCACGGCCACCGACGCGGCCGGCACGGCGCGCTCCGTGCACGCCGACGCGGCCGGTTCCTACCGCCTCACCCTCGCCCCGGGCACGTACGACTTCACGCTGACCGGCTACGGCTACGAGGCGTCCACCGTCTCCGGCGTCACGCTCGGCGAGAGCCAGGGCCTCGGCCAGGACTTCTCGCTCGACGCGCTCCCCGCGCACCGGGTCTCCGGCACCGTCCTCGACGTCACCGGCAAGCCGCTGGCGAAGGCGAAGGTCGAGGTCGGCGGCACCCCGGTCGGCTCCGTGACCACCGCCGCCGACGGCACGTTCGCCTTCCCGAAGGTCGCCGAGGGCTCCTACACCCTGTCCGTGACGCCGGCCGCCCCCGTGCTGTGCAACGGCACCTACCGCGGCGCCCTGGCGGTCGACGGCGACGAGACGCGGAGCGTCCGGCTGCCGGCGCTCTCCGACGCCTCCGGCAACAGCTGCGTCCCGGCCGCGTACTCCTGGATCAAGGGCACCACGAAGGTGGCGCTCACCGGTGACGAGGACGTCAGGACGATCGCGCTGCCGTTCCCGGTGAAGCTGTACGGCGTGTCGTACTCCAGCGCCGCCGTCACCACCAACGGTCTGGTCAACTTCCTGGAGCCGCGCGTCGGCGACTACGCCAACACCGCGCTGCCCTCGGCCGCCAGGCCCAACGGCACCGTCGCCGCCCTCTGGGACGACCTGGTCCTGGACAAGCGCTCCAGCGTCCAGACCGCCACCACCGGCACCGCCGGCGACCGCAGGTTCGCCATCGTGTGGAACAACGCCGCCACCGCCGGCGGCTCCGGGGACCGCGCGACCTTCGAGGCCGTCTTCGACGAGGCCACCGGCGCGATCACGCTCCAGTACCAGTCCGTCGGCGACCTCGGCGCGGGCGCCACGGTCGGCATCGAGAACCAGACCGGCACGGACGCGCTCCAGTACTCCTTCGACCAGCCCGTGCTGACCGCCGGTTCGGCCGTCCGCATCGCGCAGGGGACCAAGTGATGACGACCCACACCTCCCGGCGGGCCCTGCGGCTCGCCACCATGCTGGTCGCGGCCGGCCTCTCGCTGACCGCCGCCCCGCACGCCGCCCTCGCCGACGGCACGGACGCCTCGTCCGGCATGCGGCTGACGAGTGCCCAGGCCGACGACCTGGCGAGCCGCGTCCAGACCGACGTGTACGGCGACGGGGCGCTCGCGGCCGACACCGAGAAGACGGAAGGCCCCGGCACGGACGCCTCCGCCGCCTCCGCCGCCTCCGCCGAGGGCACGGCGTCCGACGGCACGGCGTCCGGCGACACGGCCTCCGACGGCACGTCCTCCGGCGCCACGACCGCCGCCTCGTCCATCACCGTCACCAAGAAGTCGTCGATCGAGGGCGTCCGGGGCACGGCGGTCACGCTGCCCGCCGGCGGCGCGAAGGGCGACCACTTCACCCTGCACAGCCTCGCCCACGTGGCCCGCAGCTCCGCCGACGGCACCACGCGGTGGGACCGCGACGGCGCCTCGCTGATGGCGGACTGGGGGGTCAGGACGCTGCGGCCGTGGGACACCGAGCTGTACCCGGCGCGCGTCCTGATGGGCTACAACGCCGTCACGGCGTTCTCGCCCACCAACGGACAGGGCTACGACACCGGCGACCTGACCGGCGACGGCGTCCCCGACGTCGCCCTGTCGGCGAGCGTGGGCGTGGTCCCGGCCATCGGCGTCCGCCTTCCGGGCACGACGCGGACGTCCGGCACGATCGTGAGCGTCCTGGACGGCGCCACCGGCAAGACCCTGTACTCGAAGGTGTACGCGTACGCCTCCACCATCAAGATCGTCGGCGACGTCCTGATCGTCGGCGACGAGCCGTGGGAGGCGACGACCACCGGCAAGCTGACCGGCACCCGCTTCACCTACGCCGACGGCAAGCTGACCGAGGCCGGCTCGTGGACCCACGACACCGGTGACACGGGCGCCGCCAACTGGGGCGCCGCCCAGGACCTGGGCGACGGCAGGATCGCCGTCTCCTGGAACCTGCGCAAGACGTCCGCCTCGCCCGGCCGCGGCCGCACCCTCGTGCTCGACACGAACGACGGCTCCGTGGTGTGGCAGACGGACAGCCCCCTGTACGGGCGTCAGCTGGGCCTGGACTCCCGGCGCGGCTGGCTCGTCGCCGTGGAGCAGAGCGACAGCGGCGACGGCGTGCGCTACGAGGTGGCCGCGTACGACCTGGGCGACGGCACGCGCACCACCCTGGACAGCCGCGTCAACGTCCTGCCGACCGCCTTCACGGTCGGCGACCTGACCGGCTCCCCCGACGCGGAGTACGTCGTCGGCGAGTCCTCGCTGACGGAGTACCGGAGGGTGAACGCGAACACGATCCGCGTGCTCGACGGCGCCGACGCGGCGACCCCCCTGTGGCAGTACACCACCAAGCGCGCCGCCGCCAACGACCAGGACGGCCCCAGCACCTGGAACCTCGCCGTGACGGACCGCAGCCTGGTGGCCTCGGGCCAGGACGACACGGAGATCGGCCGGGCCGCCAACACCGGCGGCCGCTACGCGTCCCTGACGGTCTTCTCCGGCCGGGGCAAGGTCCGCTGGCAGACGAAGGGCGCCACCGCGTCGCCGTACTTCCAGGAGGTCTTCAAGGACGGCGACGGCCGGCACGTGCGGATCGTCGACAGCGACCAGAACGTCCGTACGTACGACTTCGCGGACGGCACCCAGGAGCGGCTGACCCCGCTCCAGGCCGACATGGCGTTCGCGCAGCTCGTCGACGTCGACGGCGACCGGAAGGCCGACCTGGTCGAGGCCGGCCAGTCGCACGGCGTGTGGGCCTACAGGGGCACCTCGCTCCTCGACGGCACGCCGCAGAAGCTGTGGCAGACCACCGTCCCGGGCTCGGTGCACCGGATGCGGGCCGCGGACGTGACCGGTGACGAGACGCCGGAGATCATCGTGGCGGCGGACAGCGCCGTCGTCGTGCTCGACTCGAAGACCGGCTCGGTCCTGAGCACCATCGACGGCGGCGGCCAGTACGTCCGCTCCGTCTCGGTGGCCGACGTCGACGGCGACGGCAAGGAGGACGTCCTCGTCCCGACCGACGCGCTGCGCGTCTACCGGGGCGACGGCACGCCGCTGTGGTCGTACGCCGCCCCCGCGGACGCCGGCAAGGTCTACTTCTCGGACCCGTCGGTGAACGACCGCAAGGTGTACGTGCAGTACACCAGCGCCGACTCCCTCATGGCCGACGCCCCGGCGATGAAGGCCCTCCAGCTCGACGCGAAGACCGGCGCCTTCGGCTGGGAGATGACGCCGAAGGCCCCCGCGAACGCCCTGGGCGGGAAGCTGCACGGCGGCATCCTGGACAACGCGGTCCACGCCTCGCCGAACATCCCGTACGCCGACGGCCACGCCGTCGCCTACACCTGGGTCGCCTGGACGCCCAGCGGAATCGGCGGCGCCGACGCCTTCGGTCCGGCCAACATCATGGAGATCCGCGACGGCCGGACCGGCGAACTGCTGCACACCTCGGAGACGGGCGGCCTGTGGACCCACACCAACTACCTCGACGGTGACCAGGTCCTGATGGCCGGCGGAGCCTCCTCCGTGCGTTCCTACGGCGCCGACGGCCAGGACACCGCCGTCTTCCTGAGCCCGCCGACCCACGGCATGAACTGGCTGACGGCTCCGGGCGGCAGGAAGGTCGGCGCGACCGGCGGCACCGGCGGCGTCTACCTGTGGGACCCGGCCGTGCTGTCCGGCGAGATCCCCTACCCGGACTACATCGGCAGGGCGCCGAGCGAGGGCGGTGCCGACAACATGATCAACGGCGACCTCGACGGTGACGGCGTGGACGAGGTCGTCGAGCTCAACTACGACCACCGCGGCGTGAACCAGACGGCCGAGCTCCTCGGCGGCGGCTTCCTGGTCACCAACAACAGCAAGCACAACACGGTCACGCTCAAGCTGTCCTGACCGCATGCCGCGGCGCGCACAGGGGGCGCGCCGCGACCGCGTGACCGAGGCCCCCGGGCGATGCCCGGGGGCCTCCGTGTCGTGCGGTGGCCGGGTGACGTCACGTCAGGGAGCGCTTCGGAGTCGGGCAGGCTCCAAGGCTTGTCGGGGTCGGGCAGGCTCCAAGGCTTGTCGGGGTCGGGCAGGCCCCACGGCTGGTCGGAGAACGGCCGCGTCGGCGCGCAGCAGCCGGCCCTGGCTGTTCCGCTCGGCCGTCAGGCGGATTTGGCCGGCCCCGGGCCCGGTGGACCGATCCCTTGGTGCCCGCCACCGTTGCCTTCGTCCGGTCCGGTCCGGTCCGGTCCGGCCCGGTCCGATCTGATCCGATCGGGTCCGGTCCGGCCGAGGCCGGTCACCGGTCGCTGCCAGAAGTCCAGGGCCCCTCCGGCGGTGGGGCCCGCCGGGCGGCCGACGAGGGCCGGGCCGTCCGCCGGGCAGTCGCCCGGCGTCGGCGGAGGAGGGGCCCCGGGGCACGCTCAGGTCGGCGCGCTAAAGTGGCCCCCCTCATGAGCACGGCACGACGGGACGAAGACGTCCGCCCAGACCACCAGGACGATGTCCCCCTCCTGCGCCTGCGCCTGCTCGGAGGGTTCCGGGCCGAGCGGGACGGCGGTCCCCCGCCGCCCGGGCGCTGGCCCCGGCCCAGTGCCCAGAACCTGGTCAAGCTGCTCGCCGTCACCCCCGGGCACAGCCTCCACCGCGAGCAGGTGCGGGAGCTCTGCTGGCCCGACGCGACGCCGGAGACCGCGGCCGGCAGCCTGCGCGTGGCCCTCCACGCCGCCCGGCGCGCCCTCGAACCGGAGCTCGCGCCCCGGTCGCCGTCCTCGTACCTGCTCACCGACGGCACGCTGCTGCGCCTGCACCCGCGGCGCGTCCGGATCGACGCGAACGAGGCGGAGCGGCTCGCCGTCGCGGCACTGGCCCGGCCCGGCAACGGCCCCCACGCGGCCGACGCCCTGACCGCCGCGCTGGCGCTCCATACCGGCGAACTCCTGCCGGAGGACCGCTACGCCCCGTGGGCGGAGCCGCGCCGCGAGCGGCTGAGCGCCCTCAGGCTCCGGCTCTTCGTCGCCTTGGCGGAGACCCGGCTTGCCGGGGGCGAGGCCCAGGCGGCCGCCGAAACGATGCGCGAGGCCCTGGCCGTGGCCCCCGTCGACGAGCGTCTTCACCAGTTGCTCATGTCCGCGTACCTCGCCCAGGGGCTCCGCGCGCAAGCCGTACGCCAGTACGAGCGCTGCCGCGACAGCCTCGCCTCGGTCCTCGGTGTCGCGCCTGCCGAGGAGACCGAACGGCTGCGCGGGCTCGCCGTCGGCGCACCCGCCGTACGGACCGCCGGTACGACGCCCCGGGAGCCCGCCCCCCTGCCGGCCGCCGTCCAGGCCGCGGCGGGCGAGTCCCTGTACGGGCGGGACACCGTCCTGGAGCGACTCGCGGCACCCTGGGACCGCCCGGTGACCGTGCTGATCGGCGAGGCCGGGGTGGGCAAGACCCGACTGGCCGCACAGGCGGCGCGGCGACTGGCGGACTCGGGCGCCACGGTGCTGTGGGGCGCGGCACACGACGCCGAGGGGCACTCGCCGTACGGACCGTTCGTCGAGGCCCTCGAAGGTCTCCTCGCTCACCGTCCCGCCGAGGAGCGCGCCCGTCTGGCCTCGGAACATCCCGGGCTCGCCGCCCTCCTGCCGTCCCTCGCCCCGGGCCCGGGCCCAGTCCCGGCCCAGGCCTCGGCCCCGGGGCAGTCTTCCGGGGCCGACGGCCCGGTCGCGTCCGAGGAGCGAGAGGGCCTGTCCGTCTCGAAGGCCCGGCTCTTCCACGGAGTCGAGACGCTGCTCACGGACGTCATGTCCGGTGCCGATCTGCTGGTCGTACTGGACGATCTGCACGCCGCGGACATCGGCACGTACCACCTCCTCGCCCGGCTGGCGCGGCGTGCCTCGGAGTCCGGTGGGAGGCCGGCCTGGCGTTTCCTCGTCACCTGCCGCGACGACGAGCCCGACACCGAGGCCGGGCAGCTGCGCCTGGGCGAGCTCGTGCGCAGTGGGCTGGCGAGGCGGCTGGCCGTGCCGCGCCTGGAGCGGCGGGACTCGCTCGCCCTGCTCGCCGACGCGTTCGCGGCGGGCGGCCACCGCGCCGACGCCGTCCAGCTGGACCGTGTCTGGCGGCTTTCGCTCGGCAACCCGCTGTTCGCCGTCGAGCTGGCCCGCGCCCTTCCCGAACAGGGGGCCGAGGACACGGAAGCCGCCGTCGCCCCGTACGGCGTACGCCAGTTGGTGGCCCAACGGCTGGCCCGGGTGGGCAAGCGGGCGCGGCTCATGACGGAGGTGGTGGCGGCGGCCGGGGGAATCGCTCCGCTCTCCGAAGTGCTGGAAGTGGCCCGGGAGGGCCTGTACCCCCCGCTCACGGCCGAGGAGGCGTCCACCGCTCTGGAGGAGGCCGTCGAGTCCGCGCTGCTCACCGAACAGCGGATCACCGCGGCCGGCCGGCCCACCACGGGGCTCGCCTTCCGTCACCCGCTGCTCCGGCTCACGTGTTACGGACTGCTGGGCGCCGTGCGCGGCAGGCGACTGCACACCGCGTGGGGTGAGACGCTGCTGCGGCACCGTCCCGACGACGTGGACGCCCTGGCTTCCCACTTCGCCCGCGCCGAGGACCCCAGGGCCGCCCACCACCTGCGGCTGGCGGCCGAACGCGCCGCGGCGCTGTACGCCAACGAGGCGGCGGCCGGCTACTACGAACGGCTGGCACCGCTGGTGGCCGGTGATCCCCGGCTCGCCGCCGCCGTCGCTCTCGACCACGGCGTCGTCCTGCACCGGATGTCCCGTTACGACGCGGCCGCCGTGGTCCTGCGAGCGGCGTACGGGACCGCGACGGCCCACGGTGATCACGCGACCGCGGTGGCGGCCACCGCCCGCCTGGCCGAGGCGCTGATCCGGGCGGGCCGGACCCAGGAGGCGCGGCGCGTCCTCGACGCGTGCCGGCCCGGCCCCGCCACCCCCGCGGGCGCGCTGGCCGCCCATCACCTGGCCGAGTCCATCCTGCTGTTCCAGCGGGGAGGCCACGGCGAGTCGGCCGCGTCCGCCGCGGCCTCGGCACGGGCCGCCGAGGATCTGGCGGGCCGCCCGGGCGCGAGCGCGCGTGCCCGGGCACTGGCCCAGCAGGCGGCGGCCCTCGGCCTGGCCGGACGTCTCGACCAGGCGCAGGCCGTCGCGGAGCGGGCCCTGTCCCAGGCGGTCATGGCGGAGGACGTCGCGACGGAGGGGCTCGTCCTGTCGATCCTCCGGGAGAACCTCCGCCGCACGGGCCGGCTGTCGGAGGCCCTCTCCGCCGGTGAGCGGGCCTGCCGGCTCGCCGACCGTACGGGCAGCCCCGAGGCGGGCGCGTTCGAGCGCTCGAATCTGGCGGAGCTCCTCGACCTGCTCGACCGCGCCGACTCGGCGGAGGAACTCGCCACGGCCGCGGAGCGCACCGCACGCGAACAGGCACCGTCCGCCCTCCCCTACGCCCTGGCCGCCCTGGCCCAGGTGAGGATGCCCGAGCGGTTGGACGAGGCCCGCGCCCTGCTCACGCGCGGGGAGATCGCCTCCGAGCGGGCCGCCGACCGCCAGGCGCTCGAAGAGGTCAGGCTGGCCCTCACCCGCCTCGCTCTGCACCGCGGCCGCCCCGGGGAGGCGCTCCGGCTCCTCGAAGACCTCGACGCGTCGCCCCGCGCGTCCTGCCTGCGGGGCTGGGCCCTGGCACGGACGGGACGCCACGAGGACGCCGTGGAGCTGATGGAGCGGGAGACCACCCGGGCGGAGGCGGCCGGGGAGCGGCTCCTCGTCGTGGAGTCGACCACCGTCCTCGCGCTCGCCCTCGGCCTCTCCGGGAAGCCGGCCCGCGCCGAGACGGCGTTCGCGTCGGCGGAGCGTGCGGCCCGGGCCCTGCCCTACCCGGCGGGCCTGCGCCGGATCCGCCGGGCCCGCGCGGAGCTCGCGGCCTCGTACTGACCGGGCGGATGCCCGCAGCGCGGGTCGGTCCTGTTCTCGTACAGCTGAGGCGAGCGGACACGGGGCGCTGTGCGACCGCCCTGGCCGTCGTTTCCTCTCGTCCGCCGCCCCGTCCTCACCCCCGTCCTCACCCCCGTCCTCACCGCCCCCGTCCTCACCGCCCCCGCCCGGCGCCGCTCGTGGACGGCCGGCCCGCTACGTTCGAGGCATGACGACACCCCTCACCGGCAGCGCCTTCGACTCGCTCCTCCTCGACGCCGTGACCGACCAGCAGGCGTTGCGCCAGGTCTACGAACTCCCCAAAGCGACGGCCGTGCGGAAACAGCTGACCGAACTCACCCATCAGGCGCAACAGTTGATCGGATGCTCGTCCCTGGTCCTGGTCGCCAGCGTGGACGCCGAGGGCAACTGCGACGTCTCCCCGCGCGGAGGCCCCGCCGGATTCGTCGCCGTCCTGGACGAACGGACGGTGGCGATACCGGACGCGACGGGCAACAAGCGCCTGGACACCCTGCGGAACGTCATCGCCACCGGCCGGGCCGGGCTGCTGTTCGTCGTCCCGGGGCGCACCACGACGCTCAGGGTGAACGGCCGGGCCTGCGTCTCCACCCGCCCGGAGCTGCTCCGGCAGCTGACCGCGGTGGGCAAGCCGCCGGCCAGCGCGCTGGTGGTGGGGATCGAGGAGGTGTACCCCCACTGCCCCAAGTCGCTGCTGCGCGGCGGGGCCTGGAAGCCGGAGCGGTGGCTGCCGGCGGACGCCCAGCCGACCTCGGCCGAGGTGACACTGGCCCAGCTGCGGATGCCGGGACTGACGATCGCCGACATCGAGCGGGCGGAGGAGGAGTCGCTGAAGTACCGGTACGAGTGACGGGCCGGACGACGGTGGCCGGCGAGCCGGCGAGGCGGGCGGTGCGGGCCGCACCGGCCCCCCGACGACGGCGCCCCCGACGACGGCGCCCGCGCCGTCGGTGCGGCGGAGGGCGGTTCCTCGGTCACCGTCCGCCACGCGGGGAGCGGGGGCGGGGAGGCGCGGCGGGCCTGCCCGGAGGGAGACGTCACTCAGCTGCGCAGGGTCCGGCTCAGCCGGCGGAACGCGAGCATGAGGGAGAGGCCGCCCAGTACCAGGAGATAGACGGCCGGGATCAGCAGTCCGACGCCGAACTCCCCCAAGGAGGGCTGCCGGACGAGCTCGATGCTCTGGTACAGCGGCAGGCACTCCACCAGCAGCCGGACCGGACGGGGGTAGACCTCCAGCGGGTAGAAGGTGGTGGCGAACAGGAACATCGGCAGCATGGCCAACTGGACGTACTGGAAGTCCTGCCAGTCCCGCAAGTAGGTCACCACGGCCAGGCCCAGCGCGGCGAAGGCGAACCCGACGAGGAGCGCCCCGGGTACCACGAGCAGCACCAGCGGGCTGTGCACCAGGCCGAAGACGGTCACGGCCACGAGGAACCCGACCGTCACCAGGGCACCGCGCAGCAGAGCCCAGCAGACCTCGCCCAGTGCCACGCCGCGCACCGTCATCGGCGTCGTCAGGATCGACTCGTAGGTGTGGTTCGTCTTCAACTTGCTGAACAGGTTGAACGTCGTCTCGTTCATCGCGCCGTTCATCGCCGTGGTGGCGAGGAGAGCGGGAGCGACGAACTCGGCGTAGGGCACATCGGTGTCGGCGAGGCCCGGTACGTTGCCGACCAGCCCGCCGATGCCGACGCCGAAGGCGAGGAGGTAGAGCACCGGCTCGAAGATCTCGGCCACGAGCAGCGGCCAGCTGTGCCGGTAGATCATCAGATTGCGCTCGACCATCGCCAGGGCGCCGCCGGAGCGCAGGGCCGGAGCGGAACGGGCGGAGAGGTGCGGGCCCAGCACGGCCGGCATGGGATCCCTGCCTTTCAGGGGTGGGTGCTGGTGGTCAGGAGTGCAGGTGCCGCTGATAGGTGCGCCGGCCGAGCAGCAGACCGACGGCGGTCAGCACGGCCAGGTAGCCGACGTGGACGGCGGTGCCGGTCGCGGTACCGGTGCCGAGCGCCGCCGTACGGCACAACTCGACCCCGTGCCAGAGCGGCGTCGCCTGCACCACCGGCTGGAGCCAGCCGGGCAGTTGCGTCAGGGGGAAGAAGGTGCCGGAGAACATGAACATCGGCATCACGCCGAACCGGAGGACCGCGAGCACCGTCGGCTGGCGCTTCGCGGTCACCGCCCAGGCGGCGGACGGCGTGGCGAACGCGGCCCCGACCAGCAGCGTCGCCACCACCACGAGGGGGGCCCGGAGCGCGTCGACGGCGCCGAAGGCCGCCGCCACCGCCGTGAAGGCCGTGGCGGAGAGCCCCACCTTGAAGAGGTTGAACAGCAGCTGACCGTAGTAGATGTCGACGGGAGAGAGCGGTGTGGCGCTCGCCGCCCGGTAGTGGCCTCTGGACTGCGTCGACTGGTGGACGGGGTGGGCCGAATCGATGTAGGCGGTCTGCATGGCCGAGGCGGCGAGCAGGCCGGGAGTGAGGAAGGCCAGGTACGACAGGCCGCCCAGGCCGGCACTGCCGTTCTGGTTGACCAGGGTGCCCAGTCCCGCGCCGATGCCGGTCAGGAACAGCAGCGGGTTGGCCACGTTCAGCACCACGGTCCCGCGCCAGGTGCGGCGGTAGCGGTGCAGCCAGTACGCGAACTCGCGCACGGCGGGCGGGACGGTGCGGGCACGGCCGGGTGGGAGGAAGGAGCGGGAGGCGTGCGTGGTCATCGGTACTCTCCGTGGCGGCGCCTGGACGGTGGGCGGGGGCGGCGGCGCTTCAGTCGGCCAGGCTGCGGCCCGTCAGGGTGAGGAAGACGTCCTCCAGGCTCGCCCTGCGGGTCAGGGCGGTCAGCGGGACGATGCCCCGCGCGTGGGCGGCCGCCATGGTGGCCTCCGCCTCGTCGGTGTAGAGGAGGACGCGGTCGGGCAGTTCCTCGATCCGCTCCACCAGGCCACGCGCCCTGTCGGTCATGGCCTCGCGCTCGCCCGGGCCGAAGCGCAGTTCGAGCACCTCCCGGGTGCAGTACCGCTCGATCAGTCCGCCGGGGGAGCCCTCGGCGACGATCAGACCGCCGTCCATCACCACGAGCCGGTCGCACAGCTGCTCGGCCTCGTCGCCGTCAGTTCGACGTCCACGGTGTCGTCCCGCGGGACCGCGCCGATCCGGGCGCGGATCCGGGCGCCCTCGGTCCGTGCGTCGAGTCCGAGTACCCGGAGGCTTCCGCCGGTGGCCGGCGAGGTGCACGCGATCATGCGCGTGGTCGAGGACTTCCCGGACCTCGTGGTGTGCGCGGGGGAGGAACCGGCCCGCTGCCGGCTCGTCGAC
Organism: Streptomyces sp. NPDC014656; assembly: GCF_043084305.1. Taxonomy (NCBI): domain Bacteria; kingdom Bacillati; phylum Actinomycetota; class Actinomycetes; order Kitasatosporales; family Streptomycetaceae; genus Streptomyces; species Streptomyces sp. NPDC014656. The sequence goes on from NZ_JBIBZN010000009.1 coordinate 194,792, forward strand.
GACGTCTGCGCCGAGGCGGGCATCCCCTTCGTGTGGGGGCTCCACGGGGGCCACCGGAGGACGCGTGCCGGTCTTCTGGGACCGGCACGGCCCGGGGAACCGGGACCTTTCCCGACCGCCTCCCGTCCCCCTTCCGCGGAGTGTCCGGCGCGCTGAAGGTGGCCGGCGTCTGGCTGGGGCCGCCCTGGCCACCGAGGCGGTGAAGCTGCTCACTGGTCGGGGCGAGCCGCTGGCCGGCCGGGGGATGGAGTACGACGCCATGGCCGGCACGTGCGCGACCGTACCGCTGCACCCGCGGGCGCGCCGCGCGCCCGGCCGAGCCCTCCGCTGCCAAGTCCTTCTGCGGACTGCTCACGTCCGCGGCGACCGAGGCCGTGCGGGAGTCCACCGTCTCCGTGGAGCAGCTTAAGGAGCGGATCGACCCGGAGATGCCCACCTACCGAGACATTGAGGCCATCCGGACTCACTGTGTCAAGTAGGCGTAGCAATTTTTCAACAGAGAGAAGAAAATTATTACGACTGGCGAGTCGTGCGGCGACTGGCCGATGTGTCCGCTCCCGCCGCCCGCCGTCGGCTGCGTTGGCGGCGGCTTTCCAGGTCGCGCGGGCGCGGAGTTGATGGTCGCACCCCGTCGCGCACCCCGGCGGAGCCGTCCACGGCTCCGCCGGGGTGCGCCTGCCGAGGCCCCGCAGTCCAGGACGCTCGTGACACAGTCGTAATCATGCAATGCTGGGTCGAAATCTTGCGTAGCTCTGTTTCGCGTCCTAGTGTGACGCTCCGATCAGGGCAGTGCCCTGGGGACCACCTCGGAGGAGCCGTAATGAAGCCCCGCAACCTCGCGATCTTTCTGATCTCTTCAGGTCTTGTCCTGTCAGCCACGGCCTGCGGTGGTGACGCGGACACCGGAGCCAAGGGGGACGTCACGATCACCGTGGCCTGCCAGCCGGCGAGATCGGCGCCCAAGCAGCGCCAGGCATGGGACGACGACGTCAAGGCGTTCGAGAAGGCGCACCCGGGCGTCAAGGTCAAGAGCACGGACCAGCAGCCGTGCTTCGACCCGAAGACCTTCGCCGCGAAGCTGGCCGGCGGCCAGATGGAGACGGTCTTCATGGCCCCCGTCACCAACTACGCCGATGTCATGGCCAAGGGGCAGGCGAAGGACATCACCGCCTCCACGGACCTCGTGAAGAACTTCGGAAGCATCAGCCAGAACGTCCGTGACATGGTGACCAAGGACGGCAAGATCTACGGCGTCCCCAACGTCAGCTACACCGTCGGGCTGGTCTACAACCGCGAGCTCTTCCAGAAGGCGGGCCTCGACCCCAACTCCCCGCCGAAGACCTGGGACGAGGTCCGCGCCGCGGCCAAGAAGATCGCCGGTCTGGGCGACGGCTACGTCGGATACGGAGAGTACGGCGGCGGCAACGTCGGCGGCTGGCACTTCGCGCAGTCCATCTTCAGCCGCGGCGGCGAGATGGTCGTCGACGGCAAGGCGGCCTTCAACAGCGCCGAGGGCAAGGCTGTCCTGCAGACGCTGCACGACATGCGCTGGAAGGACGACAGCGTCGGCAAGAAGGTGCTGATCGGCTGGGAGGCGCTGATGCAGCAGATGGCGGCCGGCAAGACGGGCATGATGCTCGGCGCCCCGGACGTCGTCACCGACCTGGTGCAGAAGTTCCAGGGAAGCAAGGAGCAGTACGGCATCGCCCCCGTCCCCGAGGGCAAGGCGTCGCTCTCCGGCGGCGAGGCCTACATGATCAACCCGAAGGCGAGCGCCGCCGAGACCGAGGCCGGCCTGCAGTGGATCGACTTCCAGTTCAACACGCCGGGCAAGGGCCGTCACGACTACGCGCGCGGCAAGGCCAACGGCGAGGCCGTGGGCGTGCCGAACAACGACTACATGGGTGACTCGTCGACGGGCCGGGAGATCGCCGCGCTCCGCGAGAAGAACGCGGTCCTGCCGGTCGAGTACTACCAGCCCTACGTCGAGGGATCGAAGAACGTCGAGCTCAAGCTGGAGCCCGCGAAGGCGCAGGAGCTCTACGCGGTGCTGGACGTCCCCATGTCCGCGGTCCTGACCCGCCAGGACGCCGACATCGACAAGCTGCTCGCCGACGCCGAGGGCAAGGCGAACACGATTCTGGCGAAGAGCTGACCGCCGTGGGACGGGTGCCGCCTCCGTTTCCGACGGAGTGCGGCACCCCGACCGCGGCGCGGAACGGGAGATCACCATGGACACACCCACCGTGCAGGAGAAACGGCCCCCGAAGGCGCGGCGCCGGCCACCCGCACATCCCTCACGCCGGAGAAGGACTCTTCGCACCAACATCACCGCCTACGGGTTCCTGTGCGCGGCCCTGTTCTGCTTCGCGCTCTTCGCCTGGTGGCCGATCATCCGACAGGTCGTGCTCAGCTTCCAGGAGACGAACCTCGTCGACGAGCCCACGTGGGTGGGGCTGGACAACTTCCGCTCGGTGGTGGAGGACCCGGCGTTCGGCCAGGCGTGGAAGAACACCTTCTCCTTCACCTTCCTCGCCCTGCTGTGCGGCTACCTGATCCCCTTCGCGGTGGCGATCGTCCTCAACGAACTGCGGCACGCACGCGGATACCTGCGCTTCGTCGTGTACCTGCCGGTGATGCTGCCTCCGATCGTCTCGGTGCTGCTCTTCCGCTGGTTCTACGATCCCGGACCCGGCCTGTTCAACCAGCTGCTCGACTTCGTGGGCCTGCCCGGCCTGTCCTGGCTGGACTCCACGGACACCGCGCTGATCTCCCTGGTCATCGTCTCGACCTGGATGAACATGGGCTCCGGCGTCCTGATCTACCTCGCCGCACTGCAGAACATCCCCGGCGACCTCTACGAGGCGGCCGAACTCGACGGGGCCGGCATCTTCAGGCGGATCTGGAACGTCACCATCCCGCAGACCCGGCTGATCCTGCTGCTCATGCTGATGCTCCAGGTCGTCGCCACCATGCAGGTGTTCATCGAGCCCTACATGCTCACCGGCGGAGGACCGGAGAACGCGACGGTCACCGTCGCCTTCCTCATGTACCAGTACGCCTTCGTCTACGGCGGCAACTACGGCGCCGGCAGCGCGCTCGGAGTCATGCTCATGATCGTTCTCCTTGCGGTCGCCGCAGTCCAGCTCAGGCTGACCCGCGACGAGAAGAGGTAGTCCCGTGGCCCACACCGTTGACCTGACATCCCACCCGGAATCCGCCGGGGACACCCGGAAGGAACCGCCGCCGGCCGGGTCCCGCCCGCGCGAGCGGCGCCGCGCCCACTGGGCCGAAGGCCACTCCCGCACCATCGTCTCGCCCCTGGAGCTCAAGTCCCGCTGGGGTTCGAGGATCTACTGGACGGTGCTCGCCGCCATCCTGGCCGTCTTCACGCTCGTGTTCGTCTTCCCGCTGTACTGGATGGTCACGGGCGCGATGAAATCGGGCGAGGAGATCGCCCAGATGCCCCCGACGCTGTGGCCGAAGGACCCGGACTTCTCGGTGTTCACCGACGCGTGGGAGCTCTTCGACGTCGGGCTGCTCCTGAAGAACACGCTCTTCTACTCGGTCGGCGCCTGGCTGTTCGCCCTCGCGGTGGACGTGACGGCCGCGTACGCGCTGTCCAAGCTGCGCCCGATGTTCGGCAACGTGATCCTCGGGGCGATGTTCGCGACCCTGATGATCCCGCCGATCGTCGTCATGATCCCGGCCTACATCACCGTCACGGACGTGCCGGTCTTCGGGTGGAACCTGCTCAACACGCCCTGGGCGATCTGGTTCCCCGTGGCGGCCAACGGGTTCAACATCTTCCTGCTCAAACGGTTCTTCGACTCGATTCCCGACGAGATCCTCGAAGCGGCGGAGATCGACGGAGTGCCCCCGTGGCGCGTGCTCGTCTCGATCATCCTGCCGATCTCGCGGCCCATCCTCGGCGTGGTGTCCATCTTCACCATCGTGATGGTGTTCAAGGACTTCGTCTGGCCGCTGCTCGTGCTGCCGGACAGCGAGAAGATGACGATCAGCGTGGGCCTCTCCCAGACCGCGGGACAGGTGACGCAGAACCAGATCATGGCGGGTCTGGTGATGGCGAGCATCCCGATGATCATCGTGTTCGTCTTCTTCCAGCGGAGCATCATGGCGGGCCTCACCGCCGGCAGCGTCAAGGGCTGACCCGCGCCCCGCACCCCCACCTCCCCCCGCTCCACCACCCACACGCCTCCGCCGCCGGCCGGCACCTTCCATGCCCCGTCCCGGCCGGCGGCGGAGTCCCACCTGCCCGAAAGGACCTCCTGTGGCAGCCGTGCACCCCTCCCGCACCCATGATTGGTGGCGCGACGCCGTCATCTACCAGGTCTATCCCCGCAGCTTCGCGGACGGCGACGGGGACGGCACGGGCGACCTCGCGGGTGTCCGGGCGAACCTGCCCTACCTCCGCGAACTGGGCGTGGACGCCGTGTGGTTCACCCCCTGGTACCTCTCGCCGCTCGTCGACGGCGGCTACGACGTGGCCGACTACCGCACCATCGACCCCGCCTTCGGCACCCTCGACGACGCCGAGAAGCTGATCGCCGAGGCCACCGAGCACGGCATCAAGGTCATCGTCGACATCGTGCCCAACCACGTCTCCGACCAGCACGCCTGGTTCCGGGCCGCCCTCGCCGCCGGGCCCGGCAGCCCCGAGCGCGAGCGGTTCCACTTCCGCCCCGGCCGCGGCGAGAACGGCGAACTCCCGCCGAACAACTGGCCCTCCCAGTTCGCCGGTGACACCTGGACCCGGGTGCCCGACGGCGAGTGGTACCTGCACCTGTTCACCCCCGAACAGCCCGACCTCAACTGGAACCACCCCGACGTCCGCCGCGAACACGAGGACGTGCTGCGCTTCTGGTTCGAGCGCGGCGTCGCCGGCGTCCGCATCGACTCCGCCGCCCTGCTCACCAAGCACCCGGACCTGCCCGACTTCACCGAGGGCGTCGACCCCCACCCCTACCTCGACCAGGACGAGATCCACGACGTCTACCGCTCCTGGCGGGCCATCGCCGACGAGTACGGCGGCGTCTTCGTCGGCGAGGTCTGGCTCCCCGACGCCGAACGCTTCGCCCGCTACCTGCGCCCGGACGAGCTCCACACCGCCTTCAACTTCAACTTCCTCGCCTGCCCCTGGGAACCGGACCGGCTGCGCCGCACCATCGACGACACCCTCGCCGAGCACGCCCCCGTCCACGCCCCCGCCACCTGGGTCCTCTGCAACCACGACGTCACCCGCACCGCCACCCGCTACGGCCGCGAGGACACCGGCTTCGACTTCGCCAAGAAGCGCTTCGGCACCCCCACCGACCCGGACCTCGGCACCCGCCGGGCCCGCGCGGCCGCCCTGCTGACCCTCGCCCTGCCCGGCTCGGTCTACCTGTACCAGGGCGAGGAGCTCGGCCTCCCCGAGGCCGACATCCCCCGCGACCGCATCCAGGACCCCATGCACTTCCGCTCCGGCGGCACCGACCCGGGCCGCGACGGCTGCCGCGTCCCCCTGCCGTGGAAGGCCGAAGCGCCCTCCTCCGGTTTCGGCACCCGGCCCGGTACGGAACCCTGGCTGCCGCAGCCCGCCGACTGGGACCGCTACGCCGTCGACCGGCAGCGGGCCGACGCCGGTTCCATGCTCACCCTCTACCGCACCGCGCTCGGACTGCGCCGCACCCTCCCCGGCTTCGGCGACGGACCGATGCGCTGGCTCCCCGCCGGGGACGGCGTCCTCGCCTTCGCCCGCGAGCACGGTCTGATCTGCGTGGTCAACCTCTCGCCCGCCCCCGTGGAGCTCCCGGCCCACTCCGCGCTCCTGCTCACGAGCGGTCCCCTCGACCCCGCCGGCACCCTCCCCCCGGACACCGCCGCCTGGCTCCAGGCCTGACCCCCCCGGGCCGCCCCGACAGCGCCGTCCGCGCACGCGACCGCCGGCGGCGGGCCCGGGAGAAGACCCCGTCGTGCGGCCGAGGCCGCTCAGCGCCGACCCCGTCGGCCGCGGCGCACGACGGCCGAGGCCGGGACCCTGACCCGGCCGTGGCGGAAGTCCCGTTCCCGTTCCGTGGGGGGTCGGGGGCGGGGCTTCCGCGCGTGCGGCTCGCCCTCCGCTCGCAGCCGACGCGCAGTCCGCCCGCCGCCGCGAAGCCCGTTCGCCGCGGTTCCACACCGTCAGAGAAGCGAGCTCAGATGATCCCCAACCGCGTTCGTCCGCGCGTGCGCGCCGGTGCCAGAGCCACCGCCGTCGCCTGCGCGCTCCTCTGCCTCGGCCAGGTGGCCGCCACCGCGGCGACCGCCTCGCCCGCCGGACCGTCCCGTCCGTCGGCCCCCTCGGCCCCCGCCGTCACCCGCGCCGGCCTCGACCCGGCGCTCGTGGCCGGCCGGGGCGCCGACGTCGCCTTCGACGAGCAGGAGGCGGAGCACGCCCGCACCACCGGCACCGTCATCGGCCCGGACCGCACCCCGTACACCCTCCCCTCGGAGGCATCCGGCCGGAAGGCCGTCCGGCTCGTCCCCGGCCAGTACGTCGAGTTCACCCTGCCCCGCGCCGCGAACGCCCTGACCGTGCGCTACAGCATCCCGGACGCCGCCGCGGGCGGCGGCATCACCGCGCCCCTGGACGTCTCCGTCGACGGCCGCCACCGCAAGACGATGACGCTGACCTCGCAGTACTCCTGGCTCTACAACCAGTACCCCTTCACCAACGACCCCGGCGCCGACCTGCTCCACCCCGACTGGTGGCTCGCCGAGTGCGCCTGCGTCCCGTCCGCCACCACGCCGGCGCCCGCCTTCGACAAGCCCTTCCGGCCCACCCACTTCTACGACGAGCAGCGCCTGCCGCTCGGCAAGACCTTCCGGGCGGGGGAGAAGGTACGGCTGACGGTGCCGGCCGGCAGCCCCGCCGCCTGGACCGTCATCGACCTCCTCGACACCGAGCTGGTGGCGCCGCCGCACGTCGAGCGCGGCGCGGTCGACGTACGGCTCCTGGGCGCCGACCCGGCCGGCCGCCGGGACGCCGCCCCCGCCATCGAACGGGCCATCGCGCTCGCCCGCCGCCTCGACCGGCCGGTCTACCTGCCGCCGGGCACCTTCCGCGTGGACCGGCACATCGAGGTCGACGACGTCACCATCGTCGGAGCCGGCAACTGGCACACCGTCCTCAAGGGCCGCCAGGTCGCCCTGGACGAGCCCGCCTCCGACGGCTCCCGGCACACCGGTGTCGGCCTCTACGGCAGGTCCGCGGCGGAAGGCGGCAGCCAGAACGTGCACCTGTCCGGCTTCGCGATCGAGGGCGACGTCCGCGAACGGATCGACACCGACCAGGTCAACGCCATCGGCGGTGCCATGAGCGACTCCACCATCGACGGCCTGTACCTGCACCACACCAAGGTCGGCCTCTGGTTCGACGGCCCCATGCGGAACGTGAAGGTCACGAACAACGTCATCACCGACCAGATCGCCGACGGCCTCAACTTCCACACCGGCGTCACCGACTCGCTCGTCCGCAACAACTTCATCCGCAACACCGGCGACGACGGCATCGCGCTGTGGTCGGAGAAGACCGCCGACGCCCGCAACACCGTCGCCCGCAACACCGTCCAGTCACCCACCCTCGCCAACGGCATCGCGGTCTACGGCGGTGAGGACACCACCGTCACCGGCAACCTCGTCGCCGACCCGGTCCGCGAGGGCAGCGGGCTCCACGCAGGCGCCCGCTTCGGCGCCGAACCCTTCACCGGCGCCCTCCGCTTCACCGACAACACCACCGTCCGCGCCGGCACCCTCGACCTCAACTGGAGGATCGGCCTCGGCGCGCTCTGGTTCTACGCCCTGGACGGCTCGATCGACGCCGACGTGCGGGTCACCGGGGACCACTACCTCGACTCCACCCACAACGCGATCATGCTGGTCAGCGAGTACGGGGTGAAGGACCGGTACGACATCCCGGCCGTCCACTTCAAGGACGTCCGCGTCGACGGTGCCGGGAACTCCGTCCTCAGCGCCCGGACCAAGGGCTCCGCCACCTTCGAGAACGTCGACGCCCGCAACATCGGGGCCGTCGGCGTCAACAACTGCGGCTCCTTCAACTTCCCCGCCACGGGGTCCGAGTTCGCGCTGACCGACCGGGGCGGCAACGACGGCGGCTGGCTCGCCCCCCGGCTGCTGCCGAACACCCTCACGTGCGACGACCGCCCTCCGGTCGTCACGCCCCCGGCGCCCACTCCCTGGCCCTGAAACGCACGTCGCCCCTCCTGAACGAGGGAGCGGTGCACCTTTCGATTCTTTTACGTCAGGAAGGTCACCCGAGTTAGCAAGATGAAGAAATTCGCTTGCGTTGTTTGCGCTATACTTGCGTGTATGACGCGACGACTTGCTCAGGTGGCGAAAAAGGTGGGGGTCAGCGAGGCCACGGTGAGCCGTGTCCTCAACGGCAAGCCCGGGGTCTCCGAGACGACCCGGCAGTCCGTGCTGACGGCACTCGACGTGCTCGGCTACGAACGGCCGACGCAGTTGCGCGGAGAGAGGGCCAGGCTCGTCGGCCTGGTCCTCCCCGAACTCCAGAACCCCATCTTCCCGGCGTTCGCCGAGGTCATCGGCGGTGCGCTCGCCCAGCAGGGACTCACCCCGGTGCTCTGCACGCAGACCAAGGGCGGCGTCTCCGAGGCCGACTACGTGGAGCTCCTGCTCCAGCAGCACGTCTCCGGCGTCGTCTTCGCCGGCGGACTCTTCGCGCAGGCCGACGCCCCGCACGACCACTACTACCGGCTGGCCGAGCGCAACATCCCGGTCGTCCTGATCAACGCGTCCATCGAAGGGCTCGACTTCCCCTGCGTGTCCTGCGACGACGCCGTCGCCATCGAGCAGGCGTGGCGCCACCTCGCCTCACTGGGGCACGAGCGGATCGGGCTCGTGCTCGGCCCCGAGGACCACGTCCCCTCCCGGCGCAAGCTGGAAGCCGCCCACGTGGCCGCCGCGGCGGCCGGCATGGAGTGGAACGACACCTTCGTGGAGCGGTCGATCTTCTCCCTGGAGGGCGGTCAGGCCGCCGCCGCGCGGCTGCTGGACCGGGGGATCACCGGCATCGTCTGCGGCAGCGACCCCCTGGCGCTGGGCGCGATCAGGGCCGCCAGGCGGCGCGGCCTGTCGGTTCCCGCCGACGTGTCGGTCGTGGGCTTCGACGACTCCGCGTTCATGACGTGCACGGAACCGCCGCTGTCGACGGTGCGGCAGCCCATCGAGGCCATGGGGCGCGCCGCGGTGGACCTCTTGATCACGCAGGTCCAGGGGACCCAGCAGCACTCGGGGGAACTGCTCTTCGAGCCCGAGCTCGTGGTCCGCGGCTCGACGGCCCCGCCGCCCGCTGCCTGAGCCCCGGTCCGGAGCCCGGATTCCCGAAGGGTTTCCGGGCCTCGCCGTCCGATAACTGAATGATTCCTGCCCACCGGCACCGGTGTCCCCGCCCCTGGCGGCGTCGACACCGGTGCCGTTGGCGTTTCCGGCACCGTCTCCTGCTGGAGATCGAACGGGAACCGTTGACAAAGTCGTCATCCGGTAGAAACCTTGCGGGCTGACAGCGTAAATGAGCCACAGAGCAACTCAAGAACCCGGCTGGCTGTCATCCGATCCTTGTCAGAGCCATGTTGGGCTCTTGGTGCGTGTTCCTGCCGAGCTCCTTGAGCTCCCCTGCGCGTCCGTCGGTGAGAGTGCTCCACGGACAGGGGGACAGGCCACGGACCCTGCCCGCATGCGGAGAGGTCACCATGAGAGGCACACACCCGAGCAGGCGGCTGGGGGTCGGTCTGCTGACAGCGGGCCTGATCTCCGTAGGACTGCTCCCCGTCCCCGCGCACGCCGCGGCGGACACCAACCTCGCGCTCGGCCGAGCCGCGACGGCCGGCGGCGCCAACGGCGGCTACCCGGCGTCCAACGTCACCGACGGAAGCCAACAGTCCTACTGGGAAGGCCCCTTGGGCTCCTTCCCGCAGTGGGTGCAGGTCGACCTGGGCACCCAGGTCGACCTCGACCGCCTCGCGCTCAAGCTGCCGACCGGCTGGGAGGCGCGCAACCAGTCCCTCGCCGTCCTCGGCAGCGCCGACGGCACCGCGTTCAGCACCCTCACCGCCGCCCAGGCACGCGCGTTCAACCCCTCCGCCGCCAACACGGTGAACATCGACCTGCCGGCGGCCACCGCCCGCTACGTCCGCGTCCAGGTGGGGAACAACTCCGCCTGGAACGCCGCCCAGCTCTCCGAACTGGAGGTCTACGGCGAGACCGGCGGAGGCGAGGACCCGGGCGACCCGCCCCCGGTCACCGGCACCAACCTGGCCCGGAACAAGCCCATCGAGGCCACCTCCACCACCCAGAACTACGCGGCCGGCAACGCCAACGACGACAGCACGTCCACCTACTGGGAGTCCGCCGGCTTCCCCGCCTCGCTCACCGTCAAGCTGGGCTCCGACGCGGACGTCACCGGCGTCGTCGTCAAACTGAACCCCGACGCCGCCTGGGGCCCGCGCACCCAGTCCTTCGAAGTGCTCGGCCGGGCCTCCGACGCCTCGGGCTTCACCACCCTGAAGGCGCGCGCCGACTACGCCTTCAACCCGGCATCGGCCCAGAACACGGTCACCATCCCGGTGACCGGCCGGGTCTCCGACCTCCGCCTGACCGGCTTCTCCAACAACGGCGCCCCCGGCGCGCAGGTCGCGGAGATCCAGGTCCTCGGCACGGCCGCCCCGGCCCCCGACTTCGTCGTCAACGAGCTCACCTGGGAGCCGGCCACCCCCTCCGAGGCCGACGACGTGACCGCCAAGGTCACGGTCCGCAACGCCGGCACCGCCGCGGCCCCGGCCACGACGGTGAACGTCAGCGCCGAGGGCACCGTCGCGGGCTCCGCCGCGGTCCCCGCGCTCGCCGCCGGCCAGTCGACCACCGTGAACGTCCCCATCGGCAAGCGCCCGATGGGCGCCTACACGGTCTCGGCGGCCGTCGACCCGACCGACACGGTCCCCGAGCTCGACAACGGCAACAACAGCCGCACCGCGACGGCCAAGCTGAACGTCACGCAGACCCCGGGCCCCGACCTGACGGTCACCGGCATCACCCCGAACCCGGCCACCCCCGCGGTCGGCGCGCCGGTCTCCTTCACGGTCGCGGTCAAGAACCGCGGCACCTCCGCCGTACCGGCCGGCAGCGTCACGCGGCTCACGGTCGGCTCCACCACCCTGAACGGCACCACCCCGGCCATCGCCGCCGGAGGCACGGCCGACGTCGCGGTGACCGGCACCTGGACGGCCACCGACGGCGGCGTCACGCTGACCGCGACCGCCGACGCCACCGCCACCGTCACGGAGACGAACGAGAACAACAACGTCTTCTCCCGCTCCATCGTCGTCGGGCGCGGCGCCGCCGTCCCGTACACCGAGTACGAGGCCGAGGACGCCGCCTACCGCGGCACGCTCCTCCAGACCGACTCCACCCGCCCGTTCGGCCACACCAACTTCGCCACCGAGTCCTCGGGCCGCGAGTCGGTGCGCCTCAACACCCAGGGCGACTACGTGGAGTTCACCTCCACCAACGCCGCCAACTCCGTCGTCGTGCGCAACTCGATCCCGGACGCGCCGGGCGGCGGCGGCCAGGAGGCCACCCTCAGCCTCTACGCGGACGGACAGTTCGTGCGGAAGCTGACGCTGTCCTCCAAGCACAGCTGGCTGTACGGCACCACCGACCAGCCGGAGGGCCTCACCAACACCCCGGGCGGCGACGCACGGCGCCTCTTCGACGAGTCCAACGCGCTGCTGACCCAGTCCTACCCGGCCGGCACCAAGTTCCGCCTCCAGCGCGACGCCGGTGACACCGCCGCCTTCTACGTCGTCGACCTGATCGACCTGGAGCAGGTCGCCCCGCCGGCCGCCAAGCCCGCCGAGTGCGTCTCCATCACCCAGTACGGAGCCGTGCCCAACGACGGCATCGACGACACCGACGCCCTCCAGCGCGCCGTCACCGCCGACCAGAAGGGCGAGATCCCCTGCGTCTGGATCCCGGCCGGCCAGTGGCGCCAGGAGCAGAAGATCCTCACCGACGACCCGCTGAACCGGGGCGTGTACAACCAGGTCGGCATCCGCGACGTCACCATCCGCGGCGCCGGCATGTGGCACTCCCAGCTCTACACGCTGACCCCGCCGCACCTCGCCAACGGGATCAACCACCCGCACGAGGGCAACTTCGGCTTCGACATCGACGACAACACCAAGATCTCGGACATAGCCATCTTCGGCTCCGGCACCATCCGCGGCAACAACGCCCAGGAAGAGGGCGGCGTCGGCCTCAACGGCCGCTTCGGCAAGGGCACGAAGATCAGCAACGTCTGGATCGAGCACGCCAACGTCGGCGTCTGGGCGGGCCGCGACTACGCCAACATCCCCGAGCTGTGGGGCCCGGGCGACGGCCTGGAGTTCACCGGCATGCGGATCCGCAACACCTACGCCGACGGCATCAACTTCGCCAACGGCACCCGCAACTCCACCGTCTACAACTCGTCCTTCCGCAACACCGGCGACGACGCCCTCGCCGTGTGGGCCAGCAAGTACGTCAAGGACACCTCGGTGGACGTCGGCCACGACAACCACTTCCGCAACAACACCGTCCAGCTCCCCTGGCGGGCCAACGGCATCGCCGTCTACGGCGGGTACGGCAACACCATCGAGAACAACGTCATCTCCGACACCATGAACTACCCGGGGATCATGCTGGCCACCGACCACGACCCGCTCCCCTTCTCCGGGCAGACCCTGATCGCCAACAACGCCCTGCACCGCACCGGCGGCGCCTTCTGGAACGAGGACCAGGAGTTCGGCGCCATCACCCTCTTCGCACAGGGCCCCGACATCCCGGGCGTCACCATCCGGGACACCGACATCCACGACTCGACCTACGACGGCATCCAGTTCAAGACCGGCGGCGGCGCCATGCCGAACGTCAAGGTCACGAACGTGACGATCGACAAGTCGCGCAACGGCTGCGGAATCCTCGCGATGGGCGGCGCGCGCGGCAGCGCCACGCTGACGAACGTCACCATCACGAACTCCGCCAAGGGCGACGTCTGCTCACAGCCCGGCACGCAGTTCGTCCTCAACCAGGGCTGACGCCCTGACACCGGCGGAGGCGCCCGGCACCGCGCCCGGGCGCCCCCGCCGCACCTCCCCCTCCCACGAAGCGAGGAACGATGAGAACCCCCACCTGGCGATCACGGTGCCTGAGCGCCGCGATCGCGACGAGCCTGCTGGCCCTGGGCGGCCCCCTGGTGGCCGCCCACGCCGCCGGCGGACCCAACATCGCGCTCGGCGACGCCGCCTCGGCCGGCAGCGCCCAGTCCGGCTACGGCGCCGGCAACATCACCGACGGCAACCAGGGCACGTACTGGGAGAGCACCGGCGGCTCCCTGCCCCAGTGGGTGCAGGCCGACCTCGGCACCACCACCCGCGTCGACGAGGTGGTCCTGAAGCTGCCCGCCGGCTGGGAGACCCGCAACCAGACCCTCTCCCTCCAGGGCAGCGCCGACGGCACCAGCTTCACCACCCTGAAGGCCTCCGCCACCTACACCTTCAGCCCCGGCTCCGCCAACACCGTCACCGTCGCCTTCCCGGCCACGCTGACCCGCTTCGTCCGGGTGAACGTCACCGCCAACACCGGCTGGCAGGCCGCCCAGCTCTCCGAGCTGGAGGTGCACGCGGCCGAGGGCTCCTCCGCGAACCTCGCCGCCGGCAAGACGCTCACGGCGAGCAGCCACACCGAGGCGTACGCCGCGCCCAACGCCAACGACGGCAACCGGGCCAGCTACTGGGAGAGCACCAACAACGCGCTGCCCCAATGGCTCCAGGCCGACCTCGGCGCCTCGGTGGCGGTGAACCGGGTGGTCCTCAAGCTGCCGGCCGGCTGGGGCGCCCGCAGCCAGACGCTGAAGATCCAGGGCAGCGGCAACGGCACCGACTTCACCGACCTGTCGGCCTCCCGGGCGTACGCCTTCGACGCGGGCAACGACAACACCGCGACGATCAGCCTGGACTCCACCACCACCCGCTACGTGCGGGTCCTGGTCACGGCGAACACCGTCCAGCCCGCGGCCCAGATATCCGAACTGGAGGTGTACGGCCCGGACACGGGGGACACCCAGGCGCCGTCCGCCCCCGCGAACCTCGCCTACACCCAGCCGGCCACCGGGCAGATCAAGCTCACCTGGAACGCCTCCACCGACAACGTGGGCGTGTCCGGCTACGACATCTACGCCAATAACGTCCTGCTGACCTCCGTGGCGGGCGACGTCACGACCTTCACCGACACCCGGCCGGCCGACCAGACGGTCTCCTACCGGGTCCGGGCCAAGGACGCGGCCGGCAACCAGTCCGGGGACAGCAACACCGTCACCCGCACCGGCGACGGCGGCGACACCCAGGCCCCCACCGCCCCCGCGAACCTCGGCTTCACCGAGCCCGCGAGCGGCCAGGTGAAGCTGACCTGGACGGCCGCCACCGACAACCGGGGCGTCACCGCCTACGACGTCTACGCCGACAACGTCCTGCGCGGCAGCGTCGCGGGCGGCCTCACCACCTACACCGACACCCAGCCGGCCAGCGCCACCGTCACCTACCACGTGGTCGCCAAGGACGCGGCGGGCAACACCTCCGTCGCCTCCAACAGCGTCACCCGCAACGGCAGCGGCGGCACCGGATCCAACCTGTCCGTCGGCAAGCCGATCGAGGCGTCCTCGACCACGGGCGCCTTCGCCGCGGGCAACGCCAACGACAACGACACCGCCACCTACTGGGAGGGCGGGGGCGGCGCCTACCCCCAGACCCTCACCGTGAAGCTCGGCGCCAACGCCGACCTCGACAGGCTCGTGCTGAAGCTCAACCCGGCCCAGGCGTGGCAGGCCCGCAACCAGACCATCGAGGTCCTCGGCCGCGAACAGAGCGCCACCGGCTTCACCAGCAAGATCGCGGCGAAGAGCTACTCCTTCGACCCCGCGAGCGCCAACACGGTCACCATCCCGCTGACCGCGCGGCTCGCGGACGTCCAGCTCAGGTTCACCGCCAACACCGGCGCCCCCGGCGGCCAGATCGCCGAGTTCCAGGCCGTCGGCGTGCCCGCGCCCAACCCCGACCTCACCGTCACCGGCCTCACCACGACGCCCGCCGCGCCCGAGGAGGACGACGAGATCACCGTCTCCGCCGTCGTGCGGAACGAGGGCACCGTCCCGGCGGCCGCCAGCAAGATCGCCGTCCGGCTCGGCGGCACCAAGGCCGCGACCGGACAGGTCCCGGCTCTCGCCGCCGGCGCCCAGGCCACCGTCCCCGTCTCCATCGGCGCGCGCGCCGCCGGCTCGTACGACCTCAGCGCGGTCGCGGACGAGGCCGGCGAGGTCCTGGAGCAGAACGAGACCAACAACACCTACACCCGGCCCACCGCGCTCGTGGTCAAGCCGGTCGCCAGCTCCGACCTGCTCGCCACCTCGGTGACGACCAGCCCGTCGAGCCCGACCGCCGGCGACGCCGTGACCTTCAAGGTCGCGGTGAAGAACCAGGGTACGGAACCGACCGCGGCCGGCGACCGCGCGGTCACGCTGGAGCTCGTCAACGCGCAGGGCGGCGTGGTCAAGACGCTGACGGGCGCGCAGAGCGGCGTACTGGCCCCCGGGGCCTCGGCCGTCGTGAGCCTCGGCACCTGGACGGCCGCCAACGGCTCGTACACCGTCAGGACGGTCATCGCGGCCGACGCGAACGAGCTGCCCGTCAAGCGCGAGAACAACACGCAGTCGCAGCCGCTGTTCGTCGGACGCGGCGCCAACATGCCGTACACGATGTACGAGGCGGAGGACGGCACCGCCGGCGGCGGAGCCACCGTGGCCGGCCCCAACCGCACCGTCGGCGACATCGCGGGCGAGGCCTCCGGCCGCAAGGCCGTCACCCTCGACGCGACCGGCGAGTACGTCGAGTTCACCACCCGCGCCGCCACCAACACCCTCGTCACCCGCTTCTCCGTCCCGGACGCCCCGGGCGGCGGCGGCATCGACACCACCCTCAACGTCTACGTCGACGGCGTGTTCAAGAAGGCCCTGCCGCTCACCTCGAAGTACGCCTGGCTGTACGGCGCCGAGGCCGGCCCCGGCAACGACCCGGGCTCCGGCGCCCCGCGCCACATCTACGACGAGGCCAACCTGATGTTCGGGGAGACCATCCCCGCGGGCAGCAGGATCCGCCTCCAGAAGGACTCGGCGAACTCGGCCGCGCACTACGCGATCGACTTCGTGAACCTGGAGCAGGTCGCGCCGGTCGCGAACCCGGACCCGGCCGCGTACACGGTGCCGGCCGGCTTCACGCACCAGGACGTGCAGAACGCCCTCGACAAGGTCCGCATGGACACCACCGGGAAGCTCGTCGGCGTCTACCTCCCGGCTGGTGACTACCAGACCTCCAGCAAGTTCCAGGTCTACGGCAAGGCGGTCAAGGTCGTCGGCGCCGGCCCGTGGTACACCAAGTTCCACGCGCCGACCACGCAGGACAACACCGACATCGGCTTCCGCGCCGAGGCCACGGCGAACGGTTCGCTCTTCAAGGGCTTCGCCTACTTCGGCAACTACACCTCGCGGATCGACGGACCGGGCAAGGTCTTCGACTTCGCGAACGTCGCCGACATCGTCATCGACGACATCTGGAACGAGCACATGGTCTGCCTCTACTGGGGCGCCAACACCGACCGGGTCACGATCAAGAACTCCCGGATCCGCGACATGTTCGCCGACGGCGTCAACATGACCAACGGCTCGACGGACAACCACGTCGTCAACAACGACGCCCGGGCCACCGGCGACGACAGCTTCGCGCTGTTCTCCGCGATCGACGCCGGCGGCGCCGACATGAAGAACAACGTCTACGAGAACCTCACCACCACCCTGACCTGGCGGGCGGCGGGCGTGGCCGTCTACGGCGGCTACGACAACACCTTCCGCAACATCCACATCGCCGACACCCTCGTCTACTCCGGCATCACCATCTCGTCGCTGGACTTCGGCTACCCGATGAACGGCTTCGGGACCATCCCGACCAACTTCGAGAACATCTCGGTCGTCCGGTCCGGCGGACACTTCTGGGGCAGCCAGACCTTCCCGGGCATCTGGATCTTCTCCGCCTCGAAGGTCTTCCAGGGCATCCGCGTCAGCCACGTGGACATCGTCGACCCCACCTACAGCGGCATCATGTTCCAGACCAAGTACAACGGCTCCCAGCCCGAGAACCCGGTGAAGGACACCGTCTTCACCGACATCTCCATCACCGGCGCGCGCAAGTCCGGCGACGCCTTCGACGCGAAGTCCGGCTTCGGCGTCTGGGCCAACGAGATGCCCGAACCCGGCCAGGGACCGGCCGTCGGCGAGGTCACCTTCAACTGCCTGCGCATGCGGGACAACGCCCAGGACATCCGGAACACCACCTCCACCTTCAAGATCAACGTCAACCCCTGCTGACCCCGCCCCGCCCCACGGCGGGAGCACCGGCGCCCACCGCACCCGGCGGTGGGCGCCGCCGCGCTCCAGCACGAACTGCCCGAAGGGAACCACCGATGAAGAACGCCCCGCTCCGCCGCGGCCATCACGCCCTCGCCGTCCTCGTGACCTGCTCGCTCACCGCCTGCGGCGCGGGAGGCTGGGGCGCGCGGGACACCGGTTCCTCCGATCCGAGCACCGTGCTCGACCCGAAGACGAAGGTGACGATCACCATCGACTGCATGCCGCCGGCCACCAGGGAGGCCGAGGTGAAGGAGTGGAAGGAGGACGTCGCCGAGTTCAACGAGACGTACCCGAACGTGACCGTCGAGGGCCGGTCCACCCCGGGGCAGTGCATGGAGCCCTCGCGCTTCACCGCGATGCTCAGGGCGAAGTCACAGCCCGACGTCTTCTTCACCTACTTCACCGACCTGCCCCAAGTCCTCTCGGAGGACGGCGCCGAGGACATCTCCGCGTACGTGAACCCCTGGTCGGTGCCCCTCCTCCAGGACATCAACCCCGACGTCCTCGACTCCCTCAGACACCGGGGCAGGCTGTACGGCCTGCCGACGAGCAACTACACGATGGGCCTGCTGATCAACCGCGGGCTCTTCGAGGACGCCGGCCTGGACCCGGACGACCCGCCGCGCACCTGGGAGGAGGTCCGTGCCGCGGCGAAGAAGATCGCCGCGCTCGGTGACGGCGTCGCCGGCTTCGGCGAGTACTCCGCCGGCAACACCGGCGGCTGGCACTTCACCGCCCAGATGTACAGCCTCGGCGGCGACGTCGTCGACGCGAGCGGCACCAAGGCCGCCTTCAACAGCGACCTGGGCAAGCAGGTCGCGAAGAACCTCCACGCCATGCGCTGGGAGGACGGCTCCATGGGCGAGACCCAGCTGCTGAAGTGGGGCGACCTCCAGAAGCGGGCCGCCGACGACAAGCTCGGCATGTTCCTCGCCGCCCCCGACGACATCACTTACATGGTCCAGCAACTCGGCGCGAAGTACGAGAACTTCGGCATGGGCCCCATCCCCGGCGGCAGGAACACCCTGGCCGGCGGCAACACCTACATGGTCAAGAAGGGCATCTCGCCCGACAAGATCAAGGCCGCGATCGCCTGGCTGAACTTCAAGAGCCTCACCGTCGGCGAGGGCCAGTTCGACTGGGCCCGCACCAAGGCCGACGGCCTCCCGGTCGGCATCCCGCAGCCCAACCTCTGGCTGAACGGGTCCAAGACCGAGGACGACGCCGCCCGCCTGGCGAACGCCACCATGCCCGTCGCCAACTTCAAGACCTTCATGGACAACCCCGTCCCCGGCAAGGCCGAGCCGCCGAAGGCCCAGGAGGTCTACGAGGTCCTCGACGACGTCATGGCCGGCGTCCTCACCGACGAGGACGCCGACATCGACGAGCTCCTCGCGACGGCGGAGGCCCAGGTCGACCAGGTCCTCGCCGGCCAGTGAGCACACCGGGCGGAAACCGAACGCACTCCCCTGGTCGACCCCGCGGCGGCGAGGCCGACCAGGGGGCGGACCGCCGTCCGCCGGCCCCGCGCGCCGCGACCCCAGCAGGACCACAACGGTCCGCTCCCGCAGACCGCACGGCGCTCATGCAGGTGCGGAGAACGACGGCCTCGGTCCTGCCGGGGCCGACGCGGCGCGGATCAGACGCCGGCCGGTGCGGCCTCCTCGGCCTTCGCCTCGTCCTCGGGAGCGGGGGCGGCCGCCGGCCAGGTGTAGAAGACCGTGTTCTGCTGCTTGCTCTTCTCGAGCCCGCTCGTCACGGTGAGCTTCTCCAGAGCGTTGCGGACCGTCTGCGCCGATGTCGCCCGGCCGGGGTGCGCGAGTTCCATCTCGCTCTGGATCTCGCCGGCCTTCTTCGGCTCGCCGGGCTGCTTCGACAGGAGCGCGACGAGGAGTTCGCCGAGGGTGGGCTCGGCCGCGGCGCCCTGCTTGGTTGTCGCCGGGGTCTTCTTGGGGGCCGCTTTCTTGCCGGTCGCGGTCTTCACGGAGGCCGCCGCGGCCTTTCGGGCCGCGCCCTTTCGGGCGGCCCTCTTCGCCGTCGGAGCCGGGGCGGGGACCGTGTTCTCCGCCCTGGGCAGGGGCACCGCCGCCGTGTCCTCGACGACCGCGGCCACGGCATCGGCCGGCACCGGCACGGCGCTGACGGCCGACGGCGTGTCCGCCAGCGCCGCAGTGATCCACTTCTCCTCCGCACGGAGTTTGTCCAGGCGAGCGGCGATGGTCGCCTGCTCGGCCTGGTTGGCTTCGAGGGCGGCGGCCAGGCGCGCCTCGTACTCGGTCTGGACCGGGGTGTTGATCGGCTCGTTGGCCATGGCGTCCACGCTCCTTCTACAGGGATGTGCGTCGGGGCCGGATGCTACTCGCCGCACGCCGGGGCAGGTTGGCACATCTCACCCGCTCCTGCCCAAGTCGAACCCGATTCACCCGTCGTCGTGGCCGCACGACGACTTTCGCCACCCCCGCGGGTGATCGCGGCCGGGCACCCGGTCGGCCCGACTCGCCCGTGTCGTCGCGCACCGGGCGGCCCGTCCCTCCCGGACGTCCCGCCGCACACCGGGGAGGGCGAGCCGGCGCCCGGGCACGCCGGCGACGTACGGGTCGCGCCTCGCGGCACCGCACCACCGGCAGAAGTCCCGGCCCGGCTGCCGCGGCCCCGTCCCGGTAGCGCGGCAGTCCGAGTTCAAGCTGCTCGACACCTTCGCGGCCGCGGTGCGGGAGCCGGGCGGCACGCTTCTCGTGCAGGGCGGGACGCTCGCCCGGGGCGAGGGGCTGTTCCGGATCCGGGCCGGGGCGGACGGCAGGCCCGTCGCGACCATGATCGCGACGAACGAGGTGCCCGTGAAGCTCGTCCTGGCGCCCCCGGCCCTCCCCTCCGCCGTCGACCTCGACAAGAACGGCGGCACGGCGAACCTGGACTGGACCCTGTACCGGCTCAACGTGGAGGCCAAGGTCACCCTGCGGCACCGGCGCACGGGCAAGACCCTCACCACGACGTTCTCCCCGCCGCACGACGGCCGCCTCACCGGCCCCCACACCGCCCGCTTCCACTGGGACGGCTCCTACGGCTCCGAGCGCGCCTTCAACGGCGCGTACGACTGGCAGTTCACCGCCACCCCGCTGGACGGGCTCGGCCCCGCCGTCAGCTCCTCCGGCTCCTTCACGGTCACCCGCAAGGTCAACCCGCGCGACCTGGGCGACAACGGCTCGCCCGACCTGCTGGTGCGCGACCGCACGGGCACCCTCACCCGCCTCGACACCTACCACATCCCGGCCGACCGACGGATCTTCGGCCAGCTCGATTCCACCGTCGGCGGCGGCTGGCAGGCGTACGACCGCATCGAGACGACCGGCGACCTCGGCGGGACGCCCGTCGGCGACCTCGTCGCCCGCGACAGGGCCGGCGTCCTCTGGCTCTACCAGGGCAACGGCCGCGGCAACTTCCTCGGCCGGGTCGGCATCGGCGGCGGCTGGCAGACGTACGACAAGCTCACGGGCGGCTCCGACGTGACCGGCGACGGCCGCAACGACCTCCTCGCCACCGACAGGTCCGGCGTCCTGTGGCTCTACCCCGGCACCGGCAGCGCCACACGGCCCTTCGCCACCCGCAAGCGGATCGGTGGCGGCTGGCAGGCCTACGACAGGATCGCCGCCACCGGCAACCTCGCCGGAGCCACGGCCGGAGACCTCGTCGCCCGCGACCGCACCGGCGTGCTCTGGCTGTACCTCGGCAAGGGCGACGGCACCTTCGCCCCGCGCACGAAGATCGGCGGCGGCTGGAACGCGTACACCGACATCACCGGCGCGGCGGACATGAACAGCGACGGCCGCAACGACCTCACCGCGATGGACAGCCGCGGCGAGACCTTCGTCCACCAGGGCACGGGCAGCTGGAAGGCTCCCTTCCAGCGGGCCCACCAAGCCGGCGGCAGCCAGTACGAGCACGACCTCATGTCCTGACCCGACCCCCGTCCACACCCCTGAGAGGCACGACTCCGTGGCCCACGCCGGATCCACCGCCCCCGCTTCCTCACCGCCTCCGTGGCCGTTGCCCCCACGGCGACCGGCGGCCCCCTGACCGCCCCGGCGACGGCGACGGCCGCTCCCGCCGACGCCCGGCCGCCGATCCCGCTGATCCAGGACGGCGGGACCCTTTGGGGGGCCGGGCGTCGGGCTTCCTGACCCCCTACCGCACCGACGGCGTCTACTCCTCCGCCTGGACGCGGTACGCGGACGGCGTGACGACCACCCTCCCCGGCAACACCGTTTCCCGGCCGGCCCGGAGGACCGACCTCGTCGCACAGGTCGACGGGTCGGCCCACACGATCCGGCTGGTGGACCCGGACGCCGAGCCCGTCGTGCTGGACCTGGCCACCCTCAAGGCCGGCCACCAGACCGGGCAGCCCGCCGGGACCGACTCGCTCGTCACCGTCTGAACCGATCCGGTCGGCGGTGAGGAGCCGCACGCCGCACCGACCTCCTCGCCGCCGACAAGGCGGGCGTCCTGTGGCTGTACAAGGGCACCGGCAGCGCGTCCGCGCCCTTCGCCAAGCGGACCAAGCTCGGCAGCGGTTGGGGCGTCTACAACGACCTCGCCGCCGTCGGGAACGTCGCCGGTGCCGCGCCCGGCGACCTGGTCGCCCGTGACCGCAGCGGCGTCCTGTGGCTCCACCTCGGCAAGGGCGACGGCACCTTCACCGCCCGCACCCGCGTCGGCGGCGGCCGGCAGGTCTACGACCACGTCTTCGGCCATCCCGTCGCACACCAGCGAGCCCCGGAACGGCCACCTGCGTTCTCGTCGAGACGGCTACAGCTCGGGCATGTCGTGCAACGCCTGGCGAGCGGCGAGGCGAAACCGCTGCATGGCTTCCTCAAGAGGACGCCACCCGCTGATGCCGGCGCCACCTTGCGGTAGGACTCTCCCGGACCGTACGAGGGAGTCGAGTAATGTCGGCGCGGCAGTGGCGAAGACGCCCGCACCATGTGCGGCCATGGCACCGTTCTGAACGCGGGTCAGCGCGGCGTCGAACGCGGCCGTGACTTCCGGTGAGGGCCACGTATAGCCGGAGAACCGCTCCATGAGCTCGCGGCCACGGAACGGCGCCTGAAACGAGTTGGCCACCAGGAGGAGGCGCCATTGCTGCCACTCCTGGAAGGCGCCCTGAGCGCGTGCGTCCGCGATCACCACTTCTGCGGCAGAGATGGCCGCGGACAGCTCCCGGGCAGCCGTACGCTGCCGCTCCGACCATGAGGGGTCGGGGCGGCCCAACGCCGCGACGTCCTGCGCGAGACGGTCGGCGAGCAGGCGGGCGAAGTGCCATGCTGTCAGCTCGCGCCTGACGGAGATGGCGGCCTCCTGGACCTCGTCCGGGCCCTCGATCTCCACCTGGGCCAGCGCTTCGTTGAGCACTCGTTCTGCCTCGAGGTTCTCCTGCTCCGGCCGGGTCCGGATCCCCTGCTCCAGTTCCCGCACCGCGTCCAGGAACCCGCTGTAGACGTTACGACGCGCCTGCCTGGCCTGCTCGTCCATCACCGCCCGGTACTGACTTCTGGCGGCATGCTCAGCGGCGGCAACCGTCGCACTCGCCTGCTCGCTCGCTCCCCGCGCCTGAATGCGGGCGGACACGAGCGGCCCCACCAACCCGATACCGACACCGATCAGAACCCCACCAGTGCCTATCAGCGCGGACATGACCTCAGGCTGCACTACCGCCTACCCCCGTAGATCTCCGATCGACCGCTGAACGCCCCGGTCCTTACCGCTTCGCGCAGCGCCCCCTCACCGGAGAGCAAAGCACCCGTCCACGGTTCATCCCCCGAGGAAGACACAACCACGCCTGATCGACCGAGACGCACCCTGCTCAACCGGGAAGGGCGCAGACCCATGACACGGACCACGCCACCCGCTCGCTCCCAGCCGCGCCCATGCTCCTGAACCGTCGTCCCAGGGCAGCTTCCGCACAGGCTGCTTGCCGCGCGTGACCCCTGGCGCCGGTCTGGACGCCGGCGTGTTCGTCGATGGTGAGAACCTTTGAAGTCGGCCAGGGCTGCCCATCGCCTCACGTGCTCCGTTTTCAGCTGAGTAAGGATCTTCCGGGTGGTCACCGGTCAGGTGACGGCCGGGGGCGGACAGCAGGCGAGGCCTTCGGGCAGTGGTCCGAGATGCCTGACGTCTCAACCGCCTTGAATGGCGGCCTCGTTGGTCATCCATCTTGCTGCACTCGACCTGCCACACACACGCGCGCGTGGAGTGGGTCACGATGCTGATCGTCCCGGTGAGGGCGGCCGCCGGTGCAAACTACGGCCCTCGGAACGCGCCCTCACCACCCTCGTCCACCTGCGCGAGCACACCACCTGCGGGTAGCTCGCCGCGGGCTTCCGGATCAGCGAAGGCACCGCCCACGCCTACGTACAGAGCGTGATCAAACTCCTCGCTGCGGGAGCGCCCTCCCTCACGCGGGCGCTCCGCCGGGCCTGGCCCGCGTACGCGCTGGTGGACGGCACCATCGCCGAGTGCGACCGGGCCGGCGACCAGGAGCGGGACTACTCGGGCAAGGCCCGACGGCACGGAGTGAACATCCGGACCGTCACCGATCCCGCGGGCGGGCTGATCCGGCAGTCGCCGGCACTGCCGGGTCGCACGGTCGACACCACCACCACCCGCGCTCACCAAATCGTCACGACCTGCGAGCGACTGCGGATCCCGGTGCTTGCCGGCAAGGCTTACGCCGGGGCCGGCGGCACGTTCCAGATGCCGTTCGAGCGCCACCTCAGAAGGCCCCTCACCACCAGATAGGCAGCCGTCGACCGAGCAGGCGCACGACTCCGCTTCTTTCTCGTCGAGCGGACCTTCGCCCGGCTCAAGGCCTGGCGGATCCTTTGTGAGGCCCGGATCGGCCCCAACCGGCTCACGTCCATCACCAAGGCCGTCCTCACCCTCGACAGACGACGCTGAAGATCCTTAATGGAGCCCGTGAGGCGCCGGCCACCGGCCGTGGGCGCGGACGTATGGTTCACGCGACGCACCACCGTGCAGGGTGATCGTGGTGCACGTCGTGCCGGGTCTGCTGTCTGTCATGGAGGTCACTCTTCACCAGGAAGGGCAATGCTCACCCCTCTCACCCCCCTCCCAGGCCACCCGTCAGTTCGGCCTCAGGGCTGTCACGTACCACCCCCGCGTTCCGGGCGCGCACCTGCATGCGGCCACAGCCGAGTTTCTGGCTTCCGTGGGACTGCCCGGGAACAAGTTCTTCTCGCCTCGCCTGGACCTCGAGACCGGAGTTCTCCCCCGGCTCGACCACGGAGCGAGCCTCACGGCGTCCCTGGCCGGGGACGGTATCGGCTGCCCGCCTGGGGCTGAACGCTGGGAAGTGGTCGGCGGGTTCGTCTTCTCCATGGTCGCGCTCGATCCCGAGAGCGGCATGGTGTACGCCCTCTCCGAGGGCGAGCCGGAACCGCTGCTCATGCACGCGGACGTGTCATCGCTCGTGTACGCGCTCATGGTCCTGGAACGCGGCAAGGCTGACTACCAAGGCATCCACGCCGACGCCGACACCGAGTCGCACAAGCAGCGCAATGCCGTCGAACGGCGCATCAACAGGATCAAGCAGTGGCGCGGCCTGCTCATGCGTACCGACGAGCTCGCCAGCCCCTACCCGGCCGCACTTCACCTCGCCGCCCTCCTCATCCGGACCCGGCGGTAGACCGCTCAGCGATCGGCCATCCACTGGGCGTCCGAGGGCCAGGATCCCGTGGCAACGATCTGCTTCACGAGCCGGAACGCCTCACGGAGGGGGACGGTGTCCTCATCCGGATACTCATCGTCCTGTCCGTTGGAGAGGACGAACCCGTCGCTCGACCCCTGAGCGCCGGGCTCCACGGCATGCTCGCCGGGATCGCCCTCGTCTTCGAGCAGCATCACCATCGCGCGCTCGGTATTCGTCACGAAGGCCAACGACCGTCCGGACGAACTGGTCAGCCACGTCTCCAGCTGCCCGCCGTCGACCCTCGATTGCAGAGCCTCCAGCACCGCCTCGGACGACACAGGCAGAGGGCTGTCGTCACTGATCACCCACGACTCGATCACGAGCGCGACGATCTCACGGACGGTTCGAAAGAGTCAGTCCCTAGGCGTATTGAGCTGCACCGCATGACTGAAGTCCTGTACGAGTGCCATGGCGCCCCCTTGCGACGTAGGAGCTCTCCTGGTCCGAGCACCGCCGGCGGTGGGGTTTCGAAGGCTCACGGTTGGTGCGGTGAGGCTGAGGGGCAGTCGAGCATCCCGTTCTGCCCGGCGGGTGCAGCCAGAGTGATGACGACGCCGCCCGGCTACGCCTCGCCGCTACGGCGATCGGTGCGGCGGCAGCCGCAGGCCTCGCCTGCGGCGGAGTTCTACGGCCTGTACGCAGGAGCCTTCTGCGGCACCGTCACGTGTCACGACGTCCGTTGTGATCACGAGGTGGCTCGACGCGGCTGAGACGACCCGTGAAGGAAAGGGGAACGGCCCGTACTCGGGTCTGGACGAGTGTCTCTACGACCAGCCTGATCAAGGGCCTTTCTGCCGGTTCTTGCGCTTCCCGGTCTGGGGCGGGGGATCCGGCGGTCGGGGAGGCGAGGGTTGCTCGGGCCGCCCCGTACGGGGGCACAGGCCGCTTGCCCATCAGGCCCATTCACCTGTGGATCTTGTAGATCCTGTAGACCCCGTGAATCTCGTGGCTCCTGTGGGTCTCTGTTCCTGTGCCGCTCCGGTTCCTGTGCCGCTCGGTTCCTGTCACGTCGTGTTGAGGTCGGCGGGGGTGAGGGGCCGGGTCTGGGCGACGAGGAGGGCGACGTCGTCGTGGTCGTCCGGGTGCCTCAGCGTGTCCAGGAGCCACTGGCAGAGGTCCTGCAGGGGGCGGTGCGGCGCGTCGAGGCTTTCGAGCAGGGTTTCCAGGCGTTCGTCGATGTGGTGGTGGCGGGTCTCGACCAGGCCGTCGGTGTAGAGCACGAGCCGGTCGCCGGGGCCCAGATCGACGGAGGTGGTGCGGAACGGCACCCCGCCGACGCCCAGGGGCGCACCGGTAGGCAGGTCGAGGAGTTCGGGGGGTCGTCCCGCGCGGACGACGGCGGGCGGGAGGTGACCGGCGTTGGCGATGTCGCACTGGCCCCGATGCGGATCGTAGACGGCGTAGAGGCAGGTCGCGATGTAGTGCTCCAGTCCGCTGGTGATCTTGTCGAGGTGGCGCAGGAGCTGGTCGGGCGCGAGGTCGAGGTCGGCGTAGGCGCAGGTCGCGGTCCGCAGCCGTCCCATGGCGGCGGCCGCGTCGATGCCGCTGCCCATCACGTCGCCGACCACCAGGGCCGTACGGTCTGCGCTCAGCGGGATGATGTCGTACCAGTCGCCACCCACCTCGCTGGAGGCCTGGGCCGGCTGGTAGTGCGAGGCCACGTCCAGCCCGGCGAGCTGGGGGTGACGGCCGGGCAGCAGGCTTCGTTGCAGTGTCTCGGCGGAGTTGCGCACGCTCTGGTACCAGCGTGCGTTGTCGATCGCGACCGCGGCACGGGCGGCCAGTTCGCCGGCGAGGATCACGTCGTCGTCGTCGAAGGGGAGGGGGTTTCGGGTGCGCATCAGGTCGAAGGCGCCGAGGACCTCGTGGTGGGCGATCAGAGGCACCGCCAGGTAGGAATGCACCCCGGCCCGGGCGAAGGCGTCGGCGGCTTCCGGGTCGCGGGCTATGCGCAGCAGATCGCCCGGTCCCGCGTGGGCGACGACGACGGGCTGGCCGGTGTGGACGCACTGGGTGATGAGCCGGTCGGCGCCGTAGGCGGCGAGGTCTCCGACCGTGTCCGCCGCGGCGAGGGCCTCGGTGGGGTAGGCGGAGACGACGGCGAGGGCCTTGAACAGCTCCGGCCCGTCACGGGGGCCGGTCCTGCGCCGGAAGGCGAGGACGGCGTCGAGGACGTCGACCGCCGCGAGGTCGGCCAGCTCCGGTACGGCGACCTGGGCCAGCTCCTGTGCGGTCCGTTCCACCTCCAGAGTGGTTCCGACGCGGGCGGAAGCCTCCGCGATCAGCGTCAGGCGCCGTCGGGCCCGGTCCGCCTCGAGGGTGGCCCGGTGGCGCTCGGTGACGTCGACGACCGAGTTCGCCACGCCCAGCACCCGCCCGCCCGCTCCTTCCAGCCGGTAGTACGACACCGACCAGGCGCGATCGTGATCCGGATCCGCCCGGGTGCGGCCGACGACGTACTGGTCGATCAGGGGCGTGCCGGACAGCAGCACCTGTCGCAAGGCGGACTCGATCGTGTCGATGCCGTCGAACGGATGGACGTCCCTGGGCCGGCGGCCGATGTGGTCGGCGGCGGATACGCCGTTGATGCGCTCCAGCGCGGGGTTGACCATCGAGTAGCGCAGGTCGGCGTCCAGGAAAGCGACGCCGATCGGCGCCTGGAACACCAGCCGGTCCGAGAGCGCCAGCCGGGCTTCGACCCCCTCCAAAGTCACGCGGTCAGCGGCGATGCCCAGGGCGTACACATCGCCGAGGTCGTCCGTCAGGCGCATGTTGCGGAATTCCACCAGCCGCGTGCCGCCGTCCTTGTGCCGGATCGGGAACGCCCCCGCCCAGCTCGCCCCGGTGCCCATCACCTCGGCGAACAGCCTGGTCACCACCTCGCTGTGCTCCTCGTGGACCAGCAGTCGGGCCGCGTGCCGGCCCAGCGCCTCCTCGGCGGTGTAGCCGAAGACGTCGTTGGCCTGCGGGCTCCAGAACACGATGCGCCCGGTGCTGTCCAGTACCACCGCGGACACGCTCAGCAGATCCAGCAGGCCGCCCGGCGGCAGCGGTCCAGTCTCCCGGGCCTGCTGTTCCGACTCGTCCGATGCATTCGGCTCCATCACCGAGCTCCCTCCGCGGTGCTCCCCGAGGACTGGCCCTTCCATGGTGCCCTCGCCGTGGTGGGACCCACGAGCCGGGGCACCCGCCCAGGGCCGGTGCCCCGGCCGGCCAGCGGACGGAGGATCCCTGTGGTGTCGGCGACGGCGGAAGGCGTTCAACGCCGCGCGCGGAGGAGGCCCGTGGTCCACAAGGGTGACCAAGCTCTTGCAGCATCGTTTCATCGGTGGTGAATCCTGTGACCGCACGTCCTCCCCGGCCGTAAACGAAGCGCGCCTTCGTGAATCTCCCCTCTGCTTCGATCTCCCCTCTGCTTCCAGCACGCGCGCCTGTGGTTCGGCGGTGGACGGCTCGTCCCCGGCCGGCGGGAGGCCAGGCCGAGAGCTCCCGGGGAACGGGCCCTCGCCCGGTTGGAGTCCCGGCGACCGCTCCGGCGAGCCAGATGCCCCACCCGCCGCGTCAGCACCCTCTTCCAGGCCGCGCACACGCTCCTGACCTGCGGCTATTCAGGGTGAAAACGGCTCAGTAACTCATTCATGGACTCCGAACGCCCGAACACCCGATCACCCGATCGCCGGACGTCCCGATCTCGGATTCGTTCGTTATCCGGATACGAAGGGCCCGCAGATGGGTTCGAAGAAAGGTTTCCCTCGCCGGTTCTCGGAACGCTCCGACCAACACGACGCCCCCAGGGACTCAACCCCATGTACCGCAACCCCGCCAGTCGCCCGGGACCGCCACCCGCGACGGTCCCACCGCCCCTCACGACGGTTCCACCGCCCCTCACGACGGTCCCACCACCCCTCACGGCCGAGTCGGCCTTCGACGCGCTGTACCTCTCCACCGTGCCCGGCCTCATCCAGCAGGCCTACGTCCTGGCCGGGTGCCGCCGCCTCGCCGTCGAGTCGGCCGAGCAGGCCTTCCAGCAGGTCTGGGAACGCTGGCCCGAAGTCGCGTGTGACCCCGACCCGGCGGGGTTGGCGCGTGCGCGGACCCATGACTACGCCCTGTCTCCCTGGCATCGACTGCGACCCAGGCGGAGCGACCCGGACCCGCTGCCCGCCGACCCCGTCGTCCAGGCACTCCTCGGACTCCCGCCCTGGCAGCGCCGAACTCTGCTGCTGTGCGACGGCCTGGACCTGAGCCTGGCGGAAGCCGCGACCGAGACGCAGGCGACCCTCGCCGCCACTGCCGCCAGGCTTCAGAACGCCCGTGCCACCCTCAGCCGACAGGTTCCCGACCTCACCGCAGGCGCCTCGCGACAGGCCCTGGGCAAGCGCGTCAAGGACGTTCCGGTCGTCACGATCGCCCGCCCCTGGTCCGTCCGAACCGCCGGCGAACGCCGCGCCCGTACCCTCACCCGCAGCGTCTTCGGAGCCACGTCGGCTCTTGTCGCTCTCGTCTCCGTCATCAGCGCCGTCGCCCCGACGGCCGGCGACCCCGTCGACGACCGCCGCTCTCACCGTCACACGGCCCGGACGCCCGGCGAGTGACGCAGGACGAAGCTCACGAGCGACTCCGTACTCGAAGACCACCGCGCGTCAGCCGCGCGGATCCTCATGCGGACCGAAAGCTGCCGGTGCCAGCACCGCTGCCAGTGCCAGTACCAGTGCCAGTGCTGGCACCGGCGCCGAAAGCAGTCGCAACGAAACTCTCGCTCGGGCTGGTGGACGCCGAGCCGATGACGTCGGACGCCACCACCCCCGGTACGGCGGGATCGCCTCTCGGCCCACGCTGACCTCGGCGTCTCCCGCCGACGATGCGGGGTCCCTGCGAAGCAGGCCGCCGGACGGTACCGGCAGCCTCACGAGACGGCCCGGCCGGCAGACCCCTTCTCTCCTTGCGGGGGCCGAGACAGGAGAGCGAAGCGATCAGGGGCATCGGTGTGATGCCACACCCCTTCGAGTTCCCCCTGGGTCAGCGGCGGTCCTCCTCGCCTCCAGCCCGCTGTTCCCTGCGGGAGGCAGGGATGAGCTCCAGCCGTCCGGGCCTGACGGGATCGGCCGCCGCCGCGCAGACGTGGCCGGCCGGTCCGGGGACGAATCGCCCCCTGTCGAACCACAGACGGGCGAGCAGAGCGTAGATCGGGGATTCTCGAAGAACCGTTTCGTCTACAGCCGGGAAAGCCACGCAATCACAGGAATCCATGACTGATGAAACGATGCTGCAAGATCCCAGTAACTCCTGCGGTCAACGTTGCTTGACGTCCGGGTTCGACTTCCCGGTGTTGCCGCGGCGGTGGCGCTGCGGCGATGGCGCCCGTGCCGGACCCCGGCATCGCGAGGCGCACACCGCAGCCGTCTGTCTGGATACCGCCTTCCGACCCCGCATCGGAATCGCTCGCGCGTTCGTCCATATGACGCCCGCAACGGGCTTCGCATAAACGTTTGAGGGTAAAGTTCCGCGTAACTCATTCGTGTGGCTCTATCACCCTTTAGAGATGTAGCCATGTCGCCGCGTTGGGTCGTTAGGTGGGCGTGAAGATCGGCGGAGGAGCTAGGAGAAAGGGTTCTTCAACGCACCTCGGTAACCCGTGCGAGTTACCCGTCGAGGGAGAGGCTTCACTCCGATCAAAGGATTTTCAGAACGAGAGCGGGCCGGTGGAGAATGGTTTCCCTTATCGGTCTGACAGGTTCCGGTCGGCTGTTCAGATATAGATCTGATGAAACAAAGCCTCTAATGGAACGATCTGAAACAAGGGCACAGAGGGACGGATGGACCGGTACGGAGACAGGTCGAACTTCAACGGCCGGCAGTACCCCATGCAGCCAAGGGAAGAAATGCCGGAGTACCCGGTGACGGGGCGCGATGTTCCGCTGTCCCCCGCAGACTTCGGGTGGGGTGCGCGGGGGTATCCGGAAGCGGTGCGTGATGTTCCGTTGCGCCATCCCGGCCCGGAGCAGGAGCTGTCGGACTACGGGGGAACGGGACACGGCGTTCCGCTTTACACCACGCGCTCAGGGCGTGAGGAACGAGATCTTTACAGCAGCGGTCCCATCCCCGCACAGCCGTACTGGGACGATTCGGCGCTGGACCCCACGATGAATCACCAGGACCTTGAGGACGAGCTGGCTCATCTGCTGTCCACTCAGCCGGGGACGCCGCCGGACGCCGCCTCGATGGATCGACAGCCGCCGAGGATTGACAGACGGCGTGCTCGTCCGAAGCCTCAATTCCTCAGCATCTATCAAAAAATCACTCAAGTGACGGCACTTTTCGCCGCCATCGCGGTGTGTGCGGCGTGCTTGCTCGTCTGGTCCATCGCCTACACGTATGGCCAGCTTTCCGAGACTGCAGAATCGGTACTGCCGACGAACCTCGCACGCTGGTGGCCGCTCACGCTTTATGGACCGTGGTCTGTTGCGGCTCTTTCGATCCTGCGAGCCGCTGTGCAGCGACAGCCCGCAAAGCGATCTTGGGGAGTTCTCCTGGTGACCTCGGCCATGGCGGTGGCCCTGTGCGTCAGTCACTCCTCGCACTCCGCGCTGGCGCTGGTCACCCTTGGAATCCCTCCCATCACCTCTCTGGTGTGCTTCTGGGAACTTGTCGGCCAGTTTTCGTCTAAACAGAGGATCGGGCGGAGAGGCCGCCTTCAGCATCCTTCCAAGGCCTGAAGGAACTCCCTCCAAGGCATGGAAGGGCTCCCGCGGGCGTCCCGATCGTATGGAGACCTTTCGTTCCCGGCTCCGAGAGGCGATGAAGACCTGACGCGGTGAGGCGCAGAGCCCCCGATCGTCGGCGGTGTCGGAGTCGGCCGGCACCGTCGGCAGACCGGGGGCTCTGCCAGGGCCTCGGCGTAGTCGGTGGACACCCCTTTCATGATCATTCGAGATGAAGAGAGGGCGAGCGGGCGGTTCCCGCTCACTTCCGTTGCGCCCCGGAACCCTTGCGTCTCGCCCGCGCCGTCGGGGGGAGCGAGCCGACTGCGCCAGGAGATGATCCCGTGCGTGGCTGAAGGAATAGGTGAAGACGCGGATGACGCTTGTGGATGGGCTGAGCGGCTGGGCTGGGCGTTCGGACTCATAGCGGAGGATCCGGCTGTGAGGGGTGCGGCGCTCGTCCATCTGGCGGAGGCCCAGAGGAAGGTCACGGACGTGCTCGTCCGGTCTAACGAGCTGTGGCTGCTGACACGGCCCCTGGGAGTGGACGAGCAGTACCGGGAGCCGGCCTTTCTGCAGGCGCGCCGGAGGCACCAGCAAGCCCAGAGGTGTTCGCTGCCTGATGGGGTGTGGGGTGGTCCTGTGGGCGGGGATCTGGCGGCGTGGCCGGGGCTGCCCTATGTGTTGCTCTTCCTGGAGTGGGAGGCGAAGTACCCGCTGGAGTGGACGCAGCATGCGAAGGCGTGGGGCACGAAGCAGAGCCTCGTCCGGAAGGTGGCCCGTGCCCGCCACGAGGAGGCGGTCAAGGCGAAGCTCACCGACCTGGTCGAGATCGTCGTCCAGCGGGCGTATCGCTGCAAGGACCGCGAATACGTGCGGGTTGCCCGGGCTGTCGACAGCGCTGATCTTCGGGGCAGGCTCGATCGGGCAGCCGATTCGGACAGTCCGTGGGCCCGGTGCCATGCCGGGTACGTGCTCTGGCTCCTTGACCACCCCGACCTGCCGAACACCCGTCGTGTCTGGCAGACCTGGGTGGCAGGCGGGGCCGCGGCGTTGAGGTGACCGGGGCGAAGCAGGGAAGGTCCCCGTGATCATGGAGTGCTCCGCACCCCGTGACCTGCCTGGAAGACCGTGCCTGCCGACGCGTCGTCCCTGGTTCCGCCCGCCCTTGACCGACTTCGCGAGCAGTCCGACGCCGGGCCCGGGGAGGTGCTCGGCCTGCTGGAGCGGCTGGCTCAGGTGCCCGATCCACGCGATCCGCGCGGCGTGCGCCCTGCCCTGGCCGTCG
The DNA here is from genome assembly GCF_043084305.1 of Streptomyces sp. NPDC014656. Taxonomy (NCBI): domain Bacteria; kingdom Bacillati; phylum Actinomycetota; class Actinomycetes; order Kitasatosporales; family Streptomycetaceae; genus Streptomyces; species Streptomyces sp. NPDC014656. Next base: position 228,112 of record NZ_JBIBZN010000009.1, read on the forward strand.
TGCTCACCCGACCGCGTGCGCGGTGCTGGCCGGTGCTGGCCGGTGCGACCTCGCTGCTGGTGGCCGGCGAGTGGGACGCGGACGCGCCGCCGCACGTACTGGAGCGACTCGGCGTGCGCCCCGATCCGGTAACGCCCCGAAGGCTCGTGCGCTCGCAGGCGACGGTCCGCCGGCTGCTCGACCGCACCGACGGTGACGCCCTGGACCGGGCGGACGGCGGATGGCTTGCCGGCCGCCGGCCCGAGAGCACCGAGCCGCGCGGACTGCCCGTGGACGGCAAGTCCCTGCGCGGCGCGGCGAAGGCCCAGGGCGGAGGATCCGCCTGCTCGCCGCGGTGGAGCACACCACCGGGCTGGTCCTGGCCCGGCTCGACGCCGGCGAGAAGGCCGATGAGGTCACCCGCTTCCAGCCGCTGCTCGACACCGCCGCCGACCCGGCCGCAACCGTGGTCACCAGCGACGCGCTCCCTACGCAACGCGAGCACGCCGCCTACCTCCTGGGCCGCGGTGCTCATCACATCGCGATCGTCGAGGGCCATCACATGAAGCGGGCCGGGAGACGCCGCAGGTCACTGGCCTGCCCGGTGTGGGTGGGCGGCCTGGCGCAACCTCGCCGTCGGTGCCCTCCGGCTGAGCGGCGTCAAGAACGTCGCCGCCGGCCCCGCCGCGACGCACGCGACGCCCGTCGGCCCCTCGCGCTCCTCGGCCTCGCGTGATCACAAAACGGGCGCCCGCCGACTACGCCGAAGCCCTGGGGGTTCTGCTGGTTCCGTCTCCTTCCAGGGGCGACGTCTCGCGCGAGCTGGAGGAGTTGACCGTGGAGCTGCGCGGCGGCCCCGGAAGACGTCCGCGGGGCGCGGAGGCGGCTCGCTCGGCGAACGCCGGGGCCCGCGTCGTCCTTCCGGTCAGCCGAGGGGCGAGTTGTCGGGAATCCTTCCCCCTTTGATCACGGCGACCTGCTGCGCTGTGAAGGGCGGCTGGAAGAGGCGCCCCTCCTGCTGCCGCGCGCGGAAGAGGTCCGCCACGAAGTTCATGCGGTCGCCCAGGTTCACCCAGTTGTCAGCGGCGCTGCCGAGGAGCGTGTTCGGGGTGCGATCGATGTCGTACAGGAGCGCCTTGAGCTCGATGTTCTGCAGGTGGGTGAGTGCCGCCGGGAAGCGGGCGCCGCCTCGCGCCTTGCCGATGTCGGATCCGATGCGCTGGGAGACGAGGCGCCGTGTCACCGAGAAATCGGCGGCGGGGAGCCTGAGTTCCATCAACTGCCGGGTCACCATGTTCTCCCAGGACCGCTGCACCTGCCGGCGTAGTGGCAGCGGGGCGAGTCGTGTGCCCGCGGGCCAGGAGAGCGCCTGGGCGATCGGCTGCTGGAGCCTGATCTGCTCGTGCAGGCCGACGTACAGGTTGGCGAGCAGCACGTGTTCGGCACGTTCGCCGGGTTGGTGGGCGAGGAATGCCCTGCCGTAACTGCGGACCGCGGAGATCAGCAGGTCCTGACCGCCTTCCTCCGCGGGGCCCGCCCTGAGCGACGCGACGCAGCGGTCCACCGCCGCGGCCGCAGAGTCCGCTCCTGTCGCCGCTCCTGCGGCTCGCGCCGCCAGCAGGTCGTCCGGGTGCGGGCCGCCTAAAGTCTCGATCAGGTGGACGAAGAGCGGTCCGAGGTCCTGGAAGACGAGCAGGTTGCCCCGGGCCACGTTCTCGCTGACCTGCTGAACGACCTTGTCGACGGAGGCGCCGATCGGCCGGAACCGCGGCGGGACCCGTTGGGCGAAGGCGAGGGCGGTCCTGACGATCGCCGGGGTGCTCTCCCCCCGGATGGAGAGACCGGCGGTACGCGATGCCCACGTCCCGAAAGCGCACCAGCTCGCGTTCTCCTGGCCGAGCAGCTTCGCCATGGCCATGGTCAGTTCGTGATACGCCTGGGTGATCCGCAGATTGCGCAGCACCGGGTCGGCGAGGGCGGAGATCTCCTCGATCTCCTGGACGGACACCCCGCCCCCCTCATTTCGCCCGCTCGCTCGATCGCGCGTCTTCGGCATCCCTGAACTCCACATTCCACTTGTCGAAACGGAGGGAAGGCTGCCCGCCCCCGCCTCCGGGAAACCCCACCGCACAGGAGGTTCGGGCCGCTCGCCCCCCGCCGCCCGCGCGGCAGGACATGGCGGGCGAGCACTTCACCGGCCGGATGACCCTCTCGACCGGCCGGATCTCGTCGTCCCCCACGTCCTGCGCCGCAACGGGCTCGCCCCCTTCGACCCTGGTGCGGAGGCGAAGGTGCCGTCGCCCTTGCCGAGGTAGAGCCACAGGACGCCGCACGTACACGCGGCCAGAGAGGAAGCCCGGCACCGACACTCATCCAGGCTGATCACCGTCGAGCACGCACTCGCCGACCACAGACGCTGGAAGCGGCTGACCCGCTGGACCCACCGGCGCGAGACCCTGCCCGGACACCTACCGGGCCATCGCCTGCCTCGTCTCCGACCGCAACACCAACGCCTGACCACGGCATCGAGCAGGCGATCACGCCTCCACCACGATCACGCACCAGCTCGTAGGCAGCCGATCCCAGGATGAAAAGCCGGACGGAAGTGGCCTCTTGCGCACGGATTCGGCTTTCCTGGTGAGAGCCGGGGGTGAGGGCCGGGGGGTTCCCGGCCCTCACCGTCACCGCGGGCGCCGTTCCGTGTCGACGGGCCGTGTCGGTCAGGGCAGGGTCCACTTCTGGTTGGGGCCGGTGTGGCAGGTCCACAGGTGGACGGCGGTGCCGTCGTTCCAGGTGCCGCCCGAGGCGTCCAGGCACTTGCCGGACCGCGGGTTGCGCAGCGTCCCGTCCGGCTGCGGGGCCCACGTCTGGGCGCCCGTCCCGTTGCACGTCCACAGCTGGACCTTCGTCCCGTCCGCGCTGCCGCCGTCGGAGACGTCCAGGCACTTGCCGAGGACCTTCATCGTCCCGTCGCCGGCCACCGTCCACTCCTGCGCAGCGGTGCCGTTGCAGGTCCAGAGCTGGATCTTCGTGCCGTCGGCGGTCTGGGAGTTGTCGACGTCGAGGCACTTGCCGGCCACGCCCTTCACCGCGCCCGTCGCCGAGGTTCCGCCGGGCAGTCGGTTGAGGGTGTACCACGCCTCGGTGCTCCATAGGGACTCGCCGCCGGCCGAGCTGAAGGGGCGGGGCGAGCGGATGTGGACCACGCGGTCGGCTTTGAGACCGGGGACGGCCAGGGTGACGGTCTTGCCGTCGGCGGAGAGGTCGGCCGATCGCGCGGTGAGGGTCTCCTCGTCGACTTTCGGCCCGCCGTAGTCCGCGGTCGGCACGTAGCGCCATTGCTTGATCTTGTAGTGGCCGACCAGGTCGGAGGCGGTCTGGGCCGACAGCGGCTGGGTGTACTCGAGGGCGAAGCCGCCCGGCACGGCGCGCACGGCGCGGATGTCGAAGGCGTGGGAACCGTTCGGCGTCAGCTTCTGCAGACCGTACGTGAGCTTGCCCTCCTGGCCCCAGTTCCCGCCGGCGCCCAGTCCGCCCGCGTACAGCGCGCCGTCCGGGCCGACGCTGATCCGGGTCACACCCGCTTCCAGGCCCTGGGTGAGCCGGAAGACCGCGCCCTGGTACTCGCCGCCGACCTTCTCGAGGAAGCCGCGCTGGATGCCGCCGTACGTCACGTCGCCGAACAGCATCTGTCCGGCGAACGGGCCTTCGGTCAGCTGGAGGGGGGTGCTGGGCGAGTTGGCTATCTCGTTCTGCGGCAGCCAGAGGACGGGCTTGGTCACCGGCTGGGAGTCGAACGGCCCGTCCGGGTTGGTGTGGTGGTTGAAGAACCGTCCTTGCTTGATGTGCACCAGCTTCGACGAGGGCAGCCAGCCGCCCTGGTTGTCGGTCACGAAGATGTCGCCGTCCGGGCCCCACCCGATGCCGTTCGGGGTGCGTAGTCCGCCGGCGACGTAGGAGACCTCTCCGGTCTGCTTGTTCACCTTGATGGTGGTGCCCCGGTTCGGTGCCGGCTGCGGGTCCGTGGTCGCTCCGCCGTAGTTGATGGAGACCGACAGGTTGAGGTAGAAGAACCCCTCCTTGTAGAGCAGCCCGAAGGCGAACTCGTGGAAGTTGCCGCCGAAGGGCCAGGTGGCGACACGCCGGTACTGGTCGGTGACCTCGTCCCCGTCGGTGTCGTTCAGCTCGGTCAGTTCGTGTTTCTGGGAGACGTACAGCTTGCCGTCGACGTACTTGACGCCCATGGGCTCCTTCAGGCCCGACGCCACCTTCTTCGCGGTGACCTTGTCGGGTCCGGTGCTGCCCGTGACGTGGGAGAGGAGGTAGACCTCTCCCGCCGTGTTGTCGCTGCCGCCCCAGGTGGTCACGGCCAGGCGTCCGTCCGGCAGCCAGTCCATCGCGGAGACCTGCGGCCGGAAGCCGTCGGGCCGGAGGTCGGTGAGGGTGTAGTCGGGGTGCACGCCGGTCAGCGGCAGGCCGTCGCCGGGCGAGTCGGTACCGCCCTCGCACTCCTTGCGGCCCGGTGCGGTGACCCGGACGACACCGGCGTCCGTGCTCAGGGCCGTGTTCGGTACGACGGCGAAGGCGGAGGCGCCGGGCGGCTTCCACGCCAGCGTCACCTGCTGGCCCCCGTCCCGTTCGAAGTGCTCGATGCGCAGGGAGTGGTGACCTTGGGAGAGCTCGACCACTGCGTCCTTGGGCTCGGGGCCGTGCAGGCCGTCGTGGTCGATCACCAGCTTGTCGTCGATCCGGAGGCGGGAGCCGTCGTCGCTGGTCAGGCGGAAGGTGTAGCTGCCCGTCCGCGGAGCGGCGAGGTTGCCGATGACGTGGGTGACGAAGTTGCTCTCCAGGCCGAAGTCACCGGACGAGGTCCAGTCGATCACCGGCATGCGCTTGTCGATGTTGGGCGTCTGCCCCGCCTTCAGCGTGCAGATGCCGCTCAGCGGGGCCTGGACGTCGAAGACGCGGAGCGTCACGCCCGCTTCCTGCGGGGGCAGGTCGGCGGATTCGGCGGCGCCCGCGGGAGCCGGAACGGCCGCCAGGCCGAGGGTGAGGAGCGAGGCGAGGAGCGTTCCGGCCAGGCGTCCGCGTAAGCGGCGGGCGGAGTGGGGGTACGGCCGTGGGGGGTGCACGAGACCTCCTGACGGCCCCTCGGTGCCGAGGGGTCAGGTCGGGGCGGGCGGGGGGTCCACTGCTGCCGGGGCGCGCCGGCGTCCCGGGCAGGGAGGTGTGACGGGCGGGGAGGTGTGACGGGCAGGGAGGCGTCCGGGCAGGGAGGCGTGACGGGCGGGGGTTCGCGACACACCGTCGCGTCGGTCACAGTAGGGACTTCCTCCGGCGCCGTCCACGCTTTGTCCTGAACGCAGACAAAGAATTCCCACACCCTCGACGGACGGCAACTCCCTTGCTATGAACCCCTGTTGATGTTCAGCGAGCAGGCCCCGGACTCCGCCCCCTCGGTTGCGGCGACCACTTTGTCTCGCGCAGGGAGAAAGTGGCGACAACTTGCGCGCAGCGGGTTACGGACTCCGACAAAGCCCGCTAGCTTCCTTGAAATGACCCGGTCACACCGACCTACGGCCGGGCCCCTACCGCGTGACGGCGCGCGCCGGTAGACGCATCCGGCAGACCGACGAGGCTGCCGCCGTACCCCCCTCACCTCGGGAGAGCTCTGTGCCCATGAGAACGCTCCGACAACAGCGCGTCCGCATCCTCCTCACCGCCGTGGCCTGCACCGTCGGCTGTCTCCTGCCCGTGTCCACGGCCACGGCCTCGGTCCCCGGCGCGGCCCCGTCCTCGACCCCCGGCACAGCCACGGCCCCGGCCATCACGATGGCCACGGCCCCGGCCACCACGATGGCCACGGCCCCGCCCGCGCCCGCCCGCCACGACGGCGCGCACGCAGCGGCCGCACCGGAGTTCCAGCAGGTCACCCTCGCCAAGGGGGTGGCCGAGACGGGCGAGCCCATGACGCTGGCGGTGCTGCCGGACCGCTCCGTCCTGCACACCTCGCGGGACGGCACGCTGCGGCTGACGAACGCCGCGGGCACTACCACCGTGGCGGGCAAGCTCGACGTGTACAGCCACGACGAGGAGGGCCTGCAAGGCGTCGCCGCCGACCCCGGCTTCTCGTCCAACCGGCACGTCTACCTCTACTACGCGCCCAAGCTCACCACGCCCGGCGGCGACGCCCCGGCGGACGGCTCGACCGCCGCCTTCACCCCGTTCGACGGAGTCAACCGGCTCTCCCGGTTCGTCCTGCGGACCGACGGCACCCTCGACCTCGGCAGCGAGAAGAAGATCCTCGACGTACCCGCCTCCCGCGGCCTGTGCTGCCACGTGGGCGGCGACATCGACTTCGACGCCGCCGGCAACCTGTACCTGTCGACGGGCGACGACACCAACCCGTTCGCCTCGGACAGCTACACCCCCATCGACGAACGCCCCACCCGCAACCCCGCCTACGACGCCCAGCGTTCCTCGGGCAACACCAACGACCTGCGCGGCAAGGTCCTGAGGATCAAGGTCAACGCCGACGGCTCGTACGCGATCCCCAGCGGCAACCTCTTCGCGCCCGGCACCGCGAAGACCCGTCCCGAGATCTACGCGATGGGCTTCCGCAACCCGTTCCGGATGAGCGTCGACAAGGCCACGGGGACCGTCTACCTCGGCGACTACGGCCCCGACGCCGGCAGCGCCAGCCCCACCCGCGGCCCGGCCGGCCAGGTGGAGTTCAACCGGATCACCAAGGCGGGCAACTTCGGCTGGCCGTACTGCACCGGCGACAACGACGCCTACGTCGACTACGACTTCGCCACGGGCGCCTCCGGCTCCGCGTTCGACTGCGCCGCCCCGAAGAACACCTCACCGCGCAACACCGGCCTCACCGATCTGCCGCCCGCCCAGCCCGCCTGGATCCCCTACGACGGCGGCTCCGTACCGGAGTTCGGCAACGGCTCGGAGTCCCCGATGGGCGGCCCGGTCTACCGCTACGACGCCGGCTCCACCTCCGAGGTGAAGTTCCCGCAGGAGTACGACGGCGACTACTTCGCCGGCGAGTTCGGCCGCCGCTGGATCAAGCGCGTCGAGACCGCCGCCGACGGCACCGTGCAGTCCATCAGCCCCTTCCCCTGGAGCGGCACCCAGGTGATGGACATGGCCTTCGGCCCCGACGGCGCCCTGTACGTCCTCGACTACGGCACCGGCTACTTCAGCGGCGACGCGAACTCCGCCCTGTACCGCATCGAGCACGTCACCGGCGGGCTCGCGCCGACCGCGCAGGCCAAGGCGAGCGTCACCTCCGGCACCGCCCCCCTCGCCGTCTCCTTCTCCTCGGCCGGCAGTGCCGACCCGGACGGCGGAACCCTCTCCCACGCCTGGACCTTCGGCGACGGCGCCACCTCCACCGCCGCCAACCCCACCCACACGTACACGACCAACGGCCAGTACACCGCCACCCTGAAGGTGACGGACCCCACCGGCGCCTCCGCGACGGCCTCGGTCCAGATCACCGTCGGCAACACCGCGCCCACGGTCAAGCTGGAAACGCCCGTGGACGGACGGGTCTACGACTTCGGCGCCGCGATCCCCTTCAAGGTGACGGTCACCGACCCGGAGGACGGCACCGTCGACTGCTCCAAGGTGAAGATCACCTTCATCGTCGGCCACGACAGCCACGGCCACCCGCAGACCTCGGCCACCGGCTGCACCGGAACGCTCCAGACCCTCGCGGACGGCGAGCACGACCCCAACGCGAACATCTTCGGCGTCGTCGACGCCGAGTACACCGACAAGGGAGCCAACGGCCAGCCCGCGCTGACCGCGCACGACCAGCACGTCACCCAGCCCACCCACCGGCAGGCCGAGCACTTCGGCGGCTCCTCCGGCGTCCAGGTGGTCACCCACGCGCCCGCCCACGGCGGCAGGACCGTCGGCTACATCGACAACGGCGACTGGATCTCCTTCACGCCGTACGCCCTCGACAACGTCACGCGCTTCACCGCCCGGGTCTCCTCCGCCGGCGCGGGCGGGACCATCGAGGTGCGGGCAGGATCCCCGACGGGCACCCTGCTCGGCACGGCGACCGTGCCGGTCACCGGCGGCTGGGAGACCTTCCAGGACGTGACGACCGCGCTCACCGACCGGCCGGCCGGCCCGACGACGCTCCACCTCGTCTTCAAGGGCGGCAGCGGCTCCCTGTTCGACCTCGACGAGTTCTCCTTCACCACCTCCGGCGACGGCCCCCGCTCGGGTGCGGTGAAGGGCGTGAACGGCAAGTGCCTCGACGTGGACAACGCCCAGACCGCCGACGGTACGAAGATCCAGTTGTGGACGTGCAACGGCAGCGGGGCGCAGACGTGGACGGTCGGGGGTGACGGCACCGTGAAGGCCCTCGGCAAGTGCCTGGACGTGTCCGGCGGTGGCAGCGCCGACGGTACGAAGATCCAGCTGTGGACGTGCAACGGCTCCGGCGCCCAGAAGTGGGCCCCGCAGTCCGATGGCACGGTCCGCAACCCGCAGTCCGGCAAGTGCCTGGACGCGTCGGGCGGCACCTGGAACGACGGCACCGCGGTCCACCTGTGGACCTGCCACACCGGCCCCAACCAGAAGTGGACCCTGCCGTGACGCGCACGCCGCGATCCGTGGGCCCGTGGATCCGCGAGCCCATGGAGACGTGGGCCCGTGGAGACGTGGGCCCGTGGAGACGTGGGCCCATGGAGACGTGGGCCCGTGCGTCCACAGTCTGTAGCCCCGTAGCCCCGTAGCCCCGTACTCCCGTAGCCCCGTAGATCTGTAGAAAGGAGGCGACCCCGATGCGTACCCCCCTCAAGTCGGTCGTCGGCCTGCTCGCCGGCGTCGCGCTCGCCCTGGCCCCCCAGGCCGCGGCGACGCCCCCGCCGGCGAGCGTTCCCGTCACCGCGGAAGCGCGCGCGGCGGCCGACCCCGCGTACAAGATCCTCGTCTTCTCCAAGACGGCCGGCTTCCGGCACTCCTCGATCGACGACGGCGTCGCGGCCCTGCGCGACCTCGGCACGACGCACAACTTCACCGTCGACGCCACGGAGGACGCCCGGTCCTTCACGGCCGGCAACCTCTCCCAGTACAAGACGATCGTCTTCCTGTCTACGACCGGCGACGTGCTGGACGCCGCGCAGCAGACCGCGTTCGAGCAGTACGTCCGGGGCGGCGGCGGATACGTCGGCATCCACGCCGCCGCCGACACCGAGTACGACTGGCCCTTCTACGAAGGGCTGGCCGGCGCCCTCTTCCACTCCCACCCCGCCATCCAGTCCGCCACCGTCGAGGTGGAGGACCGGGCCCACGACGCCACCGCCCATCTGGGCGGAGCCTGGCAGCGCACCGACGAGTGGTACAACTACCGCACCAACCCCCGCACCACCGCCCACGTGCTCGCCTCGCTCGACGAGTCCAGCTACTCTGGCGGGAACATGGCGGGTGACCATCCGATCGCCTGGTGCAAGGACTACCAGGGCGGCCGGGCCTTCTACACCGGCGGCGGTCACACCGACGAGTCGTACACCGACCCCGCCTTCCGTCGGCACCTCCTCGGCGGGATCCGCTGGGCCGCCGGCATGACCGACGCCGACTGCCGCCCGGAGACCGGCTACAGGCCCCTGTTCGACGGCTCGTCCACCGCCGGGTGGAAGCAGGCCGGCCCCGGGGGCTTCACCCTCGCGGACGGCACCCTCACCTCCCACGGCGGCCTCGGGATGTTCTGGCACTCCGCCGAGGAGTTCACCGGCGACTACTCCCTCAAGCTCGACTGGAAGGCCGCCGGGGACGACAACTCCGGTGTGTTCCTGGGCTTCCCGGCCTCCGACGACCCCTGGTCGGCGGTGAACAACGGCTACGAGATCCAGATCGACGCCACGGACGCCGCCGATCGCACCACGGGCGCCGTATACGGCTTCCGCTCCGCCGACATCGCCGCGCGGGACGCCGTGCTGAACCCGCCGGGGGAGTGGAACACCTACGAACTCCGGGTGACCGGCGAGCGGCTGGAGATCTTCCTCAACGGCCGCAAGATCAACGACTTCACCAACACCGACCCCGCCAGAAGCCTGCGCCAGGGCCACATCGGCATCCAGAACCACGGCGACGGCGACGAGGTCTCCTTCCGCGACATCCGGATCAAGCAGGCCGGGGGCCAGGAGCCGGGCCCCCGCTCGGGACCGGTCAAGGGCGTGAACGGCAAGTGCCTCGACGTCGACAACGCCCAGACCGCCGACGGTACGAAGATCCAGTTGTGGACGTGCAACGGCAGCGGGGCACAGACGTGGACGGTCGGGGGTGACGGCACCGTGAAGGCCCTCGGCAAGTGCCTGGACGTGTCCGGCGGTGGCAGCGCCGACGGTACGAAGATCCAGCTGTGGACGTGCAACGGCTCCGGCGCCCAGAAGTGGGCCCCGCAGTCCGATGGCACGGTCCGCAACCCGCAGTCCGGCAAGTGCCTGGACGCGTCGGGCGGCACCTGGAACGACGGCACCGCGGTCCACCTGTGGACCTGCCACACCGGCCCCAACCAGAAGTGGACCCTGCCCTGACCCGCAGAGGGATGATGAGCCACCCGTGCTTCGTGCGACCACCGGCGTAGCCGCGGGGATGCCCGTGGGGGTGCCCGTGGGGGTGCTCGTGGGGGGGCGAGGCTTCCTGCCCGCACCCCCACGGCCGCTGCCCCCTCCGCGCCGGATCGCTGCCCGAGTCCCCACGAGGACGTGGTCGGGTGACCTCCGCGAACGGCGTGTCGCCCGTGTCAGCCTGGCGGCGCGGGCGACACGCACCGGGGGACACGGACGGTCGCCGGGGAGATCCGAAGTTCCTTCGCGGTCACCGTCGACAGCGAGCCTTTCTCACCCTCCAGCACAGATGAAAGAGGCTAGCTGAGGACAAGACCTCGTTTCACTTGGTGAGTCGCCGGTAGTTGATGAGGCTGGTGGCGATGGCCGTGAAGGCGAGGAAGTGCTCGGGTTCGCGCTCGTAGCGGCGGCGGAGCCGGCGACAGCCTGCCAGCCAGGACATGGGCCGCTCGACGACCCATCGGTGACGTCCCAGCCGCTGCGATGTCTCGATCCCCCGACGGGCCATCCGAGGTGCGATGCCCCGACCGCGGAGCCATCGCCGCAGGTGGGGGTAGTCGCGGCCCTTGTCCCCATGGAGCTTGTCCGGCCGTCGGCGGCGGGGGCCCCGACGGCTGCGGACCGGCGGTGTGGATCTTCGATCCCGTCTTGCCGCGATCGGTCGGATGCGGTCCGGTCAGAAGCCCCCGTTGAGAGCCCGGACACTCACCGAGTCGATAGCGAAACGCGACCAGTCCAGCTCTCCTTGGGCGCCGAGCTCATCCAGGACGACCCGGTGCAGACGGGCCCAGACCCTGTCCTTGCTCCAGCGGGCGAACCGCCGGTAGACCGTCGGCCAGGCCGGCCCGAACAACGGCGGCACCTGCCGCCACGTGCAGTCCGACGTCGCCACGAACACGATCGCGGCCAGACACTCACGATCCCCGGCCCTCCGGCGACCGCCTCCCTGCGGCCGCACCACCACCGTCTCGGGCACCACCCTGCGGAACAACTCCCACAACTCATCCGGCACCAGCCGCTCGGCAAGACTCGCCATGCCCAGCACAACGAGCCAAACCACCAAAGGAAACGACGTCTTTGCCCGCCCCGCCCCCCGTCCCCGTCCCCGTCCCCGATCTGACCCGGCCCGCATGAGTCCGGCAGGCGGGGGCAGACGGGGTCGTGGAGTGAGTGGAACCTCTCCTTCGGCCGGGCCTGCCGCGGACTTCCCCCACCGTGTGCTGCCGGCCGTGCAGCAGTCCCGCCCGGGCCTTCCGGGCGGGACTGCTCTCGTACGCCCCCGAAGCGGCACGTCGGCGCTTTCCGTGCCCTCGGGGGACATACGACGGCAGCGGACGGCGGCGGCCCGACCGCAGACGGCTGTGAATGCAGCGACCGTGCGGCCCTCGGGGGAGTACGCCGCCAGCCTCGCGGCAGAAGAGCCTCGCCTACGCACACCGGAGCCGATGAGCTCCGCTACGCAACGGGTTCGGCCGAAGCCGGGTCGCGGTCCTGCCGCCCCGCAGGCCCCTGGGAAGCACTCCAGCCGCCACCCGCTTCCTGGACGGCCAGTCCGTGTGCGGCCAGGCCCTCCAGGTGCCTGGCCACCGTGCGTGGGGTGAACCCCACGGCTTCGCACAGCTCCTCCACGCGGCTCTCCCGCGCTCGCGCCGACTTCAGCGCGTTCCAGGTGCGCTGCGCGGGATGGCCGAGGCCGCCCTCCGCTCTCCTCGCGAACAACGACGCCTCCCACCCGGATGCCGCATCCCCTTGCCTGGGCAACACCACGGCATCGCCCGCGCCGCCTACGGCTTGCGGCGGCAGTTGGCCGGAAAGGCCCACGCCGGGCCTGCTCACCGGCCGGGGCGTTCGGTTCACACGCCGGTGCCTGCGGCCCTTCTTGCGCTTGCCCACCTCAGATCCTTTCCTCGCTGGCTTTCAGCGCCTGCCCTAACGAGCATCCGGCCCGGAAGAACCGCCCCGGACCAGCCGGGCCGGGACAATCACTGACACGGCGCAGCGCCGCGGGCGGTCACATCGTGATGCCTTGTGAAGCCCTCCGCAACACCCGCGCCGCCATCGCGGCCCCCGGTGCCGTGCCCGTCGGGGTGCCGGGTGTGCTCATCGTGTCTTCCCGGCACCGGGGCGCGGGGACAGGCCGGGCTGCCGGCCGATCTGCGTGGCGACCTGTTCGATCTCCTTCGCCGGATCTGGGCGGTGACGGCTTCCTTCTGCTTCCTGAGGTCCGTCCACCACCGGCAGCAGCGGATCGACGCCCAGCCCCTCCACCTCGCCCACCCCTTCTACGGCTGCCCGTCGAGGACGGTTTTCTTTGGCCCCGGGGAACGGTTTCGTTCGGCCCCACCGAGGAACGGTGTGAAGTGGCCCCACCTGGATGTCGGCGCGACTGGGTGCGCTCGTTTGGAGCAGCACGACATTGTGCCGGGATCATCCGGTGTTGACGACTACTGCAAGGGCTACGCTGACGCCACGTCACCGTCAGGCTGGACACGCCTTACCGAAGCGGGCGGGATGCGGCGCCGACTGGCCATCGTGGGCGGACATGTCATCAGGCGCCCCTTCCTGATCCTTGCCCTCGTGGGTCTGGCGTTCCTCATCAACCGATACGGCAAGGACTTCCCCCCCGCTCTACGGAACGGCCCCCCCTGGGGGCCGTCCTGATCCTCGGAAGCATGGGCCGCTACCGCCCGGCCGGTCCTGCCGCAGACAGTGGCGACGAACCCCTGCCGCAGGACCCCAAGGCGCACTGACCGCCGGCCGGCGCCACGGCCGAGAGTCCCCCTGACAACCGGCGCCCATTGGCGGGCGCACGCTGGGCATCCCTGTCCGCGTTCCTCACACGATCGGGGGAGCGGGGCCACTCCCAACCGTTCCTCTCCGGCACCGCCCGGGCCCGTCACCCACACGGCCCGGAAGTGGGGCCAGATCACACCGTCGAAAACAGCTGCCCCTGCAGACGCGGACCGCGCCTTCTGGAGGGCGACAGGCCGCTACCACCCATGGGACACCGGCAATGTCGGCCATGGGGTCGTTACGCGGCCGGGAGGCCCCTGTCCTGGAGATGAGAGGGCTGCCGTCCCCCACACCATCCAACCGCCCGCGCCGCGCACCGGCCGGCGTCCGCTCAAGGACGGTCCTGCCGATCCCGGCGCCGTACCCGCCCTGCCTGGATAGGGTCGGTCCCAGCCCGCGCCGATAGGGCGTGCGCGGGCGAGGCCCGGTGCCCAGATGCGCTCTGGGGGGCAGTACCACCGGGCCGCCCTGCGCGTCGTTCCGACGGCTCCTCCTCCCCGCCCGGGTTCTCCTGGGGCGGGGAGGAGTCTGTTCGGGCGCCTGGCGGCGTTCTTGCCGTACGGCCACGGGTTACCGGTCACAGCCCGGCGGGAGTGTTCGGTTCGCCGTTGCCGGGCGGATCGGGGAACTGCTGGAGGCCCACCCTCTTTCGAAGGTCCTGACGTCCATGCCGGCACCGGCGTCAGGACCGGAGCCCGCATACTGATCGAGGTCGGTGACGGCAGCACCTTCCCGACCGCCGGCCACCCCGCCGCCTACGCCGGTCCCGCCCCCGCCACCCGCAGTCCCGGGTCCTCCATCCGCGGCGAACAGCCCTCTAGGCACGGGCCTCCTTCCTCTCCGCGTCCGCCGTGCTGGGCGACCCGGCATCGCGGGCCTACTACGACAAGAAGATCGCCCAGGGCAAGCACCACACCCAGGCCCTGCTCTGCCTCGCCCGCCCCAGGGCCGACGTCCTGTTCGCCATGCTCCGCGACGGCACCTTCTGCGAACCGCGACCGGCCAGTTCCTGACCGCTTACTCCGGCATCCGGCATCCGGCATCCGTCATGCGTCGCGCGGTGACCGGATGGAGTCCGCCTCCAGAACAGCCAGCAACTCAGCGAACCGGCCCTCCTGCGAGCTTCCCGAAGCCAGCTCGCTCAGCGCATACGCCGTGGTCCTGAAGCCGTCCGCGTGGTGGAACTCCGCACCCCACGCACCAAGCCTCACCGAGGTCACCTCATCCAGCCCCAGGCGGTGTGTCCCCCACGGATTGACCGCCACGATCCCGTCAGGACCCACCTGAAGCCGGACCCGGAGAATCGCCCACCAGAAGAACAACGTCATGCCGACGGCCAGCCCCATCCACGGCCCGGCCGACCGCGCGCCGTCCATTCCAGGAGAGGAAACCCACCCTGCCCAGCCGATGAACGCCTTCACCCCTACGACTCCCGGGATCACGAGGCCGGCCACACGAGCCGCCTACGACGAGCGCGCCTATGTCTTCCACGGCACCGTCACCGCAGCAGCAGTCCGCCACTGGCTCAAGCCGTGAACTACCGGGGCCGATCTCTCAGAATCCCGGGACGGGGATGAAGCTCGGCCACCACGAAGGCACGCCGCCGGGGCACGGAGGAGTGAGGGCGCCCTCCCAGAAGATCGAGAGGACGCACCAGACAACACCGAGGAGCGTCACCGCGAGGGCAAAGGCATGGAGGAGGGGACGGTTCCCAAGCAGGGCGCCCACCGCGACCCAGACCAGCAGCAGGACCGTCCAGAGGCCCGGGATGAACAGCCACAGCAGGAAACCGCTGTTGGCCGCGTTGTTTATCCCCACGTCACATGCGGTCCATGACCTGCCCAGAAGCATGGCAGCGGACATCGCAAGAAGCAGCGCCACCGCCGCCCCGAGCCCCCCATGCAGCCGTCGACTCCCCACAGGCCCCCCGTTCACCATCCGCTGCGGGAAGCACCGGATCCGCATCGCTCATCACTGCCGCATCCACCCAGCCTCCGGCACTGACCAACGGGGAACGGGCGTCCCTGGATCCTAGTAATCGCATGATCCGCCGGACAGTGCCTACGGATACCTGACCCACCTGCAGCTGTCTCTCACGCCGCTGTCCTGCGCGCCGGACCTGCCGCCGGCGGACGACACCGACGCCTTGAACCGGTGGATCACCGCCCACGTCGCCTGGTGATCCCACCGCCGACGACAGAGCCGGCTCCCTGACCGCTCCCCGCCCGCCGGCGACGCGGACCTCGTCGACCAGCTCACCACTGACCGCAGCAGGCTTCACCACTGGCGGTGACAGGGGAAGAGGAACAGGCGGTCCGCCAGACCCGCGTGCGAAGGGCCACGGAGAGGCCCCGGTCCTGATTCCCCTGGCCGGCCGCCTGGACGCCGCCGACAGGCCGCAGCCTTCTCCGGAGCCCACCGTGAGGACCGTACGAATGCCCGCCCCACCGCGCCTGGCACGCCCTGCCAGGTCTGCTGGGGTGCCGGCTTCTGGGGCAAGGAGAGCTGGTAGAAGAACCGGGCGTCCGCGTAGGCCGCCTCCTTCGGTGATCCACGAACCCAACTCCTGCACGTGTGGGGGCGAACCGGCCGCCGACGGCCGGATGGGACACGGCGGGGAGGGACGGGGCGGGCCTGTCGCCGGAGGCAGGCAGTACGGGGACAGCTCTGAACGCCGCTCGCGGGAGCGGCTACCACCCCCCATCCCCCACCCCCACATGTCCCGTCGGCCAGGGACCGGGTGGAGATTTGAGGAATCGGCGATGCGAACCCACCGGGGCCGCGACGATGGTGACATGAGCGAACACGACACGGGGCCGGGGGAGTGGCCGACGGTGAGGGTTCCGGTGGAGCCGGTCCAGGCCGTGATGGAGGCTGACGCCCTCGACGCCGCGGCACGCCACAGCGGCCTGGCGGTACGAGGGCCCCTGTTCGGTGTCGCCGCGCAAGATCAGGACGCCGGGCGGCGCTGGCAGGTGACTGTCGAGGTCACCCACGGCTGTCCGCAGCAGGCCCGGGACGCGCTGAACTCTCTGTTCTGGTTCCGGGCGAAGGACGAGGCCAAGAGCCGCCAGGAGCGCCGCGCGCTGCTGGCGGCGGTCGCCCGGCTGGAGAAGGAACCCGTCGACGAGCTCACCGTCCTCGGCACCCGTTACCGTGTCGTGCGGGCCGAGGAGTACGCGGCCGTCGACAGTCGCGGCGGCATCGAAACACCACGGCCCACCGACCCCGAACCCCTCACCCCCGACTGGAGCCCCGCCGCCCGCGGCCCGCTGGTCGACGACGGCCTCGCCCTGGACCCGGACGCACCCCTGTCCCCGCTCCAGGCGGCGGAACGCGTCGCCCTGCGCCCCCTGGCCTACAGCGGCACCCGCTTCCCCGCCCCCGTCCTTGCCGACTCCGCACGGGCCGTGGAAAGCCATCCGGACGTCCTGCTGATGCCGGCGGCGTTCCTCATCGTAGAGCGGACCGAAGACGGCCCCTGGTCCCCGGGCAGCGGCCTGCAGGCCACCGCCCACGACGCCCGCCGCACCCTGGACTTCGCCCTGACGTGGATGGAACCGCGCCTCCGCGGCCTGATCCCCCACGACGCCGACCGCACCGTCGACGCCCGCCGCCCGCCCGCCGGCACCACCGACGAGGCAGCCACCGCGCTCAAGGCGTTCGCGAAGGCCGCGGACAGGCTGCGCGCCGGCCGATGCGACGAGGTCGAGGCGCACGGCACCATCTACCGCATCGCCCGCTCCCGCCGCCTGCTGCGCTGGGGCCCCGACGGACCGGAAGGCCCGCGCCCCTCCGACACCAGCGCGCACACCCCCACGGCGCTCCACCCGCCGCTCGACGAGGACGGCGCCGTCCGCTTCGACCGGTCCCCGGATGACGACCCCGCCTCCTGACACGGGGAGGGCTACCGGCGGATGCGGTCCGTGAGGCCGGGTCCCTGGAGCCCGATGGTGCGGGCGCGGCGGAGACGCGGGCTTTCGTGGATCCTTCCGACGAGGAGGTCGTCCGGCAGGTCTTCCGGGCGGTCGAGAAGGCCTGTTGTCGCGGTGACGGTCGAACTCGTCGGTGAGGGTCTCGATCTCCTCACGGGGGGGCGGTCGGCGAGATCCCCGGCCTGACGCTGCTTCTCCCGTGCCCGGCGCAGCGTCGACTCTGCTGTCGGCTTCAGATCCGCTGGGGCCGGCGGACAGCGCGGCGGGCGATCACCCGGTGCCGGGGCCGGACCTCGCCCCCGGTCCAGACGGGACTCGGGCGCCCGCGGCCAGTGAAAGCCGTCGCCGCACGAGCGGCGTTTCCCCTTCCGCTGGGGTCATCCTCCGGCCGTGGGCGGCGGGGACGGGCTCTCGCCGCAGGTGGAGAGGGAGCACCAGCGGCGGCGGCCCGTCGCGTCCTGGAAGAGCCAGCCGCACTCGGCGCCGGGGCAGGCGCGGAGGGTGAGGCGGGCGGGGGGCATGATCAACGCCGCGGAGACCGACATCCCCCCGGTGTGTGGGGTGACCTCGACGAACCGCTGCACTCAGGCCCTGCCTCGGCTCTCGTCCCGATCCTCCTTCCCCTCGTCGACAGAGGAGGGATCGAAGTGTGCCGGGTCATTCCCTGGACAGCACCGGATGGCTCTCCCGGTCTGCAGCCCGGGAGAGCCATCCGGAAGCAGGACGTTCCCGCAGTCCTGGCGGACGCCGAGAACTGGAAGTATCCGCAATCCGGTGAGTTGCTGGGGTGCCTCACCCTGACCCTCGCCGAAGCGGGACAGAGCATCCCCCGCTGACACTCGGTCTCGACGGCACCCCTCCGCTCTCTACAGGACCCTCCGCGACTACCGCCTCAGAGACGAAGGCGTTCACCATGCCGTGCTCGGCATCGCCCGCCCGTACCGGCCTCGTCCCCGCGATCAGCTCTGCGTCTCCTCGCGGCGTCCCACAGCGGCCGCATCGGGTATGACGAGCAGCTTGCCGGTGGTGCGCCGGGCCTCCAGGTCGCTGTGGGCCCGGGCGGCCTCGGACAAGGCGTAGCGGCCCGTCACGGTGACCTCGAGCGCCTTGGAGCGCACCCACTCGAACACGTCGGCGGCCCGTCGGAGCAGTTCGGGCCGGTCGGCGACGTAGTCCCCGAGGCTGGGCCGGATCAGGGTCAGCGAACCGCCGTGGGCGAGCCGGATCGGATCGAACGGCGGCACGGCCCCACTTGCCGCGCCGAAGAGCACGAGGTGGCCGCGGGGTCGCAGGCTGGCGAGGCTCGCGTCGAAGGTGTGCGCGCCGACGCCGTCGAAGACGACCGGCAGTCCCTGGCCGCCGTTGAGGCGCCTCACTTCGGCCGCGAGGTCGTCGACCACGGAGGAGAGGACCACTTCGGCGGCCCCGGCGCGCTTCGCCAGCTCGGCCTTCGCCGTGGTCGACGTCGTGCCGATCACCCTGCCGCCGAGATGGGTGATGAGCTGGGTCAGGAGCAGCCCCATGCCACCGGCGGCCGCGTGCACGAGCACCGTGTCGCCCTCCTGGACCGGGTAGGCGTCCGTGACGAGGTAGTGCGCGGTCATGCCTTGGAGGAGCACGGCGGCGGCTGTCTCGAAGTCGATGTCGTCGGGCAGCGGCACCAGCCGGGAGGAGTCCACGACGGCCCGCTCGGCGTACGTGCCGGGGATCTCCACCCAGCCGACCCGGTCCCCGACCGCGACGTCGGCGACGCCGGGTCCGACTTCGACGACCGTGCCGGCGCCCTCGGCGCCCGGGGTGAAGGGCAGCGGGAGGCTGTACCGGCCCTCGCGGTGGTAGACGTCGAGGAAGTTGACCCCGGACGCGGCGACCTCCACGAACGCCTCGCCCGGACCCGGCCGCGGCTGGTCCACCTCGGCCTCCCGCAGCACCTCGGGACCGCCCACTTCGTACACCTGAATCGCTCGCATGACCCTCCCATGATCGGCTCGTCTCCCCACCAACCCCGTTGACGGCGATCCGATTCCCGGCGAGCAGACCGGCCCGCCGCCCCCGCCGGGAGCTGAGACGCCTGCCGTGCACCGGGGTCCGGGGCAGGAGGCCGAGGCCGTCCAGGGGCGACGAATGCACCACCCGCCGCTTCCGCACCCAGCCGGAGGGAGAGCGCCGAGGCCGGCCGGATGCCGCTCCACCGGTTCTCCGTGATCTGCTCGATCGCCGACGTCTGCGACGTCGAACCGGTGTGGGTCCCGGGCCAGTTCTACCGGCTGCGCAATGACGGAGGCACCTCCGGACACGCCTGCGTTCCCGCCCTGCGTACCGTGCTGCGCCGCTCGGGCCCGATCCTGTCCGGGCGTCCCGGGCTGGTGCCGACGTCCCGGCCCAGCGACCTGGCCCGGATGCGCGCACAGACCGGTGCCGTCAACCGCGCCCTGCCGGGCGCCGCCCTGTCGGGCGTGGGCTCGGTCCTCCCGGGGCTTTCGGAAGAGTTGAACACGGCGCTGCTCGCCCACGACTTCGGCATCGAACGCGAGCAGGCCCCGCGGCTGATGGCCGACGCGAGCCGCAACGCCCGCCAGACCCTCAACCAGCTCGGTCACCCCGATCTCGCAGGGGTCGCCGCCGATGTCGCCGCGCACGCCGCGCGGGAGCCGGACGACCCGACCAGCCGGGCGGCCGTGGCCCGGGGCCGGTGGGGCGCGATGCTCCACCAGGGTTCCTCGCGGGAGACCGAGCCGATCGGGCCGGGGACTATCCGAGCCAGACGATGCTCAGGACCGACAGGCGGTGGGTGAGGCGGTTGACCGTGTAGACGACGGAGAGCTGTCCGACGGATGCCGCGCGGATGTCCTCGCCCTCCGGGTCGCCGGGGTTCCACTGTGGCCAGCCCCACGGAGAGCGGACCGCGATGTCCAGCAGGTCGCGGACCATCTCCCGCGCGGGATCGGGGAGCGCGGTGAGCGACTTGGCCGCCTGGGGGGACAGGCGTACCGCCCACGGCCGTTCGGTCACGGGCGGCCGCCGAGGACGTCGTCGAGGTCCATGAAGTCGGAGTCGTCCTGTCCTGAGTCCATGAAGGCGTCGACGTCACCGGCGGCGGCGGCGCGCAGCTGCCAGGTGCGTACGACCTCGTGCAGGGGGGTGAGACTGAAGGTGTGCCGCGCGTCCTCCAGGGCTTTGGCCCAGTCCCGCTCGAACGCCGGGACCCACGTCTTCGCCCGGCGGTCCGCGCGCAGCCGGGCCCGAAGTTCGGCCGGCGCACCGGGTGCGGGCGCGGGAGCGTGCGGCAGGGGGGGTGCGTGGTCGGGCTGGGCACTCATGGGCTGTTCCTCCCGGCGGCGAGTCGTACCGCAACGGTACGCGCGTCGGGGCGCCGTGCACGCGGGCATGGACCAGATCCCTTCTACCGGACCGGCGGGCGAGCGACGGGCCGGGCGTGCCGGAGAGGCGGCAGGTCCTGCCTGCTCCAGGCGGCCGCCGCGTGGCTGAGCGGTGCGGCTGTCGTCCGCTCCTCGCCGGTCGGGCGCCGCATGCGGACTGCCCGGCGACCTGAGGAGGACGTCCAGCGGCACCCCGGTTCTCCTGGAACGCAGCGACCTCGTCGTTCCGCTGACCGCGGCCGGCATCCCGGCCCGCTACCGCCGGGTCCCGGTCGGGCACCTCGACACGATCCGGCTGCCCGGAGGCGCCGGTCTTGAGACGGTGTGTCAGGTCGAGCACCGGCTCGTCCGTCCTGCCGGCGACCGGGGCCTCCCTCTTCTCTCTTTCCTCGGCCCGACTGCGCGAGCGGCGCCGGCTCAACGGGGACCGCCGGCTTGAAGGTCAGCCCCGAAGGCCGGCGGCGTGGGCGGTCGCTCGTGGACCGGGCCGGCCTCACCGGCCGGCTTCGGAGAGCCGGAACCGGACGGGGGCGGGAGTTTTCCGTGTCGCAACCCTTGACCCGGGTGACACCACCTCCTAATTTGATCGACATTTCTGCAACTTTCAGCAACAGATTGCATATCGTGCGTCGCCCTGGGGGATCGATGGTACGGAAAGCCGGAGAAGTGTTATTCCGGATGCTGGGCAGGGTGCGGCTCCACGACGGAGAGGTCGGGGGCGCCAGGAGGCGCACCCTGCTCGTGGCGCTCCTGCTGGACGCCAACCGCATGGTGACGGTCGATCAGCTGGTCGACGCCCTGTGGGACGAACGGCCGCCCCCCTCGGCGGTGGCGAACGTCCGTACCCACGTCTGCGCCCTGCGGCAGCTGATGGGCGACGCGGTCAGTCTGGTCTCCCACCCAGGGGGGTACGAGCTGGTGACGCCCGAGGACGCCTGCGACAGCCACCTGTTCGCCCTCGCCGCCGACGAGGGACGGACGGCGCTCGCCGAGGGGGCTTTCGACCGAGCCGCCGGACTGCTCGACCACGCCCTCGGCCTGTGGGACGCCGACCGGGCCGCCGCGGACGTCCCCCGCAACGGCCGGCTCGCCGCCCGCCTCGCCCACCTCGACGAGGAACGGCTGCGCACGGCCGAGGACTTCGCGGAGGCGTGCCTGGGGCTGGGGGAGCCGAGGGCCGCGCTCCGGGGTCTCGCCGCCCTCCTGGCGGCGGACCCCCTGCGGACCCGGAGCTGGGCGCTGCGGATGCGCGCCCACCACCTGCTGGGGGAGCGGGGAGGGGTCAGCGAGACCGTGCGGGAGGCCGCCGACGTGTTCCGCGAGCACCTCGGCTCACCGCTCGACCGGGAACTCGTCCACCTCCACCAGGACCTCTCCCGGAGCCGCCCGTGACCCTGCCGCCCCCTCAGGCTTCGTGAGCCTCGAAGCGCACCCTGGCCCCTTCCGCCCGTACCAGGCGCCGCGGCCTTCGAACCCGCGTCAGGCGTCGTGGGCGTCGAAGTCGCGTCAGGGTCGCCGCCTTCGAAGCCGCGTCAGGCCTCGCCGCCTTCGAAGCCGCGTCAGCCGTCGTGGCCTTCGAAGCCGCGTCAGGCCTCGTGGCCGGGCACGTGCGCGACGATCCGGTCGAGCGGCACCAGGCCGAAAGCGCGCGAGTCGACGCTCGCGGCGGTGTTGTCGCCCAGTACGGCGGCGTGCCCCGGCGGGACGGTGGTCTCCCCGTCCCGCCGGCCCGGTACTCCCGGTGGCAGCGGGTCGCCCGGCAGCGCCGCGAGGCGCTTCACGAGCAGGGGCTGCCGGTGCGGTCGGCCCGTGGGCCGGGGCCACTCCCAGGCGCCAGGCGCGGTCGGCTTGAGGAGGACCACGATCTGGCCCGTACGCAGTCGGCCGGTGGCCCCCCGGCGGGCGACGACCGTCTGCCCCGGTGCCAGGGCCGGCGCCATGCTGCCGCCGTCGACGGTGACCCTGATCCGGCGCCGCGCCTGGACGACGGCCATCGCGGCCGGGACGAGCAGCAGGCCGGCGCCGATTCCGAGGCCGAGGGCGACGGCTGGACCGGGGGCGGCGCCGGGGCCGGAGCCCGCCCCCCGGTTCACGCGCTCACCCCCGGTCCCGGGACGTCCGCCCGGCCGGCCGGCCCCGCCGCCGGAGCGTCCGCGTACCCGGCGGCCTGGCGCGCGAAGAGATCCGCGTACCGCCCGTCCGCCGCGATCAGCGTGTCGTGGTCGCCCTGCTCCACCACCCGGCCGCCCCGCAGCACCGCGATGCGGTCCGCGCCCCGGGCCGCGGAGAGCCGGTGGGAGATGAGCAGGCTGGTACGGCCCCGCCGGTGCCGGGCCAGCACCTCCTGGACCTCCTGCTCCGCCTCCGGATCGAGACCCGAGGTCGGCTCGTCCAGGATCAGCAGGTCCGCCTCCGTGTCCACCAGGGACCGCGCGAGCGCGACCCGCTGCCACTGGCCCCCGGACAGCTCCACCCCGTCGTCGGGATCGTCGCCCGGCCCGGAGAACGAACGGCCCAGCATCGTGTCGTAGCCGCGCGGCAGCCCCTCGACCAGCGCGTCCGCGCCCGCCCGGACGGCGGCGGCCCGCACCCGCGCCGGATCGCCGTCCGCGTCCGGGGCCCCGAGAGCGATGTTCTCCCCGGCGGTCAGGTCGTAGCGCATGAAGTCCTGGAAGACCGCGCTGATCCTGCGACGCAGCTCCTCGGGGGCGAAGGTGCGGATGTCCCGGCCGTCCCACAGCACCGTGCCGTGGGTCGGGTCGTAGAACCGGCACAGGAGCTTGACCAGCGTGGACTTCCCCGCGCCGTTGTCCCCGACCACGGCGAGCGACGTCCCGGCGGGCAGCGTCAGGTTCACGTCCCGCAGTGCCCAGTCGTGCCGGTCGGAGTACCGGAAGGAGACGCCGCGCAGCTCGATGCCGTGGCGCAGCGGCGCCGGCCGGTCCTGCGGTGCGGGGGCCGGCAGGTCCGGGGACTGCCCGACGACCTCCGTGAAGTGCCCGAACAGCACGAGGCTGCGCCTGACCACGGCGAGCTGCGCCGCGGCGGTCCCCAGACCGCCCTGCACCGCCGCGGTCGCCGCCACGGCGAGGGTCACGTCCCCCACCGTCAGCCGGCCGTGCGCCGCCTCCCGCACCGCCCACAGCAGCCCGGCCGCCGAGACCGCCGCCGAGACCGCCGCCGGCACCGCCTGGGCGACCGCGTTGCGCCGCTCGTCCCCCCGGTGCGCGGCGTCGATGGCCCGCCGGTCCGCGCGCATCCGGGCCCGCAGACGGTCCCCCGTGCCGAACAGCCGGATCTCCTTGGCCGCCTGGACGTCGGCGAGGAGCTGCCCGTAGAAGAGTTCCCGCCGCTCCAGCGGTGTCACCCGCAGCACCGTCCGCGCCCACACCCGCGCCATCCGCAGCTCCACCACCAGCGCCGGCACGGCCGACAGCACGACCGCCGCCACCAGCCACCAGCTCACCACGGCCAGCGACACCAGGAACCCCGCCACCGTGACGGCCGCCCGCAGCAGGCCGATGCCGCCGGTCACGATCTGCGGCGGCGCCTCCTGCCCGCAGCCCTGCGCCAGCCGCAGCCGGTCGAGCTGCGCCGGGTCCTCGAACCGGCCCAGGCCGGCGAAGGAGTTGACGACCGCGTACAGCCGGTCCTGGGCGTGGAGCGCGACCGCGCGGGACAGCTCCCCGCGCAGCAGCTCGTCCAGATGGGGCAGGAGCGCCGTCGCCGTCCCCGCCCCCGCCAGCAGGGCCGCCGGCGCCACCACCCCCGACGGCTCGTCCCCGGCGGCCACCACGTCCAGGACCACGGCCGTCGCCCAGGCCGCCGCCACCGGCAGCTGGGCCACGACCAGCGCGGCCACCAGCACCCCCACCAGCGGGCCCGGCGCCGCCCGCCACGCCAGCCCCAGCACCACGGGCACGGCGGCCAGAGGCCGGCTCACCCCGCCGCCCCGGCACCCAGCAGGTCCCGCAGGTCCCGGTCCACCACGGTGACGGCACCGTCGGAGCCGAGCCGGCACACCACCGGATAACCGGTGATGCCGAACGCCTCCGCCACCGCGACCGCCTCCTCACCGGCCACCACCCGGGCGATCCCCTCCAGCGCCCGCGTGTACGGCCCCGGGTCCTCGGTGCCCGGCCCGACGACGGCCAGGACACGGGCGGGCGGCAGCCGCAGCTCACGCACGGCGGAGGCGAAACGGGGAAGCAGCTCGGTGCACGGCTCGCAGCCGGGCGAGAAGAAGCCCACCAGCGCCCCGTCCGGCAGGTCCCCGCGCGAGAGCCCCGCCCCGTCCGTGGCGCGGACCGCGAACTCCCCGGCCGAGGCACCGACGCTGCCCGCGTCGATCGGCCCCGGCGGACGGACCGGACCCAGCGCCCCCACCCTGCGGACGAGGCCGTACGTGAGCACCAGATTGAGGACGGTCAGGGCGCCCAGCAGGGCGACGGCCGAACCGAGAACGGCCACGGTCAACTCCTAGAGAGATCGGTCCCGGAGAGAGCGGGAAGAGACGTCGGGAAGGGGAGAGAACAGGCCGGCGACGTCGTCCAGCGTCGTCACCAGCAGGGCGCCCAGCGCGCCCGCGCCGACCGCCACCACCAGCGCCGCCGCCCCCACCGGCCCCGCCGCCGGCAGCGACGCGACGGCGACGGCGCCCACGAGGAAGAAGTTGCGCACCACGTGCCGCCGCCCCAGCACCGTGGCCGTGCGGCCGAAGCACGCGCAGCGCGCCGCCGTGCCCCGCCGCCGCGTCACCACGATGCCCGCCGTCAGCGCCACCAGCAGGAGCCCGGCGACCGCCAGCCCCGGACGGGCCGTCACCGGCACCACCAGCAGGACCGGCAGGGCCGCCTCCACGCCGGCGACGCCCACCGCGACCCCGCGCACCGCCCCGGCCGGGACGAGCCGCCAGGCCCGCACCTCCGCGACGAAGCCGGCGAACGCCCCGTGTCCGCGCAGTTTGCCCGCCGCCGAGACCAGGAAGACCAGCACCAGCAGAGCCCGGCAGGCCACCACCACGTGCACCACGCCGCACACCCCCTCCGCTCCCGCACGTCCGGCGCGAGTGCCGGCGGCGCCGCGGCAGCCTAGGAGGACGGCATACACGTCACGTACCGGCGGGCAGGACGGGACCTGTACGCCCGGCCGCTACCTTCTCCACCGCTCGACCGCACCCGGCGGTCGACCGGCGAAAGGGACCACCCGATGAGCACCCTGAAGCGACTCGCGGACAAGATGGCCGACCGGATGGCGCCCGCCGCCCGGGCCGAGGCCACCTGGTGGGTCAAGGACACCCGCTGCGTCGCCTCCAGCAGCTGCTCCAGCAGGGCCAAGCGGCAGCAGTACATGTGCTGGGACAGCTCGTTCTGCTCGGGCTGGCAGGACTCGGGCTGCTGCTCCTGACCTTCTCCACCCAGCCGGTGCGCGGCGGGGCGCCCGCCCCGCCGCGCACCGGTCTTCCGCGAAAGGGATTCCGTGCTGCGCCTCGCCGCCCACCAGATCCGCCACCGTGCCCTGCGCAGCCTCGCCCTGCTCCTCGGCGTCCTCGCCGCGACCTCGGGCTTCACCCTGCTGACCGCCGGCGCCCGGACCTCCCAGCTGCACACCACCGGCACGGTCGACGACAACTACCGGGGCGCGTACGACATCCTGGTCCGCCCGCACGGGGCCCGCAGCGCCCTGGAGGACCGGGAGGGCCTGGTGCGGCCGAACTTCCTCTCCGGACAGTTCGGCGGCATCACCACCGACCAGCAGACGAAGATCGCCCGCCTCACGGGCGTGGACGTCGCCGCCCCCGTCGCCATGGTCGGATACGTCGTCAGCGACAACCCCGTGCGGGTCGACGTCACCGACCAGGTCGACCGGAACCGGACCCAACAGGTCCTGACCGCCCGCCAGGTCTGGTCGGGCGACCGCGGCCTGAGCCGGCTCACCGACGAAGCCCCCTCCTGGGTCTACGTGACCAAGAACCGCCTGCTGTGGCCGCGCGTGCCCATGGTCGGCAGCGGCGACTCGCTCTCCTACGCGGACGGCACCGACCCCGCCCGCGTCCAGGCCCAGTGCGGCAACGACCACGCCCCCGTCCTGGAGGTCCTGCCCGGCGGCCGCCGCGTCCCCCTCTGCCAGCCCACCCACTCCGCGCTCTCCGACGGCCGCGGCTGGCTGATCGCCGCACAGCTCACCGACGACGGCCGCTTCGTCGTCGGCGAACACGACCGCGGCCGCGCCCCCCTCGTGGAGCGCCGCCTGACCGTGAACGTCTCCTGGCCGATGGCCCTCCTGCTCGCCGCCGTCGACCCGCGGCAGGAGGCCCGCCTGGTCGGCCTGGACAAGGCCGTCACCACCGGCCGCTACCTGCGGCAGGACGAGACCGTCGAGGACGGCGTCGACGAACTGGGCAGCCACCACCGCTACCTGCCGCTGCTGACCTCGACCACCCCGCAGATCGACGAGCGGGTCACCGTCGGCGTCGCGCGCTCGCACCCCGGCGACCCGGGCATCGGCGGCCTGTCCACCGAGAGGATCACCCGGCGGCTCAAGGCCCTCTCCGGCACCGTCCTGACCACCCGGACCTTCACCGCCGACCAGGCCTACGGCGCGCGCGAGGGCACCACCGCCCACCTCACCCGGATCATCCAGTCCGGCCCTCCCCGCTACGAGGGCGACTCCCCCCTCAGCCCCGCCCGGGTCCCCGTCGACCAGGAGGCCCTGTGGCACAGCGAGCACTTCGCCGGCCTCTCCATCCCCCGCTTCACCCAGGACACCGCCTACCGCCCCCTGCGCCGCGTCCCCCCGTACCGCTCGCCCGAAGCCCTCGCCGGCACCTGGGGCGAGGACGCGATCGCCGTGGGCCGCTTCGACCCCGCCCGCCTCACCGAGTTCTCCTCCCTCTCCCGGGTCCCCCTGGAGACCTACCGGCCCGTCGAGGCCGCCGGCGCCGACGCCGCCTCCCGCCGCCTCCTCGGCGACCGCCCCCTCCTCCCCGACAGCAACCCCGGCGGCTACCTCGCCACCCCGCCCCAGCTGCTCACCACGCTCGCCGCCCTCGGCCGCGTCCTCGACCCCGCCTCCGAGCAGGCCCGCGCCCCGATCTCGGCCGTCCGGGTCCGCGTCGCCGGAGTCACCGGCACCGACGCCGCCTCCCGCGAACGCGTCCGCGCCGTCGCCGAGGAGATCACCCGCACCACCGGACTCGACGTCGACCTCACCATGGGCTCCTCGCCCTCCCCCCGCACCGTCGCCCTCGGCCCGGGGGCGTTCGGACGGCCGCCGCTCTCCCTCACCGAGGGCTGGTCCGTCAAGGGCGTCGCCGTCGCCGTCGTCGAGGCCGCCGACCGCAAGAGCGTCCTCATCTCCGGTCTCGTCCTCGTCGTCTGCGCCCTGTTCCTCCTCAACGCGGTCGGCGCCGGGGTCCGCGACCGCCGCAAGGAACTCGCCGTCCTCGGCTGCCTCGGCTGGTCCCGCCCCCGCATCGCCTCCCTGATCCTCACCGAGACCGCCCTCGTCGGCACCGTCGCCGGTGTCCTCGGCGCCGTCCTCGCCCGCCTCCTCGGCCCGCCGCTCGGCATCGGCGTGACGACCGGACGCGCCGCCCTCGCCCTCCCCCTCGCCCTCGCCGTCTGCCTCCTCGCCGCCCTGCCCCCGGCCCTGCGCGCCACCACCCGGCACCCCGCGCAGGCCCTCCGCCCCGCCGTGCGGCCCGCCCGCAGGCCCCGCGACCGCCGCACCCTCGCCGGACTCGCCGCCGCCAACCTGGCCCGCGTCCCCGCCCGCACCGCCCTCGGCGCGCTCTCCCTCGCCGTCGGCGTGTGCGCCGTCACCGCCGTCGCCGCGATCCTCACCGCCTTCGGCGACCGGGTCGTCGGCACGGCCCTGGGGGACGCCGTCGCCCTGGAGGTACGCGGCGTCGACATCGCCGCCGCGACCGGCACCGCCCTGCTCGGCGCCCTCGCCGTCGCCGACGTCGTCTTCCTCGGCATCCGCGAACGCGCCCCGGAATTCGCCCTCCTGCGGGCGACGGGCTGGTCGGAGGCCCACCTCGTCCGCCTCGTCCTCCACGAGGCGGTCCTGCTCGGCCTCCTGGGCGCCGTGGCGGGCTCCGCCGCCGGAGCGGCGGCGGTGACCTGGCTCACCGGCGCCTTCACCCCCGCCCTGGCCGCCACCGCCGCGGCCGCCGCAGCGGGCGGGGTGCTCCTGACCGCCGCCGCCGCGGCCGGCCCCGTCGCCGCGCTCCTCCGGCTGCCCACCGCCCCCCTTCTCGCGGAGGACTGAACCCATGCACGCCAACGCCACCGGAGCGGCCCTGGAGATCACGGGCCTGACCCGCGTCTTCGGACGCGGCGAGGCCCGGATCACCGCCGCGGACGCCATCACCCTGAGCGTCCCGGCCGGCCAGAGCGTCGCCGTCACCGGCCGCTCCGGGTCCGGCAAGTCGACCCTCCTGCACCTCCTGGGCGCGATCGAACGCGCCGACGCCGGCACCGTCCTCGTCGACGGCGACGACATCACCGCGCTGCGGCGCAAGCGCCTCACCGACTACCGCAGGAGCGTCGGCTTCGTCTTCCAGCGCTTCCACCTCCTGCCCGCCCTCACGGTCCTCGACAACGTCCTGGCACCGGTCCTGCCCCGCCGCACCGCCTACGACAAGCGGGAACGCGCCCGGGAACTGCTGCGCGCCGTCGGCCTGGACGGCCGCGAACACGCCCACCCCGGCCAGCTCTCCGGCGGCCAGCAGCAGCGCGTCGCCCTCGCCCGCGCCCTCGTCGACACCCCGCGCCTGCTCCTCGCGGACGAACCCACCGGCGCCCTCGACTCCGCCACCGGCGCCGAGGTGATGGACCTGATCGTCCGCCTCGGCCGCGAGCACGGCACCACCGTCCTCATCGCCACCCACGAGGCGGCGGTCGCCGACGGCTGCGACCGCCGCCTCCGCATGAGCGACGGCCGCGTCGTCGAGGACTCCGCCGTCACCGGCGACGGGCGATGGCCCCGGTGACGCCCGCAGGGGGTTTGCTGGTACACGGGGTGGTGGCTGACCCGGCGTGTCGCGGGTCCATCGGGGGGCGCCCGCGTTCCCTGGGGCACGACGACGCCCCTCGCGGCATCGAGGACCAACCGCTCGGTGGTTCTCCGGCCCCGCCCTGCTGTGCGCCCCCTCGCTCTCTTTCACGTGCGGCAGCGGCATCGCCTGGCGACCGGCGTGCCCGGCTGTCGCGCGACCCGACGACGACCGGTGGCCTGCCGGGGGCCGGAACTCATGCCCGGAGGGCGGCCCGCCTCCTGTTGCCGCGCCTCGTCAGCGTCGCCGGGATGGTGGCCAACAGGTCACCGATCCCTCCGGCGAGGGTGGCCACGCGGCTGCGTCCCTCCGCTCTGGTGCTGAACTCCACGGTCCGTGCCGTGATGCTCTGTGCCGTCCTGGCGAAGGGCCGGATCTCGGCCTCGAACCGTGCGAAGGCGAGAGTGACGTCATCGGTGTCCCGCAGGGCTTCGGCCAGCACCTTGGCGCCGGGCAACGAGGCGTGCGCCCCCATGCCGGACACCGGGTCGACGCAGTGCGCGGAGTCGCCGAGGAGCACGACGCGGCGGGTGTACCAGCGGGGCAGCCGCACCTGCGAGAACCGGGTCAGTTTGGTGTCCGCGGACTGCCGCGCCGCGGCTGCGACCGCGCGCAGGTCAGGGCCCAGGCGTTCGACCATGTCACAGACCCGTCCGACCAGCATCGGCTCGTCGGGGCGGGCCGAGGCCGGCACGGGAACAACCGCCATGACCGACGTCTGGCCGGTGTCCGGGAACGGGTAGATCAGCGCCGGCATCCCCTCGCGGGAAGCGATCACCGCACGCCCGTCGGGCAGGGGCGCGTCGGCGTTGATCCACACGTGCGTCAGGCCGTTGCGGTACACGCTGTGCGCTTCGGACGCCAGCGTCAGCCGGCGCACCGTCGAGTGCAGCCCGTCCGCCCCGACCACCATGTCGAACGGCTCCGCCGAACCGTCGCTGAACCTGGCCAGGACGTCGTCGCCACGGTGCTCCAGCGTTTCGAGGCCAACGCCCAGTCTCTTGTGGACCGTGGCCGGCAGGTGCGCGAACAGCCTCGACAACAGCACCGAACGGCGGGCGAGGCGCCACTCGCCGTCGCCGTCGATCTTGAGTTCGCGGACCTTGCGCGTGCCCCACCGCACCGACATCGCCGGCGCCGCGAAGGTCACCTGGTCGATGATCTCCTCGCCGCCCATGAGCCGCAGGACCCGCGTCGCCTCGGCGTCCAACTGCAGGAGATAGCTGCTCGGGTAGGGCTCGACCTCCTTGTCGACGAGCACGACCTCCCATCCCTCGTGAGCCAGCCACCACGCCGCTGCGCACCCGGCCATCCCGCAGCCCACCACAAGGGCGCGCCGGCGAGCCGGCCCCACGGCCTCGGACGCCATCCACCCCTCCAAAACTAGTCTGACCTGTCAGTACAGTAAATGACGTGGGTGAGGGCGTGTCAATGCCGGTGGGAGGCCTCGGTCGGAGGTGGGGCTCCCGGGTTGGGTCGGGTCGGGTCGGCGGGCCCCCGCCGGATCCGGCGCGGGCCCCGATCGCGGCGGCGCGGATCGTGCGGGCCGTTCGCGTCTCCTCGTCGAGGGAGGCATTCGTGTAGCAGGTGAGACATCCGTGTCTCGCATGAGTTAGTGTTGACTCATGAGCTTTGATCGTGATCATGTACTACGGGCTGCGGCCGATCTGTTGACACGCAAGGCCACGGCGACCACGGAAGAGGTCGCCCGAGCCGCCGGCATCAGCCGCGCGACCCTGAACCGGTATTTCCCCGGCCGTGACGCTCTCGTACGGGCCTTGGAGGAATTCGGCCTCGCCGAGTGCGAGGCGGCATTGGACGAGGCCCGCCTGGACGAAGGCGCGGCCGACCAGGCGGTGCACCGTCTGGTGCGTGCGATGGAGCCCTGCGCGGGCCTCGTCTCCTTCCTCTACTCCGAGAACCAGCTTTTCGAGGGGGAGGGGCAGCACGCGGGCTGGTCGCGCATCGACGAGCGGCTCAACGCCCTGTTCCGGCGCGGCCAGGAGAGCGGTGCGTTCCGCCTCGACCTGAGCGCCGTGTGGCTCACC
Source organism: Streptomyces sp. NPDC014656 (assembly GCF_043084305.1). Classification (NCBI taxonomy): domain Bacteria; kingdom Bacillati; phylum Actinomycetota; class Actinomycetes; order Kitasatosporales; family Streptomycetaceae; genus Streptomyces; species Streptomyces sp. NPDC014656. The sequence goes on from NZ_JBIBZN010000009.1 coordinate 259,906, forward strand.
GAGGCGCTCTACGGTCTGCTGACCGCCGGCAGCTGGGCCGTCACGGAGGGCCGGGTGGCCCGCAACGACATCACTCACATGATCGTCGAGCTGCTGCTCGGCGGCGCGACGCGGAGGGACGCGACGTGACCCACTCCCCGCAGGCTGTCGAACGGGACGGCACGCAACGCGCTCCGGGACGCTGGGTCGCCCTGGGCGTCCTGGTCCTGGCCGTGCTCCTCATCGCGGTGGACGCCACCGTTCTCGGTCTGGCCACCCCCTACCTCAGCGAGGACCTCCAGCCTTCCGGCACCCAGCTGCTGTGGATCGGCGACGCCTACTCGTTCGTGATCGCCGGCCTGCTCATCTCCATGGGCAGTCTGGGCGACCGCATCGGCCGCAAGCGGCTGCTGCTGATCGGGGCGACGGGGTTCGGACTGGTCTCGGTACTGAACGCCTACGCCTCCACCCCCGAGATGATGATCGTCGCGCGGGCGCTGCTCGGTGTCGCCGGTGCCACTCTGATGCCCTCCACCCTGGCCCTGATCCGCAACCTCTTCCAGGACCCGCGGGAGCGCAGCCTCGCCATCGGCATCTGGAGCGCCGCCGCCTCGGCGGGCATGGCGGTCGGGCCGATCGTCGGCGGGGTGCTGCTGGAGCACTTCTGGTGGGGATCGGTCTTCCTGATCAACCTGCCGGTCATGGCGCTGCTGGTCGTCGTCGGGATCAAGACGCTTCCGGAGTCGCGCAACCCCTCTCCCGGGCCGTGGGACCTGCCGAGTGTCTTCCTGTCGCTGGTCGGCATGGTCGGCGTGGTGTACGCGATCAAGGAAGTGGCCGCTGAAGGGTTCGCCCCGCCCTCCGTCGCGGCGGGCGCGCTCGGTGCGGCCGCTCTCTACGGCTTCGTCCGGCGCCAGCGCACTCTGCCTGTCCCGCTGGTGGATGTCCGGCTGTTCCGCAACAGCGGCTTCAGCGGTGCCGTCCTGGCGAACATGCTGACCATCCTCGGGCTGTCCGGTCTGCTGTTCTTCCTGTCCCAGTACCTCCAGCTGGTCCAGGACCGGCGGCCCATCGAAGCGGGCATCGCCGAGCTGCCGGCCGCCGCGGGCGCGGTCGTGGCCGGACTGATCGCCGGTGCGGCGGCGCGACGCTTCTCCGTGCGCGCGGTCGTCTCCAGCGGCCTCGCCGTCATCGGCCTGTCCCTGGCCGCACTGACCACGATCACCCAGTCCACCGGCTACCCCCTGATCGGCACCACCCTGCTGCTCGTGGGCTTCGGCGCGGGACTGTCGTTCACCGTCACCTCGGACATCGTCCTGACCGCCGTCCCCAAGGAACAGGCCGGTGCCGCCTCCGCGGTCTCCGAGACCGCGTACGAACTGGGCACCGCCCTGGGCATCGCCCTGCTGGGCTCCGTCGTCACCAACATCTACCAGGACTTCACCGGACCGGCCGGAACGCCCGAAGCGGCCCGTGAATCCCTGGCCGGAGCCGTCATATCGGCCGCGCAGATGCCGGCGGACACCGCCGCCGCGCTGCTGCAGACGGCGCGTGAGTCCTTCGTCGACGGCGTGGCACTCGCCGCCGCGGTCGGTGCGGGCCTGCTGATCCTTGCCTCTGCTGTCGCCTGGTTCCTGCTGCGCGGCCAGAAGCCGGCCAACGAACCCGTCCAGCACTGAGGAACCCGTCCAGCACTGAGGAACCCGTCCAGCACTGAGGAAGAAGAGCACGGAGAGAAGCGCATCTGCCGCCGCAGACCACGCCGGCACGCAGACCCTGGGTCTCCAGGCACGCGTTCCCGCCGCTTGCGGCGGCCAGATGCTGTCACCTTTCACAGCCGGCCCGGACCCCCGCCCAAGGACCGGACAGCTCCCCTGGCCGACCGCCCGAGCACCTCATGCGCGGCACCGCGCCGTACCCGGCACCCGAGCTGGTCCCGCACCCCGCAGTGGACCGCTTCGGTGCCCTGACCCTGACAGCACGCCCTGGAAGTGACGATGAGCGACCGCACCCCACAGCAACCGACAGCCGTAGCCCACAAGCCTTCGCTCTCGCAGCGCGCGGCCGCCTGCGCTGTGTGGTACCTGCGGATCGTCGCCTTCGTCAACTTCCTCAGCGTCCTGTGGGTTTCCCTCGGCCAGGACGTGCGTCAGCACAACCAGCAGAACCTGTTCACGCCCTACCTGCTGTCCGCCGGCTTCGCCTCCGGTGTGATCACCGCGTTCCTCGCGGTGACGATGCGGCGGCGCAAACGAGCCGCCTGGATTCTGAACCTGGCGCTCAGCGGGCTGTTCATGGTGTTCGTCTGTGTCGCCATGTTCTTCCCCCAGATGCGCCAGCACCCCCAGAACTGGATATCCGCACTCCTCACCGCCACGTTCTTCACCGCCCTGCTGCTGGGCCGGCGAGAGTTCTCCGCCAAGGGAGACCGCTCCAACCCCAGGCTCGCCGCCGTGGTGGCCGTCGGCGGCCTGCTGGCCTCGTCGCTGCTCGCCCTGCTGCTGGTGACCGTCACCAACCAGACGTCCGGCGCACCCACGCTCGTGGAGCGCTGGCTGTACGGAAGCCTGCGGCTCGTCACCATCACCGTGGACGCGTCACGCTTCCCGGCCATCGCTGTGCCCCACTGGGCCGACGTCACCATCAACACCCTGGGCACCGCGCTCGTCATCGCCATCGCCTACGCCGCCTTCCGGGCCCGCCGCGCCGTCGATCCGCTCACCGAGGACGACGACACGCGGCTGCGTTCCCTGCTGGAGCAGCACGGAGAGCGCGACTCCCTCGGCTACTTCTCCCTGCGCCAGGACAAGAGCGTGATGTGGTCACCGACGCGGAAGGCGGCCGTGGCCTACCGCGTGGTGGGCGGCGTGTCCCTGGCATCCGGGGACCCGATCGGTGACCCGGAAGCCTGGCCGGGAGCCATCGCGCCGTGGCTCGCCGAAGCGCACGCGCACGGCTGGACGCCCGCGGTCATGGGAGCGAGCGAGGAAGCGGGCGTCATCTACGCCCGGCACGGACTGGACGCGCTCGAACTGGGTGACGAGGCGATCGTCGAGGCCTCCGCGTTCACCCTGGAGGGCCGTGCCATGCGCACGGTCAGGCAGGCGCACAACCGCGTGCGGCGGGCCGGATACACCGTGCGCATCCGGCGTCACGAGGACATCGCCGCCGACGAGATGCGGCACCTCGTCCAGCGGGCGGACCACTGGCGCGACGGCGCCACCGAGCGCGGCTTCAGCATGGCCCTGGGCCGGCTCGGAACGCCGCAGGACGGTCGGTGCGTGATGCTCGAATGCCATGACTCCGACGGGGTACCGCGGGCACTGCTGTCCTTCGTTCCGTGGGGCCCCGAGGGGCTCTCCCTCGACCTGATGCGCCGCGACCGCGACGGCGACAACGGCCTGATGGAGTTCATGGTCATCGAGATGCTGCTGCACGCGAGCGAGATCGGCATCAGCCGTGTATCGCTGAACTTCGCGATGTTCCGCTCGGTCTTCGCACGCGGAGCCCGGCTCGGCGCCGGACCGGTCCTGCGGCTGTGGCGATCGCTGCTGAGCTTCTTCTCCCGCTGGTGGCAGATCGAGTCCCTCTACCGGGCCAACGCGAAGTACCGCCCGCTGTGGGAACCGCGCTTCCTGCTCTTCGGAAAGGCCTCGGACCTGCCCCGCATAGGACTGGCAGCGGCCCGGGCGGAGGGCTTCCTGAACGCTCCGCGAGTACCGACATGGCTCCATCGCCGGCGCCCGCACACCCACCCCTGACCGGGGCCGGCCACCAAGCCCCCACGCGTACACCACAAACGGATCCAGCACCCCACCGAGGGGAACACGATGAGCGACCGTCCCGCCCCGATCACGCGGCCCCGCACCGGACGCACCCGACCGCACCGCCTGCGGTGGTGGTTCCTGGCACGCACCGGCGACCCCGTGGCGAAGCTCCTCGCGCCAGGCTTCCGCGGCGACCCCTACGCGCTGTACGAGCACATGCGCGCTCACGGACCCCTCCACCACAGCCGCACGGGGCTGAGGGCCGTCATGTCCTACGACGACTGCGGCGAAGCCCTCCAGAACCCGCACCTCAAGGCGACGGAGCCGTCCCCCCGCCCCCTCGGTGAACGTGCGCCCACCCTGTGGGTGCCAGGTCTCGGCGGAACGCGTGCGACCGCCTCCGATCATGCCCAGGCGGTCGCCTCCCCCCTGCTGCGGCCGGTACTCCACTCATCGCTGCCTCGCATCGAGGCCGTCGCGCACGGCCTGCTCCGCCAACGCGCCGGTGCCGGCTTCGTGGACGTCGTCGACCACTTCGCCTTCCCGCTGGCCGTCGCTTGCCTCGGCGAACTGCTGGGAGTGCCGGCAGCCCACTCGGCCCGCTTCACGGAGATGTGCCACACCTTGGGGCGCCCACTCCACGGGACGCCTTCCGGCGCCGAGGCCGAAGCACGGCACGATGCGAAAGAGAACCTGGCGGCGCTGGTCATCCGGCTGGAACACGAACGAGGGCGAAGTCCGGGTGACGACCTGATCAGCAGACTCAGCGCTCCGCGCCACGGCAACCAGGCGGGGGACGACGTGACGCGCCTGCTTCAGCGCGTTCGTCGGAGGGATCCCCGGAAGGGTTCGAACCCAGGTGTGCCACGGACGCCAGGCACCACCGCGGGGCAGCTGACCCTGGAAGAAGTCGCCGCGGTGTGCGAGACGTTGACGGTCTTCGGCCTGGACACGGCGGTCTGTCTGATCGGCAACGCGATCGCTGCGCTCGGCGCCCGCCCGGAGCAATGGCAGTTGCTCCGGTCAGCGCCCCAGCTTGCGGGTGAGGCGATGGAAGAGACCTTGCGCTTCGATCCTCCCCGCCCGTTCGCCCTCCGTTTCGCCGGTGAGCACGTGCGGGTGGCCGGCCGCACCCTGCCACGCGGCAGTGGACTTCTCGTCGTGCTGGCCGCGGCCCGACGCGACCCCGCCCGGTTTCACGCCCCTGACCAATTCGACCTCACACGCGGTTCCGGGCCTCACCTCGCCGCTGACGGCGACATGACGCTCGCCACCTCATGGGCCCGTCTGACGGCTGAGACGGCTCTTCGAGTTCTGGCGGACGGACTGCCCCGCCTGCGCCTCGCGGGGCAGGCGGTCCGTCGGCCCGGAGGGGTCGTCCGCGGCTTCACCCGTCTGCCGGTGCACGCGTCGCCGACGGCATGAAGCCGTCCTGCCCGCCCAGCCGGCCGCAGCGAGCCGGGCCCACCGGGCTCCTGCGACGGAGGGACGGGTTCTGGACCGAGGCGGACAGGACCGGCTGTCGGCGGAGACGGCGCCGGGGCGCCCGGGGCTCCCGTCGGATCTCGCTTCCTGGTCCGGCGGTCGTCATCGTCCGGGGTCACGGAGTGGCGCTGCCGCCTCGGTCGAGTTCCTTGAGGAACTGTCGTTGGCCGTCCAGGAATCCGTCCGCGAAGAGCGAGCGGGGCGAGAAGAGCGCGGTGAGCGTGACCTTGAGGTCCGACCGCTCGACGGACCGCTTGAGGAACGAATGGGTCGCGTCCGGGAAGCGCTTGGCCGTCAACGCGCCGCCGCCGTCCAGAACCTCGCGGTAGACGCGCTCCGTCTCGGCGGTGTCGACGTTGAGGTCGTGCCCCGCGAGGGCCAGCAGCACCGGTACTCCGCGCAGGGCGTGAAGGTCCCGCGTGGCGTTCGCGGTGTGGTTCTTGGAGATGAAGCGCCAGCGATCGGCGGTCATGCCGTCCGGGTCGCCGCCCGTGGCCTTGACGTACTCCTCGAAGGTCGCCCGGCGTTCCAGCAGCCGCCGGACGGCGTCGCTCTTGGCGATCGCCGCGCTGGTGCGGCTCGCTGACGCGCCGTCGGCGCGCAGCTCGGCGAGGAGGTTGTAGCGGCCCTGCCGGAGCCAGTCGACCGCGGGCGAGACGGCGATGACGAAGCTCACGGGCGTCTTGGCCGCGACCTTCGGCAGGACCCAGCCCGCCTGGCTGGCGCCCCAGAGCCCGATCCGGTGGCCGTCGATGTCCGGCCGGGCGCGTGCCCAGGCGATGGCGGCGGCCGTCTCGTCGGCCCGGTCGTCCATGGACTGGTCGAGCCAGTTCCCCGGCGCGCCCGCGACGCCGGGCTTGTCCCAGGACAGGGAGGCGTAGCCGGCCTCGGCGTTCGCCTCCCACAGGGGCTTGTACCCGTCGTCGTGGGTGGCGTCGACGGGGCCGTCTCCGTGGACGTACACGACCAGGCCGTGGCGCTTGCGGCCGTCCCTGGGGGTGGTCAGCACTCCGTTGAGGGTGTGGCCGCCGTGGCGGATCGAGACCCGCTGCTCGTCCATGGCGTAGGAGTGCTGCCACAGCACCACGCCGACGAGGCCGGCGGTCACGGCCAGGGCCGTGACGAGTGACCACACGGCCATGCGGAGGCCGCGCCGTGGGAGTTGGATCTTTGGACGCATGGGATCTGACCGCCTCTGTTCGGGTGAGGGCACCAGAAACTATCAGTACGTGAACGGTCGTTGGAAGAATGATAGTTTCGAGTCCAGGGTCGCAGCGAGGAAAAGGGGACGCGGTATGGGACGGGAAACGACGGACACCGGTACCGGGCCGGTGACGATCCGCCGGGGCCTTCCGGCCGGCGCCGAGCGACGGGCGGCCGAGATGTACTGGGACGCCTTCGGCCGCAAACTCGGCCCGGCGCTGAACCCGCCGGACAAGGCGGTGGCCTTCATCGCCGCCCACCTGAACGCCGACCGCGCCGTGTGCGCGCTCCTCGACGGGCGGCTCGTCGGCCTCGCCGGCTACCAGCTCGGCGGCCGTGCCCTCACGGGAGGATCGGCCTCCGCCGTGCTGCGCGCGTACGGACGCCTGCGGGGGCTGCCCAAGCTCCTGCTCCTCGCCCTGTTCGAACGCCACCCGGCCCCCGGACAGCTCGTCATGGACGGCATCGCCGTGGACCCGGAGACGCGCGGGCGCGGCGTCGGGAGCCTGCTCATCGACGAAGTGACCGCCGTGGCGGCGGAGCAGCACTGCCGGGAGGTCAGACTGGATGTGATCGACACCAATCCGCGCGCCAGGGCCCTGTACGAGCGGCGCGGCTTCACGGCCGTGAGGACCGAGCACACGCCCTACCTGCGCGGGCTGCTGGGATTCGGCGCGGTGACCACCATGCGGCGCGCCGTCGGAACGAGGGGGACGGAAGAACTGTGAGCGCCGAGACGGACCACGTCGAGGTCCCCACCCGCATGCTCGTCCACGCGCTGATCCGCGAGGACGGCACCGTCGGCGCGGACGAGCTCTACACCGTCGCCAACACGCTGGGCATGAGCGACCAGCAGGTACGGCTGTGCGTCAAACGCCTCGTGGCCGAGGGCCGGTTCACCCACGAGGGCCGTGGCCGCAAGGCGCGGTTGCACGCGACGGCGGACACCACGCGTGCCCTGGCCCCCAACGCGGACTTCCTCCGGCACGCGTTCCAGCAGGACGCCGGGCTCGCGCCCTGGGACGGGGTCTGGCACCTGGCCGCCTTCGCCGTGCCCGAATCGGCGCGCACGGCCCGGGACGCCCTGCGCGAGACGCTCGTCCACCTCGGCGGCGCCCCGCTCCAGGGCGGACTGTACGTCTGCGCCAACGCCTGGGAACCGTACGTCGAAGAAGCGGCCCACCGCCTCGGCGCCCACCGTGCGCTCACCCTCCTCACCACGACCGACCTGCGCAAGGGCGACACCCGAGAGCCTGCCGAACTCGCCCGCGGCCTGTGGCCCCTGCGGGAGACCGCCGATCGCTACCACCGCCTCGGCCGCGTCGCCCGGCCCCGCCTGGCCCGGCTCACCGACCCCGCCGAACTCTCCCCGTCCGCGCTCCTCACCATCGCGGTCGAGCTCGCCGCCGAACTCACCCGCGCCATGGAGCCCGACCCGCTGCTGCCGCCCCAGCTCCTGCCCCAGCCCTGGCCCGGCACCCGGGCCCGGGAGCTCGTCGCCCGGTGCTGGGCGGCCCTGCACGAACGGGGAGCCGACGAAACCCGCCCGACCCTCTTCCGTCTCTACGCCGACATCACCCGGGAGGCCGCGGACCGGGCCGCGCGCTGAAGACGGCGCGGAGGGCGCGCACTTCGACCCGTACCGACAGCGCGCCGGCGTCCCGGACGGGAGTGAACGGCGGTTCCCGTGGAGGGGAGGGTCCGGCGGCCGGGCGGTCTCACTCGCGGGGCGGGTCGGCCGCCGGGCGGCGGGCGGCCCGGCCGTCGCCCCCGTCCGTCCCGGCTGCGGGCACGGCGCCATCGGCGGCTCCGGGCGCCACCGCTTCGCCGGCGCTCGAAGGGGCGTGACGGGGGGTGGTCTCCGCCGCGGGCCCGGTGCCGGAAGCGAGGACCGTGCGCTGCCCCGGCTCGCCGCGCAGCAGGCGGGCGATGGCCATCGACCCCCCGCCGTGCAGCAGGAGGCTGCCGAGCACGACGAGCACCGTGGCTTCGAGCGCCCTGTCGGCTCCCGGTCCGTCCGGGAGGGCGTTGAAGGCGAGCAGGCCGAACACGATCGAGGTGGTGCCGCGTGGTCCGAGCGCGCCGACCATCAGCCGGTCGCGCCGACCGAGCCGGGAGCCGAGCAGGGCCAGGAGGACCGGCACGATCCGCAGCACGGTGAGCGCGGCCGCGCACAGCAGCAGGACCGACCGGTCGAGGCCGACGACGAAGGTGAGCACGACCGCGTTGCCGAAGAAGAACCACATGACCATGGTCATCAGGGCACTGGTGTCCTCGACCAGCTGGAGGTCGGAGCCGGCCGGAGCGGCGCCGCCGTGGCGCTGGCGGGCCCGCCGGACGTACCGGAAGGCGACACCGGCCACGAACGCGGCGACGAAGCCGTTGCCGTGTACCGCGACCGTCGAGGTGTAGGTCAGCAGCGGGACGACCAGCCCGATGATCCGCCGGGACTGGTCGGTCATGAAGTCCGCGCGCTGGGCGAGGTTCATCAGCCAGGCGAGCAGCGCGCCGACCAGGGTCCCGATGGCGAGGGCCTTGAGCGCGAACGGCACGGTGGTGGCCAGTGCCTCCCACGGTGTGCGCTTCTCGGTCGTGGACCCGGCGAGCACCAGTGCGAACAGGAAGACCGGTGAGACGATGCCGTCGTTGTAGCCGCTCTCCACGTTGAGCACGTTGCGCACCCGTGCCGGGATCCGCCGGTCGCGGACCAGGCTCTCGGCCGGAGCGAAGTCGGTCGGGACGACGACGCAGGCGATCAGCAGCAGCACCCCGACCGAAAGCTCGGGCAGCAGCAGCCCGCCGAGCAGGACCGTCGCGCCGAGGCTGAGCGGCAGGGCCACCAGCAGCAGGCGGGCGGCGGAGCCCGGGTCCCGGCCGAACAGCCGCCCGCCCCGCAGCTCGGTGGCGTCCACGAACAGCAGTACGGCCAGGATGATCTCGGCCACGTGCTGGGCGACCTCGGAGTTCAGCGCGACGGCGATCTCGCTGTGCGTGAACAGACCGGTGGCCACGCCCGCGAGCACCAGCACCAGCGGTGCCCTCACGTGCAGTCGCTCCAGCCGCCCGGCGAGGAGCGACCAGCCGGCCATCACGGCGGTGATCACGATCAGGACGGGGATCAGCAAAGGAATGTCGCCTTCGAAGGGGGGCGGGCCGCGGACACCCTGTCGACCCGCTGGGCGAGGGGTTTCCGTCGGCGTCCAGTACATCTTGAGCACGGCCCGGACGGCCGCAGGCGCCGCCGTGCGCCCGTTCGTGTTGGGGCTGGCCGACCGTCCTCGTCTAACGGGCGGTGCGCGCCGGAGCACTCCACTGACGGGCGGTGCGCGCCGGGCCGCTCCACCGACCGTCGGTCACGGCCCCCCGGGTGGCCGGGCCGCGGAGGCGGGTGCCGGTCCGCTCGCCAAGGGGACGGTCAGACAGCGGCGATGTCGACGGACATCTCCTCGAACGTCTTGGCCAGCAGGGCCGACATGACCTTCTTGCCGGTCCGGTGCGCCAGTACCCTCTGCAGGGCGGTGCGCACCACCTTGTCCTTACGGGTCTGGGGTACGAACGTCGTCAGGCCCTCGGTGCGAGCGGACTCTTGCTGCATGGTCATGAAGGGGCGCAGTTTCTGGTCCCATTCGCGCAGGGCGCGGGTGGTGCTGCCGGGGTTGCGCTGGAGCAGGCTGCCCAGGAGGTCGGCGCCGGCCAGGGCGGTGGAGGCGCCCATGCCGGAGTAGAGGGTGAGGCACCAGGCGGCGTCACCGAGCAGGACGATCCGGTCGGTGTGCCAGGTGGCCATCTCCACCTGGTGGGCGGAGTCGAAGATGTAGTCGTCGGCCTGCTCGAACTGCTGGAGCAGGTGCTCCAGGACGGGGCCGGTGGGCTCCGGTCCGAAGGCGGCGCGCAAGGACTCCATGGGAGGGCGGCGGAACTGGGCGTCTTCGTCGTCGGTGCGGTAGTTGAACAGCAGCCCGGGACGGTGGTCGGTGAAGGGGAAGGTCCATACCGATCGCCCGGGTTCGGCCAGGACGACGCCGTCCTGGGGCCGGTAGCCGGGGACGGGTTCTTTCATGACGGTGGCGGCGACGATGTGGTTGAGGGGGCGCAGGAACTGGCTGTCGGGGCCGAACACGAGGCGGCGGACGGTGGAGCGCATGCCGTCGGCGCCGACCACGAGGTCGAAGTGCTCGGTGGTCTCCGAGGCGTCCTCACCGGTGGTGCGCAAGGTGACGTCGACTCCCGTGGAGTGTTCGTCGAAGGCCGTGGGTGTGGTGCCGTAGCGGATTTCGGTGCGCGGGGCGACGGCGTCGTAGAGGGCGGTCTCGATGTCGCCGCGCAGGATCAGGCGAGGGCCTCCGGGCAGGTCGCCGTACCCCATGCCGGGGCGCCGGCGTCCGTCCCGCTCCACGTCGTAGGTGATGCTGGTGAGGTCGGTGCGGTTGCCGATGGCGTCGAGGACGCCCATGCGCTGTGCGGTGGCGCGGCCGGTCTCGAAGAGGCCGATGAAGTAGCCGGCGGCGCGGCGCGCGGGCGCGCGCTCGACGATGACGGGCTCCCAGCCGATCTCGTTGAGGCGCATGGCGGTGGCGAGGCCGCCGATGCCCATGCCGACGATGAGGGCGCGGGGTGTGCGGGTGTTCAAGGAGTGTCTCCTCGTGCGTGCAGTTTCGTGTCTGCGGGGTCGCTGTGGGAGGGGCACGGCGGGTGCGGCGCCTGGGCCGGCTCGGTGGGCGCGGGCGAGGGCGCCGGAACGAAACGCCGGGCGGGCGGGGGGGCTTCTCTGAGCGTGCCCGTCACGCCGGAGCGTTCTGAGCGAGCGGGGTGCGCAGGGCGACCGGGCGGTGGCCGTCCCCGGCCACCGCCCGGTCGAAGAGTTGCCGTACGGGACGGGCCCGCGGGGCCGTCCCGGCGCCGTGCGTACGGTTGAGGGCCGGGGCCCGCCCTTGAGGCTGATGCGGGTGGGTGCCGTCACCGCCCCGCGTCGAGGAGGGCCGCCACTTCGGCCGCTGCGCGCCGGCCGGACAGCATCGCGCCGTTCATGCTGCCCGAGGTCTCGTCGGCCGTCTCGCTGCCGGCCCAGTGCACCAGGCCGACCGGCTCGCGCAGGTACGGGCCGAAGGTCGTCCATGCCTTCGGGCCGACTGCCGGGTTGGGCCCGCCCGGGGCGAAGACGTCGTTGCCCCAGGAGAAGTCGGTGTAGTCGACCGCGTGCCGCGCACGCTCCCCGAACAGGTGGACGAGGTGCTTGACGACCCGGCGCCGGCGCTCGTCCTCGTCGTGGGCGTCGAACCCGCGTGCGTCGCAGAACACCATGAGGATGCCGGGGCCGTCGGCGCTGGGGCTGACGTCGAAGGTGAGGAAGACGGTCTCGTCGTCGGACATCCCCTCTCCCGACAGCCCTTCGTCCCTCCAGAACGGGCGGTCGTAGGCGACGAATGCCTTGCTGAGCGCGCCGAGCCGCCAGCTGCGGGAGAGGCCGTAGTGACGTTCCGGGAGTGCGGGCGTGAACTTGATCGTCGAACGATGGGTGGGGGACGCCGTCACGACGACGTACCGGGCTTCGATGGCGTGCCTGCCGGTCTCGACCGTCGCGCGGTCGCCGACCGTGGTGACGCGCTCGACCGGGGAGCCGACGATCACGCGGTCCTCCAGCGTGTCGGCGAGCTTGCCGACCAGCGAGTGCGTGGTTCCCAGCACTCGGTCCTGCTGGTCGCCGCCCTCGACGGTGAGCATGAACTCGATGCCGCCCAGGTTCTTGATGTAGCGCAGGGCGTTGAAGAGCGACACGTCGCTGACGGGCGCACCCCACTGCACCAGGCTGAACATGGTCAGGAATTTCCGGGTGTCCTTCAGGGCGTGCTTCGCGGTGAGCCATTCGCCGAGCGACATCGAATCGAGCTGTGCGGCTTCAGGGTGCTTCCAGGGAGCCGAGACGGGAAGGCCGTTGACCATCTTCTGCAGGTCGTTCAGGATCCGCGTGATGTCGAGCATTCCCCAGGGCGCCATGGAAGTGGCGCTCTCGATCTTGCGCTTGCCTCCGAAGGACATGACTCCCTTGCCCTGGTGGAACTGGGGCACGAACTCGCCGCCGAACCGGCTCACGAGATCGCGTACCGCCGCGTGATGCGGTGCGACCCAGGTCGCTCCGGCATCGACGGGGACGCCCGCGACCTCGACCGTGTGGACCCGTCCGCCGACACGGTCACGGCCCTCGATCACGACGACGTCGTGCCCGGCTCGGGAGAGCTCGTCCGCCGCCGTGAGTCCTGCGAGTCCGGCGCCGACGACGACGACGTCGACTTGGCGGGTGGGGGGAGTGTTCATGATTGCGCTCCGTTCCTCGCGGCTGATCAGCCGCTTGTCCCATCACGAATACTGTACTGACACGTCAGTGCAGTTTCAAGCGGGTGGAACTCCGCGACGGAGCGGTCGCCGCGGGCGGCCGCGCAGGGGAAGGGGAGGCGTGGCGATCGGAACGGGCGGGCGGCGCGGAACCCTCGATCCCGCGCGAATGCTCCGTGGAGGCCGGAGCGCCGCGCCTTTCGGCGGTCGGTCCTGGCCGGTCGGGCCGTAGGACGATCAGGCCGGGCGTGATCGTTCAGGCGGGACCGGCGGATGCTCGTAGCCGAGCGCGAGGAACGCGCGCCCACCCCGAAGACCTGAACCGCGCGAGATCCAGGAAGGCCGCTCGACGCATCGGCGCGTCCCGTCGGCCGGCGGAGTGACCTCGGACGGGGGTGGGCTGGGTTCGACAGGCGTGACGAGATCGCCTCCCGGCGGACTCTCGTCGGACAGCGCCCCATGGCCGGGGCCGCAGTGCGCATGCGCCCGGTTGCGCAAGGATCCTTCACTGTGGCCGGCGCGCCACCGGGCGGCGGCGACCGACGGCCAGGCCCATGAGGGCGGCGGCCAGGCGTGACGGCCTCGGCGCCGAAGCCGTGCTGTTCTCTCGGAACCTCTGCGACCCGTGGCACCGTGCGGGACGCCCCCCTTCCGGTGGGGTCTCCTGCCGGCGCCGACGCGCAGCCGGCTCAAGACGCGGCGCGGCCGCCCGTCCGTGCTGCCGGAGCGCTAGGAACCCGGGGTGGTGAGGCGCTCCAGTTCGGCGCGCAGGGCGACGAGCTCGGTGCGGTCGTACTTCAGCCCCCACCCGGCCATCATGCCGGCGCCGTCGACAGCGTTGAGGATGACGGTCCGCGCCCCGACGGAAATCCCGTCCTCGGCCATCTCGGCCTTCCAGCGGTACCCGTCTTCGGCCACGATCTCGGACACGCCGGGGGTGACGGCGAGGGCGGCCAACAGGAAGAGCCGCTCGCCGACGGCCTCGATCGCGTCGCCCTCGAGTGACGCGCGGATGAAGGCCCGCGCCAGACGTCCGGGCGCCCGGCCGTCCTCGAGGAGCTCGTGCACGGTCCGCCAGAACTGCTCAAGTACATCGCGGGCCAGAGCCACCCACAACGCGTTCTTCGAGCTGTAGTGATAGATCACCGCTCCCCGGGTCACGCCCGCCGCGGCGGCGACGTCATCCAGGGTCGCCCGGGCTCCCTGCGCCACGACGACGTCTCGCGCGGCGTCCAGAAGCAGCCGCTTCGTGTCCTCGGCCCCTCGCCCTGCTGTGCGTCCCATGATCTCTCTTACGTCTTCGCCGTACCGGATGGCGGCCGGTGTGCCCGACCGCCACACACCGTAAGGCAGTCGGTGACCGACCGGCGCGGAAGCCCGCTCTGGGCAGAAACCCGCCCCGGGTGGTGAACCCCACCGGCGCCCGGCGGTGCCGTCATCACCCGGTCGCGCTGCCGCCGACCAAAACTACACTGACTCGTCAGCCTAGTACATATCGTCGGCCGGTGGCGTCCTCCCCGGCATCCCGCAGCGGGAGGCCGGCGACGAACCCGCCGTCGGCTCCTCCTCCTCGATGCCTGACGGCCTTGAGGTGGGACGCTCCCGCGCAACGACGAAGCTCCTGCCGGACGGTGTCACGACCAAGATCCTCCGTGCTGCCAGGAGCCTCGCGTGCTTGTCCACCTGCGGCGCGGTGACACCTACGGGGGAAGCACAAGCGCCACGGCGTGGACGTCCAGGTCCTGACCGGTCCGTCCGGACGGGTCAGCAGGACGGTTCGGGTGACCGTGCGGACGACGGGGCGGCTGGTCAGAGGATCTGTTCCAGGCCCCTCAGGTGAGCGCCGGGCGGCTCGGTGGCGGGGAAAGGAGTCCGCCACACCTACCGCGGCGACGTGAGGCTGGAGCTGGTCGCCCCCGACGGCACCGCCTTCCTCCTCAAGGACCACAACCCCGTCGACAGCGCCGACAACATCCAGGGCACCTTCACCGTCAACGCCTCCGGCGAGGCCGCCGACGGCACCCGGAAGCTCCGCGTCACCGACAACTGGACCAACGACACCGGCTACATCAACGCCTGGTCGCTCCAGTTCTGACCCACCGGGCGCCCGCGTGACGCCGGCGCCCCGCCCGGGGGACGGCCCCGTTCCCGGCGCACTCCGCCGGGTACGGGGCCGTCGCGCCGCGTCCCCGGATCGGGGCCCCCGCCCTCACCGCGTGCCTCGCTCCAGCAGCTCCATCAGCGCGCGGGCCGCCGGACTGGCGGCCCGCGGTGGTGGCAGCAGGGCCGCCGTCTCGTACACCGCGTCACCGGTGCCGGTGAGGGGGACCGCGTGCAGGGACGCCCGCTTGTGCCGGAAATGACGGGGCACGGCAGCGACGCCGAGGTCCTCCTCGACCAGGTCCAGGAGGCTGTGCACGTCGTTCACCTCCAGGCTCACGGACCGCGGCACGCCCGCGCCGGCGAAGGCGGCGTCCGTGGCCCGGCGCGGCCCCCAGCCCGGGTGGAAGTCGACGAAGACCTCCTCGGCGAGGTCCCGGAGCGAGAGGGCCGGGCCGGCCGAGGCGAGCGGGTGCTCCGGGTGGCACAGAAGGATCATCGGCTCGGCCGCCAGCGGCACCGAGCGCAGCCGATCGGAGTCCGCCGGGGTGCGGTAGGCGAAGGCCAGATCGAGACGCCCGGCGGCCACGTCCTCGGCCAGGACGAGCCCGCCCTCCTGCCGCAGCCGTATCTCCACCTCCGGGTGCCGCCGCCTGAACGCCGCCAGCAGCCCCGCCACGTGCACTCCGGCGACGCACTGCTCGGTCCCCAGGGAGAGCGTGCCGCGCACCACACCCTGCACGGCCGCCACCGCCTCCTGCGCGGCCCGCACCTGCGCCAGGACGCGCTCCGCCTCGACCAGCAGCGCCCGTCCCGCCTCCGTCAGCGTCACCCGGCGGGTGCTCCGTACGAACAGCGGCGCCTTCAGGTCCCGCTCCAGGGCGCGGATCGATGCCGAGAGACCGGACTGGGAGACCATCAGCCGCTCCGCGGCCCGGGTGAAGTGCCGGTCCTCGGCGACGGCGACGAAGTGCTGGAGGTGGCGCAGTTCCATGACTCGGAAGCCTATGCGCCATTCAGAAGCCCCTGCGCTGAATCCCATCGGATTCTCCTGTTGGATTCATGCCCCGGGGACGGGAGAGATTGGGTCACGCCACGACAGCCCACCGCGCACCACCTCACCGTGCGCCGGTTCCCACGCCATGGAGTCGCGTTGTACACCGCACCTTCCGACCGTTACGACGACATGCCCTACCGGCGCTCCGGACACAGCGGACTCAAGCTCCCCGCCCTCTCCCTGGGGCTCTGGCACAACTTCGGCCCGGACCGCACGGCCCAGTCCCAGCGCGCCATCCTGCGCCGCGCCTTCGACCTCGGGATCACCCACTTCGACCTGGCGAACAACTACGGCCCGCCGCCCGGCTCGGCCGAGTCCGCCCTCGGAGCCTTCCTGCGGACGGATTTCGCGCCCTACCGCGACGAGCTGGTCATCTCCACGAAGGCCGGCTACCTGATGTGGCCCGGACCGTACGGTGAGTGGGGTTCCCGCAAGTACCTCCTCTCGTCGCTGGACCAGAGCCTGCGCCGGCTCGGCCTCGACCACGTCGACGTCTTCTACTCGCACCGCTTCGACCCGCACACGCCCCTGGAGGAGACCATGGGCGCCCTGCACACCGCCGTCCAGCAGGGCAAGGCGCTCTACGCCGGAGTCTCCAACTACTCGGCCGAACAGACCCGCGAGGCCGCCCGCATCCTCGGCGAACTCGGCACCCCGCTCACCCTGCACCAGCCCCGCTACTCGATGCTCGACCGGCGTCCGGAGGACGAGGGCCTGCTCGACGCCCTCGACGACCTGCGGGTCGGCTCCATCGCCTACTCCCCGCTGGAGCAGGGCCTGCTGACCGCGCGCTACCTGGACGGCATCCCCGAGGACTCCCGAGCCGCAAGCGACAGCCCCTTCCTGAACCGCGACGCCGTCACCGAGGACCTGGTGACCCGGCTGCGCGCCCTGAACGACATCGCCGCGTCCCGGGGCCAGACCCTGGCCCAGCTGGCCCTCGCCTGGGTCCTGCGCGGAGGCCGCGTCACCTCCGCCCTGGTGGGAGCGAGCAGCGCACGACAGGTCGAGGACAGCGTGGCCGCCCTGCGCCACCTCGACTTCGACGCCGAGGAGCTGGCCCTCGTCGACGCGCTGGTCCGCCCCTGAGCCTCCGGCGCCGCCCGGCCGCCCACGGCGGACCGGGCATCCACCGGCGGCCCCCTCCGCGATCGTCCGTGGCGGCCCGGGGCCTCAGGCGGCCGTCTCCTCCGGGTGCTCCTCCACCGAGCGGGAGTCGGTGAGACCCAGCGCACCGCCGGCGGCGAGCAGGCCGACGACCACGGCGAGGAGGGCGTAGGTGAGGCGTTCGCCGTGGAAGAAGGACGCCACGAGGTCGGTGTTCCAGGCCCCGGCGGGGAGCCGCGTGGTGACCAGGACGGCGATGAGGGTGCCGACGACGGCCGTGCCGACGCTGGAGCCGACCTCCTGGGCGGTGTCGTTGAGGGCGGCGCCGATGGAGGTCCGGTTGCCCGGCACGGCTTCGACGAGGGCGACCGCGCAGATGGTCATGACGGTGCGCAGGCCGATGGTCATCAGGACCATGCAGACCGCGATGGCGGCGTATCCGTGCCCGACGCCCCAGGCGAGTCCGGCCAGCGAGCCCGCGAGGAAGCAGGCGCCGACCAGGCAGGCGACGCGGTGCCCGAAGCGACGGGCGAGCCACTCGGAGAGCGGCGTCGCCAGGAGCATCGTCACGATGATCGGCAGGTTGGCGAGGCCGGCCCGGACGGGGCTCCATCCGTAGGCGTACTGGAAGTGCAGGATCAGGCCGAACATCACGCTCGCCATGGCGATGGACGTGCCGATCTGGGCGACGGCGGCGCCCCGGACCGTCCCGCGGGAGAACAGGCGCAGGTCGAGCATGGGCGCGGCCGCGCGGCGCTCGTGCCGGACGAACCAGATCGCCGAGCCCAGGGCGCCGATGACCGAGGCCAGGGTGATCGTGGAGAGCCAGCCGTGCTCGACGCCGCTGGTCAGCGAGTAGCAGGCGAGACCGATGGCGGCGACGCTCAGGACGGCGCCCGGTACGTCGAGGGAGTCCTCGGTCAGGTCCTCCGGGCGGTCGGCCGGGACGCCGCGCCGTACGCCGGCACAGGCGATCACCGCGAGGGGAGCGTTCACGAGGAGCAGCCACTCCCACGACACGTGCGCCAGCGCCGTGCCGCCAAGCAGCGGGCCGAGGACGAATCCGGACATGCCCACGACGATCATCACCGTCATGGCGCGCATGCGCAGCGCCTTGTCGTCGAAAAGGCGGAAGACCAGGGAGTTCGTGATCGGCGCCATCGCCGCGGCGGCTATGCCGAGCGCCGCGCGCAACGCGATGAGCCCGCCCGCGGAGCTGACGAGGAGCACGCCGAGGCTGAGCGTGCCGAAGACCCCGAGTCCGATCAGGAGCACGCGGCGGCGCCCGAACCGGTCCGCGACCGACCCGGCGGTGAGCAGCAGCCCGCCGAAGGTGAGCGAGTAGGCCCCCGTCACCCACTGCAGGGCGGTCGTGCCCGCGCCGAGGTCGCGGCCGATGGTCGGGAGCGCGATCGACAGCAGGGTGTTGTCGACCATCTCGACGAAGAAGGCCAGGCAGAGCGCGGCCAGGGGGATCCAGGCCGCGCGCAGCGACGGGTAGGTGCGGGGCGGTTTCGTGAGCGTGGCGGTGGTCATGGCGCACTCCTTTCGATCGAACGCGGTTCGAGTATCGAACGCTGTTCCATCCGGTACGATAGAACAACGTTCGATACGAGGCAAAAGTGAGGAGCCCACGCCATGGCACGCCAGCCGGCCCGCTCAGTCGGGGGGCGCCGACGCGCTTCGCACTCGATGGAGTCCGTCCTCGGCGAGGCGGTCGCCCTGCTCGACGAGGCGGGAGCCCCCGCCCTGACCTTCCGCGCCCTGGCCCAGCGCCTCGGGGGAGGCGTCGCCAGCATCTACTGGTACGTCGCGAACAAGGACGAGCTGCTGGATCTGGCCACGGACCACGTGATGGGCGGCGTCCTCTCCGACCTCGAGAAGCTGCCGCCCGGCGAGGACGCGATCGACGACCTGCGCGCGATGGCCCTCACCCTCTTCGACGCCGTCGTCCGCCGTCCCTGGCTCGGCGCCTACTTCATGCGCAACACCGACGTGCAGAGCAATTCCCTGCGCATCTACGAGATGCTCGGCCGGCAGACCCTGCGCCTGGACCTCAGCGCCCGCCAGCGCTTCCACGCCGTGTCGGCGGTCATCGGCGTCGTCGTCGGCTCGGCCGTCGACATGGGCCAGGAACCTCCCCAGGAGATCCTCGACGGCGCGGTGGGCCGCGACGAGTTCCTCGGCCGCTTCGCCCGGGCCTGGCGCGAGCTCGCCCCCGACGAGTTCCCGTTCGTCCACGAGATCGTCGACGAGTTCGACGGCCACGACGACGTCGACCAGTTCCGTTCCGCCCTGGACCTCACCCTGGCGGGCCTGCGCATCCAAGCCGGCCTCTGACCTCCACGGCAGGGCCGGACCCGGTGGCCGGGCCGCGGGCCCGAATCCTCGGGCCGCACGCGGGCCGGAACCGGCCGGCGGGCGCCTCGGCGTCCGCGCCTCGCCACCCCCGGACGCGCCCTCGCCGGCCGGACCGGGCGCGGGGCCGTTCGAGCGGCCCGCTCCACCGTCCCGGGCGTCGTCCTCACCCGCGTGTCCACCGCGGTGCTCCCCCCGGTCCACGCCCTGCTCGCACCCCGGCGCCCGTGCACCCGCACCGGTTCCGGGGGGCCGACGCCCCCGTGTCCGGAGGGCCGCCCGAGGGCGCCGGGACCGGTCTCGGGTGCCGGGGACGTGCGGCGGCCCGCCCGTCCCCGGTGGGGACGGGCGGGCCGGTTGTTCGCTCCGCGGGTTACTTCAGGCCGTTGCTGATCGCGTTCACGAGTTCGCCGTCGGCGGTGTCGCCGTTGAACTCCCAGAAGAACGCGCCGCCCAGGCCCTGGTTCTTGGCCCACGTCATCTTGGTGCCGACGGTGGCGGGGGTGTCGTAGCTCCACCAGTCGGTGCCGCAGTGGGCGTAGGCGGTGCCGCCGACGGTGCCGGTGGCGGGGCAGGTGGTCTTGAGGACCTTGTAGTACTGGTTGCCCGGCTCGACTCCGGCGGCGGGGCCGGTGGCGGTGCCGCCGGGGGCGGACTGGGTGACGCCGGTCCAGCCGCGGCCGTAGAAGCCGATGCCGAGGAGCAGCTTGGAGGCCGGGACGCCCTTGGCCTTCAGCTTGGCGATCGCGTCGGCGGAGTTGAAGCCCTGTGCGGGGATGCCGGGGTACGAGGTCAGCGGGGAGTGCGGGGCGGTCGGACCCTGCGCGGCCCAGGAGCCGAAGTAGTCGTACGTCATCACGTCGTACCAGTTGATGTACGGGGCGGCGCCGCCGTAGTCGGCGGCGTCGATCTTGCCGCCGGTGGAGCCGTCGGCGGTGATGGCGGCGGTGAGCAGGTTGTTCGGGCCGAACTTGGCGCGCATGGCCTGCATCATGTTCTTGAAGGCGGCCGGGCCGCTGGTGTCGCAGGTGAGGCCGCAGGCGTTCGGGTACTCCCAGTCGAGGTCGATGCCGTCGAAGACGTCGGCCCAGCGCGGGTCCTCGACCAGGTCGTAGCAGGACTGGGCGAAGGCGGTCGGGTTCTGCGCTGCCTGGCCGAAGCCGCCGGACCAGGTCCAGCCGCCGAAGGACCAGAGGACCTTGATGTGCGGGTAGGCCTTCTTCAGCTTGCGCAGCTGGTTGAAGTGGCCGCTCAGCGGCTGGTCCCAGGTGTCGGCGACGCCGTCGACGGACTGGGCGGCGGTGTAGGACTTCTGGTGGTCCTCGTAGGGGTCGCCGATGGTGCACTTGCCGTTCTGCACGTTGCCGAAGGCGTAGTTGATGTGCGTGATCTTCGAGGCGGAGCCCGAGGTCACGAGGTTCTTCACCGTGTAGGAGCCCCAGTTGGTGAAGTAGCCCAGGTTGACCTTGCCGTTGCCGCCGGGGTTCTCGCCGCCGCCCCCGCCGCCGGTGGTGCGGACCGGGGTGGCGCCGGAGGCGGGGCCGGTCTGGTCGGCGGTGTCACGGGCGACGACGGTGTAGCTGTAGGAGGTGCCGGCGGCCAGGCCGGTGTGGGTGTAGGTGGTGCCGGTGACGGTGGCGACGGTGGTGCCGTCGCGCTTGACGTCGTAGTTCTTGACGCCCTTGTCGTCGGTGGCGGCCGCCCAGGTGAGCTTCACCGAGGTGTCGGTGATGTCGGAGGCGACCGGGGTGCCGGGGGCGGAGGGGGCGTTGTCGCCGGGGTTGGTGGTGCCGCCGTCGCAGGAGGCGCCGTTGAGCTTGCAGCCGGAGGGGGCGCCGGCCCCGCTGCCGTTGAAGCCGAAGGAGATCGAGGCGCCGGGGGCGAGCGTGCCGTTCCAGCCGAGGTTCTTGGCCGTCCAGTGGTTCGCCGAGTTGGTGACCGTGGCGTCCCAGGCGGAGGTGACCTTGGTGTCGGAGGGGAAGTCCCACTCGACGGTCCAGGAGGTGAGGGTGGTGGTGCCGGTGTTCTTCACCGTCCACCTGCCCTCGAAGCCGGAGCCCCAGTCGGACGCCTTGGCGTACGTGGCGGTGGCCGAGGTCGCCGCCTCCGCGGGCGCGGCGAGGCCGACCATGGCGGCCAGCGGGAGGAGCAGCGCGGTGGCGCCCGCGAGGGCTTTGGACCGCGTGCGGGGGACGTTGCTCCGTGGCGTTCCGGTACCGCGCCGCCGCGTGAGAGTGCTCAAGGGTGCTCCTCGGGAGGGGTTCGGCGGACAGGGGTGGTCCCTGACCTGTCGACCCTGCGGGTCCCTGGGTGCGTGGTGTCCCTCCTTTGCACCCACCGCAGTGTTGCCGCGACCTTAGGAAGGACTAGACCAATCGTCAAGTGGTATGGACCAAGAGGCTGTTGGGGGGCAGGATGTCCGCGTCGACGGCGATCGCCCGTTCCGTGCGCCTCTGTCCGTGCGTTCGGCGGGGAAGTGGTTCCGGCCACGGTGCGGGCCCCTCGGTGCGCGGCCCGGCGCCGGCTCCGCGTCCCGCGCGACGGAAGGGGCCCCTGGGGGCGGGCGCCGGGAAGGAGGTCGCCGGCGACGGGGTGGCGGGCGGAGCCGGCGATCCGTCCGGCGCCCTCAACTGCGGCTACCGGCTTCCGCGGGCGGGGGCCGCCGCGATCGTCTGGTCCAGACCATTGACCTCGCCTCGGGCCGCTCCCTAGCATCGGTGCCGTCGCGGCGGCCGCCCCACGAGGGCTCCTGTTCCCCCGGACACCCCCTCTCTCCATGTCCGGAACCGTTCCTTTCGGGTACGCCCGGTTCCTCTCGTGTGGCGCCCTCGGCGGCGCCCCGCCCCGCGTCGAACAGGAGTCCATGCAGTGACCTCGGGAATCGAGCCACCGGCCGGTGTCGTGGACGGGAACACCGGGGTGCTGTCCGTCGGGCAGGAACGGCTCTGGTTCCTGGACCAGTTGGAGCCGGGAGACCCCGCGTACAACATTCCCTGCGTGCTGCGGCTCGGCGGCGCGCTCGACGCCGTGGCGCTGGGCCGGGCGCTCGACGGCGTGGTGGCCCGCCACGAGGCCCTGCGCACGCGGTTTCCCGCCGCGGACGGACGGCCGTCGGCGGTCGTGGACGAGCCCGGGCCCGTCCCCCTCCACCGGCTCGACCTGCGGGGCGCCGGCACGCGGGAGACCGCCGGGACGCTGGCCTCGCTCACCAACGCGGGATTCGACCTGGCCCGGGGACCGGTGCTCAGGGCGACGCTGCTGCGCACCGGCGAGGAGGAGCACCTGCTCTGCCTCGTCCTGCACCACATCGTCGCGGACGGATGGTCGCTCGGGCTGCTCCGCACCGAACTCGCCGACCGCTACGCGGCCCACCGGGAAGGCCGCGACCCCTCTCTCCCCGCCGTGCCCTCCTACCGGGCGCACGCCGCCGCCGAACGCGCCTGGCTCGACGGCCCCGAGGCCGCCGGCGCACTGGCCCACTGGCGCGAACACCTGGCCGGGGCGCCCGCGCTGGAGCTGCCGCTCGACCTGCCCCGGCCGGCCGCGCCCAGCAGTTCCGGCGCGTACCACACCCGGGTGCTGCGCGGGGCCGGTCCCGCCCTGGACGCCTTCGCCCGCGCCCACCGCGTCACCCCGTTCATGGTGCTCGCCACCGCCTACGCGAGCCTGCTCCACCGGACCACCGGGCAGGACGACTTCTGCGTCGGCGTGCCCACCGCCGCCCGCGACACCGTCGACAGCGAGCGGACGATCGGCTACTTCTCCTCCGCCCTCGTCCTGCGGGCCGACTTCGCCGGAACCCCCACCTTCCTCGCGGCGCTGCGCAAGACGCGGTCCGACTGGCTGCGCGCGCTCACCCACCGGCGCATCCCCTTCGAGCGCCTGACCGAAGAGCTGGGGCCCGACCGCGACGCGAGCCGCACGCCCGTCTTCCAGACCCTGCTCGCCGTCCACACCCACGAGGGCGGCGCGCTCGGCGAGGGGAGCTTCGCCGACCTGACGTGCGTCGAGACCGACGGCGGGCACACCGCGGCCAAGTTCGAACTGGGCCTGGACATCAGGCCGGACGGGGACGACCTGCACGCCGTCTTCGGCTACCGCACCGACCTGCTGCACGCGCGCACCGCCGCCGCGTTCGCGTCCCGCTTCGAGACGCTGCTCCGGGCCGCGCTCGCCGCCCCCGAGACGCCGGTCCACCGGCTCCCCCTTCTCGACGCGGACGAACTCCGTCTCCTCGCCGACGGGTCCCGCGGTCCCGCCCTCGACGGGCCGGCCCCCTCGACCGTCCTGCGGGCCGTCGACCTGGCGGCGGCCGAGCGGCCCGACGCCCCCGCCGTCGTCGGGCCCGAAGAGACCCTGACCCGCGGCGCGCTCGCCGACGCGTCCCGGGCCCTCGCCGCCCGGATGGCCGCGCGCGGCGTCAGCCGCGGCGACCTGGTCGCGCTCTGCCTGCCCCGGGGCCCGCGGGCCGTCGTCGCCATGCTCGCGGCCTGGCGCCTCGGCGCGGGCTACCTCCCGCTCGACCCCGCGTACCCCGCCTCCCGGCTCGCCCTCATGCTCACCGACAGCCGCGCCGCGCTGCTCGTCACCCCGGACGGGACCCTGCCCGCCGGCCTCTCCGACAGCTCCGCCGACGGGGTCCCCGGCGGGATGCCGGTCCTGCCCTCGCTCCCCGGCCCGGCGGAGCCCGTACCCGGCGCGCCGTCCGAACCGCCCGCCGGCGACGAAGCCGGTCCCGACGACCCGGCGTACCTCATCTACACGTCCGGCTCGACGGGAACGCCCAAGGGCGTGCTCGTGCCCCACCGGGCGCTCGCCGCGCGCGTCGCCTGGATGCGCGAGGGATACGGCCTCACCGGCGACGACCGCGTGCTGCAGTACGCCACGCTCTCCTTCGACACCAGCGCCGAGGAACTGTTCCCCGCGCTGGCCGCCGGTGCCGTCCTCGTCACCGCCCGGCCCGACACCACCCTGCCCGAGCAGCTGGCCGAGCCGTACGCCGCCGGCGTCACCGTGCTCGACCTGCCCACGCCCTACTGGCACCACCTGGTCGCCGACCTGGACGAGACTCCCTGGCCGGACCGGCTGCGCCTGCTGATCCTCGGCGCCGACCAGGTCCAGCCGCACGCCGTCGCGGCCTGGCGGACGCGGTTCGGCGACCGGGTGCGGCTCGTCAACTCCTACGGCCCCACCGAGACGACGATCATCGCCACCACGGCCGTCCTCGGCGCCGAGGACGGCACCACGCGTCCGCCGATCGGACGTCCGATCGGGGCGACCACCGTCGCGGTCCTCGACCGGCACGGCGGACCGGTGCCCCCCGGAACCCCCGGGGAGCTCGTCATCGGCGGTGCCGGAGTGACCGACGGCTACCTGGGCCGGCCCGGCGCGACCGCCCGCGCGTTCGTGCCCGACCCCGACGGGCCGCCGGGCGCCCGCCGCTACCGCACCGGCGACCTGGTGCGGCGCCGGGCCGACGGGGCGCTGGAGTTCCTGGGGCGCGTCGACGACCAGGTCAAGGTGCGCGGCTACCGGGTGGAGCCCGGCGAGGTGGAGGCCGCGCTCCTCGCGCTGCCGGGCGTGGCACGGGCGGTGGTCACCGCGCGCGGGGACGTCCTCGTCGCCCACGTGGTCCCCGCCCCGGACGCTCCCGCACCCGACGCGGACGCCCTGCGCGGCGGACTCGCCGCCGTGCTCCCCCCGCACGCGGTGCCCCACGCCTTCGTCCTCCTGGACGCGCTGCCGCTCACCCCGAACGGGAAGCTCGACCGGGCCGCGCTGCCGGCGCCCGACGCGGCTGCCGCGCCCCGGGCCGTGCGGGTGCCGCCGCGCACGGAGGCCGAGGAACTCGTCGCCGACGTCTGGGGAGAGGTCCTGGGCGTCGACGGCATCGGCGCGCACGACGACTTCTTCGCCCTGGGCGGGCACTCCCTCCTCGCCACCCGGGTCGTCGCCCGCGTCCGCGCCGCGGTCGACCTGGCCGTCCCGCTCCGCGCGCTCTTCACCCACCGCACCGTGGCCGCCTTCGCCGAGGCCGTCGAAGCCGCCCTGGCCGCCGAGATCGACACCCTGTCCGAGGCCGCCGCCGTCGAACTCCTGGCCGCCCAGGACGCCCTGGAAGGAAGCCGACCGACCCCATGAGCTCCACCGACACCACGGCACCGGCCGACCCGCCCCCGGCCCCCCGGCCCGCCCCGGCGACCGGGCCGGTCCCCGGCGCCACGACTCCGGCCGGCCGGCCCCCGGCACCCGGTTCCGCCGCGCCCGCCCTCTCCGACGCCAAGCGCGAGCTGCTCCGGCGGCGCCTGGCGTCCCGGCCGAAGCCCACGGCCGTCGTGCCGCGCCGCGCTCCCGGAACGCCCGTCCCGCTCTCCTTCGCGCAGGAACGCCTCTGGTTCATGGAGCAGTTCGCGCCCGGGACCGCCGCGTACAACATTCCCGTCGTACGGCGGCTGCGCGGCTCCTTGGACACCGACGCCCTCCGGGCCGCGCTCGACGCGAGCGTCGCCCGCCACGAGACGCTCCGGTCCCGCTACCCGGCGACCGGGGACGGGCGCCCGCTGCTCGTCGTCGACCCGCCGGGACCGGCCGCCTTCACCCTGAGCGAGGCGGCCGACGAAGCCGCCGCCGAACGGATCGTGGACGAGGCCGCCGCCGTTCCCTTCGACCTGGAGGAAGGGCCGCTGCTCCGGTCGCTGCTGGTGCGGCTCGCCGACGACGACCACGTCCTCCTGCTGCTCGTCCACCACAGCGTGAGCGACGGCTGGTCGAGCGAGGTGCTGCTCGGGGAGGTGCTGCGCGGCTACGCGGCACGGGTGACCGGCGCGCCGGACCCCACCCCGGAACTGGCCGTGCGCTACGGCGACTTCGCGCTCTGGCAGCGCGAGCGCCTGAGCGGTGAGCGGCTCGCCGCCGAACTCGCCCACTGGGGACGCGAGCTCGGCGGGGTCGAGCCGCTGGAGCTGGCCTTCTCCCGGCCCCGGCCGCCCCGGCAGACCTTCGAGGGCGCCGGGTACGCCTTCTCCGTGGACCGGCCGCTCCTCGACCGGCTGACCGCCCTCGGCGACCGGCACGACGCCACCCCCCACATGGTGCTCCTGGCCGCGTTCCAGGTCCTGCTGTACCGCTACGGCGGGCGGCGCGACTTCGCCGTCGGCTCGCCCGTCGCCGGCCGCACCGAGCCCGAACTGGAGCCGCTGGTCGGCATGTTCGTGAACGTGCTCGCACTGCCCGCGCGGCTGGAGGGCGATCCGTCCTTCGCCGAGCTGGTCCGCCGCACCCGCGAGACCTGCCTCGACGCGTACGCCCACCAGGAGCTGCCGTTCGCCCAGCTGGTCAGCGAGCTGAACGTGCCCCGGGACGTCTCGCGGCCCCCGGTCTTCCAGGCCGTCCTCGCCGTGCAGAACTACGCCGTCCAGCGCGACGACACCGCCCTCGAACTCCCCGTGGAGGTCGAGCCGTTCGGCGTCCGTGCGAGCGGCACCCGGTTCGACCTCGAACTCTTCCTCCAGGAGTGGCCGGAGGGCCTGTACGGCTCCTTCAACTACAACACCGACCTCTTCGCCGAGGAGGACGTCGCCCTCCTCGCCTCCCACCTCGGACGACTGCTCGACGCCGTCGCCACCGCGCCCGACGTCCCCCTCTCCGGCCTCGACGCCCTCACCGACGAGCAGCGGGCGTTCGAGACCGAGCGGTTCAACGACACCGCCGCCGACCGGCCGGCCACCACCCTGACCGCCCTCTTCGCCGAACAGGCCGCCCGCACCCCGGACGCCGTGGCGGTCGCCGTCGAGGACCGCCCCGCCCTGACGTACCGCGCCCTGGACGCCCTGGCCGACCGGATCGCCGCCCGCCTCGCCGCGGAGGGCGTCGGCCCCGGCGACCTGGTCGCCGTCAGCGCCGAGCGCTCGCCGGAGCTCGTCGCCGGACTCCTCGGCGTGCTGCGCACCGGAGCCGCGTACACCCCCCTCGAACCGGACTACCCCGCCGAGCGCCTGGCCTTCCTGCTCGCCGACAGCGACGCCCCCGTCCTGCTCACCCAGCGGGGGCTCGCCACCCCCGACGGCTGCACCGCCCGCGTCCTGCTCCTCGACGACCCCGCCGAGTGGCCCCGGCCGCGCGCCGTACCCGCCGGCCCGCGGCCGGACGACACCGCCTACCTCATCTACACCTCCGGCTCCACCGGCCGTCCGAAGGGCGTGCCCAACACCCACCGGGCCATCGCCAACCGCGTCCAATGGATGCAGGAGGCGTACCGGATCGGACCCGACGACGCCGTCCTCCAGAAGACCCCGACCGGATTCGACGTGTCGGTCTGGGAGTTCTTCTGGCCGCTCACCACCGGCGCCCGGATCGTGCTCGCCAAACCCGGCGGACAGAAGGACAGCGGCTACCTGCGCGACCTCATCGTCGCCGCGGGCGTCACCGTCGCCCACTTCGTGCCCGCCATGCTCACCGCCTTCCTCACCGAGGAGGGCGTGGAGCGCTGCGCGGGACTGCGGCGCGTGGTGTGCAGCGGCGAGGCGCTGCCCCCGGACGCCGCCCGCGAGCTGACCTCACGGCTGCCCGGCCTGTCCCTGGCCAACCTGTACGGACCCACCGAAGCCGCCGTGGACGTCTCCGCGTGGGAGTGCGCGGGACCGATGGAGACCGTGCCGATCGGCCTCCCCATCGACAACACGCGCCTCTACGTGCTCGACGAGCGGCTGCGCCCGGTGCCGCCCGGCGCCCCCGGGGAACTCCACATCGGCGGGACCGCCGTCGCCCTCGGCTACCACCGGCGCCCGGGACTCACCGCCACCCGCTTCGTCCCCGACCCCTACGGCCCGCCCGGCTCCCGGCTCTACCGCACCGGCGACCTCGCGCGCCGGCGCCCGGACGGCACGCTCGAACACCTCGGCCGGATCGACCAGCAGATCAAGCTCCGCGGCCTGCGGATCGAACCCGGCGAGACCGAGGCCGCGCTCCGCGCCCAGCCCGGCATCGCCGACGCCGCCGTCGTGCTCCGCGAGGACCGCCCCGGCGACAAGCGCCTCGTCGGCTACCTCGTCCCCGCCGCGGGCGCGGACGAGCCCGACCCGTCCGCGCTGCGCGCCACGCTCCGACGGAGCCTGCCCGACCACCAGGTGCCGACCGCCTTCACCGTCGTGCCCGCGCTGCCGCTCACCCCGAACGGCAAGCTGGACCGTCGCGCCCTGCCCGCCCCGACGGTCCACCGCGCGGCCGGAGCGGCCGAGCCGGAGACGCCGGCCGAGACCGTCCTCGCCGAGATCTGGGCCGAGGTCCTGGGGCTGCCCCGGGTGGGCGCCGACGAGAACTTCTTCGACCTCGGCGGCCATTCGCTCCTCGCCACCCAGGTCGTGGCCAAGGCCCGCAAGCGGCTGACGGAGACCGGGGCCCGCCCCATCAGCGTGATGGACCTGTTCACCCACCGCACGGTCCGCGAGCTCGCCGCCGTCGCCTCCCGGGACGAGCGGGACAGCGGACCGCGGTCCCTGCTGCACCGGCTCACCCGCGCGGTCCCCGCCGAGCGGCGGCGGCTCACCCTCGTCTGCGTCCCGTACGGGGGCGGCAGCGCCGTCGTCTACCAGCCCGTCGCCGACGCGCTGCCGCCCGACACCGAACTGTGGGCCGTCGCCATCCCCGGGCACGACCTCGGGGTGACCGAGCAGCGCCTCTCCTTCGACGACCTCGCCGAGGGCATCGCGGCGGAGGTCCGGGAGCGGGTGGAGGGCCCGCTCGTCGTCTACGGCCACTGCGCCGTCGGCACGGCCCTCGCCGTCGCCGTCGCGCGCTCCCTGGAGGCGTCCGGCCGGGAGCTGGAGGGCGTGTACGCCGGCGCCCAGTACCCCTTCGCGAAACCGCGCAGCCGCGTCCTCACCGCCCTCGGGAAGCTCGCCTCGCTGGAGCCGCTGGTCGGCGACCGGACGTACGCCAACTGGCTGACCGGCATGGGCGTCGACACCTCCGAGCTCGACGAGGAGCAGGTCCGCTTCGTCATCGGCAACATGCGCCGGGACACCAGGGCCGCGGAGGACTGGTTCACCCGGGCCATCGCGGAGGTCGCCGACGGCGCGCCCCGGCTCCGCGCACCGCTGGTCTCGCTGGTCGGCGACCGGGACCCGGCCGCCGACTTCTACCAGGAGCGCTACCGGGAATGGCTGCTCCTCGCCGAGCGCTCGGCCGTGGCCGTGCTGGACGAGGGCGGGCACTTCTTCATCACCTACCGGGCCGTCGAGGTCGCGGAGGCCGTCACGCGCGTGCACCGGGCCGTGCTGGACGGCACCACCGACGCGCTGCCCGCCGCGGAACCGGAGAACTCCTGGTGGTTCCACGGCGAGACCGGACCCGTCGCCTCCCCCGTCGCCTCCGTGACGGGCCCCGCCGAGGGCACGGGGCCCGCACCCGGCCGCGCCACCGCGAACGGCGACGGCCCGGCCCCCGGCACGGAGCCGGACGACGGCCCGCAGCCCGGCATGAGGCGCTTCCTGCTGGTCGCGGGAGGCCAGCTCGCCTCCATCACCGGCTCCGCGCTCACCGAGTTCGCCCTGCCGGTATGGATCCTCCTGGAGACCGGCTCGATGGCCCGGTACGCGCTGTACGCGGTCGTCGCCATGCTCCCCGGCATCCTCGTCGGCCCGCTCGCCGGGGCGCTCGTCGACCGGACGGACCGGCGCCGGGTGATGCTCGTCGGCGACGTCGCCGCCGGCGCCACCCAGGCCGGGCTGCTCGTCCTGCTCCTCACCGGTCAGCTGCGGTCGTGGGAGGTGTACGTCCTGCTCGGAGTGCTCTCCGTCGCGCTGACCTTCCAGCGGCTCGCGTACGCCTCGGCAGTGCCGCAGCTCGTGCCCAAGCGCTACCTGGGCCACGCCAACGGCATCGTCCAGCTCGCCTTCGGCACGGCGCAGTTCGTCGTGCCGCTGGCCGCCGTCGCGCTGATGGCGGCGATCGGGCTGCGCGGCATCCTCGTCATCGACGTGATCAGTTACGCCGTGGCCATCGGGATCCTCCTCGTGGTGCGGTTCCCCCGCACGCTGCCCTGGACCCGGCGCGAGTCCCTCGGCACGGAGATCCGCAACGGCTTCGCCCACGCCTGGCGGCACCGCGGCTTCCGCTCGATGCTCCTGTGGTTCGCCGGGCTCAACGTCTTCCTCTCGCCGCTCTTCCTCCTCACCACCCCGCTGGTCCTCGCCTTCGACGACCTCGGGGGAGCGGCCCGGGTCGCGGTCGCGGGCGGCGCGGGCGCGCTCCTGGGCGGTGTGGCCATGGGCTTCTGGGGCGGGCCGCGCCGCCACCGGCTGCGCGGCATGCTCGCCCTCGCCGGGCTCCTCGCCCTGGCGGGTGCCGTCACGGGGCTGCGCGCGAACCTCTGGGTGGTCGCCCTCGGGGCCTTCGGGATGTCCTTCGCCCTCGCCCTCGTCAACGGCATCTACGCGACGATCGTCCAGACGAAGGTGGCGCAGCGGTTCCACGGACGGGTGCTCGCCCTCAACACGCTGGTCGCCTGGTCCACGATCCCGCTGGGCCACGGTGTCGTCGCCCCGCTCGGCTCCGGCTTCTTCGGGCCGCTCATGGAGCCCGGCGGCGCCCTCGCCCCGGTCTTCGGGCCGCTCATCGGCACGGGCCCCGGCCGGGGCATCGCCCTGATGTACGTGCTGTTCGGGCTGGCGATGGCGGGCCTGGTCGCCCTCGGTCTCCGGCTGCCGTCGCTGGCGCGCTTCGACCGCGACGTCCCCGACGCGGAGCCGGACGACCTGGTCGGCCTGCGGGAGCGGGCCCGCGCCGCGGCGGACCGCCGGGCGAGGACGAGCGCCACCCAGCGCGGGGCGACGACGGGCACCGGCACCGGCCGGCCGGAGACGAGTGCCACGGAGCCCGGGGCGACGACCGGCGTCCCCGCCCGCGCGGCCGGGGCGAGTGCCGCTGACCGCGGCGAGGAGCCGGACGCCGCCGGCCGCCGGGCGAAGGCGGGTGCCCCGTGATCCGCCGTCGCCCCGGACCCGGCGGCTCCGCCCCCGGCCCCGCCCCGGCCCCGCCCGCCACCCTGCCGGCGCTGCTCGCCCATCGGGCCGCCGCCCACGGAGACCGTACGGCGATCGTCAACGGACCGGCCCGACTGGGCTTCGCCGACTGGCAGGACCGAAGCGGTGCCCTGGCCGCCGCCCTGCGCGCGGCCGGGCTCGCCGCCGGGGACCGGGTGGGGCTGTGGTTCGGCACGGACCGGTGGACCGAGTACGCGGTGGCGTTCCTCGCCGTCCTGCGGGCCGGCGGCGTCGCCGTCCCGCTCTCCGACCGGATGCCGCCCGCCGGCCTGGAACACGCCCTGACGGACTCGGGAACCCGCCTCCTCGTGCACGCCGGCCCCGGCCTGCCGGCCGGTACGCCGCCGGGCGTGCGCGGGCTCACCGAGGAGGACGCGGCCGGGCATCCCCCCGACCCGTGCCTTCCCGAGCCCGACCCGGCGGCCCCGGCCCAGATCCTGTACACCTCCGGCACCACCGGAGTGCCCAAGGGCGTGGTGGCCGCGCACGCGAACCTGGCCCACGGCTGCACGCGCGACGAGCGGCGCCGGCCGCTCCGGCACTCCCGCACCTTCCTGCACGCCTTCCCCGTGGGCGGCAACGCGGGCCAGACCATGCTCGTCAACGCGCTCGACGCGCACGCGACCTGTGTCACCGCGCCGCAGTTCACCCCGGCGCGGTTCCTCCGGGCGATCGCCGAACACGGCGTCGGCAGCGTCTTCGTGGTGCCCGCCATGGCGATCGAACTCCTCGCCTCACCCGCCCTGGCGGCCGCCGCCGAGACCGGCGCCCTCGGCACCGTCCGCCTCGTCGGCTCGACCGCCGCGGCCCTGCCCCACCAGGTGGCGCTCGGGCTCAGCCGGGCCTTCGCCCCGGCCCGGATCGTCAACTACTACACGTCGACGGAGGCCGCCCCCGCCCAGATCACGCTGCTCTTCGACCCCGCCCGGCCGTGGTCGCCCGGCCGGCCGGCCTCACTGGCCGACCTGCGCGTCACCGACGAGTCGGGACGCCCGCTGCCGCCCGGCGACCCCGGCGAGCTGTGGCTCCGCTCACCCGGTGCCCCGCGCGCCTACCTGGGGGACGGCGACGCCGGGGTGTTCCACGGCGGCTGGACCCGGATGGGCGACCTCGGCCGCGTCGACGAGGACGGCTTCCTGCACCTCCTCGACCGCGAGCGGGACGTCGTCAAGTCCGGCGCCCACAAGGTCTCCACGCTCCAGGTCGAGAACGCGCTGCACGCCCACCCGGACGTCGCCGACGCCGCCGCCGTCGGCGTCCCGCACCCCGTCCTGGGGAGCGTCGTCGCCGCCGCCGTCGTCCCGCGCGGCGCGGACCCGGCCGGCAGCGGCGGCGACCGCGACCGCCTGACCGCGACCGCCCTGCGGGCCTTCCTGCTCGACCTGCTGGCCGTCCACGAACTCCCCGCGACCGTCCTGTTCCTCGACGAGCTCCCCCGAAACGAGGGCGGCAAGGTCCTCAAGCGGGAGCTGCGCCGGATCCTCACCCACGACCCACGCGAGGCCACCCCATGACCCAGCTCAGCCCGGCCCAGCACGGCATCTGGCTCACCGAGCGCACGCGCGACACCGGCGGCGCCTACCACCTGGCCGTCACCCTCGACCTCGTCGGCCCGCTCGACACCGACGCTCTCGACCACGCCTGCCGGGCGGTGACCGCGCACCACCCGGCACTCGCGAGCCGGCCGAGGCCGGACGGCTCCGTCCACCGCTGCGAGGTCCCGGCCCCCCGGCGCGCCGACTGCGCGCCCGAAGAGCTGGAAGCCGCCCTGGCCCGGGAGCGCGCGGCACCGTTCGACGCCGACGCCGGTCCCCTCTGCCGCTTCACCCTGTTCCGTACGGGCCCCGAACGCCACGTCCTCCTGGTCGTCGCCCACCACCTCGTCCTCGACGGCGAGTCCAAGGACCGCCTCGTCGCCGACCTCGCCGCCGGCTACCGGGGCGAACCCCTGCCGCCCGCCGCCGGGACCCCGGCGGACCCGCCCGCACCGGAGGCCGTCGCCGCCGCCCGCGCGTACTGGGAGGAGCACGGGTACGCGCCGGACGCGCCCGTCCTGCCCGGCCTGGTGCCGCCCGCGGACGGCGGTCTGGTGGCCGCGCCCGGCGCCGAGGTGCCGTTCCGGCTCGACGGCGAACGCTGCGCCGCGCTCGCGGAGGCCGCCCGCAAGCTCGACGTCACCCGCTTCGAACTCCTCCTCTCCGCCTGGCACGCGCTCCTCGTCCGCTACGGGGACCCCGCCCCCTCCACGGCGATCGAGCTGTCCCTGCGGACGCCCGGCGCACCGGTGGGCGTCGGACTCGCCGTCAACGAACTGCCCCTGCGGATACGGCCCGTCGACGGCCGGCACCCCGGACGCCTGCCGTTCGAGGACTGGACGCGCGCGGTGCGCGGCGAACTGCGCGCGCTGTACCCGCACCGGGCCGTCCCGCTCGGGCAGGCGGTCGGCGGCCTCACCCCCCGGACGGCGCTCACCCCGCTGTCGGTCAGCTACCGGCGCCGCCCCGCCGCGCCCGCGCCGGGCTTCGGGGCCGTGACCGCCCGGGTGCGCTGGATCGGCTTCCCCGACGCGGTCCGCAACCTCCTCCACCTCCAGCTCGTGGACAGCGGGGACGAGATCCACGGCAGCGCGCAGTTCCGCACCGCGCCGCCCTTCGGGACCGCCCCCGGAGAGGACGGCGGACCGACCTCGGACGGCCCCGGCCCCGGGACCACGGACGGCGGCGGGTGTCTCACCGCCGACACCGTCCACCGGATCGTCGGCCACTGGACGCGCCTGCTCGACGCCGCCCTCGCCGACCCCACGACCCTCCTCGGGGAACTGCCGCTGCTCGACGCGGACGAGCTGCGCGACCAGCTCGCCGCGCCGGCCCCGCGCCCGGACCTCACCGCCCGCACGGTCCCCGCGCTGCTCGCCGCCCGGGCGGCGGAACGCCCGGACGCGGTCGCCGTCGTCGCGGACGGCGCGCACGTCACGTACGCCGAGCTGACCCGCCGGGTCGCGCACGCCGCGGCGGCGCTCGCCCGGCACGGCGCCGGACCGGGCACCCTCGTCGGCATCGCGCTGCCGCGCGGCCTCGACCAGCTCGTCGCCGTCCTCGGCACGCTGGCCGCCGGGGCGGCCCACCTGCCGCTGGACCCCGCCCATCCGGCGGAGCGGCTGGCCTTCGTCCGTGCGGACGCCGCCCTCGCCCTGTGCGTCACCCGCGCCCCGGAGGACGCCGGCGACCTCACCCCCGCGGACCTCGCCCCGGCGGCCGGCGCCACCCCGCCGCCCCTCCCGCTCCCCGATCCGTCCCTCCCCGCGTACGTGCTCTACACCTCGGGCTCCACCGGCCTCCCCAAGGGCGTCGAGGTGCCGCACTCCGCCCTCGCGAACGTCCTCGGCAGCCTCGCCGAGCACCTCGGCTCGCGCCCGGAGGACCGCTGGCTGGGACTGACCTCGCTGTCGTTCGACATCTCCGCCGTCGAGCTGCTGCTGCCCCTGACGACCGGCGGGCGCGTCGTCCTCGTCCCCGAGGCCGCCCACCGCGACGGGCCCGCGCTGCTCGACCTGATCCGCCGCGAGGGCGTCACCCACGTGCAGGCGACGCCCAGCGGCTGGCGACTGCTCCTCGACGCCGGCCTCGACGGAACCGTCCCCGTGCCGACCGCGCTCACCGGGGGCGAGGCCCTGCCCGCGCCGCTCGCCGCCCGGCTCACGGCCGCGACCACACGGCTCGTCAACGTCTACGGCCCCACCGAGACCACCATCTGGTCCACGCTCGCCGAGCCCGCCCTCACCGCCGGGGGCTCCGTCTCCCTCGGCTCCCCGCTCGCCAACACCCGCGTCTACGTGCTCGGCCCCGACGCGGGGCCGGTGCCGTACGGGGTCGCCGGCGAGCTGTACCTGGGCGGCGCCGGGGTCGCGCACGGCTATCGGGGACGTCCAGGGCTCACCGCCACCCGCTTCCTGCCCGACCCGTACGGGCCTCCCGGCAGCCGCATGTACCGCACCGGCGACCTGGTCCGGCGCGGCGCCGACGGAACCCTGGAGTTCCTCGGCCGCTCCGACGACCAGGTGAAGCTGCGCGGCCACCGGATCGAACTGGGCGAGATCGAGGCCCGGCTGGCCCGGCACCCCGCGGTCGCCGAGACCGCCGCGGCCCTGCGCGGCCCGGAGGGCGACCGCCGCCTCACCGCCTACGTCGTCCCGTCCGGCACGGCGCCGCACCCCGACGCGCTGCGCGCCTTCCTCGCCGGCTCCCTCCCTGCGGCCGTGCTCCCGGGGGCGTACGTCGTCCTGGACGCC
The DNA here is from genome assembly GCF_043084305.1 of Streptomyces sp. NPDC014656. Taxonomy (NCBI): domain Bacteria; kingdom Bacillati; phylum Actinomycetota; class Actinomycetes; order Kitasatosporales; family Streptomycetaceae; genus Streptomyces; species Streptomyces sp. NPDC014656. The sequence goes on from NZ_JBIBZN010000009.1 coordinate 295,621, forward strand.
TTCCCGCTGACGCCCAACGGCAAGCTGGACCGCGCCGCCCTGCCGGAGCCGGAGGCCGTCCGCCCCGAGCCGGCCTCCGTACCGGCGTCGGACGAGGCGCTCGATCCGGTCGGCGCCGCCGTGCTGGCCGTCTGGCGCGAGGTGCTGGAGCTCGACGACCTCACACCGGACGAGGACCTCTTCGACCTGGGCGGCCACTCACTGACCATCACGGCCATCGCCGCCCGGATCCACGAGCGCCTCGGCGCCGTCGTCCCGCTGGACGTCTTCTTCGACACACCCACCGCACGCGACGTCGCCGACGCCGTCCGTGCCCTGCGCGAGGAGCAGCCATGAGCAACGAGACCCGGTACGCCGTCGTCGTCAACGACGAGGAGCAGCACGCCGTCTGGCCCGAGGGGGCCCCGCTGCCCGAGGGCTGGCGGCCCGAGGGCTTCGCCGGCACCGAGGAGGAGTGCGTCGCCCACGTCGACCGCGTCTGGTCCGACATCCGCCCGCTGAGCCTGCGCCGGCGGCTCGCCGCCGAGCGCTCCGGCGGTCGGACGGAGGCCCGATGAGCACGCCGGAGCACACGGGGGCCGCGTCGCCGGACGCGCTGCCGCCGGACGAGAGGGTGCCGGACGAGAGGGCGCCGGACGTCCCGCCGCCCGCCGTCCTGCCGTCGCCCGCCCTCCCCTCCGACGGCGCGGAGGCGCTCGTCGCGCAGGTGGCCGCACTCGTGTCGCGGTCCACCGACGGGCTCATCGGCGTACGCGAACTCCTCGGCTCCACCGAGCCGCTCGCCGCCCTCGGCGTCAGCTCGCTCTCCCTGCTGCGTCTGGTCGACGCCGTGGAGGAGACGTACGGCGTCTTCGTCGACCTCGGCGACCGCACCCTGCACACCGAGGGCCTGCGCGGGCTCACGGAGCGCCTGATACGGCTCGGGGCGGAGGCCACCCCGTGAGCCCCTCCGCCGCCCCGGAGCGGGAGACCCCGACGGGGGAGGGCCGGCTCCCCGACGAGGTCCTGGACGTCCCCTTCGCCGGCGGCCGGTCGGGCGACGCGCCCCTCACCTGGGGACAGCGCGCCATCTGGCACGCGATCGGCCGGACCGCCCCCAACGACCACTACTTCAACCTCGGCAGGATCCTGCCCCTCGCCGACCGGGGCGCCCCGGTGGACACCGTCCGCCTCGGCACGGCGCTCTCCGCGCTGCTGGCGCGGCACGAGGCGCTGCGCACACGGGTGGTGGCCGAGGACGGAGGGCCGGCCCAGCGGCTCCACGCGGAGGGGCGGGCCGCGCTCGTCGTCCGGGACGAGCCCGACCCGGAGCGGACAGGGGAGACGGCCGAGGCGCTGCTGGCGGAGCTGTCCGGCCACCGCTTCGACTACGCGGGGGAGTGGCCGGTGCGGCTGGGCGCGGTGCGCAGCGGGGGGCGGATCACCCACGCGGTGCTCGCCCTGTGCCACCTCGCCGCCGACGGGCACGCCGCGGAGGTCCTGGTACGGGACCTCCGGCTGCTGGTCCGGCGAGGGGCGGCCGGACCGGTCTGTCCGGAGACCCCGCTGGACCTCGCCCTGCACCAGCACGGTCCGGCCGGGCGCCGGGCGAGCGACGCGGCGCTCGCGCACTGGGAGCGCGGGCTGGCGCAGGTGCCCCCGACGATGTTCGCGGAGCGGGCGGCGGAGCCGCTCCGACCGCGCTTCTGGACGGGCCGGCTGGTCTCCGAGGCCCTGCCGCGCGCCGTGGACGCGGTGGCGGTCGCCCACGGGGTGAGCGGATCCACGGTGCTGCTGACCGCGGCCGCGGCCCTGGTCGCGGCCGGCCAGGGGCACCGGGCCGCGGCGGTGATGCCGATCGCGGGCAACCGGGCGGCGGAACGGCGGCGGACCCTGGTCAGCACCCTGTCGCAGGACGCGCTGTTCGTCCTGGCGCTGCCGGAGGACGCCACCGGCGAGGCGGTCTTCACGGACCTGCTGGCCGGTGCGTGGCCCGCCGCGCTGGCCGGGTACCACGCCGCCGCCTACGACCCGGTCGGCTGGGACGCGCTGCTGCGGCGGGTGTCCCGCGACCGGGGCACCGAGGTCCACCCGTACTGCTGCTTCAACGACATGCGCCTGGTGGACCGGGCCGCGGCCGCCGGCCCGGCACCCGCGGCCGCGGAGCTGGCGGAGCTGCGCCGCCGCACCGTCCTCGACTTCCCGGCGACGCAGGAGCGGGTGGCCTGCCGCTACTGCCTCCACCTGACCGGCGACGCGGCGGCGCTGACCGTCACCCTCACCGCCGACACGGCCTACCTGCCGCCGGAGGCGGTCCACGCCCACCTGCGGGGCATCGAGGAGGTCGTGGTCGCTTCCGCCGCCGGCACACCGCCGCGGCTCTCCCGGCTGGCCGGGCTCCTCGCGGGACCGGAGGCCCACCGGTGAGCGGCGGGCGGGTGCCCCGGCCGCTCGCCCACGCCGACACGACCTCCTGCGCGCAGGGCGGGCGGATGCGGTTCCACGTGGCGGCCGGAGACGGAGGCCGCTTCCGGGGCCGGGTGGTCGTCACGGACGTGGTGGCGGAGCGGGTCGCGGCGGAAGCCGAGGTCACGGGGCCGGACTGGACCCTCGACGTGCCGCGGGCGTGGCCGAGTTCGCTCTACCGCGCGTCCTTCCACGACGCCCGCCCCGAGACTCCCGCGCCGGAGCGGGACGCCGAGCACGAGGTGTGGTTCGTCGTACGGGCCGCGCGGCCGGGCGGCTCCTCCTCCGTCCTCGTCTCCGTCCCCTTCCCGACCTGGCGGGCGTACCACCGGGCGGGCGAGCCGGGCCGGAGCGTCTACTACGCGGAGCAGCCCACCCGGGCGGCCCGGGTGCCCCTCGCCGCGCCGGGCGGCGGGCCGCCGCCGGAGCGGTGGGAGGAGCCGCTGCTGCGCTGGCTGCACCGGACCGGGCGCCCCGCCGAGTACTGCTCCGGCTTCGACCTGCACGAAGGGTCCGGACTCCTCGCCCCGTACCGGCTCCTGGTCGTGAACGGGCACGACGAGTACTGGACGGCGGAGATGCGCGACTCCGTCGAGGGGTTCGTGCGGCGCGGAGGCAACCTCGCCGTCTTCGCCGGCAACACCGCCTGGTGGCAGATCCGGCTGGAGGACGGGGGCCGCACGATGGTCTGCCACCGCGACGCCGCCGCCGATCCCGTCACCGCCGTGGACCCGGCGCGGGCGACCGTCGAGTGGTCCAGCGCCCCCGTCGACCGGCCGGAGAACACGATGACCGGCGTCAGCTTCCGGCAGGGCGCCGGGGCGTGGGGCGACGGCATGGCGCGCATCGGCCGCGAGGCGTACACGGTCCGCTTCGCCGACCACTGGGTCTTCGAGGGCACCGGACTGCGCGACGGCGACACCTTCGCGCGCGGGGCGCTCGGGTACGAGACGGACGCGGCGGAGCTGGACTGGTCGGCCGGGGCGCCGCGGGCCACCGGCCGCGACGGGACGCCCCGGTCCTTCGCCGTGCTCGCCACCGCGGACCTGCGGCACTGGCGGACGTACGGGCAGGGCGGCTGGGCGACCATGGGCGTCTTCCGCGCCGGGGCGGGCACCGTCTTCAACGCCGCCACCATCAACTGGGGCCGCGCGCTGCACGATCCCGCGGTCGACCGCGTCACGCGCAACGTCCTCGACCGGCTCTCGGGCGCCGTCCCCGCCCCGCGCTGGCATATCATCGGCCCGGCACCCCGGCTGCGGGCGCTCGCCGCGTGCGAGGGACTGCTCTTCGCCGTGACCGAGGACGGCCGGACGCTGCTCCACCGCGAGCCGTCCGAGCAGAACCTCCCGTGGACGCCGTGCCCGCCCGTCGACGACTCCCCGGCACCCGAACTGCGCTGCCTGACCGCACCGCGCGAGGCCTCCCACCCGATGCCGCTGGCCCTGCTCGCCGTCACCGGGGACGACCGGCTCGTGCACCGGGCCCCGGTGCCGGGCCCCGCCCCGTGGCTCCCGGCGGGGCGCGTCCCGCCGGGGACCACCGCCCTGGCGATGTGCGACAACACCCTGTTCGCGGTGACGCCGCACGACGACACCCTCCACGAGCGCCCGGCAGGCGCCTTCGACGCGCCGTGGCGACGCCTGGGCCCAGCGGCCAAGGCGTCCGCGCTGACCGTCCTGGGCGCCCGCCTCCACGCGGTGACCCCCGAAGGCCTCCTCACCCGCCCACCCGTCCTCGACGGCACGCCCTTCGCCCCCGCCACGCCCCCGGTCCCCTTCCCCCCGGCACGAGCCCTCGCGGCGTACGCGGGACGCCTCCTCGCGGCGACCGAGGACGACCGGCTGATCAGCCACCCCGGCACGTGAGGAAGAAGAGACGGCCCCCAGCCCACCAGCCGCGCACGCCGGGGGTGCACCGGCTGCCGGCATCACCCTCGCCGGAGCCACCCTCTCCGGAGCCACCCTCTCCGGTGGCCCCCACGGCTTCGGAGTTCGCTGGCCCGGGGCGGTGGTCGCCGAGGCGGTCCGGTCCGAAGGCTTGGCCGTCAGCGGGCTGCCGATGGTGTGGCAGGGTGGTGGGCATGTGGGCCTTCGAGGCCCGTGAACGTGAGAGAGGTATGCCGTGAACGAGGCCGAGCTCAGGGCGCTGTTCGACGAGATCGACACGGATGGCGACGGGCGGATCAATATCGTCGAGTTGGCGGAGGGCTTCAAGGCCGAGGGCGCCCATGGGCACCTCGCGGAAGAGGTCAAGAAGGCCATGGCGGCCGACGCGAACCACGACGGGGTCCTCGACTTCGAGGAGTTCCGCACCCTGCTGAAGTAGCGTCAGGTCTGACCGCGCGGGCGCCCGGAGCCTGTCCCGGGCGCCCGCGCCCTGCGCGCCGGATTCACCGTGGCCCCGGCGCATCAGCGGGTCCCGGCCCGCTGGCGGGCTGATCGCGACGCGGCCCGGCTCCCGGCCCCGGCTGTGCCACCGCCCGCGCACCTGCTCCGTCGGCAGCAGTACGTGTCGCGGCACGGGCGAGCGGGACTTCATCGCGCTGGTCGACGGCTTTCACCAGCTCGTCGAGGCGCCGACCGTCCTCGTGCGGGACCGACTCCCCACCCACGCTTCCCGTGCCACGCGTGAGCTGATCGCCGCGTGTGAGTGAGCCTTTCCATCCTCACTCTGAGCTGGTCAGATGCAGGGTGAGAACGGCCTGCACGAGGCTGGTGATGCGGGTGGTCGGGCATCGTGGTTTGCGCAGGAGCCGCCAGGACTTGAGGGTGGCGACGGCCTGTTCGACGAGGGCCCGGATCTTCGCGTGGGACCGGTTGACCGCCTGCCGGCCTGTGGAGAGGGTCTCCCACCGTCCCCAGTACGGGATGCGGACCGTGCCGCCGGCACCTCGGTAGCCCTTGTCGGCCCAGCACCGGATGTCTGCCTCGGCGAGGGCGTCGATGATGCCGTGTTCGCGGGCCGCGCGGACGTCGTGGACGGCGCCGGGCAGCGCCGGTGACACCCACAGCAGCCGGCCGAAGGGGTCGGCGAGGATCTGCACGTTCATCCCGTGCCTCTTGTGCTTGCCTGAGCAGAAAGGCCGGTCCGCGGCGATACGGTCGATGGGCAGGAGTGTGCCGCCGAGGAGGAGATAAGCCTTCGCCGACGCGGTCCGCACCGCTTCGGCCAGGCTGGGGGCGAGAGCGGCCAGGAGCTCGATCGCCTCGGTGACGTAGCGGTAGGCCGTCGTGGTGCCGATGCCGAATCCGGCCGCGAGCTGGGCATAGGTGTGTCCCATTTGCAGATGGGCGAGGGTGAGCAGGGCCTGGCGGCCGGCGCTCAGGCGCCGCCGGCGGGAGCCGATCGCGCGGCGGTGGCGCCGCGGCTGCTGCGTGAGGAAACGGAGGGCGGAGCTGGACGCGTCGACGCCCGACGGGTAGACAAGCACGTGAAGCCTCTGGTGGAGACGGTTCTCTTGGTCGAAAACCCATCTACCAGGGGCTTCACCACGTTGTCAGACCAACTGCCGTACCTCGGACCCAAGTTGGAAAGGGCTCAGTGCAACCAGCGGATTTTTCCAGGCCGCCGCGCCACTGCTGGGCATGACCCTCGGATCTCCTCCGAGCCAGCCACTGGGCATCGTCGCGACGCTGAACCTCGCCTGTGCGGTCGTCGCCCTGGCGGCATGCGCAGCGCTGCTCATCGGTCGAGCCAGGACGCCATGGCCGCTCGCCGCCGAAGGCGCCCGGCGAGGCATCTGCCGTCCCGTTTCTGTCCCAGATGCCGGGAAAAGTACAGGTCACAGACGTGATGCTGTCTCGCCGTCCCATTCGACCTCGTTCCCTTGAGCGAGTCCGAGTGCGCTGCCAGCATCACTCCCGATGTCAGGAACGAATGATCGAAGGGAAGAACTTGTGCGACCGAGTGCGATGAAGAGGTTCATGGCCGGTGCGACCGCTGTGGTCGGGCTGGTGGTCGGGACCCTCGTGGGTGCCGGCGCCGGCTTCGCGGCGTCCGTACCTGCAGAGCGGCAGGAGACGAGCGTTGGGACGTTCGGTGCCCTGGCGACGAACAACCTGGGCCTGAGCAGCGGGCAGGCCAAGAACCTCCAGTTGTGGCTGTCCGTGCATTACGGCTACACGGGCCCCATCGACGGTCTGCTGGGCACCAACAGCTGGAAGGCACTGCAGCGCCACCTGCAGAACTGGGACTACAACGACCCGATCGACGGGATCCCCGGTCCCAACACGATCAGGGCGCTGCAGCGGTACCTGAAGGACGTCTGGGACTACAGAGGCCCGATCGACGGTATCGCCGGACCTGACACCAGGGCCGAGTTCGCGAAGTTCGCCGGCTCCGTCGGCGACTGACCTGCGCGCGCCGGCCCCACCTCTTCACACGCGGGGGAGGTGTGACCGGCACGCTCGTCCTCAGCGTGACGCGGGCTTGTGGACGGGAACGGCGCGGCCGCCGTCAGGCCGCCCCCGCGGGCCACACGCAGTCCACCCCATTCGGGATTCTTCACGTGGGGCCTTCCCACAGGCGCCGGGGAGCGGGCGACTGCGGGGTGCGGTCGTCAGGGGGTGGCGGTGTGGGGCTGTGGTGTTGCTTCGCGGGCTGCGGCCAGGCAGTTCGGCCAGTCGTCGAAGGTCTTGTTCCGGGCCCAGAGCCGGTGCGCCGCTGTGATGTTCCATTCCGGGTCCAGGGCGTCGCGGGGGGTGCCGCGCAGGTCGCGGAGTCTGGCGTCGGATATCTGGAAGACTCCCCAGTTCCGGCTGCCGTCGGTGTTGGGGAGGATATGGAGGGGGTCCAGGAACGACTGGCAGTCGGCGATGCGTACAGCGAGTTCCGGTGTCTCGGCGAAGACCTGTCGGATGCGTTCGGTGACCTGCTTTGGGGTCCAAGTGGTCATAGTGACGTCGGAGGTGTAAAGGGCCTCCTTCGTCCGGGGGCCCACCAGTCCGTCGGCATCCAGGCCGGCGAGTACTTGGAAGGCGGTGACCCTGCGAAGCGTTTCCGGGCCGAACTGTCCGTCGACGCCTATCTTCGCGCCGTGGTCGGCGAGGAGTTGCTGGACCTCGACCACGCAGTCGTCGTGCTGTCCCATGGTGGGGGCGTCACCGCACTCGGGGCCGAACAGCTTTCGGCCGGACCCGGGACGTTCGGTGACGGAGGTCGTGGCGGGGGCTGGTGCGGCCTGCTGCTCCCGGGCGTCGACCATCCCGCGTATGTTCCAGGTGATCACGGCGGTCAGCAGTACGGCCACGGCCAAGCCCGCCGAGATCCAGGGGCCACGGCGCCACAGCTCCATGACCGGGGCAGGGGTGGCCGTCCGCGGCCCCACATCCTCGGCGATGACGACCGGAGCGGTCGGGGCGGCGTCGGTGGGCGTGTCGGCGAGTGACGCCTGGTCGTGGGGCTGCGCCGCCTCGTCGTCGACGGCGGGGCTTTCCGGCCCTTGTGCCGTGGGGCTCTCGGCGGCCGGCCGGCTCTCGCGGGCCAGATCCCACTTGCGGTACAGGTCGGAGATCTCCCGGCCCTGGGCGTTCGCGTGCCTCGCCAGCAGTTCGACGACCTGGAAATCGGGCGGTACCGCCCTCCCGGTGCAGTAGCGGTGCAGCGCGGAACGGCTGACGTTCAGTTGGGAGGCGAGTGTGTCGTAGCTTTGCGGTGTGCGTTCCTTGAGCTCTCGCAGTGCCTCCGCCAGAGCATGCACAGGATCGTCGAGTCGCTTGCCGGGCATCTCGTTTCCTCCCTGATCGGTCCGCCGTACGGATGTTCGGGGAACCCTATCCCGGGCGGGTACCCGCCTTTCCGTGGCATTCAGGGGATGGACACCAGGCAGTCCGGCCATGCGGAGAAGTCCCGCGTTCTGGACCAGATGCGCCGGGCCGCTTCGATGTTCCAGGCGGGTCTCATGGCCTGCGCGGGCGTGCCGCCGAGCTGACCGATCTGTGTCTCGGTCAGCTGGAAGACCCCCCATGTGCGGGACGTGCTCCCGTCGGACATCACGTACAGGGGATCGAGGAGCGAGCGGCAGTCGGCGATTCGTACGGCTTGCTCCGGTTCTTCCGGGAAGGTTGCCCGGATGTGCCGGGCGACCTGGTCAGGGCTCCAGGTGGTCAGGGAGACGCCGCCCCGGTACAGGGCTCGGGCAGTGGCCTCCTCCACCACGCCGTTGGACGGCACACCGGCGAGAGCCTGGAAGGCCAGGACCCGGCGGCGGACGTCATGCGTGTAGCGGCCGTGGCTCTCGGTGCCGGCGGCACCGGCGGACCGCAGCAGGCGCTGGACCTCCTTGACGCACTCGCTCTGCTGACCCAGACCGACCGAGCGCGGGCAGGCTTCGGAGAGCAGTAGTCCCCGCTCGGTGCCGGTGTCCGGGGAGGAGAGCAGCGGCGCCATGATCAGCGCCGTGACGGTCAGGAGCGCGGCAAGGGATGTGGCCGTTCCGCGGAACCCTCGTCGTTCGGCCGGTGAGGGGAGGGCCGGCTCGGGTGCCGGCACGGCGAGGACAGGGGTCTCCCGGGCGGAGACCGGGGGAGGGGCCTCCCTGTCGGTTCCCGCTGTCAGTGGCGGAACGGGAGCGGGGGCTGCGGTCGGGTCGGGGGCGGGAACCGGGGCGGTCGCCCGAGACGGCTCCTCGGTCGCCCGCACCCAGAGGGCGTGCAAGGCCAGCAACAGCTGCCGGTCGGCGCCGCAGACCTTGGCGATGCGCTCCACCACGGCGAACTCCGTGGGCACGGCCGTGCCCGTGCAGTACCGGTGGAGTGAGGACCGGCTGATGCCGGTACGGGTCGCGAGCGCCTCGAAGGTGAGCCTCGAACCGTTCTTCAACGCGCTCAGTTCGCGGGCCAGCTCTCTTCCCTGGCCGTCGCCCTCCACGCGTATCCGTCCTTCCGCACCGTTCTGAGCCCCCGGCAGATGTTACCGGGCACGACTGTGGGGCGGTCGTGTCTATTCTCATCCCGCCGCCGTCCCATCACGCCGGATCACCGCAGGTCGAAGCGGGTTTCGCGTCCCTGCGTCCCGTTGCTCTCCCAGGACGTTGACCTGGCGGCCGCGCGGCTGGAAGAACTGCCCCCGGCTTGCTTTCTCCGGGGGCGAGACAGCGACGACAGACGCGACACGACAGGACGAGGCGTCCATGAAGATCCAGCGCATGCTCCGCACCAGAGCGGCTCTCGCCGTGGGGGTGGCCCTGCTGTCCGACGCCGTCGTGGCCGGCACCGCCGGGCTGGCCAGGGCGGCGAGTGGCTGCAACTCGACGTACACCAGCTCCAAGAGCTTCATCGAGTGGCGCGGGGACGTGCGCATCCCCGCCTGGAGCGATGGCACCTATCTGAGCCTGAACTGCTTGATGCGGCTCGGGTCCTCCGGCGCCGGCATGAGGGCCCTGCAGACGTCACTCGACGAGTGCTACGGCGAGTCGCTCGACGTGGACGGGGACTTCGGGCCGCGGACGCGGGACGCGCTCAAGCGGGCCCAGGCCGAGGAGGACATCTCGGTGGACGGAGGTTACGGACCGCAGACGCGCAACGCCCTCTCCTGGTACTACAAGCCAGTCACCCCCATGGGCTCCGACGAGTGCAGTCGGCTCTGACGCGCCGGCGCTCCGAGCGCGGCGACGACCGCGCACGCGGGGAGCGGGCCCGGAACGAATAAGCCTCTTCAGCGCTGCCGTGAACGGGGGTGCAGCGCTGCTGAGGGCGAGGGATCGCGTTCCGTCACGGGCTCCCGCGCCGCGAGGACCGGAGGCGGGAGGTCCGTGCCTCCGGTCCCCGCTCCCCCCGAAGCCGAGACGCAGCCGAACCGCTCCCCGCGTCTCCCCACCGGCACACCGCCCATCGAGCTGGGCGACGGACTCGAACCATGGAGGATGTGCATGTCAATAGACCCCAACATTCTGGCCGCCCAGAAATGGGTCAACGCGACCTATGCGAACGCGCCCGGGTACGTTCGGTGCCCGGAGGACGGCAGCACGGGCTGGGCGACGGTGGACTGCCTCACCCAGGCGCTCCAGCACGAGCTGGGAATCTCCCCGACCGTCAAGATGTTCGGGCCGACCACGCTCGACGCGGTGAGGAAGCGCTACCGGTTCCCCGCCCAGGAGACCAATGCGAACATCGTCCGTATCTACAACGCGGCGCTGTGGTGCAAGGGGTTCTACGGCTCGCCCGATCCCGCCGTCTGGGATGCGAGGGGCCAGGTCTCCCTGTCCGACGCCGTGGCTCACCTCGGACTCATTTTTGACTCGAACATCGACGCCGACCTGTGGGCCCGTATCACCCGCTCGCTGCTGCGCATGGACCAGTTCCTCACCGTGCCGGGTGGCGAGTACACCACCAAACTCATCCAGCAGCACCTCAACCGGCGCTACGTCAAGGACGTCCGGATTCCCGCCATGAACCTGGTGCCGTCCGACGGCATCTACTCGCGCGACGTACAGCAGGGGCTGATGCTGGCCATCCAGTACGAGCTCGGTCTGGACAAGGCCACCATCAACGGAAACTTCGGGGACGGCACGAAGCAGGCCCTGAAGACCAAGGGCACCGGCATGAGCCTGCCCGAGGACCTGGCCCGGCTGTTCCGTGCCGCGTGCTGGTTCAACTCCCCCACTTGGGACAGCAGTGGCAATGCCGTCCACTACGACGGCGATCACGTGTTCAGCGACAATGCCTGGAACGCCACCGCAACCTGGGTGAACGCCTTCCAGGCGTTCTCGCAGCTCCCCACCGGACCGCTGGAAGCCGACACGTACAACTTCCAGACGTGGGCCCAGCTGCTCGTCTCCTGCGGCGACACCACCCGTCCCGCTCAGGGCTGCGACACCGCCGCCTACACCAGCCCCGAGCGGGCCCGTGCCCTGTGGGCCGAGGACTACCGGATCATCGGCCGCTACCTGGACGAGCATCTCGCCCCCGACGACCCGTACTACCTGGGCAAGGCCCTCAAGCCCGGCGAGGCCCAGGCCATCATCGACAGCGGCATGTGTCTGTTCCCGCTGTTCCAGTACAACGGTACCCAACTGGCCAACTTCACCTATGAGAAGGGGTACGACCAGGGGGTCAAGGCCGACACCAAGGCCAGGGAGCACGGCATACCCCACGGCTCCTGCATCTACTTCGCCGTGGACTACGACGCCCAGGACCACGACATCACCTCGAACGTCGTGCCCTACTTCAACGGCGTCCGCAACGCGCTCGAGAAGAGCGGCGCCCGCTACATCTTCGGCGTGTACGGCACCCGCAACGTCTGCGAGCGCGTTTCCCGCGAGGCCGGCGCCCGCTGGTCGTTCGTCGCGGGCATGTCCTGGGGGTACTCCGGCAACCTCGGCTACCCGATGCCGCACAACTGGTCGCTCAACCAGATCCGTCAGTATGTGTTCCAGCCCGGGTACGACCTGGACCACAACGTCTGGCGGACGAACAGTGACCGCGGGGTGTTCCGCCTCGCCACGACCGACAAGAACGACGAGAACCTCCGCGAGTACATCGAGTTCGTGAAGCGGATCGAGAACGTCATCTCCGACATCGCCCCTGGAGGGTCACCCCGGCGCGACGTGATCGACGGAACGCTCGCGTTCCTGCGCTCGGCCGAGCCCAACTACCACGACTGGAAGTGGAGCGCCATCCTCGGCGACATCTCGGATGACATAGCGGCCGCCTGCGCGGACAACGGCATCGAGCCCGACGACATGCTCACTTACTACGACCCGCGGGCGCACCACGACATCACACTCGCACACTTCGGCGCCGCCACCGAAGGCCAGTACACCTACGGTGGCAGTGGCACCGATGCGACAGTGGGTGAAGGCTGCGGTTGGGCGGGGGACATCCTGAATGCCTACACGCAGTGGCGGGAGAACCACCGGGAGCTGACCGGCAAGGACTTCTGCGTCCAGGTCGTCGGATCCGCGACCGTGGAATCCCGCTTCGGCAGTGACAACCTCATCGCCGACATCGACGCCTGCAACATCACGCGCTTGCTGCACAACTACGACGGCGAGATCAGCAGCGACGACAGGCTGTTGTCCGACGCCCTTCACACCTATCACTTCAGCGGCGGAGCGATTCGTTCGAGCAAGCGGTTCACCAACTTCTACGACAACCGGTTCGGCGGGAACCGCAGCACATTCCAGGCGACTGTGCGGAACATCCTGCTGGACTTCGACGTCTTCTCCGCCTTCGACTGGGGCAAGAAGTTCTTCCTGCCCGCCGACGAGGCCCAGTGGCCCGACAAGATCTCCTCGGCCGCACTCGACTCGTTCATCGACGGGCTGCACACCGTCATCACCCGCCGCATGGAAGGGGAATAGCGTGAGCCTCACCGTCACACGCCGGGGCATCCTCGCCGCCGGCGTCGGCACCGCCGTGGCCGCCTGGTTCGCCACTGCCACGCCGGCCACCGCCGCACCGGCCGGGAGGCACGTCGCATGGACCCGGGACAGGTCCGCGAACGGCTGGCCCATCACCCCCGGCACCGTCAGCCCCCATCCGGTGGAGGGCTCGGCGGCCACCGTGGACCTGAGGGACGGCCCGGTGGCGACCGTACTCCTGCACGTCGCCCGCCGCTGGCACTACGAGATCGCGCCCCTCGACACCGGCCAGGGCGGCGGCATCAGCGGCCACACGACCAACCGCGCCGTCGCCGCGGCATACGAGTCGAACTACCTCTCCGGCACCGCCCTCTGCCTGCACCCCGCCGCCTACCCCCTCGGCGGCTCCGAAGGGCTGTGGCCCCACCACGAACTGATCGTGCGGGACATCCTCCTGGACTGCGAAGGCACGGTCGTGTGGGGTGGCGACCTCGATCCGGTGAAGCGGTCGCACTTCCACATCGCCGCGACGCAGGACAGCGACGCCCTGGCACGTGCCGCCGAACGCCTCTCCCCACCACCCGGCGCCACGCGGCACCCCACAGCAGGTGCAGCCGAAGACCCCGCCCGACCTGCGCGGCGAGTCAAGGCACGCCGTCTCGAACGCGCCCAGAGAAGTTGACCCGCGCCCGGCCAAGGCGGGCACGTACGGACAGGGGACGTGTGAGGGTCCGAAGGCGGACCCTCACCGGTTCGAGTGCCGTCCGCCTGGCGCGCGTGTTGCCGGCGTGTCCGGTCTGGGGCCGGGACACCACCCTGAAGCGTTCCGGTTTCCCTTCCGGAATCCCTTGCGAAAGGTCGTTCACATGAAATTCCGCAGACTCTTCTCGACGCTTGCTGCCTGTGCGGGGCTGACCATGCTCTTCTCCACCGGCACGGCTCAGGCGTACGCGGGGGACCCCGAGGTGTACAACCTCGCGCAGAACACCACCAACTGTCCCTGCACGCACTACGACAACGTGGACGGCACGTACTTCCTGAACGACGCCGGGGGCATCGGTCTGCGCAGCCTCATCTACCACGGCGGAAAGCTCGTCGGGAAGGTGGAGTTCCACCCCTACGGCGAGAAGCTGTGGGTCTACGACACGGCCAACGACGGAGACTCCTTCCACGTCAGCTTCTTCGTCGAGCGTGAGGTGGCGTCCAAGGGCTTCGAGCTCAGGGGGAGTTACGCGCCGCCCGGTACCTCGCAGGAAGTCGAGTACCGCGTCGTCGAGTTCGACATCCCGGAAGGCAGAAGGGTCTTCTACCAGCTGCACGACGCAGCGGGCAGCGACTACTTCGGCAGTTCGAAGGACGGCATTGCGTAAGAACCGAGCCGAGTCCGCAGGCAGCCAGGGACTCTCCTCCCGTGATCGAGGGCGCCGCGTACTCCGCACGGCCTTGCCCATCCCACGGCAGCCCCGCGGCGACGACGGCATCGTCGTCCCGAGAACGTGATCGGCCGGAAGGAGCCGACTTGAGCCGGTCTCCTCGGGCTCCGCCACCACGATCTACGGAGCCTCGACAGTGCGAGCCGGATTATCGGAGCAGGCAGGAAAGTGCCTGCTCCCTCCTGCCACGGATTACTGCGGTTCCGGCAGCCGCGTGTACCTCAACCATTCCTGACAACGAGCCCACGATGGATACCACTCATGAGACTCACCACTGCACGCCGGCGGATCATCGGATTCGCCATCGCCTCGCTCGTCGCCTTGAGCAGCACCGTCACCGTTACCGGTGACGCCGAGGCGGCAACGTATCCGTGCTCCGTTTACCACGACGACACGGGCCGTCACTACAGCGGCTACTACATCGGCAGCACCGTTCAGCCGTCCTCGACTCAGGTGACGGCCGCAGGCAAGGAGGCGCAGTGCCTGCTCAAGTACTACGGCCACGACCCGGGCACCGTTGACGGGATCTTCGGTTCCAAGTCCCGGGCCGCCGCGAAGAGGGCTCAGGAGGTCGCCAACTCCAAGTGCCGCGCAGGCCTCGTCGTGGATGGGCTGATCGGCCCGAAGAGCTGGCCGTACCTGCGCTTCGAGGCGTGTTCCAGGGGGTAACTTCCCGACCTCGCCCCGTTGGGTTTTCCCGGGCCGAATCGTATCGTCCTCTCGCCTAAGGGCTGTCCCGTAAATGATCTTCGGGTCGGCTCGGGCATGGTTGATCGCGGTGGAGCCCGTTGGTCTATCCGGCCAGAGCGAGGTTGTGCATCCGGGCGATGCCGAGCATCGCGTGGTGGACACCCTCTTTCTTGAGGCGGCAGTCGCGGAGGATCTTCCAGGTCTTCATGCGGGCGAAGACGTGCTCGACCCGGGCCTGGACCTGCTTGTGGGACCGGTTGCGCTCTTCTTTCCAGTCCGGCAGTTCGGTCTGGCCGCGCCGCCGGCGATGAGGGATGACGAGTCCGGTGCCCGGGTAGCCGCCGTCGGCGATCACGAGAGTTTTGCCGACGGCGGCTTTGGCGCCGGATTCCGCCCATGCCTTGCAGTCGTTGCGGTTCCCGGCGAGCGGTCGGCCGACCACGATGACGACGCGCCGGGTGTCGGCGTCGATGACGACCTGGTGGTTGGTGGAGTGCCGGTAGTTCTTCGACCGCTCGGCGATGGTGTGGTCCCGGGTGGGAACCAAGGTCCCATCCACGATGAGCACGGCGTCTTTGGCAAACCGTCTGTGGGGCTGGAGCGCGAGCATCGGCCCGAGGTGGTCGATGATCCGGTCCACCGCCGACCTGGACACCCCGAACAGCGGGGCGAGCTGGCGCGTGGTCAGGTTCGTGCGCCAGTAAGCGGCCACCAGCAGGGCCCGGTCTTCCAGTGGGAGGCTCCACGGTCGGCCCTTGCGGACCACATCCGCACCTTCACGTCGCAGCACGGTCACCAGCTTCCCGAAAGCGCGAGGGCTCAGCCCTGAGAGCGGGGTTATCCAGGACGGCTCCGACGCCGTGATCACACCAGTCACACCATGATCGTTCCACCCGAGGGAGGCTGCGCGAGTCCTCTTCCGCCCCAGCTCCGACGGCCATCGGGCCTGTGCCCGCCGACGTGGCCGGTCCAGAATGCTGCCGTGGCCGAAGACGAGCAGAGCAGCATAGAACCGCGTTCATTCCTGACATGCGTGACAGAGCTGGCCCAGCTGCTGGGCGTCGGAGACGTCGGTGTGGAGCCGGAGGACCGGCATGCCCGCCACCTTGCCCATGCGGTGCGCAAGCCCCTGCTCGGACGCGCAAGTCTGCCCGATGAGTGGTTCGTCCCGCTGATGGCGGCAGCCGTGTACGACCCGGATCCCAGCTTCTGCCGCTGGTTCGTCGAGCCGGCGGTCTACGCATTCGGACGCCGCCGTGTGATGGCGGCATTGGTCGACTACCTGCAGGTCGGCACGGACGCCGAGCGAGCCGGTGCCGTGCGGGCCTGGTACAGCGCCCATGTGCCGTTGCGTGCAGATCGGTCTCCGGCGTACGGACCCGGCGGGATACGTGATCCCGCGCTGGACGAGTCACAAGACATCAAGGACGCCTGGCTGGAGGCATCCCTGCGGGTGTTCGCCGAAACCACCGACCTGAAGATGCGCCACCGCGTCCTGCCGGACCTGCCCACCGCCCGCGAGGCATACCCGCCACCCCTGCACGAACTACTTGAAAGCACGCTCGTATCCGCCCGTGCCCATCCCGACCCGCGCATCCGCCGCTGGGCCGCAGCAGCAGACCGCAAGGGAGTCTGAGCCCGACGCTAACCCCCCCGGACAGTTACGGGACAGCTCTTAGGGATACTTGGATTCCTCCCGTTCTTTGGCGATGCGGCAAAATTCTCCAAGCAATTGGAGCGACTTGAGGACGCGCTTGAGGCAAGTGGAGATCTCGCCAACGGTGCACGTGAGATCAACCGCTCATTCAGTGATCCGAATCGCTGAGAGGGGAAACTCCGCAGGAGCTGGATGTCCTCTTGAAGGGCATGAAGCGCGAGGATACCCACTCGGCAACGGGTGGTGGATTAAGGGTCCGAATTCCTGGTGGCGTGACCGTCTTCGAAGCTGGAAATAATACCATTGAAAATGGTCAGTATGAGATGCGTGACGTCCTCCACCGAGGGCGCCGTATGAAGATTCAGCAAGGGAAGAAGGTGACCCCGACCCCATCGGCCGGTAATCCGGCTCTGGAGCTGGACTGAAGGGCGGAGAATCGGTATGAAAGATATGACCCGCGAAGAGTACTGTCTCTACGTAAATATGCGAGAAGGGTCAAGCCTTTGGGAAATCCTCGCCGATTTCACGCAGAGCGAGAATGAAGACGTCTGGGTAAGTTGCATTCCGGAATTCTCTCGACTTATTCTGAAGTGGCAACGCCTTGGATTTTTGAAGATTGCACAAAGCGTGAAATGGCCTGCGGTCACCTATGGGGATGAGGTTTCAGGTGAAAAGCTAGACGCGCTCATTCGGGACTTCCGGTCCTGGGGGTATGCGGAAGAGCCGGAATTGTATGTCGAAGTGACTCTCGGGGCGCGTAATATCTCCGAGCTCGACGAATAGCGGTTCATGCTAGCGGATTAGATTCTCAAAGCCGGGCCATTCCGTTCTGTCGGCACAGAATGAACAAGGTTCATTCTGTGCCGACAGAACGGAATGGCCCGGTAGGGCTCGTAGCTGCTGATCCCGCGAAATAGTTCGTCGCGCCTCAAGTTGCGGCCTTCGGCGACACTATTCGGATGACCGACGCCTCGTGGCTCTTCCGGTTCGTCGCCAACGTACTGGCCCTGCGGCCGATGCTCGCGCGGCCGGACCGGCACCTGCGGGTCGAGTCCGGCTTGCTCTCCGGGATCGATTTCGCCGCGGAGGACTCCGCCACGACCATGGTCGTGCAGGTCCTCGCCGCGGTTCTGGAGTTCCAGCGGTCGATGATCAGCGAGAATACCCACGAGGGAATGGCGGCCGTGGTCGCGTCCGGCAAGACCCTAGGGCGACTGGCTGCGCTCGGCGCGGACCAGGCCGCCGCCCTCGACCCGACCCCCGCGCTCGACGTTCCCGGCCTGTTTGCCGAGCAGCTGCACGACACCGAGCACCAGACCGTCCGCCAGGCCCTCGCCGCTGGGCGGGGGATCCGCCGGGGACAGGGCTACTCGGTACGGGGCACGGCGCCGCTGTCGGTCCACCAGGCCGCGCTCGACCTGAGCGCCGGCGCGATGCGCCAGGTCTCCGAGGTGTGCTCTCCGCGCAGGCGGAGGTGAGTCGGCCGAGGCCGCGCCGGTTCAGCACGGGCTCGCAGCATCACGGAGGCGCGGACGGCTTCATCGGCCTGGTCTTGGACGGTGCCGGGGTGGCGTACAGTTGGTCCTTCCGACGCGGGGTGGAGCAGCTCGGTAGCTCGCTGGGCTCATAACCCAGAGGTCGCAGGTTCAAATCCTGTCCCCGCTACTGAAGTGACGTGAGGCCCGGATCCTGTGGATCCGGGCCTCACGTCACGCTGAGGAACCCGCATCGCACAAGGCTGCCCATCCACCTTTTGGTCGATGAGCGGCTCCACGCGAGGCGACTGCACAGCCTGGCGGTGCGCCTCGAGCGCGCGGCGGTAGCCGGCCGACGGAGCGGAACGCGGCGCGGGCGCGAGCCTGGCAGGCGCGGGTGCAGGTGAGGCCGGGGCTGCGGCCGCCCTGACGGGTCCGGGTTGCCCGGGCGCGGGTGGCAGGACGCGCAGGGAGCGCACGCCCGCATTGGGTACCCGCTCGTTGGCCGCCGTGATCAGCTTCGGCGCGGTCCAGCGCACCTTCGTGCCGTACGCGGGGGCCTCGGGGGTGACGCCCACGCGTCCGGGCTCCGCGTCGAACTTCACCGCCTGGACGTGCCCGATGAGTTCGGGCGCGGCCGAGGTGAGGATGGTCTCCTACTGGGCCAGGACGCTGCCGTCGGCGACCGGGGCGACCAGGCCGCGCTCGGTCATCATCAGGCTGATCGCCGTGCCCAGGCCGAGCGGGTCGCGGCCGTCGCGCGGCACGATCCGGGTCCGGCGCCGGGGCTTGTCCTGCTGGGCGGTGCTGTTCTTGGCTGCCGCGCGGGCGGCGAGGAGCGCCTGGCGGGTGAGGTCGACGTCGGAGGGCTGTGGGGTGCTGGTCATCAGGCCACCACCCCGGCGAGCTGCTGGACCATGTGCCGTCGGCAGAGCCGGCGCAGCGGCAGGGCCTCGCGCGTGCATGGCGCGCCGCCCTCCTGGCCCTGGCAGGGCCTCGGCGCGGTCTTCTCGACCGGCTCGACCGGGGCTGGCGTTGTGGTGTGGGGCTGAGGGGGCGTAGGAATGGCTGCGACTTCCCGGAGCGCGGGGGTGGTGCCGGGGTGGAGTTCCTCACGGCAGGGCTTGCACAGGCTGTTCTCCAGAGCGCGGCCGGATCATGAAGATCCGCGCGCCGCACTCGCCGCAGGTGCCCCGTTCCGGGCCTTCCACGGTCCGCTGGGCCGGGACGTCGGCGGCCCGTGCGGCCGCGGCCTCGAGGTCGCAGTCGGTGCACCTGCCGGATGGGCCCGGGCGGGTGCCGTGCTGAAGGCACAGGCCAGCGGCGGCACGGCGGGCGCGCTCGTGGACGGCGGCCTTGTCCTGGGCGATCTCGACACACAGCTCGCAGGCCGTCTGGGTGCGCCAGATGGTGCCAGACTCGCAATCGGCGTAGCCGCAGCCCCAGCGGGGCAGGGCGACCCCGAGCAGCCACCGCCCCGGGTCACGGATCTCGTCCGACATCGTCCCGGCCAGCCGGGCGGTCAACCGGTACTGGAGACGCTCGGGGCAGGTGGCGGCGGCGATCTGGCGGCCGACCTCCCGGGCGATCTGCCGGGAAACGAACACGTTGGTGACCCGGGCCAGGAGGTGGTGCACCGGCTCCGGCACGGCGTAGATCTCGGCGCTCATCGCCGGCTGCGGACCGGTGTACGACGAGCCGCAGCCGCCCTCGGCCCTGCTGCCGTGCCTTTCGACTACCGACTTCTCCGGCGAGGGCTCGTTCTTCTCACCCGCGCGAAGCGCGAGACCAGCCTCGCCCCGGCCAGCGGCGGCTTCGTCGCCGGCCGGGTTTTCCACAGGCTCGGCCTCCTTATGGACCTGTACCTCGCCTACGGCGGATGAGAAGAGCGCTCGCCCGTCCTCCGGTGAGTCAGTCCTAGGTGATTCCTCATTCGCGAGGGATCCCTCACCAACCGGGGAACCCGATCCCTCACCAACTTGGGAACTGCCCGACCCCTCAGAACCGCTGCCCACAGCCGTCTCAGCGACCTCCGCAGCAGCCCCGCACCCGTCGGCCGAGACGACCGCACGGGCCTCCGGAGCGAGGTCGTGCGCGATGAACCGGTGACGGCCCCGCGCCCCCGCACGCCGCTGCACCGTCATCCAGCGCGCCGCTTCCACCTCATCCACGACCGCCGACGCCGCCGTCACCGACGGCGCCTGGCCTGCCTTCTTGCCCAAGTAGTGCCGAAGAGACGACGCGAGCTCCGCCTCCGTCAGCGCGATCCCCCGCGCTTGCGCGTATGCCACCAGCGCGAACACCCGCAGCTGCCGCGGCGTCAGGTCCTCCGCGGCCGCCACCGGCAACCACACGAACGCCTCCGTCCGCGACATCGACCGCACCGTGCGCACCGCCGACTGCCCCGGACCGGTACGAGGAGATGTACGAGCGACAGCGCAAGGCGCACTCTCCCCACCGTGTCCGGGTCGAACACGGCATCGTCCACCTCAAGAACTGGCGGGCCCTGGCCCGCCACCTCGACCGCCGCGAGCACATGAGCCACATGGTCCAGGCCATGGCCGGCCTGCTCTCCCACCAGCAGACGGCAGACCTGTCGCTCGCACGGCAGATGTGAACACCAAGCCTCGCTGGGAACCTTGACGTTTCACCGCTGACCGTGCTGACCGTGCACGAGCTGGTTAGCAACTGCCGTCATCCAGTCGGGAACCGTCTCACCACCAGACAAGTCGACCTTCGGTGAATCGACAGACCGGGAACTTCCACGGGCGATCCTCGTCAGCGTCTCCGCTACAGAGTCCAAGTAGTGGGCCATCGATTCGTACTCGCCCGTGACCGTGATCTCCCCCACGAACCAGCTGCCGACGTGCCCGTCCCGCACGGCGATGAACTTTCCCGTCCACCCGTCCTGGTCCGACAGGAAGGAGATCCACCCGTTACTCCAGAACGGGTTGTCCGGCTGGTCCGGAGGGTCGAACCCGCCGGGCATGGAGCGTTTCGCGTAGAGCCTCTCCATCGCCCGGATGCCCAGGAAGAAGCTTCCCACGCGACCAACTCTCAGCCACACTCATCGCCCTCTGCCCTCTGCCCTCTGCCGGGGTCAGAAGGTGAAGGTGTCGGAGCGGAGTCCTTCGGCGAACCGTGTGGGGGTGCGCAGGTTCCCGTCGCCGGTGCCGGAATAGACCTTCAGCCAGGGGTAGAAGGGGTCGTGGGGTGCCGTGGTGTGGGCGATCAGGTCCGGGTGGCCGTCGCCGGTCACGTCGCCAAGGCCGAGGAGCTCTTTGTGGGCGTTCCAGCCGCTGGTGCCGATGAGCTTGCGGGTGGTGAAGGTGCCGCGACGGTTGCCGGGGTAGAGCCAGAGACGGCCCGTGGTGTCGCGGGCGACGAGGTCGGCTTTTCCGTCGGCGTTCATGTCGCCGGCGCCGACGAGTTCGTTGATCGTCTTCCAGCCCTCGCCGACTTTCCCGCGGGTGGCGAAGCCGCCGCGGCCGGTGCCCGGGTATGTCCACAGCACGCCGTTGACGTCCGAGGCGAGGAGGTCGCCCTTGCCGTCTCCGGTCAGGTCGCCGGCCGCGGCCAGGTCCGTCATGCTGTTCCATCCGCCGCCGACCTGACGGCGGGGCTTGAACGCTCCTTTGCCGTCGCCGGGGTAGAGCCAGAGGACGCCCGCACGGTCACGGGCGTAGAGGTCCTCGAGCTCGTCTCCGTCTTGGTCGCCATGACGGGTCAGTTTTGTCATCGCGTCCCAGCCGCCGCCCACGAGACGGGAGGCACGGGCGGATGCCGGGTCATGGGCGGACCACAGCTGGCCGAACGGGTTGCGGGCGATGACATCCGCGTATCCGTCGCGGTCGATGTCGCCGAAGGCGCCCGCGGCGGACACAGGGGCCAGACGCGGTTTTGATGCGTGGACGCGCGGGTGGCGGGTCTCCGAGCCGCAGTAGGCGGACGCCTCCTGGCCGATGTCGATGGAGCTCACGGCAAGTTCGAGTTCCGGGTACTCGCTCGAGGCAAGGGACGGTGCCGAGCTGTAGAAGCGTCGGGCGCCCGCGGGATCGAGCCCGGGCTTCGGGTGGAGGCAGACGCTCGGCAGCGGGACGACGTACTCCGGTTCGAACACGAAGGACCGGACGCGGTTGTCCCAGGAGCCGAGCGACAGCCGCGGCTGGGTGACGATGAGCATCTCGCCCTGATACTGCGGCTCGCTGAACAGGCACAGACGCCCTACGGGGCAACGGTCCGCCCCGGTCGCCGCGCCGGCCGGCGCGGCCAGCGCGGTGGTTGAAAGCCCCAGCGCCAGTGGCAGGACGAACGCGCCGCGCATCAGACGCGCGGAAGAGGAACGACGCACCAAACCCCCCAGGTGTGTATGCAGCAGTTGGCCGGATCCTACGGGTCCGGTGGTCTCACGTCGGCGACGGGATCCGCTTCTCCGTCACATGCGGAGACGCTTCGGTTGTGCCCCCGCGAGCAAGTACGTCAAGCGGTCTCTGCTCTCTTGCCAGGTGAGCCGGCGGCGTCGCACGTTCTTGGCCCGAGGGGTGGCCGGACGCTCATGAGAACCGGGTGACAGGGTGGTGGCGACGATCGTATCGTCCGACCGATCCGCGGTGTGCCCGGCTGCATGCCAGGTGTGGGCTTGCTGGAGCCGTGCGATGCGGGCCCGGGTCGCCGAGCAGGACTGGCTCACCCCCGAGCGATTACCGGCCTACGCACCCGAGCTCAACCCGGTGGAACTGCTGTGGTCCTCGCTGAAGAAACGTGAGCTCGCCAACCTCGCCGGCGACCATCTCGCCGATGTCGCCGACGCCACCGAACAAGGGATCCACCGCATCAACACCAACCCCCAACTGCCCTGGTCCTTCCTCGCCCACACCGGCCTCACCCTCCACCCACCAGACCCACAGAACTAATGAAAAGATCAGTAGGGCAGAAGCAGAAGCAGAAACGGAAACTCGGTGTCCCCGCATCGATGATGCGGGGACACCGACGCGTATCAGCACCCCAGGAGCGTACGGGTTCCCTCGGCATGCGGGCGCGATCTCACCACCGGGTAGCCGCGACGGGCATCGGACGGCGCGGGGCCCGACCGGGGCGGGGGTCAGGCCCAGGTAACGCCGAGGGCTGCGAGGGCGGCGCGCTGGGCGGGGTTGAGGTTGGCGCGGCGCTGATGGGTGTTGGCGTACCAGATGCCGAGCTTGTGCTCGTGCTCCTCACCGTCGCCGGGAAGGCGCTCGATGTGGTCACGCGCGGGGGCCGCGCCGGTACCCTCGCGGGCGGTGAACTGGGCGAGCGCCTCGACACCACGCAGGAAGGCCGCCGACAGCTTCCCCTTCGCCGCTCCCTGGGCGGACGGTGGGGCGGGGGCGGGAGCGGTCAGGCCCAGGGCGGTCAGACGGGCGCGCTGTTCGCCGGTGAGCGTGTCCCAGGCGCGCTGCTGGCGGGTGATCCAGACGCCGAGGTCGTCGCCGTCGTGGACGACGCCGGGGGCGATGTCGGGCAGCCGGCCGTCGGGTTCGTCGGCGGCGAGGCGGGCCAGGACACGGTGGTGACGCTGCCGGTCCGGCGGCCAGGAGCAGTTCCAGTCCTCGTCGATCGCCGCCAGCTGAGCGGCACGGGTCGCGGCCCGGTCGGGGTCCTTGCCCAGGGCGCCGGGACGGCGAAGGTTGGCGAGCAGCCGGCCGATCGCGATCGTGTCCTGGTCGCTCTCGCCGCATGGAGCCGGCGTAGGCCGCAGGTCACCATCGTGTACCTGTGCCTCATCGGCCCGCTCGCCACCGTCTTCGCCGTCACCTTCCTGTCAGGCCGGTGGACGGGGTAGCCACACGTCCCCCTCGACGCCACGACGTACGCGGGTCAGCCCGACGAGGAGACCCGCACCATGCCGCGCCGCACACCCCTCTCCGCCCCGCCCCCTGAGCCCCGAAGCGACCTCACCCCGTGCCCCTCCTCCGCTCCCCACGCCTCACCAGGAGTTCCTAGACTGATGACCATGGATCGCAGGCGTGCCTTGACCGACGACGAACTCACCGACCTCGCCACCCGTCTGCGCGCGCTCGAGGGTGCGCGCCCCATGGACACCTTGCCGGAACTGGCGGCGGAGCTCGGCTGGAAGGTGCTCCGGACACATCCGGACCGGGCAAGGCTCGACAGTGGATACGGTCCTACCAGCTGCCGGGTCTTCGCCGAACAGGGGCTGATCGTCGACATCACCACGTGGCTCACGAAGGGTGTCCCCGACGACGCCGAGGGGCGAGCCTGGGCGCAGGACGTCTTCGTGCGGATGGGCGCCGCGCTGAGCGCGGCTTTCGGTGAACCGTCCCGGCGGATCTCCGACGATGTCGCCTCGCTCAGGTGGGCGGGTGAGGCGAACACGCTGATCCTGCGCAATGTGGCCGGTTCGCTTCAGCTGACGCTGATGGACAACACCTGGTTGGACCTGGGGGACAGAGCGGACGCCCTCGACGTACGGCATTCGCTGCTCTAGACCTCGGTGAACGGTCCGGTCCCCGCCGTGGCGGCAAGGTCGTGCGCGTGCCGTGTCCGGTCAGCGTCTGACCCGGTTGCGGACGGCCAGGACCGTCAGGCCCAGCAAGAGGGGCTGGCTCACCCCGGCGGCCAGTTCGACATAGCCGCCGGCTGTGGTCAGGGGCTGTTCCGAGGAGCGGAAGAGCAGGGAACCGATCGCGACGTCCAGGGACTTCGCGAAGCGCTCACCGGTGAACCGGTCCTCCCCCGCAGGGCCTCCGGGGTCGGGCCCGCCGGTCCCGGAGGTGACCGCGACCGCACCGGCCGGTGCGCCGCCGGTGGTCTCCCGTTCCGGTGAAGCCTGCGGGGTCCCGGCCCACATCAGCAACAGCACCGTAAGGGTCGTGGAGACGGCGAGCCAGCCCACGGTGCGGGAGGCGCGCAGCCCGTACCCGGAGAGCAGCCAGTACGCGTGGAGCAGTGACCGTTCGGCGCGGGTGGTACCGGTGCGGGCGTGGCGGCGCATCTCTCGCTCTCCGTAGGCGAAGTCCGCCGCCCACGGCCGGTTCCCCGCGGCCTCCTGCGCCCTCCGCAGCGCCCGGTACACCGGCTCCAGTTGCGCCGGGCCGACCTGCCCGGCGTCTCGCCCAGCCTTTTTCCAGCCCTGCGCCGCCCGCGGCAGGCTCGCGCGCCAGTGGTGCTCCTCGGCCAGGGTGCGGCGCGGGGTGTAACGCGGGCCGTTGCCCGGTCGGCGCGGGCGGGGCGGGGTCGTGTCGAAGGCGCAGACGCCTTCCAGCCGTATCCGGTCCAGGTGCACCGCCCCGACGAACAGGCATTCGGAGAGATCGACGTCGGCCAGGACGAGATGCGTGGTGTCCGTCCCGCGCAAGGAGAGCAGACGCATCCTGGCGTCGGCGGCGTCCTCGAAGGCCCCTTCCCCCAGTGCACTGCCGTCGGGGAGGGAGAAGGGAGCGTTTTCCGTGACGAGGGCGAGGGGGGAAGTGATGAGCGCTCGGGAGAGGTCGGCCGTGGCGTAGCGCACGCGCATCTCGGCCGGCGCCGCCCAGCGAGTACGCGTGCATTCCAGCCGGTGTGCGGCGAACGACAGGGTGGCCTGCCCGCCGAACGCCGCCCCGGACAGGCTCACCGTCCCGGCGCACACGAACGGACCCAGGTCGTGCCGCCCCTCGAAGGTCGCCCGGTCGAACCTGACGTCGCACGCGAAGGAGGTCCCCTCGAACCCGGCGGTGTCGTGGAAGGCCGCCGAGGAGAACGAGGCGCGGCTCTGGAACGCGGCCGCCTTGAAGCGTGCTTCATCCGTGAAGGTCGCGCCGTCGAACATGGCCACGTGCCCGAAGACCGCCGCCTCGAAGACGGCCTTCCCCTGGAAGGCCACGGTGTCGAACCAGACGGGCTCCCGGAAAGCCGCCCCGCGGAAATAGGCTTGGCGTGCGAAGGACGCCGAGGAGAACTTGGTGCCGCCCTCGAAGACCGCGTATCCGAAGTCCGCGTCGCCCTTGAAGGCGACCGCGTCCTCGAAGGCAGTGGCGTCCTTGAACGTCGCGTGCTCGAACCATGCGTCGTCCTCGAAGGTCGCCGAGTCGAACAGCGCGAACTCCTCGAAGACCGACCGCTCGAACCTGGCCCGGTCCCTGAAGCGAGACGCCCGGAACCCGGCATCGCCTTTGAAGCACGTCGAATGGAACAGGGCAACGCCCCGGAATTCCGCCTGCTCGAAGGAGGCGTCCCCCTCGAAGACCGCTGCGTCGAACCTGACGTCGCTCTCGAAGACCGCCGAACCGAAATCGGCGGAACCGAGACGAAGGGCCCCGGCAGGAGTGCGCAGGGCGTCGAGGAGCGCCGCGAGGAGGGGCGCGGTGAAGGTGGTGCCGCGGTGGTCGACACGGCTGCCGGGGCCCAGACCGGCCAGGTAGGCGTCACGGTCGGCCGCGGTCAGGTGGGCAAGGCACACCGTGTGGCCGGCGACGTGGACTCCACGGCATCCCACCGGATTCGCCGCGGTGGCGTCACGGCCGCAGTACGGCCACTCCAACGGCTCCGAGGGCGTGCAGGAAGGCGGCGGTGCCAGACTCATGCCCCAGGGGACGAGTGACCGCATGCGAATGGTTGCGCTTCCCTGGCCCGGCCCGCTGGTTGCCGGTGCTGCCGGGAGGGAACCCTTCCAGTCGTCTTGCCGCGGAGCCGGCGCAGACCCGCCGGTGGACCCGCCGGTCGATTGCCGCACCGGCGGAGCGCTGCGGGCCCCGGTCGAAGGCCGTCGCGGCCCAGCCGCACCGTCTCGTACGCGGTGCAAGCGCGTCGAGCGGGGTGTCGCGCCCTTGCCCGAGGGGCGAGTGGCGGGCGTGGCCCACGCGGCTGCCCGCCGGGCAGGCAGGGGGCACCCCAAGGCGGCCCGGAGGATGCGGACCCCCGGTCTGGCTCACCGAGGACCCCTACGACGATGACGACCCGGAGACGATCCTCGAAGCGGAACCCCTCAGCCGCTTCCTTCTCCAGTTCACCCTCAAACAGGCTTCCGGCATCGCACCCTTCAACGCCTGGACCTACGTCATGCCCACCGAACGCCTCGAACCGCTGTGGAGCTCCCTGCGCCCGGTCCCCCTCCGCCCCTACATGCCCGCCTACGGGGGCCACCTGTTCTACGCGGCCCCTGCCTGCTGACGAGCATCAGCGCCGACGAGAACGAAGCAGACGCCGCGTTCGGAGCACGCCACCGCGAGAGCCTCGCCCCGCTGAAGGCCTACGACTTCCCCTGGAGCCGCTTCGACGCATAGCCCTCGTGGACCGGACTGCGCCGCTGCCCGACGGGATCTTGTGCGGGAGTACGCGGGACCGCTCGAAGATGCGCTCATCGGGGGCGGTCGACCAACGTAACCGCCCGGGCCCGTAGCGGCCCGCCGAAGGCCTCCTCCGGTCGGGCGTGCGGCGCAAGGCCCGACCAGGCTCAGGGGGCGGTCAGGACGGCCCCCTGCACAGCTTCCTCCAGCGCGCGCAGCCAGCGCGCGAAGTCGTCGTCCCGAAGCCCCGCCCGTACCGCCTCCAGCGGGCGGGCCGCCCACTCGACCGCACACGGGACCTGGTGGTCCTGCTCCCTGGCCTCGACGGGGGCGAGCTCGTCGTACAGACAGGCCAGGTACCCGACGGACGGGTACTCCTGGTAGCTCTCGTACGCCCTCACCATCGCGCGCACCAGCTCCGCGGCCTGCTCGACCGACGCCGAGGTGCGGCCACCGGCGTAGTTGGAGCAGGCCGTCTCGAACAGGCGTCAGGCCGCCAGCCACCGGCCCTCCAGCCGAGAGCTGACGCGGCGCGGCTGCGGCTCGATTCCGAGCTTCAGGGCCATCTCGCTGACGATCTCGACCCGTAGGAAGGCATCGCTCACATCCATGGCGCACCCGTACCGCGTGCTCGGCGATCCTGCCGGGCGAAACGCCGCCGGGCCGGTGGAGTTCACCGGCCCGGCCCAGCTGCGGGTCGTGCCCAGGCTTCCTGGGTGAACCTCTTCTCCCAGTCGCCGCACATGATCTTGCAGCACTCCAGGGTCTTCGGGGACACGCGGATCACCGTCGGCGGCTCGCACGCGCACACGGCCTTGACGTAGTCGCGGTCCTCCTTCTCCGGTCGGGGCGGGGTCCCTTCGCCGTCCTGCCCGGGCTCCTCCGTGCCGTCGGCCTCCGCCTCGGCGCCGGCGCTGGTGCCGGTCTTCTTGCGCGTGCGGCCCCCGCCGGTGCCGAGCAGGAGCCAGGAGGGGACCCGTTCGGCCTGGGTGGCCATGTCCAGGGCGGCGATCTGGGCAACGTAGGCGCTCTTCGTCTCGCCCATCATGGCGGTGAAGGCGAAGCCATACTTCTTCTTCTCGTAGGCGCCGACGCCGGGCTTGGGCATGAGGCCCAGCTCTTCGGAGGTGCCGCGGGCCGGTCCGCCCGGGCGTCATCACCCGGGGCCTCATGCTGTCGGCGGCGGCTCCGCCCGGACATGGCGCGGGCCTGCAACGCGAGGTGTAACACCGATTCCACAAGACTCTATTCGAGGCCTCACCGCAGGTCGGAGCGCGATGCGTAGCGGCGTTGCACTGGCCGCTTTCGACGCTGCGGCCGCTCCGTGACGTGAGGTCCTCGAGGCCCTGGAGAAGGACGCCCTCGCCGGCGGCTGCGCCGAAGCGCGGGCCTTTGGCGCTGGCCTGGCGGTCGCCGTCGACGAGCTGGTGCGCGGCTGCTCGGGCAGGTGGCTGAATGACAGCAGTCGATCGGCGGGCTGGGCCGTACGCTCACCACGGCAACTGAACGCCGACCGCTACCCGGCTGGTCCATCGCCGCCGGCCGCACCAAGGACATCGGGTGGTGCCAGGCCCGCACTACGCTGCTCGGGACCGTCGCATGCCGCCACCACGCTCACCTGCTTGCCGTCATTGTCGGGCTCGGCGGTGAGCTGGAACTCTCAGCTACCTGTAGGGGGCGCTTCAGGGACGCGACCATCCCAGAGAGCTGCGGGGTCAGCGGCGGCGGCCGCCGCCGATGCGGCGGTCGTCGGCCAGTGCGGTAAGCGGGCCGAACTCGCAGGCAAGCTCGTTCCACGTCAGGACCTCGCCACAGCGGTCCGGGAACTCCTTCGGGTTGAACTCGGGCATGGTCCAGGTGCCAGTGCCCCGATCCCGCAGCCACAGATCCCCGTCACCGTCGACCACGGTCGGCGGAACCGGTACGGGCTCGGCCTGCTCGGTGGGCTCCCAGGTGACCCGGCCCGGATGGGAAGCGCGGCGCAGCTCGGTGGTGGCCAGCCGGGCGGCCAAGTCACGGGTGCACTCTTCGGCGTCCTTGACCGACTCGAGTCGGAACGCGTCGTCAAGTACGGGCAGGGCTGGATTCTTGCTGCGCTTTGAACTCATACGCTGACTACCTCCGGTGGGGAGCGCCACATCCGTAATGGCACCCCGTAGAGCAACACGGTATCCGAGGCGGGAGCCGGATCAGGCTGTGAGCAGGCGCGCCCGTGGCAGCCGGTCATCCCCACGATGGGCATCCGGCGGCAGCAACCTGGTCACTACGCGACAGTCATGATCACTACTGCGGTGCACTCTGAGCAGGGGCCCTCCCCCCTGCTGACGCCCGTCCGATGCCACCGGCGCACCCCTTCACGGAGAAGCCAGCCGCCCCATTGGAAAGGGATCCGCGTATGCGAGGGGAGCCAGCCTGGCCGACGAAATTTCCGGAAGGCTTCGCACCAGGCTGCCGCCCGGGAACCGAACGAGCCGTCCCGGCCTCTCAGCACATGTGACTTCTTGGCTTGCCTTCGGTGGGTACTGCGTCGCGGTGGTGTGGGCGGGATGGTCCGCGTGGCGTGTCCGGGCCGCTGTGGCGAACCCTCCCGTTCCCGAGCGCGAGCTCGACGTCTACGAGCTGGGCTATCTGCGAGGGGGTGAGACCGGAGCGGTGGCGGCCAGCGTGGGCTTGCTGCTCATGCACGAGGCACTCCTGGCCCGCGAGAGGGGCATCGCCGTCAACCGCATCGCCGTCAGAGGCGGTGACATCGTCGCTCCCGAGCCGCTCCCCGACACGCTGCTGAGGCCGCTGGACCGTTCGGTGATGGCCGCGGCACGGGCGTACCAGCAGGCCCCTCGCGGGCGGTGGGACGTCCGGCCCGAGCAGTCGATCCACTCGCTGGCCGAGACGCGTCCCGTCCGGGCGGAGCTGGCGCAGATCCGCGACGCGCTGGACCGGGACGGTTTGCTCGACGGCCCCGCAGCGCGAGCGCGGTTCCGGAGGGGCCTGCTCCCCCTCAAGATTCTGATCGGGGTGGGGGCCGTCGCTGCGTTCACGATCGGGCTGGGCAATCCGATCCCGCTGGTCCTCGCCACGGCGGTCGCCGCGGTGACTGCCGTGGCGTTCACCCCGCCCTCGGTCAAGACCTCGGAGCGCCTGGTCAGGCAGGCAGCCGAGAAGCATCCGGCCTACCGGCCACGGATGAACCCGTCCGGGGACACCGACGATGCCGACGCGTTCGCGCGGGGCATCGCCCTGCACGGAGTATCCGTGCTCCACAGCCGCTATCCGCAGCTTGCCCCGCCCCCACCGACACCTGTTGATCTGTCCCACGCACTCCGACAGTGATCAGGCGATGGTGATGTCTCGTGCATGGACCCGTGCCGGGTCAAGGTGGAGTTCGTACGCGGTGTAGCACTCGCTGATTTCTGTTCCCACTGCAGTGCCGCAAGGGCACCGTCGATTCAGCCCGCCTTGGCCGTGCAGCCCGCAGCAGCCTCCGTGGTCCCCTTCGAGGTCGGGCAGCAGGTCCGGCGCATCGTTGGGATGGAGAACGATCGTATTTCGGGGGCCGGCGGACGTGAGGAACCCGTTTCCGTCGGGATCGGCAACAGCCGGACCTCCGGGAAATACCGCGACGCATTCGTCCGTGGGAAGGAACGGGGCACCCCATGGCTCGGGCTCCAGAGCGTAGAATCCCTGGTTCATGGTGGCCGGGGCCCGGCGGGACCCGTCGGGCCCGATCCGTCCGTCGAACTCAGACCTGACCAGCGTCTCGGACAGCTGCACAGCCCTGGTCAGAGGGCGAGCACAGGCGGCACACACAAAAGTGATCACATGAAGTTCTAGCCCGCCGAACCCGCATCAGCAAGAGTCCGCTTCCGGACTACTGCAGCAGGATCATCTTGCGGAGGAGTTCGAATCCGGCTCGGCCGTAGAGCTGTCTCTTGATCTTCTTGACGCGGTTGACGGCGCCCTCGATGCTGCCCGAGCTCCAGCCCAGGGTGAGGCCGGCGGTCACGGCGTCGAGGTCTCGGAGCAGGTGAAGTGTGAAACCGGTGAGCCGGGGCGGCCGGCTGGCTTCGACGGCGTAGATCCAGGCAGGGAGCGTGGCGCCGAGGCGGCCGGTGAGCATCTCGCCGAAGTCCCGGAGATGTCCGGCCGCCGTGTCCAGTTCTGGGCAGCGGGCCAGGACGCCTTTCAGGCAGGC
Source organism: Streptomyces sp. NPDC014656 (assembly GCF_043084305.1). NCBI lineage: Bacteria > Bacillati > Actinomycetota > Actinomycetes > Kitasatosporales > Streptomycetaceae > Streptomyces > Streptomyces sp. NPDC014656. The sequence continues at coordinate 327,082 of NZ_JBIBZN010000009.1, forward strand.
CCGGTCGTCCTCGCTCAGGATCGTGGGATGCCGGGTGAGCCAGCCGGTCACCTGCCGCACCGTCGGCGGCCGCGGCGGTGCTGCGGAAGGAGCCCCGCGCAAGGTAGCGATGTGGGCTCGGACCACGCCGTAGGTGACCGGGGCGTGCTCGGCGATCAGCTCGCCGTGGAGCCGGGTGACGCTGGTGCATCCCTCCGTAAATCGTCGTTCCAGGTAGGGCTTGTAGGGGTCCAGCCTGCTGGACCGGGGCCTGTTCTCGCGGATGGTGTCCTGCCAGCGTGCGGCGTTCGCGTACCGGAGCACGGTGTTGAGGCCCCGGCCCAGGTGCCGGGCGATCGCCCGGCGTGAGTGGCCCTGGGCGAGCATCTCGTGGACCAGGGCGTGTGCGGCCTTCTTCCGCTCGGCCCGCCGGCCGACCGGCTCCGCGTCGTCCTGCGGCCAATCGGAAGCCGGTTGAGCGTCGCGCGGCAGGAGACCGCTGGGCGAGGGCCCACGCAGACAGTCGCGATGGGCGGCGACGCAGGTCTCCACGGCCCGGCCCAGGCCCTGCCACAAGTGGAACCGGTCGGCTACCTGCACAGCATCGGGAGCACCGCGCCGGGCGCCCTCGGCGTAGGCGCCCGCCCGGTCCCGGCAGATGATCTCCACGCCGGGGTGGCGGTCCAGCCAGGCGGCCAGCGGCCCGGCTTCACGGGTGGGGAGTACATCGACCACCCGATGGTCTTCGATGCTGGTCAAGACGGTGGAGTAGGTCTGGCCGCGACGGATCGCGAAGTCGTCCACGCCCAGCACCCGCGGAGTACTGAACTGCGGATCGGGCAGTGCCATGACCCTGCGTAACAAGGTCATCCGTCCCGCACCGAAGCCCAGCTGGGCAGCCAGCCTCGCCGGCTCGTCCCGCCCGGGCGAGTCCCACCCGTTCCAGGACGCGGTTGAGCCGCGTGGTGAACCGCGCGTGCGGGGCGGTCAGCCGGGAGAACGGCTCGGCGAACGTTCGGCGTCGGCAGCCGGCCGACCCGCAGATGAAGCGCCGGACCGTCAGCCGGATCACGAAGCCCTGCTCAGCGAGTGGAAGGTCCTTCAGCCTGCGCCGGTAACGGTCGTGGACCCGGTCCGAGAAGCCGCCGCAGTCCGGACATGCCGCCCCGGCCGCTCGGCCTTTCGCCATCACCTCGACCGTACCGAACACGGTCGTCACCGCCTCGACCTCCACCTCTTCGCTCCCGTCGAACACCAGCGAATCCCAGAACGGTGCATCGGTCTGCATGACCAGCACCATCACCGTCCACCGCCGACCCGAGCAGCGAACGGAATGCACCTGAGGGGCCGTCACTTCCGGCCGTCAGACGCCAAGGCGTACGCCGTCTCACGCGAGCCAGTCACTCGCAATCGAACACCGAGGTAACGCTCCGCAACGGCTCCCCAAGATCTGTACAGAACCCACGACTCGTGATCAAAGCCAGGCGGCGGTGGAACGGGCACGGGTCAGGTGTGGGAGTGCCGGACGTAGTCGATGCCTTCGGCCATGTGGTGGAGGGCGATCAGGGCGCCGGAGTCGTCGATCCGGTCGCGGAGCTTGTCGAGGCGGGCCCAGGCGGCACGGAGCTGTCCAGCGAGCCAGGCGGTGTCGCTGACGGTGTCCTCGCCAAGGCCGGCCTCGATCGTGGTGAGGCGGTGGGTGTCCTGCTCGCTGGCCGCGAGGTACGCCAGCGCGCGGCGTACTCGCCCTCGGTGAGGAGTTGCTGGGGGCGGCGCAGGAGATCGGCCTCGGGGTCGGCGTCGTACTTCCAGAGCGAGACGAAGCCCGCACGATGCTTGTCAGGCACCAGCGGTGAGGCGTATTCCGTTTCCGCTCCCGCGCACCGGTCTTGTTACCTTCTCCCGTCGGCACTCGTCATGAGAACGACGACCGCACACGAACGGTCGCATCAACGAGTGAATCGAGAGCAGGATGCTGACCAACATCATGTACGTGACGATCTACGTCACCGATCAGGACCGCGCGCTGGAGTTCTACACCGAGGGACTGGGCCTGGAAAAGCGGCTCGACTTCCCGGGACCCGACGGACGGTTCCTCACCGTCGGGGTTCCCGACAGCCCGGTGCAGATCATCCTGTGGTCACATGCGGCGGCCGCGGGGCAGCCGGGGGAAGCGGGCGCCCCCGGTCCGCTGATCCTCGAATCCGACGATCTGCGAAAGGATTTCGAGATCATGCGTCAGCGCGGCGTCGTCTTCGAAGAGTCCGAGCCCGAGGACTATCCGTTCGGGGTCCGCATCGAGGCAGTGGACCCGGACGGCAACCGGGTCTCGCTCCGTCAGCAGCGCAAGCCGTGACCGCCCACCCGTCCGGCCTTGTGACCGAGGCGTTCGAAGCCCAGCGCGATCGGCTGCGCGCCGTCGCGTACCGCGTGCTGGGCTCGCACGCCGACGCCGAGGACGTGGTCCAGGAAGCCTGGATGCGCCTCGTCCGTCAGGACACGGCGACCATCGGCAACCTGGCGGGCTGGCTGACCACGGTGGTCGGCCGAATCAGCCTGGACCTCCTGAGATCCCGCCGAGCCCACCCTGAAATCGCCTACGAGCAGGAGTTCGCGAACCTCGTGGTGATACCCGACGATGACCCCGCGCCGGACGAGCAGGCGGCGCTGGCCGATTCGGTCGGCCTCGCCCTGCTCGTCGTGCTCGACTCGCTTACCCCGAGTGAGCGCCTGGCGTTCGTCCTGCACGACATGTTCGCAGTCTCGTTCCAGGAAATCGGCCGGATCCTGGGCAAGTCCACCGCCGCCACCAAGATGGTCGCCAGCCGCGCCCGCCGCAAGGTCCATGCCACGGACCGACCGGCGGGCTCCGGCCGCGAGCACCGAGAGGCCGTCCAGGCATTCGGCGCCGCCGCCCGCAGCGGCGACTTCGAAGCACTGCTTCGTGTCCTCGACCCCAACGTGGAACTGACCGTCGACACTCCCGACGGCGTGGTCGTCACCCTCGGCGCCACCAAGGTCGCCTCCGGGGCCCGAATGTTCTCCGGCGAGGTCGCCCGCCAGCGGCCCGTGCTGGTCAACGGCATCCCTGGCCACATGTCCTGGCGCCCCGACGGAACCCCTCTCTCCCTCATCGCCTTCACCGTCACCGGAGGCCGGATCATTGGCATCTACATCGTCGTCGACCCGGCCAAACTCGCCTCGATCCAGCTGCCCGTCGAGACTTGAGCCGGTTTCGGGCAACCGCGGTCGGCCGCGCGGGGGTGCGTTCGGACCAGCCGGGCGCCACAGCGGGGGGCCATTAAGGTCTCGCGCTACGACGACACGGCGAGAGGCGGTCACGATGTTCCCGTACGGGATCGGCGCGTTACTGCGCACCATCCGCGAGGCCGCGGGCCTGACCCGCGAGGAGCAGGCCCGGCGGATGGAGGCGGCACTGGGCGGTCGGTGCTTCGACCCGGAGAACCTCAAGCGGTGGGAGACGGAGCGGCGCCTGCCGGCGGCCTTCTGGCACGAGACCATCGCCGACGCCTATGGCATCGCGCCGGTGGACGTGCGCCAGGCGGTGGCCGCTTCCCGGCGGCACCGGCGAGAGCGGAGCAAGGAGGAAACGGACGTGGACAGGCCGCGGTTCATCGGAGCGGTGGCGACGACGGCGGGGCTGTCGGTTCTCCCCGGTATCGCGCAGGCCAGACAGGGCATCGACGGCGGACTGGCAGGCGACGGGAGCGGGGATCTGGAGTACCTGTCGGCGGCGTTCGAGCGGCACCGGGGCGGCTACCACGGCCGCGCACCGGGGCTGGTCCTGGGCGAGATGCGCCAGGACCTCGATCTGCTGGGCGAGGTCCTGAACCGGCCGCATACCGCACGGGACCGGACGGAGCTTGCCCGCACAGCGGCCGGGATCGCCGGACTCGTCGCCATCGTCCAGCACGGCCGGAGCGACCAGGTCGACGCGCACCGCTGGTTCTCCACCGCCACCCGGGCCGCACGCGAGTCGAGCGACCGCCGGATGACGGCCTGGGGCCTGACCCGGCACGCCATGGTCCCGCTCAACTACGGCGCCGCCGGGCAGGCCGCCCGCCTCGCCTCGCTCGCCCGCCGCGAAGCCGGCGCCGTCCCCAGCGCGGCGGCCGCGCTGGCCACCGCGGTCTCGGCCCGCGCGCTCGCCGCCCTCGGCGACACCGAGGGCGCCCGGCAGGCCGTGAACGACGTCCGCGACCTGGCCGAGGCCCTGGACGGCCCCGACACCGCGGACACCTGGTTCGGCTACCCCCGGCAGAAACATCACGTCCACCTGTCGCAGGCCTATGTCCTCCTCGGCGACACGCGCTCCGCGTACGGGGCACAGGATTCAGCCCTCGCCCTGACGACGTCCCCGTCCGTGATGACCCGGGCCCTGCTCGTGCTGGACACCGCCGCTTGCCTGAACACCGACGGCGACCCGGCCGGAGCCGCCTCGATGGCGGCCGCCGTCCTGGACCGGCTCCCCGCCGGCTACCGGCAGGGACTCGTCCGGTCCCGGGCTGAGGACCTCCACCGGCGGCTCGCCGGTGGACCCCGCGACCACTTGGGCCAGGCTCTGGCGTAGCCGCGTGGCCTGAGGAGGCAAGGAACCGCTGCTCCTGTCGGTCCATCAGAACCTGCGCGCGGTCTCAGGGACCCGTACGGTCTCTGGAGGAGCGGCGCACAGTGCCAGCCTACCGACCACGTGCAGCAGCCGCTCCACGTCATAGGGCACGGCTGTCACAGCCGCGGCGACGACCGCATGTGATCGCCTCGCGCTCACGCCCCTCCGACCGACGACAGCACCCGTTCGCACCGTAGGGTCGGAACATGCCGACCGAAGACATCCCGGGGCCCACCGCCAAGCACTGGCAGGACTGCACGGACGTGTACGACTTCCTGGACCAGATCCGTCTCCGGCCCGGCATGTGGCTGCCCGGCGGCTCGCTCCAGCACCTGCAGTCCATGCTCACCGGCTACCGGGTCGCACTCGGCGTGCACGGCGTCGACGAACCCTGGGCTTTCTGGCCTGAGGACGACTTCAGCCGCTGGCTCCGTGAGTATCACGGTATCCACAGCTCTCTGACCTGGGCAGCCGAGATTGAGCGCAACACCCCCGACGGCTCAACTCCCGTCGAGGAGTTCTTCCGTCTCCTCGACGCCTACCGGAGCGACGCGGCGCAGAATCCGGCGCCAACCGCCACCACTCGGCTTCCGGGCATCGAGTACATGATCAACACCTTCGTCACCCTCTTCTGGCGCAAGCGTCTCCTCACACAGGCGACCGAACGTCTCGAAGAGCGCGGCTTCCGCGTGATCCGGCTGGGAGCCGGCCAATGGAACACGGAGCGAGACATGCACCGTGCCGTAGCCGCGGCCCTGGACTTCCCCGACTACTACGGGCACAACCTGGACGCGCTCAACGACTGCCTAGGCGACGTGGCCTGCTACGGCGGCTACGACAATGCTCCCGAGGGCGCCGGACTGGTCCTCGTCTTCACTGACTATGACCGGTTCGCGGCGACCTGCCCCAGGGCGGCGCAGGTCGCCCTGGACATCATCGCCGACCAGGCCCGCCAAGCAGCCGTACTACAACGACGCTTCTTCAGCCTGGTCCACAGCAACGACGCCAACATCAAGTTCGAACCTGTCGGTGCCATGCCCGTCACGTGGAACAGCGAGGAGTGGCTCGACGCGAACCGTCACTGAGGCCAAGCATCGGAGTGCAAGCGCCCGCTGCGGCAGTCATCACCCCGTCGCCGTAGCCCTCCAAGCAGCAGTGACGCACCCTTCTTCCCAGTGCCACCACTCCTTCGCCTCACCGTGCTCCAGGAGCTTGCGGATCCGCAGCAGGTCCGCCTGCGGCGGGACATCGAGTGCCACCATCCCGTACCGCTCGATACCCTCGCCCGTCGTGCCGAGCTTGTGGAAGATCTCCAGGACGCTTTGCCTAGCAGCAGCTGATCCGCTGTCCTTCAACACGATCAGCCGGATCGTGCAGTTCTCCGAGGCTCGGACCGTCTCTCCTGCCCAGAGGAGACCTTCGCTGTCGAGCTCCACCTTGATGATGTCCCCGCTGGCAACTCCACGTACGAACCACGGCGTGTTATCCAACCGCACCGTGCCGTCGCCGAGATCCACCGCCCACAGACTCTCGACGCTGGCCGGCGGCCAGCCGTCCTCGTCTATGTCTATTCGGAAGTGGACCTTCACGTGGTCGTCACTGATGCTCGTCACCGCACCATTTTCCTTGCTGCACCGCAGGTGCCCCGCTCCTGCTCCCGAGGGGGAAGGCTCGCCTGGGATCTCCAGAACTCAGGGTCCCGTGGTCCGGCGAGCCACTGGATGAGCCGATCTGCTGCAGTCTCGAAAGCGTCAGCCAGCGAAGTTGTTCCGACGACAGTCCGTTCGACGGGGTCGATGTGGTGAGCGTTGTGGTCCGCCTCGCACCAGCAGGCCACGTTGATGGCCGACCAGACACTGAGAAGGCCTTTCTCGGTCCACTCCACGTCGAGTGAGACCTCGACCCAGTCACCGCCTTCGTCGTAGAGTGAGACCTCAGCCAACAGGATCTCCAGGGTGCCGGCCTTGGCCCGTCCCGGGAACGTGACGTGCTGCGGGAACCACTGCCAGACCTGGGGCTTTCCCGATACCTGGACACCATCGATCTCATGCGCCGAACGCCGAATGCGGTCGAGATCGGCGACGCCGGTGTCTGGGAAGAGGACCTCCAGGGGCACGGCATCGAAGGTCCCGCTTGGCGTGTTCATGGGGCTGAGCATGAGGAACATCAGCTTCAGGGGCAAGGCCCAAAGCGGCCCTGACCTAGAGTCGTGGCCGTGACCGAACCCCTGCCGAGCGAGACCCTGAAGGACTTCCTGAACACCATACGAGCCGGCGAAGTCCGTACCGGCCGCGTCATCAGCGTCGAGGACCGGGAGGTGCTCGTCGAACTGGACGGGTTCCCCGGCCCCGGCAAAGCGGTGGGGTGTATCCCCCATGGTGATCTGACCCGTAAGGCGACCGGGCATCCATCCGAAGCTGTGAGCATCGGGCAGCAGCTCACCTTCGAAGTGATAGCGGTCGACTGGCAGCAGGAGCGCGTCTGGGCCTCCGCTTCAGCGTGCGAGGACCCGACTCTGCGAGCATTCCTTCTCGGCCTTCGACGCGGCGCAACACACCAAGGCCAGGTGCAGAGCGTCCACAACTTCGGTGTGTTCGTGAACCTCGACGGCGAACCGGTCGATCAGTGCACCGGTTTCATCAGGGGCCCCGAACTGAGCTGGCGGTGGATCGACCATCCCGCAGACGCCGTCACGGCGGGCCAGCGGGTCGTAGGCGAGATCATCGACGTAGACACCCGGCGTGGACAGGTTCAGCTGTCACTGAAGGCTCTCCAAGAGGACCCGCTCCTTCCCTTCGCGGACCAAGCAGGCCTTGTCACCACCGGCCAGGTCACCAAGCTGATCCCGTTCGGAGCCTTCGTCCGTATCGCCGACGGCATCGAGGGCCTTGTACATAACACCGAGTTCCGAGACGAGCCCGTCGAGCACCCCGACCAGATCGTGAGCGAGGGCGAAGAGATCACCGTACGGATCGTCGAGGTCGACCTCGTGCGCCGTCGCCTCACCTTGTCCGCCAGAAATCTGCCGCAGAACGGGAAACGATCTACCTGAGGACGGGAAGCGATCTCCAGGTGCCCTGTACCGCACCAGGTCACCCCTACTCGTGAACACCCCGGCCTGGCACCCTCCGGCACCCGGCCACCGCAGTGCTGCCCTCATGAACGGCCTCGGGCAACATCGGTACACCGGCGGCCCGGGGAGGAGTACCGGGAGCCCACCGCGCAGGAGTGGCAGGACTTCCTGGCCCACTTCGAACTGCGGAAGGTCGCCCTCGGCATCTGCGCACGGGACTTCGGGACTCCCTGCGTCCACGAGCACGACTGCATCCGCTGCCCTGTCCTACGGCCCGATCCCGAGCAGATGCCCCGCCTGGAGGAGATCCACGCGAACCTGCTCGACCGGCTCCGGGAGGCCAAGGAGCAGGGATGGCTCGGCGAGGTCGCCGCGCTCGAAGCCAGCCTTACCGCCGCCGAGCAGAAACTCGCCGCCATGCGCGACATCGTGGTCCGGCACAACACCGTTCACCTCGGCATGCCCGACTTCCGCACCAGCGCCGGTCGATTCACCGCAAGCCCCGGCAGCGACTGACAGGCATCGGCCCCGGGCCGCCTCGCACCTGGTCGCCCACGAGATGGGCTCAGCTGCGAGGCGGCAGGACCTCGATAACCATGGCAGTGAGCCTTTTCCAACCTGGTTCTGGTGTCCGGCTGTTGGGCTGACAACGTGGTGAAGCCCCTGGTAGATGGGTTTTCGACCAAGAGAACCGGATCCACAAGAAGCTTCACGTGCTTGTCTACCGTCGGGCGTCGACGTGTCCAGCTCCGCCCTTCGCTTCCTCACGCAGCAGCTGCGGCGCCACCGCCGCGCGATCGGCTCCCGGTGGAGGCGCCTGAGCGCCGGCCGCCAAGCCCTGCTCACTCTCGCCCATCTGCGCGTGGGACACACCTATGTCCAGCTCGGAGCCGGGTTCGGCATCGGCACCACGACGGCCTACCGCTACGTCACCGAAGCGGTCGAGCTCCTGGCCGCTCTCGCTCCCGGCCTGACCGACGTGGTGCGAACCGCGTCGGCGAAGGCGTACCTGATCCTGGACGGCACCCTTCTGCCCATCGACCGCATCGCAGCGGACCGGCCGTTCTACTCCGGCAAACACAAGAAGCACGGGATGAACGTGCAGGTCCTCACCGACCCCTTCGGCCGGCTGCTATGGGCCTCAGCGGCCCTGCCCGGCGCCGTCCACGACACCCGCGCGGCTCGCGAACACGGCATCATCTACGCCCTCGCCGAGGCAGACATCCCATGCTGGGCCGACAAGGCATACCGAGGCGCCGACGGCACCGTCCGCACCCCGTGCTGGGGACGATGGGACACCCTCTCCGCAGGCCAGCAGGCGGTCAACCGGTCCCACGCAAAGATCCGGGCCCTCTTCGAGAAGGCCGTCGCCACCCTCAAGTCCTGGCGGCTCCTCCGCAAACTCCGCTGCTCGACCACCCGGATCACCAGCATCGTCCAAGCCGTCCTCACCCTTCATCTGAACAGCTCACAGTGAGGTTGGAAAAGGCTCATGGCGTACACCGATGTGGTGACCAGGCAGATTTCGTTCGCCCGTACCTACCAGCGCGTCGCCCTCCTCCTTTCCGATCTTGAGAGCGAACAGGCGGCGTCAGAGGACTGTACTCCGGTGTCACCCCCGTGGGCCGCTCCGCGCCGCGGGCCGGCCTGCCCGGTCGTGCGCCGCAGGAGCGGCGGGGCAGGCCGACGGTGTTTCAAGCGGCCGGACGGCTACGGCCTGGTGGCGATGACGGCTTCGATGGGGACGGTGCTGGCGAAGGTGCCGGTCGGGCTGAACGCGGTGAGTTCGCGGCGTAGACGCTCGTCGAAGGCGGCCTGCCGGGTGCCGAAGACGGCGGGGCTGGAATAGGAGAAGGAGTACTGCAGGCCGACGAGCTCGTCCAGGGCGCGGGTGAAGGTCTGGTCCCAGCGGGCGGTCTCGATGTGGGAGAACGCGGAGCGGGTGAGGGCGTCGTCCCGGCCTTCGGCGGGGTGGGCGACGGGCCCATACTCCTGACGGTAGTCGGGGCCGATGACGTCGGTGCAGACGCTCTCGATGATGTCGAGCCACTCCGGCCCGGGCGTGCTGGTCGGGGGCCGGTGGAGACGAGGGCGATCCCGCCTCCGGGACGGATGAGGGTGTCGAGGTCGGCCAGGAGGCGGTCCTGGTTCATCCACTGGAAGGACTTGCCCATCGTGCACAGGTCAAGCGGGGGCAGGCCCATGCCGGTGAGACCGGCGGCGTCGTTGCACGCCCAGGTGATGTTCCCGGCGCCGTGCGAGGCCGCGGCCTTACGGCCCTCGCGGATCATCGCCGGTTCGATGTCGACGGCGTGGACGTGGCCAGCCAGTGAGGCGAGGGGGAGGGTTATGGTGCCCGGTCCGCAGCCGAGGTCGAGGGCCGTCTGGGTCCCGTCGAGGCCGAAGCGGTCGATGAGGAAGGTGAAGAACTCCTCGGGGTAATGGGGGCGGAAGGCGGCGTAGTGGTGTGCGGCAGAGGCGAAGGTCGTCACGAGGTGCTCCTTCGGTCGGGGCCGGTGGCGATGAGGACTTCGGTGTGGATCACCTCGGCACAGCTCCACCACCGAGTCACCCTCGACATCATCGGCTGAACATTCCGGTCGGACCTGGCGTTCTATTCGAGATTTCGAACGAATCTCCCGCCGCCTGCCTGTCAAGAGTGGCGTTTTCGTCAATGACTGACAGGAAAGCACCGAAGGGGGCGGTGGTAGCCTACTTTCGACCTAGGCTTCCCCCGCAAGGGGCCACTATGGGGATGGTTCAAACAGACCTGCCGAAATCACCGCCCGGACCGTCTACTCCCAAATTCCGTACAGGAAGAGGCAGAACGTGCAATTTCGATCGAAGATTGCCATGACCGTCGGGGCCGCTGCACTCAGCCTGTCAGGCGCTTCGGCTGTTCCCGCAGCAGCCACCGACGTCAGCGTCCAGGCATTCTCGTGCAATGTCACGTACACAAGAGAAGGGACCGACGACAGTAAGTACTACGCCGGTTACTACAGCGGGGAGACCATCCAGCCATCCTCCACGTCCGTAACTGCAGCGGGCAAGGAAGCCCAGTGCATTCTCAAGTACAAGGGCTACAACCCGGGCACGATCGACGGCGTCTTCGGAAGTAATTCGCAGACGGCCGCGAAGAATTTCCAGGCAAGCGTCAACAGGCTGTGCAAAAGGCAGGTCCTGGCCGTTGACGGCAAGATCGGTCCCGCAACTTGGCCCTATCTGCGGCAAGTTTACGTCTGCTGGGACGAAAACAACTGAACGTTTTCAATTTCACACCTGAGGGACTGAGCTCTTTCCAAGCTGGCGGTGATGACCGCGAGTTGGACGGGCCTGCGTAACGGCGAAGCTCCTGGTAGACGGGTTCTCGACCAAGATCACCCGTGTCTGCCGGGAGCTTCGCGTGCTTGCCTACCCGTCGGCGATTGATCTGTCCAGCCGCACTCTGCTGTTCCTGACCGGGCGACTGAAGGCCAGGCGGCAGGAGATCGGTACGCGTTGGCGGCGCCTTCCCGCCTCGCGACAGGCCCTGCTCGCCCTGGCTCGCCTGCGATGCGGTGACACCTATGCCCAGCTGGCCGCCGGGTTCGGCGTCGGGATCGCGACCGTCTACCGCTCCATACGCGAAGCCGTCGAGGCCATGGCAAGCCTTGTCCCGTCCCTGGCCGAGGCGATGCGGACGATCCAGGAGAAGGCGTTCGTCATCCTCGACGGCACCCTGCCGCCGATCGACCGCATCGCCGCCGACACCCCCTCCTACTCCGGGAAGCACAAGCGCCACGGCATGAACGTGCAGGTCCTCACCGATCCGTTCGGACGGCTGCTCTAGGTCTCGCCGGCTCTGCCCGGCTCGATTCACGACCTGACCACCGCGCAACACCACGGGATCGCCGAAGCCCTCACCGAAGCAGGCCTCAGGTGCTGGGCGGACAAGGCCTACCAAGGCGCCGGCAACCCCGTCCGCGTACCGTTTCGGGGCCGGCTCCTCAAGCAGTGGAAGCGCCGCCACAACACCACCCACGCCAATATCCGCTGCCTCGGCGAGCAGGCCATGGCCACCCTCAAAGGGTGGCGCCTCCTACGGAACCTCCGCCGCGGCACCACCCGCATCACAGCGATCGTCCAGGCCGGCCTCGTCCTTCACCACGCGACAGCGTGAGGTTGGAAAAGGCTCACTTCCCTGCGGTCAGGATGCTGAGCTGGTAGGCACTTGATCGCTAGGTCCTGGCCGCCGAAGCTCCGGCGATCGACGTGCTCCGCCTTTGCCCCCCGCAGTGCCACCCGAGGGCCGAGGCGAAGACCCAGCGGTTGGCCGCCAGGGCGTCGTTCGGCTCTGGGCGGGGACCGCGGCCGTGCAGGGCGGTGAAGTCGTACGGGGTGTGGAGGGCCACCGTCCAGCCCCGTTGGGCGAGGACGCCCGCCGAGTCGGGGCGTGGCTCGCTGTCGAACAGGGCGAGCAGATCGATGCCGATCCGCTGCCTCGCTGCGGTGTAGACCGGGCTGGCCCGCACCTGCGGTGACTCGGCGATGTCCTTGATCTCATACGCCAGGGAACTACCCGTCGGGCTCAGCCGGTTGATCGTGGCAATGAGGTGGCGTTCGGCCGCCGCCGGGAGGTAGAGCAGCAGGCCCTCGGCGAGCCATGCGGTGGGTGCTGCGGGGTCGAAGCCCGCGGCCAGCAGTGCCTCACCCCAGTCGAGCCGGAGGTCGGCCGCAAGGATCTGGCGCCGGGCCGTGGGGGTGGCCCCGGTCCGGTCGAGCACCGCCTGTTTGAACGCCAGCACCTCGGCGGTGTCCACTTCGTGGACCACGCAGCCCGGCGGCCAGTCGAGCCGGAACGCCCGGCAGTCCAGGCCCGCTCCCAGCAGCACCACCTGCCGGACGCCCCGGCGCGCCGAGCGGAGCAGGTGGTCGTCCAGGACACGGGTGCGCAGGCCGAAGTACCGGGCGAGCCGGCCCCACAGCGGGTCGGCCTCACCGGCGGGCACCTGATCCGGGCGGACCGGCCAGCCGGCCGAGGCGGGTGCCGCGCGCACGAAGTGCTCGGCGAACGGGTCCCGGGCCAGGGCATCGGGGCGGTGGCTCTCGATGGCACGGGCCGCGGCCACCAGGAGGGCGGTGCGGCCCACGCCCTCGGCCACACCGGCGTTCAATCCGGCGGAAGGACGCACGACTCCTCCTCGGCTCGCAGCATGGGTGCGGTCCATGCCTGCGGGTCGTCCGCGGTGATGGTCCGGGCGCCGTAGACGGCGCGCATGAACCGCAGCACAGCGTCGTACGGCAGGTGCAGCGCGGTGGTGCAGTCCGTCAGGACAGTCACGTGGAAGCCCTTCTGGAACGCCGTGCGGGCGGTGGAGTCCACGCACACGTCCGCGTACAGTCCGGCGAAGACCAGGTGGTCCACACCCCGCGCGGCGAGGTACTCCTCAAAGCCTTCAGCCAGGAAGGCGTCGAAGCAAGCACGTTTGGTGAAGACCCGCTCGCCCGGGGCCGGGGCGACGGCGTGGAACTCCGCGCCCCATGAGCCCTCCAGGCACTTGGGCTGCTTCCCGAGTGCTCGGTCCCGCAGCCGCCAGCTGGCCCCCTGAAACTCTGGGTCGCCGACGAACCGTACGTAGAGCACCTCCACTCCGCGCTCGCGGGCCCTGGCCACCGCGCGGACACAGCCGGCGACAGATGCGTCCAGGACGGCGGGGTCCTTGCCGAAGCGGGCCAGGGCCGTCGGGCCGGTGCAGAAGTCGTTCTGCAGGTCCACGACGACCAGGGCCGTCCCGTCCGGTTCCCCACTGGTCATGACCCGCCGACCAGGGCGGCGTCCTTCGGCGCCCCCTCGGCGTCGGGCGCCTCGAGCACGTCGAGCAGGGCGTCGACCACGGCGGCGGTGGAGTGCCGCCCGCCGAGGTCCGAGGTGCGCACGCCCCGCTCGTCCAGAGTTCGCAGGGCCTGCTCAGTGGCGCGTACCGCTCCGGGGCATCCGGCGTGGCGTTCCGCGACGAGCGCCGCCGCGCGAATCGTCGCCACCGGGTTGACCCGGTCCTGCCCCGCAAGGTCGTCGGCCGAACCGTGCACCGTCTGGTACTCGACCAGGCCGGCCAGCCCGGGGTCGAGGCAGACGTTCTCGGTACAGCGGTTCTCCTGCCGATCGGAGCCGAACCGGTCGAGCAGCATGACGTGCATGATGTCGGCCCACTCGTTCCCGGCGACGATCAGGGTGCGGTCGGGCAGGCCGTGCGTGAGCAGGTTGCGGTTGACCGTGTCCGGCTGGAAGAGGTCGATGCGGATGCCGAGCCGGTCCGCGAGTTCGGACACCCAGGCGTCGAGGGCGCCGTCCAACAGATGGAACTTGTAGGCCATGACGATGCGGTCGAGCTGTCCGTCCGGCCACTCGTGCTGGGCTCGCCGCAGGGCGTAGGTGACCACGGCCTCGGTGATCTCCTGGCTGAAGGTCATGGTGCGGGTGACCTCGCCGGGCGTGTGCCGGTTGTCCCCGGTGTAGAAACCCTGGGCCTGATCCCGCACCAGCAGCAGGGAGCGCCCGGCGTCGGCGAGGAGGTCGACCTTCACAGCGCGAAGCCGTTGCCGGACGAGGTACAGGGACTGGGCGTTGATAGCGGTGCGGAAGATCGCCGCAGTGCCTTGCCCGGCCACGGTGCGGCAGAACCGCTCGTAATGGTCCGCGTCCTGCGCGGTCAGCGCACGGATCCTGTGCACGTCCCGTTCGGCGCGGAGCGAAACGTATGAGTGGTAGAGGCGGGGGGAACGCTCGATCGCCAGGCCGTGCGGATGCCTTGCGGTCAGCGCGCCGAGCACTCGCTCGAAGACGTCCGCGAGCTCCGGGCCGGTACCCCGCCCGACCGCCAGACCGATGACGGGCTTCGCGTTACGTAATGGGGCTCCCAGTCCGGGAACTTGGGTGCGGGTCATCGTGCCGTTCCCGCGGTGAGGCGGTCGCCGGGGATGCCTGCCTTCTCCGGGCTGTAGTAGTCCCGAATGCCGTCCGCCCAGGTGCTCACGGGGATACGGTCGCCGTCGACCGGCACGAAGGCGTCGAACAGGGCGTCAATGTTGGGACGCTGGAAGCCGATGGCCGTCATCAGGGCAGTGAAGTGCGGACGCTCGACGAAGCCGTCGCCATCCGGGTCGCCCATGGCCACCAAGGCTTCCGCGAACTCGTCGACCGTGGCGTCGAACCGCAGGGGGTCGAGCACGATCGCGGTGAACTCCTCGGGACTGATCCGACCGTCGCCGTTGGCGTCCAGCTCGCGGACGAGCGTCTCCCAGTAGCGGCGGAAGGCGTCGAGCATCCTGCTCTTCGCCTTGTCGCCGGCCTCGGGCACCGCCGCGACAACCCGCTTGCCCATCAGATCGAAGTCCGCCGACTCCAAAACGCCGTTCCCGTCGGCGTCGAACAGTGAGAAGACGAGCTCGACGCGGTCGTTCGCCTGGGTGGTGGGCATGGTGTGTCACCTCTGCTGTAGCGCTGTTCGGTCGGGACGCCGCCGGCACCCAGGCCGGCGGTGCAACCACTATCGGCTCGCCACCGAGGCCTTGGCGGAGAAAGCCGGGCACGTCCACACGAAAGAAGGAGATCGCTGCTTGGCGCATAAAGCGGCACGCCCCTGGAAAGCGCCGCCGTCCAGGAGCGCCGCAGGCGTTCTGGTGGTCGCGGCGCTGAACGTGCCAGCCACTGATCTAACGCCCACACCAGACGAACAAGCAGATACGGCGAGGCGTCCACAAGACTGTCCAGGCCCTGGATCAGGAGATCCGGACCTGGATCGCCGCCTGGAACACCGACCTCAAACTCTACATCTGGACCAAGTCCGCGGACGAGATCCTCGAACGCCCCGCCTCATATCTGAACAGAATTCCTGACTCAGAAGACTACTGATCTTTTCGTTGGTTCTGTGGGGCTGGTGGGTGGAGGGTGAGGCCGGTGTGGGCGAGGAAGGGCCAGGGCAGTTGGGGGTTGGTGTTGATGCGGTGGGTCCCTTGTTCGGTGGTGTCGGTGACATCGGCGAGGTGGTCGTCGGCGAGGTTGGCGAGTTCGCGTTTCTTCAGTGAGGACCACAGCAGTTCCACCGGGTTGAGCTCGGGTGCGTAGGCCGGTAATCGCTCGGGGGTGAGCCAGTCCTGTTCGGCGATCCGGGCCCGTATCGCCCGGCTCCAGTGAGCGGACAGTCCGTCCCGGACCAGCACCACCCGTTCATCGTGGTGGAACGCCTTCATTTGCTCCAGGACCTCGATGAGTCCGGCGGTGTCGTAGCTGCCGGGCTTGAGGTGGAAGCACAGCCGAGGGCCTCGGTCGGGGTCGGCGGCGTGGTAGCCGAGGGCGCCGGCCATCGAGGCGCGTTTCCAGTTCAGCCGGTGCCGCAGGAGAGGGGTGCGGCCGCGGGGCGCGTAGGTGCGGCGGACCTGCGGCAGCAGCGACACTCCTGATTCGTCGAGGAACACGATCCAGGCACGTGTGTTCAC
>NZ_JBIBZN010000010.1:0-326821 GCF_043084305.1 Streptomyces sp. NPDC014656
ACCGCCGCCGCGAACGGAGCGATCTTCGCCTCCGCCAGCGCACGCACCGACTCCCGGAGCATCTCGTGCTCCTCGGAGGTCCGGTACAGGTCGAATTCAGCCGGTCCCGCCACGTTCATCCACTCCCACGCTTGCTAACTACCGTTAAGTAACCCAAAGGGTAGGGCGTGACCGGGGCCCCTGTCAGGGCCCGACTATGCTCGGGCAGGCAGTTTCGCCCGACGTCCCTGGAGTCCCGCATGGCCCTGAAGATCACCGTGATCGGCACCGGATACCTCGGCGCCACCCACGCCGCGGCCATGGCGGAGATGGGCTTCGAGGTGCTCGGCCTCGACGTGGTGCCCGAGAAGGTCGAACTGCTGGCCTCCGGACGCGTCCCGATGTACGAGCCCGGCCTGGAGGAGCTGCTCGCCCGGCACGTCGCCGGGATCGAGGGCTCCACCGGCCGGCTGCGCTTCACCACCTCCTGGGAGGAGGTCGGCGCCTTCGGCGACGTCCACTTCGTCTGCGTGAACACCCCGCAGAAGCACGGCGAGTACGGCTGCGACATGAGCTACGTCGACGCCGCCTTCGCCTCGCTCGCCGCCGTCGCCCGCCCGGGCTCGCTGGCCGTCGGCAAGTCGACCGTCCCGGTCGGCTCCGCCGAGCGGCTGGCCGGCGTGCTGCCGGAGGGCGTGGAGCTGGCCTGGAACCCCGAGTTCCTGCGCGAGGGCTTCGCCGTCCAGGACACCCTGCGCCCGGACCGGATCGTCGTCGGCGTGCGCGGCGACGACGGCGGGCGGGCCGAGAAGCTGCTCCGCGAGGTCTACGCGGTCCCCGTCGCCGAGGGCTCGCCCTTCGTCCTCACCGACTTCCCGACCGCCGAGCTGGTCAAGACGGCCGCGAACTCCTTCCTCGCCACCAAGATCTCCTTCATCAACGCGATGGCCGAGATCTGCGAGGCGGCCGGCGGCGACGTCGTCCGGCTGGCCGAGGCCATCGGCCACGACGAGCGGATCGGCAACAAGTTCCTGCGGGCCGGCGTGGGCTTCGGCGGCGGCTGCCTGCCCAAGGACATCCGGGCGTTCATGGCCCGGGCGGGCGAGCTCGGCGTCGACCAGGCGCTGACCTTCCTCCGCGAGATCGACTCGATCAACATGCGGCGCCGCGGCCAGATGGTCGAGATGGCCCGCGAGGCGCTCGGCGGCGACTCCTTCCTGGGCCGCCGGGTCGCCGTCCTCGGCGCCACCTTCAAGCCGGACTCGGACGACGTCCGCGACTCCCCCGCGCTCAACGTCGCGGGCCAGATCCACCTGCAGGGCGGCCAGGTGACCGTCTACGACCCCAAGGGCATGGAGAACGCCCGCAAGGTCTTCCCGACCCTCGGCTACGCGGACTCGGCCCTGGAGGCCGTCCGGGACGCGGACGTGGTCCTGCACCTGACGGAGTGGCGCGAGTTCCGCGAGCTGGACCCCGCGGAGCTGGCCGCGGCCGTCTCCTCCCCGGTCCTCCTCGACGGGCGCAACGCCCTGGACGGCGAGCGGTGGCGGGCGGCCGGCTGGACGTACCGGGCGATGGGCCGGCCGCGGGCCTGACGCACGGCGGAAGGGGCGCACCGGACGGATCCGGTGCGCCCCTTCCCCATGGGCGCACGGGGACGGCTCAGGCGGCGACGGGCCTGATCCGGTTCGTCCGGGACAGGAACTCGGTCTCGCGCAGGGCGCGGGTCGTGTTGCCGTGGGCCAGGCCCACCAGGTCCCGGGCCGGCCAGCCGCGCCGCAGCAGCTCCGCGAAGAGCGGTACGTAGCCGGCCGCCGGAGCCGTCAGGTGGGAGAGGCCCGTGCAGGCGGGCCCGGCCCCGTCGCGCACCCGGTCGAGGAGGTCGGCGGCGGCCCCGGGGTCGTCGCCGACGGGGACCATGCAGACCGCGCCGTTCTCGCCGAGGAGCCGCAGCACGTCGTCCGGCAGGGCGTCCGGGGCGGCCCGGGTGAGCAGGGCGGGGGCGCGGGTGACGGCGAGGACCTCGCGGACGGTGTCCTGGTCGGCGCCGGTGAGGTCGACGGCGAGGCCGATGCGGTTCATCTCGCGGACCGCCTCGCGGGCGAAGCGGTCGAAGCGGGTGAGGTTCACGGCCCGCACGCCGAGGGCGTGGTAGGCCCGCAGGGTGGCGGCGGAGCCGCCGAGGGAGGTCCAGCTCACCGGCCCGAGGAGGGCGGCGACCCGGCCGCAGTTGCGGGCGTGGGCCATCTCCGAGGTCGTGTGCGCCAGGCGCAGGTCCTCGGGGCAGGCGGCGACGAGCGTGCGGACGGCGTCGAGGCGGCGCAGGGTGCTGATGACGTCGTCGGAGTCCACGCGCAGCGACCAGAACTGGGCGCCGGCCTCCTCGGCCCGGGCGGGCGGCAGGTCCTCGGGGTCGAGGAGCACGGGGAGTTCGGCGTGGCCCTCGATGACCGGCTGGGCGGCGAGGATCGCCCGGGCGCGGGCGGTCTCGTCGAGCGGCGGGGGCGGTGGCTCCGGGGGTTCCAGCGCGCCGACGGCGCCGGAGGCGGCAGAGAAGGGGGGATGGTCGTCTAGATCTGCCATGGCACTACTCACACTTCCGAACTCGGTGAGGCAGTACTGCCCCGCCGAAGGGGGCGGGGCAGTACCGTCCACCGTGCCGGAGGGGCCCTTCCGGGGCCCGCCGGACTGCGCCGTACGGGTGAGGGCGGTCAGACGCCGTCGAGCTGCGCGATCGTCGCGTGGGAGGCGGGGGTGCGGGCGGTCAGGTCGCGGGCGACGGACTCCGCGTCGCGCAGCGCGCGGAGCGCGTTCGACCAGGTCAGCTTGGTGAGGTCGGTCCGGGACCAGCCGCGGTCGAGGAGTTCGGCGATCAGGCGGGGGTAGCCGGAGACGTCGTCGAGGCCCGCGGGGGTGAAGGCGGTGCCGTCGTAGTCCCCGCCGATGCCGATGTGGTCGACGCCGGCGGCCTCGCGCATGTGGTCGAGGTGGTCGGCGACGGTGGCGGCGGTGGCGACCGGGCGGGGGTCCCCGGCCTCGAAGGCGGCGTGGAGCTCCTTCGCCCTCGGGGTGGTGTCGAGGTGGTGGAGGCCGTGGGCGCGGAGGTTCTCGTCGGCGCGCAGGGTCCACTCGACGGCCGCGGGGAGGATGAACTTCGGGACGAAGGTCGCCATCGCCACGCCGCCGTTGGCGGAGAGCCGCTCCAGGACGTCGTCCGGGACGTTGCGCGGGTGGTCGCAGACCGCGCGGGCGGAGGAGTGCGAGAAGATCACCGGCGCGGTGCTCTCGTCGAGGGCGTCGCGCATGGTCGTCGCGGCCACGTGCGAGAGGTCGACGAGCATGCCGCAGCGGTTCATCTCGCGGACGACGGCGCGGCCGAAGGCGGTGAGGCCGCCGTGCCGGGGCTCGTCGGTGGCGGAGTCCGCCCAGTCGTTGTTCTCGTTGTGCGTGAGGGTCATGTACCGCACGCCGAGGGTGTGGAAGGCGCGCAGGGTGGCCAGCGAGTTGTCGATGGAGTGGCCGCCCTCGGCTCCCTTGAGGGAGGCGATCCGGCCCTCCTCGCGGGCCTTGTCGACGTCGTCGGCGGTCCGGGCGGGCGCGAGGTCGGCCGCGTACCGCTCGACCAGCCGGTCGACGGCGTCGATCTGCTCCAGGGTGGCGCTGACGGCGTGGTCGCCGGTGAGCGCGCCCGGGACGTAGACGGACCAGAACTGGGCACCGACCCCGCCGGCGCGGAGCCGGGCGAGGTCGGTGTGGAGGGAGGCCGAGCGGTCGCCCGCGATGTCGAGCTTGTCGAGGTCGTAGCCGCACTGCTGGCGCAGGGCCCACGGGAGGTCGTTGTGCCCGTCGGCGACGGGGGCCTCCGCGAGGAGGGCGCGGGCCTCGGCGAGCCGCTCGGCCGCGCTCACCGGGCGAACCCGAAGGAGTCCGTGCCCTCGACCTTGGCGCGCAGGCGCTTGCCCTTCTCGGTGGCCTGGGCGTTGAGGTCCTGGAGGAACGCCTCCATCCGGGCCTGGAGCTCCGGGTCGGCGGCGGCGATGATCCGGGCGGCGAGCAGGCCCGCGTTCCGGGCGCCGGCGACGGAGACCGTGGCGACCGGGATGCCGGCGGGCATCTGGACGATCGAGAGCAGCGAGTCCATGCCGTCGAGGTACTTCAGCGGCACGGGGACGCCGATGACCGGCAGGGGGGTGACGGAGGCGAGCATGCCCGGGAGGTGGGCGGCGCCGCCGGCGCCCGCGACGATCGCCCTGAGGCCGCGGCCGGCGGCCTCCTCGCCGTACGCGATCATCTCGCGCGGCATCCGGTGCGCGGAGAGGACGTTCACCTCGTAGGGGATCTCGAACTCGTCCAGCGCCTGGGCGGCGGCCTCCATGACGGTCCAGTCGGAGTCGGACCCCATGGCGATGCCGATGAGCGGGTTGCTCGCCTGGTTACTCAACGATCGTCCCTCGCAGGTAGTCGGCGGCGTGGCGGGCGCGCTCCAGCACCTCGTCCAGGTCGTCGCCATAGGTGTTGACGTGGCCGACCTTACGCCCCGGCTTCACGTCCTTGCCGTACATGTGGATCTTGAGCTGCGGGTCCCGGGCCATGCAGTGCAGGTAGCCCTGGTACATGTCCGGGTAGTCGCCGCCGAGGACGTTGCACATCACGGTCCACGGGGCGCGCGGGCGGGGGTCGCCGAGCGGCAGGTCGAGGACGGCGCGGACGTGGTTGGCGAACTGGCTGGTGATCGCCCCGTCCTGGGTCCAGTGGCCGGAGTTGTGCGGGCGCATCGCCAGTTCGTTGACGAGGATCCGGCCGTCGGCGGTCTGGAAGAGCTCCACCGCGAGGTGGCCGACGACGCCGAGCTCCTTGGCGATCCGCAGGGCCAGCTCCTGGGCCTGTCCGGCCAGCTCCTCGTCGAGGCCGGGGGCGGGCGCGATCACGGTGTCGCAGACGCCGTCGACCTGGCGGGACTCGACCACCGGGTAGGCGACGGCCTGCCCGTGCGGGGAGCGGACGATGTTCGCCGCGAGCTCGCGGACGAAGTCGACCTTCTCCTCGGCGAGGACGGGCACGCCGGCGAGGAAGGGGTCGCGGGCGTCCTCGGCGGTGCGGACGAACCAGACGCCCTTGCCGTCGTAGCCGCCGCGCACGGTCTTCAGGATGATCGGGAAGCCGTCGCCCTCCTCCGCGAAGGCGACCGCGTCGGCCGGGTCGGCCACGAGGCGGTGGCGGGGGCTGGGCGCGCCGATCTCGTCGAGCCTCGCCCGCATCACCCCCTTGTCCTGGGCGTGCACCAGGGCGTCGGGCCCGGGGCGGACGGGGATGCCGTCGGCCTCCAGGGCGCGCAGGTGCTCGGTGGGGACGTGCTCGTGATCGAAGGTGATCACGTCGCAGCCGCGGGCGAACGCGCGAAGCGTGTCCAGGTCGCGGTAGTCGCCGATGACGACCTCGCCGGCCACCTGCGCCGCCGAGTCCTGCGGGGTGTCACTGAGGAGCTTGAACTTGATGCCGAGGGGGATGCCCGCCTCGTGGGTCATACGGGCGAGCTGACCGCCGCCGACCATGCCTACTACCGGGAACGTCACCCTCTTAGGGTATCCGCACCATCGGTGAACACTCTTCCGGCTGTGGATTGACACAAGGCGTGACGGGAGCCGGCCCGGTTTTCCACAGGTTTCGCGGCTACCCGGGCGGGTGACAGGGGAGGCTGGTTAGCATGAGTGGGTTGACGTCGCCCGGACGTCACCCGACGGACGGACCGACCCCACCATGAGCGAACCCGGCGCGCTGCGCATGCGACTCGCCCTGCTCGGCCGAGAGGTCGCCAAGTTCGGCGTGGTCGGCGGCCTCGGTGTCCTGGTCAACCTGGTCGTCTTCAACCTGGTCCGGCACACCACGGAGCTTCCGGTCGTGCGGGCCAGCCTGATCGCCACGATCGTCGCCATCGCCTTCAACTACGTGGGGTTCCGTTACTTCACGTACCGCGACCGCGACAAGTCGGGCCGCACCAAGGAGATGACCCTCTTCCTGCTGTTCAGCCTCGTCGGGCTCGTGATCGAGAACGGCGTGCTGTACGCGGCGACGTACGGCTTCGGCTGGAACGGCTCGCTGGCGAGCAACTTCTTCAAGTTCTTCGGGATCGGCCTCGGGACCCTGTTCCGCTTCTGGTCCTACCGCACCTGGGTGTTCCGGGCGCTGCCGGCGAAGGAGGCCGTGCAGACGGCCGAGTCCTTCCTGGAGCGGGCGGAACCGGTCCCGACGCCCCGGCAGGCGCGGCGGCGGCAGCCCGACCGCGTGTAAGCCCGGCCCGCGTGGGGGGCCTCACCGTACGGGGCGTTCTCCCGGTTCGCCGGTGACGCTGCGGGCCTCCTTGCTCAGGAAGAGCGCGAAGACCGGCGGCTGCTGCTGGAGCAGTTCCAGGCGCCCGCCGTCCGCCTCCGCGAGGTCGCGGGCGACCGCGAGGCCGATGCCGGTGGAGCTGCGGCCGCTGACCGCCCGCTCGAAGATCCGCGCGCCGAGGTCGGCCGGGACGCCGGGGCCCTCGTCGGTGACCTCGATCACGGACTGGTTGCCGGTGACGCGGGTGCGGAGGGCGACCGTGCCGCCGCCGTGCATGAGCGAGTTCTCGATGAGCGCGGCGAGGACCTGGGCGACCGCTCCCGGGGTGCCGATCGCCCGCATGCCCTGCTTGCCGGAGCGGACGATGGCCCGGCCCGCGCTGCGGTAGGCGGGGCGCCACTCCTCGATCTGCTGCTTGACGACCTCGTCGAGGTCGAAGGCGACGGCGGAGCCGGAGCGGGGGTCCCGGGAGTTGGTGAGCAGCCGCTCGACGACGTCGGTGAGCCGCTCGACCTGGGTCAGCGCGATCGTCGCCTCCTCCTTGACCGTGTGCAGGTCGTCGGCGAGGGCGACCTCCTCCAGCCGCATGGAGAGCGCGGTCAGCGGCGTGCGGAGCTGGTGGGAGGCGTCGGCGGCGAGCCGGCGCTCGGCGGTGAGCATCCGGGCGATCCGTTCGGCGGAGGCGTCGAGGACGTCCGCGACCCGGTCCAGCTCGGGGACCCCGTACCGCTTGTGGCGGGGCCGGGGGTCGCCGGAGCCGAGGCGTTCGGCGGTCTCGGCGAGGTCGGTGAGCGGGGAGGCGAGCCGGTTCGCCTGGCGCACGGCGAGGAGGACGGCGGAGAGGACGGCGAGGCCGGCGACGGCGCCGATGATCAGGGCGGTGCTGCCGACCTCGGAGGTGACGGCGGAGCGGGACTCCTCGACGATCACGGTCTCGCCGCGCTCGCCCTCGGCGTAGCCCCGGATGACGCTGCCGGTGGGGCGGGTGCCGATCTCGATGGGCGGGCGGCCGGGGATGGTGACGAGGGCGTACCGCTTCGCGCCGCTCTGCTCCGCGAGGATGCCGGGATTGACGGGCTCGCCGCCGATGAGGCGGCTGTCGACGATCGAGACGATGCGGAGGGCTTCGGCGTCGACGCTCTCCTGGGCGCTGCTCGTGATGGTCCGGGTCTCCACCAGGACCAGGGAGACGCCGAAGACGGCGATCACGACGAGGACGACGGCGAGGGTGCTGGTGATGAGGCGGCGGCGCACGTGCCCTCCCGGGCGGGGTTACGGGGGCCCTGCGGGTGCGGGGCGCGTGGGTGCGGGGCCCTGGGCTCTGCGGGGGTGCGGCGGGACCGGGTGCGGGTTCGGGCGCGGGGCCCGGGCCCGGTGACGGGCGCCGTCCCGTGCGGCCGCCCGCGCCTCCCCCGAGGACCTCGTCCCGGGGGACGCCCAGCGGGACGCCCGCCCGCACACGGGGGGCGGGCGCCTGGCCGTACGGGGCCGGGAGGGCCGGTCGCCGGTCGGGCGGTGGGGCGGTGGGGCGGTGGGGCTAGCTCTTCTCGAAGCGGAAGCCGACGCCCCGGACGGTGGCGATGTAGCGGGGGTTGGCCGCGTCGTCGCCGAGCTTCTTGCGGAGCCAGGAGATGTGCATGTCGAGGGTCTTGGTGGAGGACCACCAGGTGGTGTCCCAGACCTCGCGCATGAGCTGGTCGCGGGTGACGACCCGGCCCGCGTCGCGGACGAGGACGCGCAGGAGGTCGAACTCCTTCGCCGTGAGCTGGAGCTCCTCCTCGCCCATCCAGGCGCGGTGCGACTCGACGTCGATGCGGACGCCGTGGGTGGCGGGCGCGGGGGCGGGCTCGGTGGCGCCGCGCCGGAGGAGGGCCCGGACGCGGGCGAGCAGCTCGGCGAGGCGGAAGGGCTTGGTGACGTAGTCGTCGGCGCCCGCGTCGAGCCCGACGACGGTGTCGACCTCGTCCGCGCGGGCGGTGAGGACCAGGATCGGGACCGTGTGGCCGTCGGCGCGCAGCCGGCGGGCGACCTCCAGGCCGTCCATGCCGGGCAGGCCCAGGTCGAGCACGACCAGGTCGACGCCGCCCTGGAGTCCGGTGTCGAGCGCGGTCGGCCCGTCCTCGCGGACCTCGACCTCGTACCCCTCTCTCCGCAGGGCGCGGGCCAGCGGCTCCGAGATGGATGCGTCGTCCTCGGCGAGCAGTACACGGGTCATGGGGTGATGGTAGTCCGCACGGGTGCCGGGCCGGGGCGGGATCACCAGGCGCCGGGTGACGCCTCCGAAGCAGGGCGCGTAACCTCTACATCACCTTGGAATGGTGCCCGTTGGTTCCTTCGCCACCTGTGATCCATCTCTCAAGTCCTTCCATATCCGGCACTGTCGTGTCGTATGGTGGCGAGACGTCTGTAGCGGTAAACGGGGACCTTTGGCCAGCTTCGTCGGCCAAGGTCCTCTTTTCTGCGCAGGGTTGGCACTGCCAGCCTTGGGACGGTGAACGACCTGTGGGCCGGGTCCCGCGGCGCGAAGACGCGCGGCGGGGCGTGGATCCCGGGCGGGGTGCGAGCCATCCCGGCCGGTGCCGGCCACCCCCCACCGGGCGCATCACGCTCACGAGGCGTCGCGTCCCGACAGAGCAAGGATCGACATGGCGTCCAGCCTGACGACGGCTTCGAACGGAACCTCTGGTTCCGGGAAGACGTTCCTCGGCCACCCCCGCGGCCTGGCCACCCTCTTCTTCACCGAGATGTGGGAGCGCTTCTCCTACTACGGCATGAGGGCCCTCCTCGTCCTGTACCTGGTCTCCGGCGGCGCGGACGCGGCCACCGGCAGCCAGGGCGGCGGTCTCGCCATGACGGCGGCCACGGCCACGGCGATCTACTCCGTGTACGTGTCGATGGTCTACCTGATGGCCATGCCCGGCGGCTGGTTCGGCGACCGCGTCTGGGGCGCCCGCAAGACCGTCACGGTCGCCGGCTTCGTCATCATGGCCGGTCACGCTTCGCTGGCCCTGCCGGGTCAGGCGATGTTCTTCGTCGGCCTGGCGCTCGTCGCCGCCGGTTCCGGTCTGCTCAAGGCCAACATCTCCACGATGGTCGGCCACCTCTACGACGGACCGGACGACCCGCGCCGTGACGGTGGCTTCACCCTCTTCTACGTGGGCATCAACCTCGGCGCGTTCGTGGCGCCGTTCGTCGTCGGCACCGTCGGCGAGAAGGTCAACTGGCACCTCGGCTTCGCCCTCGCCGCCGTGGGCATGGGCATCGGCCTCGCCTGCTTCCTGGCCTTCACCAAGAGCCTGAGCCCCACCAGCAGCCTGGTCCCGAACCCGCTCTCGGCCGAGGAGCGCAAGAGCCTCCTGGTCAAGGTCGCGCTCGTGGTGGTCGCCGCCGCCGTCTTCTACGGCGTCGTCGTGGGCCTGGACCTGTTCACCCTGAACTGGGCCCTGGTGCCGCTGACCCTCGCCGGTCTGATCATCCCGGTCGCCGTCCTGGTCCGCATCAAGCGCGACAAGGACCTGGACCGTTCCGAGCAGTCGAAGATGAACGGCTACATCTGGTTCTTCGTGGCCGCCGCCATCTTCTGGATGATCTACGACCAGGGCGGCTCGACGCTGTCGCTGTTCGCCGACGACAAGACCGGCTCGATCTTCGGCTTCGACCCGTCGGCCACCTGGTACCAGTCGCTCAACCCGATGTTCGTGATGGCGCTGGCCCCGGTCTTCGCGTGGCTCTGGCTGTGGCTGGCCCGCAAGAACCAGGAGCCGAACACCATCGTGAAGTTCTCGATGGGCCTGGTCCTGGTCGGTGCCTCGTTCTTCGTCTTCGTCGTCCCGATGGGCATGGCGGGTGACGGAACCAAGGTCTCCCCGATGTGGCTCGTCTCGATCTACATGATCCAGACCATCGGTGAGCTGTGCCTCTCCCCCGTCGGCCTCTCCGTCACCACGAAGATGGCGCCGAAGAAGTACGCCTCCCAGATGATGGGCGTCTGGTTCCTCGCCGTCACCGCCGGTGACTGCACCACGGGCCTGCTGTCGCTGGCCGGGGTGGACCTCAACGGCACCGGGATCATCGCGCTCCAGGCGGCGCTGGCCGTCGGCGCGGGCTTCGCGGTCTTCATGTACCGCAAGAAGGTCCAGGCCCTCATGGGCGGCGTCCACTGACGCACGTGACACCCGGGGCGGCCCCGGCACACCCCACGGTGTGCCGGGGCCGCCCCGTTCGCGCGTCCTAGCGGTCGCGCCGGGCCAGCCGGCGCCACGGGGTGAAGGTGAAGACGGCGCCGCCGAGGAGGATCACCGTGCCGGCGACCAGGCCGAGGGCGCGCAGGGCGCCGTCGGACTCGGCGCCGGTCTGGGCGAGGCCCTCGCCGGAGCCGCCGTCGCCGCCGCCGGCGGGGCTGCCGCCGTTGCCGGTGCCGCCGTCCTTGCCGGTGCCGCCGTCGTCCGTGCCGCCGTTGTCGCCGGAGCCGGAGGCGCCGCCGGACTGCTTGGCGGTGTCCAGGGTGAGGGACGCCTCGACCGCGCCCTTCACCGTGCAGGGGATCTTGATCGGGTCGGCGCCCGGGGCGAGGACGACGCTGATGGTGAGGGCGCCCGGGGAGAGCGTCGCCTTGCCGGTGGCGCCGGGGCGGTAGGTGCCCTTCATGTCGGTGAGGCTCACCGGGTCGTTCATCTTGAGCGCGGTGGGGTTGGGCGCGCCGGTGACCTTGACGGTGCCGCTGTCGTCCCCGCCGATCTTGATGTCCATGCTGGGCGTGAGGGCGTTCGCGGGCAGCGGCGCGGGGCTGTTCATGACGCCCTTGGCCGTCTTGACCGTGAGGTCGTACGCGCCGCCGTTCTTCCTGGCGTTGATGGTGACCTTGGAGTTGATCGCGTCGGGGCCGGGGGACGTACAGGCGAAGGCCACCTTGACCTCCTTGCCCGGGAAGTCGGTCTGCCCGCCGCCGGAGCCCCCGCTGTCCGAGCCGCCGCCGCTGTCCGAGCCGCCGGAACCGCTGCCCGAACCGGATCCGCCGCCGGAGCCCGAGCCTGAACCGGATCCCGAGCCGGAGCCCGAGCCGCCGCCCGTCCCTCCCCCGCCGTCGGTCACCTTGATCGTGGCGCCGACCGGGACCTGCTCCTTCGGCGCGCACTTGGTGTCGGTGGACATCGGCTTCGACACGTTGATCGTGTACGCGTCGGGCGTCAGGGTGACGTCGCCCGCCTCGGTGAGCTTCAGGGTGCCCTTCATCTCGGGCAGCACCATGTCGGTGTTCTTGGGGATCGGCGGGTTCTGCCGGGGGCCCTCCATGGCGACCGTGCCGCTCTGCGCCCCGGCGACCTTCATGGTGCCGGTCGGTTTGACGGTGTTCGCGTCCAGGTCGAGCATGTCGGGGTTCTTGGAGGCCGGCTTCACGGTCTTCCACACGACCTCGACGGTGTCGCCGACCTCGGCCGTGGCGGGTGCGGTGACGAGCACCGTGGTGGTGCCCCGGACCGGCGGCAGGCCGGAGATCGACGGCGGGACGCACTCCGTCCCGAACGAGATCTGGGCGGCCTGGGCGGGGCCGGCGGAAAGCAGGATCCCCGCGCCGCCGAGCATCAGCGCGACCCCGGCCGCGATCGTCCTCCGTTGCGTGCTCACGAATGTCCCTTCGTCGTCGGACTGTTCTCGGTCGGTGCGGAGTCGGGGAGGAACCACGGCAGCGCCGCGGCCGTCCCGGGGCCGTCCGCGTCCGCCGGTACGGGGACGGGGACGGAGTCGCGGTTCCGGCCGCCGGCCCGGTCGACGAGGACCATGCCGAGCCGGAAGAGGGCGGCGGGCACGACCACGGCGAGCAGCGCCCAGAAGAGGACCACGCCCCAGGGGCGGCCCACCGTCCAGGGCTGCTCGGCCAGGACCTTGCCGCCGTAGGAGACGGAGACCCGGTGGGCGCCGTGGGCGCCGGCGGAGAGCTCGACGTCCAGCTCGATCCGGGCCTTCTGGCCGGGCTTGATGGTGCCGCGCCACTGGTGCTCCTCGTCGCGCGGGGCGAGGACGCCGCGGGCGGTGCCGACGAGGAAGACCGGGTCGCGCACGGGCGCCGTGCCGAGGTTCCCCACGGTGAGGACGACGGTCCGGGCCGGTGGCGCCCCGAACCAGGTGAGGACTCCGCCGGAGCCTTCGAGGCGGGCGGCGGTGAGGACGGCGAGCCGTCCGTCGCCGGAGGCGTCGGGGAGCGGGGCCGTGGGGTGGCCGGTGACGGTGAGGGCGGCGTCGACGACGTCCTGCTGCCCGGTGACGCCGGCGACGTGGACGACGCAGGGGCAGGGCCTGGGCGGGGCGGCGACCGGCAGCTTGACGCTGAAGGCGCCGCGCGGGTCGACGGTGGCGGCCCGGCCGTCGGTGTTGGCGCAGCTGTTGGTGCCGCCGACGACGCCCTCGCCGGGGGTGGCCTGGCCGCAGAGCAGGACCATGAGCAGCGCGCCGGCCTTCCAGCCGGTGCCGCTGACGGTGATCTCGCCGCCCTTGGGCACCTGGCTCTGCGAGACGGCGACGGCGGGGTCGCCGGCGGCGGGGGCGGGGTGCGCGGGGACGGCGGGGAGCAGGGCGAGGGCGAGGGCCGTGAGCAGCGCGGCCAGGGCCGTACGGGCACGGGCGGCCGGTCTCATGCGGGGGCTCCCTTCGTACGGGCCCGGCGCCGGAGCCGGTACGCCGCCGCGCCCGCCGCCGCGAGCGGCGCGGCGGCGGCGGCGAGGGCGGGCGCGGAGGCGAAGACGGTGCCGGTGGCGGCGGTGGCGGGGGCGGCTCCGGGGGCGGAGGCGGTGAGCCGGACGGTGACGGAGTCGAGGGCGGGCGGGTCGGGCCAGGGCTCGGTGCGGGCGGCGCGCTCGCCGGGGCGGAGGGTGACCGGCAGGGCGCGGCCGGGGAGGTCGAGGCGGGTGCCGAGGAGCCCTTCGGCGCGGACGGCGAGGCGGGGCCGGTCGAGGACGGTGCTGCCGCGGTTGACCAGCGTGTAGTGGAGGGTGCCGGTGGCCCGGTCGACGCGGGCGTCCTCGACGGTGAGGGCGGCGAGTGCGGGGCCGCTGACCTTGAGCCGCAGGTCGACGGCGGCGTTCCGGCCCTCGGCCGCGGCCCGTACCGTGCCGCGGTGCTCGCCGGGCGGGGTGGCGGCGGTGACGGTGACGGCGAAGGGCACGTCGGCGCGGGTGCGGGCGGGCACGGTGACGGTGCGGGCGGCGAAGGCGACGGCGGCGGGGCCGTCGCCCGTGAGGGTGACGGTGAGCGGACGCGGACCGGGGTTGGTGACGGAGAG
The DNA here is from genome assembly GCF_043084305.1 of Streptomyces sp. NPDC014656. Classification (NCBI taxonomy): domain Bacteria; kingdom Bacillati; phylum Actinomycetota; class Actinomycetes; order Kitasatosporales; family Streptomycetaceae; genus Streptomyces; species Streptomyces sp. NPDC014656. The sequence continues at coordinate 13,583 of NZ_JBIBZN010000010.1, forward strand.
GGTGTCCTCCAGGACGCTGCCGGCCGGGCCTTCGAGGTAGGCGTACGGCCGTCCGGCGGCGGGGGCGGCGGTCCACGGCGGGGCGGCCGGGGGCGCGGCGGCGAGGGTGGAGAGGACCGCGCCGGCGGCGAGGAGGGCGTACCGGGTCCGGGGCGGGACGGCCCGGGCGGCGGGGGACGCGGGCCTGGTCACGGGCGGGCCGGGCGGGGCCGGCGGGTGAGCCAGAGGAGTCCGCCGACGCCGCCGAGGAGGACGGTGCCGCCGAGGGTGCCGAGGGCGGTGGTGGTGGGGAGGCCGCCGGTCCTGGGGAGTTCGCCGCCGGGCAGGGCCTCGTCCTCGGCGGGTTCCTCGGCGGAATCCTCCGCGGGCTCGCCCTCCGGGAGGCCGGTGACGGTGAGGGTGAGGGAGGGGTCGGGCTTGCCGGCGGGCTCGCAGACGGCGGCGTCCATGCCGAGGGCGTGGACGGTGAGCACCCCGGCGGTGAAGGTGACCGTGCCGTTCCGCTCCGGCGTGTAGGTGCCGGTGAGGGTGCCGATGCGGATGGGGGTGAAGGCGGGGACGGCGGCGGAGTTGGGGGCGCCCTTGACCTGGACGGTGCCCCGGGCGTCGCCGCCGAGGACGAGGTCGGCGCGGGGGGTCATGACGCCCTTGGGGAGCTCGACGGGGCTGTCGGAGACGCCCTTGTCGAAGGTCATGGTGATCGCGTAGGCGTCGCCCTTCTTCTCGGCCGTGATGTCCACGGGCGAGACGGCGCCGCGGTCGCCGATCTTCGTGGCGCACTCGTACCTGACGTCGACGACCTCGGCGTGGGCGGCGGGCGCGGCGGCCAGCCCGGCCGGGGCCCAGACCGCGACGGCGGCCGTGAGCACGGCGGCCGCCCTCCTCCGGTTCGGCTTCCTGTCCACCCGTGACCCCTCACCGCATTTTCCTGACGCGCCATCAGATTGGGCGTCAAGGTACGCCCGGGGCCGTACAGAAGGAAGAAGGGCGACGGTGAAAGTCCTGCGGCGGTCGCGGCGGCCGCGGCGGGAGGGAGGCCGGGCGGGACCGGGAGCGGCCGGCCGGGCGCGGGACCGGGAGCGGCCGGCCGGGCGGGACCGGGAGCGGTCAGGCGTCAGGCGTCAGGCGTCAGGCGTCAGGCGTCAGGCGTCAGGCGTCAGGCGTCAGGCGTCAGGCGGGACACAGGAGGCGGGAGGCGGGGTGCGTCAACCGTCAGGCGGGAGCGGCGAGTTCGGCCCAGACGGTCTTTCCGGGGGCTCCCGGCACGCGCTGGACGCCCCAGTCGAGGCAGAGCCGCTGCACGATGAACATGCCGTGTCCGCCGGGGCGTCCGGCCCGGTGCGGGGTGCGGGGCGCGGGCTGGCCGGCGCCCCGGTCGGTGACCTCCAGGCGGATGGTCTCGGCGAGCCGGAGCACCCGGAGCCGCTCGGGCCCCTCGGCGTGCAGGCAGGCGTTGGTGACGAGTTCGGAGACGACGAGCAGGACGTCCTCGGCGGCGGCCCTGCGGTCGGCTCCGACGGCGGGCAGCCAGCCCCACTCGGTCAGCGCGGTGCGGGTGAAGTCGCGGGCGAGCGGGACGGTCCCGCTGGTCTCGCCGAGCGCGAGGGTACGGACGTCGGAAGCCTGGTCCATCAGCACTTCACCTCACCGGTCGACGAGACAGCAGGGGCAGGGACGAGAAGGGGGGCGCGCAGCGGCGGGGGTCAGCCGGAGCCGGGCAGGGCGGTGGCGAGGGTGTCGTGCACGGTGAAGACGGCCTCCGCTCCGGTGATCCGGAAGACCCGGGCCACGGCGGGCCGCATGGCCACCAGGTGGACGGCGCCGCCGGCGGCCTCGGCGCGCAGCCGGGCGCCGAGGAGCACGTTGAGGCCGGTCGAGTCGCAGAAGCCGAGCCCCGCGCAGTCGACGACGAGCAGGACGCGGCCGGCGTCGAGGGCCGCGTCGAGCGGGACGCGCAGGAGTTCGGCGGTGTGGTGATCGAGCTCACCCACCGGCACGAGGAGTTCGGCGCCGCCGTCCACGGTCGTGGCCTCGACCCGCAGGCGCGCGGGCTGCGCGCTGCCGATGTGCTGGCGGTCCATGGCGTGGCCCCCTCCTCGTTCGACTCCGCCGAACCCTACTAGCGGGGCCCCGTTCGGCGCACACGAGCCCACCATAAAACCACCCATAACGGATTATTGCCACTTGCAACGATCGCCGCCGAGCAGGTAGGGCTAGTAGGGAACACCCGATCCAGCCGGCTTTGGAGGCGCCGCACACGCACCCGGACACCCGACCCAGGAGGAGACTCATGTCACCCCGGCTCGACGCCCCGCGCACCCCCACCGCGCCGTCGACACCAGCCCTTCCCCGTCCCACCGACCCCACACCCGCGCTCCCCGCGGCGCTCGACGGCCCGCTCGACAAGGTCGCCCCCGCCGACGCCCGCGCGCTCTCCAAGGACCTCTTCGCCCGGCTCGCCGAGCTGGAGGAGGGCACCCACGAGTACGCGTACGTCCGCAACACCCTCGTCGAGCTCAACCTGGCCCTGGTCCGCTTCGCCGCCTCCCGCTTCGGGACCCGCAGCGAACCCATGGAGGACATCGTCCAGGTCGGCACGATCGGCCTCATCAAGGCCATCGACCGCTTCGAACTCGCCCGCGGGGTCGAGTTCCCCACCTTCGCGATGCCGACCATCATCGGCGAGATCAAGCGCTTCTTCCGCGACACGTCCTGGTCCGTGCACGTCCCCCGGCGCCTCCAGGAGCTCCGGCTCGACCTGGCCCGGGCCGGCGACGCCCTGTCCCAGCGCCTCGACCGGGCGCCCACCGTCGCCGAACTCGCCGCCGAACTCGGCCTGCGCGAGGACGAGGTCGTCGAGGGCATGGCCGCCAGCAACGCCTACACGGCCGCGTCGCTCGACGCCCAGACCGAGGACGACGACCACGGGCAGAACGAGAGCGCCCTCGCCGACCGGCTCGGCTACGAGGACCACGGCCTGACCGGCATCGAGTACATCGCCTCCCTCAAGCCGATGATCGCCTCGCTGCCCGAACGCGAACGGCTCATCCTCTCCCTCCGCTTCGTCACCGGGCTCACCCAGTCGGAGATCGGCACCGAACTCGGCATCTCCCAGATGCACGTGTCCCGGCTGCTCTCCCGCACCCTCGCCCGGCTGCGCCGCGGACTCACCCTGGAGGAATGACCCCCGCGCCGGGCCCCGCCCCGGCCGGCCGCCCCCGCCCGCGGCGATCCGGTGGAATGACCTCCACCGGCCCCCGCGAACCGCCAAGATGGCGACGGAAAGGGCCCGTTCACGGTCTTCGACCCGGACGGGCCCTTCCGCGCGACCACGGAGGGGCGCCGGGCGGGGGCTTGTTGACGGGCCGTCCGGAATGGGCGACATTGAGCCCGGGGACTTGGGGGGAATCTGTCATGGTTTCTGCGTACGCGGACCTGGAGGAAGGCATGCGCGCGCGGCTGGGGGGCCGGGAGTGCCTCTACGTGCCGTCCTGCCGCTTCGGCCTCTACCTCGCGCTCCGCCACTGGTGCCCGCCCGGCGGCCGGGTCCTCATGTCCCCGGTCAACGACGACGTCATCTTCTTCGTGGTGCTCGCCGCCGGCCTCCGGCCCGTCCAGGCGCCGCTCGACCCGCGCGACGGCTCGATCGACCCGGCGGCCGTCCCCGGCTCCGTGTGGTCGGGCCTCTCCGCCGTCCTCACCACCAATCTCTACGGCAACCCCGACCCGGCACCCGCCCTGCGCGAGCGCTGCGACCGGCTCGGCATCCCGCTCCTGGAAGACGCCGCCCACGCCATCGGCTCCACCGTCGGCGGCCGCCCGGTCGGCGCCTGGGGCGACGCCGCCGTCTTCAGCCTCTCCAAGCACACCGGCGCCAAGACCGGCGGCTTCCTCGCCCTCGCCGACCCGGCCCTGCGCGAGGGACTCGCCGCCGAGCGGGACGCGCTGCTCCACCCCTCCCGGGCCACCGGTGAACTCGCCTACCTGGCCCGCCCGTACGCCGAGGCGGCCGCCCGCGCCCTGCGCCTCGCCCGGCCCGCGCACGCCGCCCTGCGCGCCCTCGGACTCCACGAACGGCCCGCCATCCGGATGCCGCTGCGCCCCGACGAACTCGACCGGGCCCTCGGCGCGGCCCCCTCGCTCGACCCCTTCCACTCCTGGGTCCGGGTCGACATGCACGACTACCGGCTCCGCCCCGGCACCGGCCGGCTCGGCCGCACCCGCCGGAAGCTCGCCGCCCTCGACACCGTCCTCGACGCCCACCGCGCCGGCACCGCCCGCCTCCTCGCCAGCGAGTACTCCGCCCAGGGCCTCCCGGCCGACGGCCGGGTCCCGCCGCTGTTCCGGGTGCCGCTCCTCGTCGAGGACCGGGACGCCGCCGTCGCCGCGCTCGCCCGCCGCCGCGTCACCGTCGGCTACCTCTACGACCCGCCGCTCGACGCCTACGCGGGCGAGCGCTTCACCGACCCCTCCCCCGCGCCCGGGCCCGCCGCCTGGTTCGCCCGGCACGCCCTGCCCGCCGACCCGCGCCGCGCCGACGAGGTCCTCGCCGCGCTGCGCGCCTGCGGCGCCCGGCCCGCCGTGCCCTCCCCCGCCCTCGGCGGCGCCCGGTGACCGAGACCGTACGGGCGCGCGGCACCGACCCGGACGCCCCGCCGGCCCCCGGCACCGGGGCCTCCGAGGCGAAGGGCGGCGGCCGGCCCGGCGAGGACTCCGGCGAGGACTCGCTCTTCCGCAACGCCTACGCCCTGATGCTCTCCACCGGCGTCTCCGCCGCCCTCGGCCTCGGCTTCTGGCTGGTCGCCGCCCGCTACTACACGGAGGAGGCCGTCGGCCAGGGCTCCGCCGCCATCGCCGCCCAGCGGATGCTCGCCTCCATCACGGCCACCACCCTCTCCGGCGCGATCGTCCGCTACGTCCCCCGGGCCGGCCGCGCCACCGGACCGCTCGTGGTCCGCCTCTACCTCCTCAGCACGGTCGTGGTGGCCGCCGCCTCCGGGATCTTCCTGCTCACCCTGGACTGGTGGGGACCCTCGTACGCCCCCCTCGGCACCCTCTCCGCCGGGATCTTCTTCACCCTGTCCTCCGTCGGCTGGGCGCTCCTCACCCTCCAGGACGGCGTCCTCACCGGCCTGCGCAAGGCCTTCTGGGTGCCGGTCGGCAACGCCGTCTTCTCCGTCGGCAAGCTGGCGCTGCTCGTCGTCCTCGCCGCCGCCCTGCCCGTCCTCGGCGTCTTCGTCTCCTGGGCGGCGGCCATCGCGCTCTCCACGGTCCCGCTGGCCTGGCTGGTCTTCCGCCGCCTCATCCCCGAGCAGGCCCGCGCCGACGAGGACCGCGAGCCGCCCACGTACCGCGAGATCGGGCGCTTCGTCGCCGGCGACGCCTTCGGCGCCTTCTTCAGCCTGCTCATGATCAGCCTGCTGCCGGTCATGGTCGCCGTCCGCTTCGACGCCGCGTACAACGCCTTCTTCTACACGGCGTACACCGTCGGCGGCACCATGGAGTTCATGGCCATCAACATGGCCTCCTCGCTCACCGCGCACGCCTCCCACAGCCCCGAGTCCCTCGCCGAGGGCGTCCGCGGCGCGCTGCGCCGGATGGTGCTGCTGCTCGTCCCCGTCGTCCTCGTCCTCGTCCTCTTCGCGCCACTGATCCTCGCCCCCTTCGGCCGGGGCTACACCGACAACGGCTCCACGGTGCTGCGGCTGCTCGCCGCCGGGGCGCTGCCCCGGGTCGCCGTCGAGCTGTACATCGGGGTGCTGCGCGTCCAGGGCCGCACCGGGATGCTCGCCGCCGTCCAGGCCGGCATGTGCGTCCTCGTCCTCGGGAGCGCGGCCTTCCTCCTCGGCCCCTTCGGCATCAGCGGCGCCGGGATGGCCGTCCTCGGCGGCATGACCGTGATGGGCCTGGTGTGCGTGCCCGGCCTGCGGGCGGTCCTCAGGGGCCGGGCGAGCGGCGGGCCCGAGCCGACCGCCGCGCGGCCCCCGGCGCCCACCGCCGACAACGACGACGACGGGTACGGCACGCAGTGGGCGCGCCAGTCCGCCTATCTGCGCGGCACGGCGGCGCAGGACACGGTGACCCCGGCGTACGGCATCCCGGTGTACGTCCCCCGGCCGCGCCCGGCCGGGCCCGCCCCCGCCCCGGTGCGCCCCGCCCCGCCGCCGCCTCCCGCCCGCGACCGGTCGGGGCCGGTCCTGTGGGCCCTGCTCGCCGCGGCGGCCGCGGCCTTCTGGCTGCCGCTCGCCGTCGCCGCGCCGCTCGCCACGGCCCGCCTCTCCGGCACGGAGCTGCTCACCGCCCTGCCGGTGCCGACCCTGCTGGCCGCCCTCGTCCTCGTCGCCCTCCAGGGCGTGGCGGTCGCCCCGCGCGCCTTCCGCGGCGGCTACGCGGCGGCCGTGCTCCTCGCCACCTTCCTCGCCCTGCACACCGCCCCGCCGCTCCTGGGCCTGCTCCCGCCGTCCGCCGTCGGCCCCGGCACCGAACTCCTGGGCACGGGACCGGCGCTGTGGGCGGCCCCGATCGTGGCGCAGGCCCTGTGCCTGCTGGTGGCGGCGGCGCTGCTGCGGATCCTGGGGGCCGGCGGCCGGATCACCGCCGGGGCGGTGTGGGTGCTGGTCTGGGCCGGCTGGGCGGCCCAGCAGTCCTTCGCCGCCGCCCCGCTGCCCCTCCTCCTGGGCCTGTCCGGCGTCACGATGGCCGCGTACGCGATCCGGGGGCTGCGTGCCTAGTCCTTCGGCAGCGGCTGGTTGAAGTAGGGGGCCCGGCCGGCGGTGCGGTAGCCGTCGAGGCCCGCGCCGGAGTCGACGGTGAGGTCGCAGCCGGGGCCCGGCACGGGCCGGTTCCAGTGGACGTACGCCTTGGCCTCCGGGAGGGTCGGGGCGACCTCGGGGATCCTCGCGTACCAGTCGCGCTGGCGCTCGGGGTTCTCCGGGTCGGGGGCGGTGGCGAACTCGGCGAGCATGATCGGCTTGCGGTCGGAGACGTTCTCGCGGAGCCAGTCGTAGGTGGGGCGCTGGCTGGCGTCGAAGTCCCGCCAGGTGTCGGTGCCGTGGCAGCGGTAGTAGTTGTACTGGTCCATGCCGATCCAGTCGACGTACCGGTCGCCGGGGTAGAGCCGCTTCATCTCCTCGGCCATGCCGAGGTAGCCGGAGACGGTCCACACCCAGACGACGTTGTCGGCGCCGAGCCTCCGGAAGCGGTCGTGGAGGTGCCGGTAGGCGGCGACGTACTCGGCGGGGGTGCCGGCGCCCTCCTTGATCCGGGCGTCGACCTCCTGGTCGAAGGAGAGGAAGACCTTCTTGCCGTAGGCCTTCACGCGGCGGATCTGCGGGTCGATGATCTCGGCGTCGTACCGTCCGGAGGCGATGTTCCGCCAGCCGAGCTGGGTCTCGGTCCAGCCGGCGTGGTGGGGTTCCTTCCACACGGTGGACTCCCAGGCGAGCATCAGCAGCCGGTCGCGGCCGAGTTCGCGCTCCTCCTCGGTGAGGAGGGTCCCGTCGAGCGCGTTGCCCGACATGTCGTGGTACGTGTACACGAGGTCGAGCCTGCGGCCGGTCTTCCGCTCGAAGGCGTGCACCGGCCGGGTGAGCGAGCCGTCCCGGTCGTAGGGGATGTACGCGCCCCACCAGGCCCCGCAGGGGGCGACGAGGCGGGCGTCGGGGGTGCAGCGGTCGCCGCCCTCGGCGACGGTGGCCCACACCCCTATCCCCGCGGTCAGCGCGCCGACGGCGGCGAGGGCCACCGCGAGCCGGCCGGCGGCCGTGCCCCGGGCGTGCCGCGCGGTCACCGGCCGCCACCGGGCCCTCGTTCACGGGACAGGAAGGACTCGGCGCCCTCGGGCTCGACGGCGCCTCTGGCGGCGGCGGGCAGCGGGAGGCCGGGGAGCAGCGCGGCGACCGTGGTGAACACGGCGAGCGGGAGGAGGAAGGCGGGCACGGAGAATCCTCCGATCAGGAAGAGGAGCGTGGCGGTGAGCGCGGCGAGCGCGAGGCTGAGCGGGGCGGCGAGCGCGAAGGACTCCAGCCGGGCGCCGGGGCGCAGTCCGCGCGGCTGCGGGTGGAGCAGGGCGAGGCCGGGGCCGAGGCAGACGAAGAGGAGGACGGGCGGCCAGCGGAGGACGGAGCCGTCGGGCAGCAGGGTCGCGGCGAGGGCGAGCCAGCCGGAGGCGGCGACGGCCGCTCCGGCCCGGTTCGGGCGGACGGTCCGGAACGGGCGGGCGGCCCGGGGCGCGGCCGGGGCCGGCTCGGGGGGCGTGGTGCGGGGCGTGGTCACGAGGCACCGCCTGCGGTGGTGGGCGACGGGGTGTAGGCGAGGACGATCCCGTAGGGGGACTCCTCGACGGTCTCGAAGAGCGGGGAGGCCGTGAGCCGCTCGCGCAGGAGCGCGAAGCCGCCGGGCGGCAGCAGGCCCTCGCCGGCGGTGTAGACGTCCTGGGTGCGGGTGAGGACGACGTGGGCGGTCACCCCGCGGGGGATGCGGTCGGCGAGGTAGCGCGCGGGATCGGCGAGCATCCGTTCGTTCTCGGGGATCTCCTGCTCGCAGAACCACCAGTGCTCGACCTCGTCGTAGCGGTGCAGGGCCTCCGGGAAGGAGCCGGAGGTGGCGAGGAGCAGCCCGCCGGCCGGCATCCGGTCGATGGCGCGGGTGACGAGCGCGGACTCGGCGGGCGGGGTGTAGTACATGGCGTCCTTGCCGTAGTAGGCGGGCAGGAAGCCGGCGGTGAGGGCGAGCAGGACGGCGGGCAGGGCGACGGCGGTGACGCGGCGGCGGACGACGGCGCCCCGGCTGCGGCGGGCGCCGGCGGCGGCGGGCACGAGCGCGGCGGCGGCGAAGAACGCGGCGCCGGGCAGTCCGAAGAGGTAGACGCGGAAGAGCATCTCGCCGCCGTAGTCGTTGACGGCGAAGAGCGGGAGGGGGGCGGCCGAGGCGAGCAGCAGCGGCAGGGCGCTCCGGGTGAGCCGGCGGCGGGCGAGGACGGCGACCCCGGCGAAGAGGACGACGGCGAGGGCCATGGCGATGCCCGCCTTGCCGGCCAGTTCGGGTCCGGGTCCGGTGAGCTGTCCGGTGTATCCGGCGCGGGAGTTCTGGGTGAGCCGGCCCAGGGAGTCCTTGAGGGTGCCGAGGGTCTCCATGAAGAGCGGGCGGCCCATGGTGAGGTCCCAGGCCAGCATGATCAGGCCGGAGGCGGCGAGCAGGCCGAGGTTGCGGTAGCGGCGGGTGAGGCAGAGGGCCGCCAGGACGACGCAGAGCATCACCGGGGTGAGCTGGTGGACCGCGTTGACCGCCAGGATCAGCGGGGCCAGGACGAGGACGCCGACGGCCCGCTGCCGGGTGCTCGTGGCCGGCGGCACGGCCGCGGCGGCCGGGTCGAGCGCGGCCCGGTCGCGCAGCCGGCCGGCGGTGCCGGGCCGGACGAAGTGGCGCAGGACGACGGCGAGCACGGTCAGGTGGAGGACGTAGGCGAGGCCCTGCGGGGCCAGGTAGTCCTGGCCGACCCAGTTGGCGAGCTGGAAGATCCAGACGGCGGTCCACACCAGCCGCCAGTCCTCGGTGAAGGTGCGGTAGAGCAGCACGAGGACCGGGAGGAGGATCAGGCCGAGGACGATGGGCGCCCAGTTGAGGTAGACGGCCGTGGACTCGACGCCGAAGGCGCGGACGAGCGCGGCGTTGAGGGTGAAGAAGCCGGGCCACTGGTCGTAGGCCGACATGTTCCCGGACAGGGCGGCGTGCGGGCGGAGTTCGCCGGCGCCGAGGAGGGTGTTGACGACGGCGTCGTGCTTGGACGCCCACGGGTAGCGCACCGAGTCGTAGAGCACGGCGGGCGCCGCCTTGAGGGCGACGAGCAGCCCGACGCAGTAGACGAGCGGCCAGCCCGGCGAGGTCCCGGCGCGGCGCAGTGCCACCAGGAAGCCCGCGGTGAGGACGGCGAGGGAGGCGTAGAAGGGGACGGGCAGCCGGTCGAGGAGCCCGTAGTCGTCCATGGAGCGGAAGTCGACCAGCGGCAGCGAGAGCCCCCACAGGCCGAGGCCGAGCACCAGCAGGGCCGGGGGCAGCCAGGTGGGGGCGGCGGTGCGGCGCGGGCGCGCGCCGGCCGGGTCCGCGGGGCCGCCGCCCTCCCGGTCGGGGGCGGCGGGCTGCGCCGGCACGGTCCCCTCGCTCACCGGTGCCGGCTCCTGGTGGTGCTGTCGCACGACGCGTTCTCCCCCCACTGTCCCCTCGACGAGGCAAGGGAACGTACTTCGCTTCTGTTCGGCGGCACAACTCCCGTCTCGCGCACGGGGTTTGTCGATCTTGGCCCGGCTCCGTCCGCCCGGTGCCGGCGGGTCAGCCCGCGAACTCCGGGCCCTTCACCAGGGCGCGGGTCCTGCGGTAGAGCCGCCAGCCGACGGTGGCCGGCGAGTCGGGGTACGGGGCGACGCGGGCGCCCCCGCCGTCCATCCACGCCTCGACGTCGGCGGTGGTGTGGTCGCGGCGGACGATGAGCCGGGCGATCCGGAACGGTTCGTCGGACGCGGAGCTGAGGGCGTGCCGGACGGCGACGGCGGAGGCGTAGCCGGCGGCCCGGGCGGCACGGCGGACGGCCGGGCTGTTGTAGCCGTGCGGGTAGGCGAGGTGGCGGACCTCGTGGCCGAGGACGTCCTCCAGCTCGGCCTTGGGTTCGGTGAGTTCGCGGCGGAGCGCGGCGGGGCGGAGGGTGTCGAGCTGGGGGTGGCTGAGGGTGTGGGCGCCGACCTCCATGCCGTACTCCTCCAGGCGGGGGGCCTGCGCCAGGGTCATCATCGGCGCGGGCGGCAGCAGGCACGGCCGGCCGGGGGCGAGGGCGCCGGTGGTGAGGTAGGCGGTGGCGGGCAGGGAGCGGGCGGCGAGCGCCTCGGCGGTGGGGCCGGCGAGGTCGGCGAAGCCGTCGTCGAAGGTGAGGACGACGGGCCGGGGCGGCAGCGGGGTGCCGGCGGTGAGGTGCCCGACGAGCGCGCCGACGGTGAGCGGGGTGCGGCCGCTGCCGGTGATCACGTCCAGGTGGGCGGCGAACCGCCGGGGCGTGACGGTGAATTCGGCGATCCAGGCGGGCGGGTCGTCCATCACGGGGTGGTAGAGGAGGACGGGTACGCGGGTCATCGGGAGGCCCCCCGGGAGAGTCGCGCCCTGAGGTAGCCGACCGGGCCGTAGAGCATGCCGCGCCGCTCCAGCCGGGAGAGGGAGGCGGGCCACGGGTGGTGCCGGGTGCCGTGCGCTCCGGGCACGCCGTCGCCGCCGCCCGCGCCGCGCTCGGCGGTCATCGTCCGGGCGTGGGCGAGGCCGCGCGGGAGGCGGGCGAGGAGGGCGGGCAGCAGGGCGGGGCGGCGGACCAGGGTGGCGGTGAGGTACGCGGTGAGGCCGGCGCCGTAGCCGTACGCCTGGTTCTCCAGGTCCCGCCAGGTCTCGCGGTGGTGGTGCCAGACGAGGGCGTCGGGCGTGTAGCGGAGCCGGTGCCCGGCGGCGAGGACGGCGACGAAGGCGTACAGGTCGTCGCCGCCCTTCGCCGGGGTGCCGGTGCCGGTGGCCGGGTCGAAGCCGCCCGCGCGGCGGAGCGCGGAGGCCCGGAAGGCCATGTTGGCTCCGGAGCCGAAGCTGCCGGCCGTGAAGGGGAAGAGGGGCTCGTCGGCGGGCGGGCGGGCGGGGTCGTACAGCCGGGGCGCGAAGCCCTTGGCGAAGCCGCCGTGGGATTCGAGGAGGACCTGCGCGGGGGTGGTGAGCCGGGCGGGCAGGATCAGGCCGGTGACGCAGCCGAGGCCGGGGTCGGCGGCGAAGGGCGCGGCGAGGGCGCCCAGCCAGCGCGGGTCGGCGATCACGTCGTCGTCGGTGAAGGCCAGGACCTCGCCCCCGGCGGCGGCGACCCCGGCGTTGTGGGCGGCGGCGAGTCCGGGGCGGTCCTCGCGGACGTAGCGGACGCGGCCCGCGTACGCCCCGGTGACCAGGTCACGGGTGGCGGTGGTGCGGGGGGCGTTGTCGACGACGATCAGTTCGTGGTCGGGGTGGTCCTGGGCGAGGAGGGAGTCGAGCGCGCGGGCGAGGGAGTCGGGGCGCTCGCGGGTGGCGACGACGACGGAGGCGGGGGGCGGGGCGGTCTCCGGGGCCGGGGCCCCGGCCGCCGCGAGCCGTTCGGCGTCGGTCCGGGGAGCGGCGCTGTCCGCCAGGCGCTTCGCCGCGAGCACGGCCAGGACCTCCGCCGGGTCCTCGCCGTCCTCGTAGCGGCCCAGGACGGTGGCGGCGGGCCGGCCGGCCACCCGGACGAGGGCGTAGACGTCGCCGGGGACGGGCGCGGGGGCGCCGGGGGCGGGGCGGAAGGCCACGGGGGTGCCGGACGCGTCGAGGTCCAGCTCCGCTACGGCCATCGGTGACTGCTGGTTCAACGGGGTTCTCCCGGGGGCGTCGCGCTCACGTGCTAGCGGTCGCCGCGCAGGGCGGCGACGGTGTTCAGGGCCTGGCGGGCGCGGGCCGCGAGGGCGGGGCGGGCGCGGACGTAGGCGTGGGCCGCGCGGACCGGCTCGCGCCGCAGCCAGTGCAGGGCGGTGCGCGGGTCGCGGCGGGTGACGGCCCCCTCGTACACGGTGAGTTCGCCGGTCTTGAGGGAGTCCTTGTACTCGGCGGCGCCCCGCCCGAGGTCGAGCATCCCGATGCCGGCCTCCGCCGCGCCCCCGGCCATCCGCAGGTGGAGGACGAGGCCCGGGGAGTACTTGGCGAACTCGGGGTCGTAGGCGGGGAACCAGCAGGACAGCACGGTCGCCGAGCGCAGCCCGAAGTGGGCGGCGACCGGGCGGTCGCCGGCGTACAGCACGGACAGGACGCCGGAGCAGCCGGGCGCGCGCTGGGCGTGCAGGCGGCGGACCAGGCTGCTGATCCACTCCTGGGCGAAGCGGTCGCCGCGGCCGGTCCTGCGGTACTGCGCGGACTTCCACTCCATCAGGGTGCGCAGGGCGGCCGGGTCGCGCTCGTCGAAGACGAAGCGGAGCTCCCCGCCGGTCCGCCGGGCCAGCTTGCGGTCCTTGGCGAGGGTGGTCCTGAGGAACTTGGGCGACTGGACGCGCAGCAGCGCCTCGTACGCCGCGTACCCCTCGCCGACGTCGATGACGGGCGAGGCGAAGGACTCGTCGGCGGCGCCCTCGAAGACCGGCTGCCCGGTCTCCAGGTTGTCGTACTCCCAGAAGACCAGCCCGCAGGCCCGCAGCAGCGCCTGGGGGCCGGGCCGCAGCCCGGGCCGGAAGATCCCGCCCTGGCTGTCGGAGACGCCGAAGCCGATGGCCCGGCCGCGCCCCAGCGGGCCCTTCTCGTACGGGAAGAAGCCGACCGGTTCGCCGTCCTCCCACCACACCGCGACCCGGGAGCGGGGCCGCACGGCCCCGACGGCCAGGGTGAACTCCGGCTCCATGAACGGATTCGCGGGGGCGCCGGACTTGGCCCTCAGCTCCCGCCACGCCTCGATCTCGCGCTCGCCCAGCTCCCCCGGCCGCACGATCCGCACCCGCCACGCACTCACCTAGCCGACCCCCCGGTCGTTCCCGGTCATCCCCCGAGCACTGCCGGGACAGGACGCTACCGGTCCGAACCCCTCCCCTGCAGGCATACTCGCCCTTTCGACCACGGAGGGGAGCTTCGGCACACAAGAGGCTTGTGGGGCGCGGGCGTTCGGCGGCCCGCTCCTCCTGGCGGCGCCGTAGCGGTCAGGCCGTGCCGGTGCGGCGGATCTCGGTGATGTCCGGGCCGCCCGGGAGCGGGGCGCCGAAGGCGTCGACGCGGACGCCGGTGGCGGTGGCGGTGACCTCCAGGGCGAGGTTGTCGTTCGGGGAGAGGTCACGGAGGTCGATCCGGACCCGGAGGGCGCCGCCGCCGGGCATCCGGTGGACGTTCTCCGGCAGGTAGTCGACGCCGGCCAGCGCCTTCCGCAGCGCGGCCTCGTCGGCCGGGGCGCCCCCGGCGAAGGCCCCGCGGACGCGGTCGGCGTGCGCGTCGGCGGCGCACCGGTCGACCTCGTTCAGGGGCACCTCGTCGTACGGGACGGTCGCCTCGGGGCCGGGCGGCGGCGGCAGGTCCGAGGGGAGCTCGACGGGCACGTCGGCGGGGGGCGACGGTACGGGGGGAACCGGGGGCGTCCCCGTCGCCGGCTCCGCGAGGCCGGAGACCTCCGGCAACGGCGGCAGCTCCATCGCGGTGCCGGGGGCGCAGGTGTTCGTGATGCGGACGGCGATCGCCTGGGCCCGCACGATCGGGTCGGGGTGTCTCTCCAGGTCCTTGCCGGAGACCATGCGCGGCGACGGGGTGGCGGTCACGGCCGCGGCGGGCTTCGCCGCGACGGGACCGGCCCCGGCGGGACCGCCGCCGGTGGTCTGCGTGCCGCAGGCGGTCAGGCTCAGCGCGCCGAGGGCGGCGGCGGACAGGGCGAGGGTCTTCAGGAGGCGCTTCGGAGTGGACATGCCGGAATCATGCGGGCGGGCCGGGACCGCCCACATGAGTACGCCTACTCAACGCCCCTTGCGTACCGTCCGGTTGCCCGTGCGTCACACGACGCGGACGCCCCCGCGCCAGACCTCCGTCACCAGCGGCACGCCCGGCCGGTAGGCCAGGTGGACGTGGGAGGGGGCGTCGAGGACGGTGAGGTCCGCGCGGGCGCCGGGCGAGAGGCGGCCGACGTCGGTGCGGCGGAGGGCCGCCGCACCGCCCGCCGTGGCGGACCAGACGGCCTCGTCGGGGGTCATGCCCATGTCCCGGACGGCGAGGGCGACGCAGAAGGGCACGGAGGAGGTGAAGGAGGAGCCCGGGTTGCAGTCCGTGGAGAGGGCGACCGTCACGCCCGCGTCCAGCAGGCGGCGGGCGTCCGGCCACTGCGCGCGGGTGGAGAACTCGGCGCCGGGCAGGAGGGTCGCGACCGTGTTCCCCGAGGCCAGGGCGTCCACGTCGGCGTCGGTGAGGTGGGTGCAGTGGTCGGCGCTCGCCGCGTCCAGTTCGACCGCGAGCTGGACGCCGGGGCCGTACGAGAGCTGGTTGGCGTGGATCCTGGGGAGGAGGCCCTTCGCCTTGCCCGCGGTGAGGATCGCGCGGGCCTGGTCGCCGTCGAAGGCGCCCTCCTCGCAGAAGACGTCCACCCAGCGGGCGTGCGGGGCGCAGGCGTCGAGCATCGGGCCGGTGACCAGGTCGACGTAGGCCGCCGGGTCGTCGGCGTGCTCGGGGGCCACGATGTGGGCGCCGAGGTACGTGACCTCGTCGGTGTGCTCGGCCGCGATCCGCAGGGCGCGGGCCTCGTCCTCGACGGTCAGGCCGTAGCCGGACTTGGTCTCGAAGGTGGTGGTGCCCTGGCGGAGCGCCTCCCGCATGAACCGGGCCACGTTCGCCGACAGCTCGGCGTCCGTCGCGGCGCGGGTGGCGGCGACGGTGGTGCGGATGCCGCCGGCCTTGTAGGGCTGCCCGGACATGCGGGCGTTGAACTCGGCGGTGCGGTCGCCCGCGAAGACGAGGTGCGAGTGGGAGTCGACGAAGCCGGGGAGGACGGCGCGGGCGCCGGCGTCGACGCGGTGGTCGGCGGCCGGCGCCCCGGCGGCCGGGCCCGCCCAGGCGACGCGGTCGCCGTCCAGGACGAGGGCGGCGTTCTCGATCAGGCCGAGGGGCCCGTCGCCGAGCGCGGGGTCGTTGGTGACCAGGCTGCCGATGTTGGTGATGACCGTGGTCGTCATGGGTGCTCTCCGGTAGGGGCGGTTCGGGTGCGGGCCGGACCCGGCGGGGGCGGTCGGACAGGCCCTAGTTCCGCAGGGCGGCGATCGCGTCCGCCAGGGCGCCCGCCACGTCCGGTACGGAGACGTGGGCGCCGTCGCGGACGATCGTCCGGCCGCCGGCCACCACGTTCCGGACGTCCGCCGCGCTCGCCGCGAAGACGGCCGTCTCCGGGGCCAGGCGCGGGACCGGTCCGGCGGTGCGGACGGTGTCGAGCGCGATCGTGGTGAAGTCGGCGAGGGCTCCCGGCTCCAGGGCGCCGGCGTCGGCCCATCCGAGGGCGGCGTGGCCGTCGGCGGAGGCGGCGCGGAGCAGCGCGGCGGCCGTCCAGTGGCCCCGGATGTGGGTGCGCAGCCGCTCGTTCAGCTCCATGGCACGCGCCTCCTCCAGGAGGTCGATGACGGCGTGGCTGTCGCTGCCGAGGGAGAGCGGGGAGCCGGCCTTCTGGAGGGCGACGGCGGGGCCGATGCCGTCGGCGAGGTCGCGTTCCGTCGTGGGGCACATGCAGGTGCCGGTGGAGGTGGAGCCGACGAGCGCGATGTCGGCGTCGGTCATGTGGGTGTTGTGGACGCCGGTGGTGCGCGGGCCGAGGACGCCGTGGTCGGCGAGGAGCCGGGTCGGGGTGACGCCGTGGGCGGCGTGGCACGCCTCGTTCTCGGCGGTCTGCTCGGAGAGGTGGACGTGGAGCGGGGCGCGCCGTTCCTCGGCCCAGCGGGCGACCGTGGACAGCTGGTCGGCGGGGACGGCCCGGACGGAGTGGATCGCGGCCCCGATCCGTACGCCGTCCCGGTCCTTGAGGGCCGAGACGCGCTCCGCCCACTTCTCGGCGGTGCCGTCGGAGAAGCGGAGCTGGTGGTGGTCGGGGGCGGCGCCGAAGCCGGCGGAGAGGTAGGCGGTGTCGAGGAGGGTGATCCGGACGCCCGCCTCGCGGGCGGCGGCGATCAGGGCCTCGCCCATGGCGTTGGGGTCGTCGTAGGGGGTGCCGCCGGGGGCGTGGTGGAGGTAGTGGAACTCGCCGACGGCGGTGATGCCGGCGAGCGCCATCTCCGCGTAGACGGCCCGGGCGAGCGCGAAGTAGCCGTCCGGGGTGAGCCGCTGGGCGACGGCGTACATGACCTCGCGCCAGGTCCAGAAGGTTCCGGAGCCGACCTGGACGGTGCCGCGCAGGGCGCGGTGGAAGGCGTGCGAGTGGGCGTTCGCCAGGCCCGGGACCGTGAAGCCGCGCAGCACGACCGCGCCGGGCGGCGGGGTGTCCGCTCCGGTGCGGACGGCGGCGATCCGGCCGTCGGCGGACACGTCCAGGGCGACGCCCGGCTCGGCGTGGGTGCCGAGCCAGGCGTGTTCCAGCCAGTACGTCGTCGTCAGCGGCACGCCAGGTCCTCCAGTACGTCGGCGAGGGCGCGGACCCCGGCCACGCAGTCGTCCTCGGCCGCGGACTCGGCCGGGGAGTGCGAGACGCCGGTGGGGTTGCGTACGAACAGCATGGCGGTCGGGACCGACGCGGAGAGGATTCCGGCGTCGTGTCCCGCGCCGGTGCCGAGGACGGGCGTCTTCTCCCCGAGGATCCGGACGAGCTCGTCGCGGAGCGCGTGCTCGAACTCGACGACCGGGGTGAAGGACTCGCGGACGACGGCGAGGTCGATGCCGTGCTGCGCCGCGTGGTCGCGGGCGGCGGTCTCGACGCCGGTGACGACCGCGTCCAGGGACTCCTGGTCGGCGGCGCGGGCGTCGAGCCAGCCGCGGACCAGGGACGGGATGGCGTTGACGCCGTTGGGCTCGACCGCGATCTTGCCGAAGGTGGCGACGGCGCCCGCGAGTTCGGCCTCGCGCCGGGCGGCGAGGACGGTCTCGGCGTACGTCAGCATGGGGTCGCGCCGGTCGACGAGCCGGGTGGTGCCCGCGTGGTTGGCCTCGCCCGCGAAGTCGTAGCGCCAGCGGCCGTGCGGCCAGATGGCGGAGGCGATGCCGACGGCGTCGCCGGACAGGTCGAGGGCACGGCCCTGCTCGACGTGGAGCTCGACGAAGGCGCGGACGCGGCCGAGCCGCTCCGGGTCGGCGCCGATCGCGTCCGGGTCGTGTCCCGCCGCCTCCATGGCCCGCGGCAGGGAGACGCCGTCGGCGTCGCGGAGCTCGTACGCCTTCTCCTTGGTCAGCTGACCGGAGGTGAGGCGGGAGCCGACGCAGGCGAGGCCGAAGCGGGCACCCTCCTCGTCGCCGAAGTTGACGATGGCCAGGGGCCGCTTGAACGAGACGCCGCGGGCGCGGAGTTCGTCGAGGGCGGCGAAGGCGGAGACGACGCCGAGGGGGCCGTCGAAGGCGCCGCCGTCGGGGACGGAGTCGAGGTGGGAGCCGGTGACGACGGCGTCGCCCGCGGTGGGGTCGCCGAGCCAGGCCCACTGGTTGCCGTTGCGGTCGGTCTCGACGTCCAGGCGGCGGGCCTCGGCCTGCATCCGGAACCAGAGCCGGCAGTCGGCGTCGGCGTCCGTCCAGGCGTAGCGGCGGTAGCCGCCCGAGGCGGCGCTGCGGCCGAGGGGCCGCAGCGACCGCCACATGGCGTGGAAGCTCTCGCTCACGCGGACGCCTCGTCGCCGGAGCCCTCGCGCATGGGGACGCGGACGCCCTTCTCGTCGGCGACGCGCTCGGCGATGTCGTAGCCGGCGTCGACGTGCCGGATGACGCCCATGCCGGGGTCGTTGGTGAGCACGCGGCGGATCTTCTCGCCGGCGAGCTCGGTGCCGTCGGCGACGGAGACCTGGCCGGCGTGGATGGAGCGGCCCATGCCGACGCCGCCGCCATGGTGGATGGAGACCCAGGAGGCGCCGGAGGCGACGTTGACCATGGCGTTGAGCAGCGGCCAGTCGGCGATGGCGTCGGAGCCGTCGAGCATGGCCTCGGTCTCGCGGTACGGGGAGGCGACCGAGCCGCAGTCGAGGTGGTCGCGGCCGATGGCGAGGGGGGCGGCGAGGGTGCCGTTGCCGACCATGTCGTTGAACATGTCGCCGGCCTTGTCGCGCTCGCCCTGGCCGAGCCAGCAGATGCGGGCGGGCAGGCCCTGGAAGTGGACGCGCTCGCCGGCCATCTTGATCCAGCGGTGCAGGGACTCGTTCTCCGGGAAGAGGTCGAGGATCGCCTTGTCCGTCTTGTGGATGTCGCTCGCCTCGCCGGAGAGGGCGGCCCAGCGGAAGGGGCCCTTGCCCTCGCAGAAGAGGGGGCGGATGTAGGCGGGGACGAAGCCGGGGAAGGCGAAGGCGCGGTCGTAGCCGGCCAGCTGGGCCTCGCCGCGGATCGAGTTGCCGTAGTCGAAGACCTCGGCGCCGGCGTCCATGAAGCCGACCATGGCCTCGACGTGCTTGGCCATCGACTCGCGGGCGCGGGTGGTGAAGCCGGCCGGGTCCTTGGCGGCGGCGTCGGCCATGTCCTCGAAGGCGACGCCGACCGGGAGGTAGGACAGCGGGTCGTGGGCGGAGGTCTGGTCCGTCACGATGTCGATCGGGGCGCCCTCGGCGAGCATCCGCGGGAGCAGCTCGGCGGCGTTGCCGAGGAGGCCGATGGAGAGCGGGCGGCGGGCGTCGCGGGCCTCGACGGCGAGCCGGAGGGCGTGGGCGAGGTCGTCGGCCTTGACGTCCAGGTAGCGGTGCTCGATGCGGCGCTCGATGGCGCGCGGGTCGACGTCGACGCAGATGGCGACGCCGTCGTTCATCGTGACGGCGAGGGGCTGGGCGCCGCCCATGCCGCCGAGGCCGGCGGTGAGGGTGATGGTGCCGGCCAGGGTGCCGCCGAACCTCTTCGCGGCGACGGCGGCGAAGGTCTCGTAGGTGCCCTGGAGGATGCCCTGGGTGCCGATGTAGATCCAGGAGCCGGCGGTCATCTGGCCGTACATGGTGAGGCCGAGGTGCTCCAGGCGGCGGAACTCCTCCCAGTTGGCCCAGTCGCCGACCAGGTTGGAGTTGGCGAGGAGGACGCGGGGGGCCCACTCGTGGGTCCGCATGACGCCGACGGGGCGGCCGGACTGGACGAGCATCGTCTCGTCCTGCTTGAGGGTGCGCAGGGTGCGGACCATGGCGTCGAAGGAGCGCCAGTCGCGGGCGGCCTTGCCGGTGCCGCCGTAGACGACGAGCTTGTCGGGGTGCTCGGCGACCTCGGGGTCCAGGTTGTTCTGGAGCATCCGGAGGGCGGCCTCCTGCTGCCATCCCAGGGCGCTCAGTTCCGTACCGCGGGCCGCTCGCACGGGGCGGGGTCCTGACATGGCGGTGCCTCCTCGAATGTCGTTCAGATATTCACATCCTGACTTGCTGAATAGTTGTAGTCAACAGGGCGCGTCCCCCGACCCGGCGGACGACCCCCTCCCCTACCGCCGAACCGGCCGTACGCCCCACGGGGCCGGGCGTCGGTACGCCCCCGAGCCGGGCGTCGGTACGCCCCGGGGCCCTGGCGTCGGTACGCCCCGGGGGCCCTGGCGTCGGTACACCCCCGGGGCCCGGCCTCGGTACGCCCCCGGACCGAACCGTCCGTACGCCCCCGGGCCGGGCCCCGTACCCCCGGACCGAACCGGGGCCCCCGTGCGCCCCGGACCGAGCCCCCGTACGCCCCCGTGACGCCCCGCGCCCGCGCCGCCAGGATGGGCCCATGGCCTCCTACCGCCGCGATCTCGCCGTCCGAGCCGCCGTCGCCCAGGGACTCCTCGCCACGGGAGCCCCGGAAGCCCCCGGAGCCACGGGAACCCCTGGGGCCCCGGGAACTCCCGGCACCCCCGGCACCCCCGGCGCCCCCGTCGTCGCCCTCCTCGACACCGCCGGCATCCGCGCCTCCGCCGCCGCCCTGACCGGCGCCTTCGCCGCCGTCAGCCGGGGCGAGGTGCTGCACGCCTTCGCCGTGAAGGCGTGCCCGCTCGTGCCCGTCCTGCGCCTCCTCGCCGACGCCGGGATCGGCGCCGAGGTGGCCAGCCCCGGCGAGCTGGCCCTCGCCCGCGCCGCCGGGCTGCCCCCGTCCCGCACCGTCCTCGACTCGCCCGCCAAGACGCCCGCCGAGCTCCGCGAGGCCCTCGCCCTCGGCATCGCGGTCAACGCCGACAACCTCCAGGAACTGGCCCGGATCGACGCCCTGGCCGCCTCCGCGCCCACGTCCTCGCCGCTCGGCCTCCGGGTCAACCCGCAGATCGGCGCCGGGACCATCGGCGCCCTCTCCACCGCCACCGCCAGCTCCAAGTTCGGCGTCGCGCTCCGCGACGAGGGCGCCCGCGAGGCCGTCGTCCAGGCGTACCTGGACCGCCCCCGGCTCACCCGGCTGCACACCCACACCGGCTCCCAGGGCGTGCCGCTCACCCTGATGGCGCAAGGGGTGCGGGCCGCGTACGAACTCGCCGAGGAGATCAACGCCAAGGCGGGCCGCCGGCAGGTCGACACCCTCGACATCGGCGGCGGCCTCCCGGTGAACTTCTCCTCCGACGAGGAGACCCCCACCTACGCCGACTACGCCCGGCTGCTCGCCGCCACCGTCCCCGGCCTCCTCGACGGCCGCTACCGCCTGGTCACCGAGTTCGGGCGCTCCCTGCTCGCCAAGCACGGCACGGTCCTCGCCCGCGTCGAGTACACCAAGACCTCCGGCGGCCGCCCCATCGCCGTCACCCACGCCGGCGTGCAGCTCGCCACCCGCACCGTCTACGCCCCCGAGGCCTGGCCGCTGCGGATCCTCGCGTACGACTCCGAGGGCCGCCCCCGGGCCGGCGGGGTCACCGTCCAGGACGTGGCGGGCCCCGCCTGCTTCGCCGGCGACCTGCTCGCCACCGGCCGCGCGCTGCCGCTGCTCCACCCGGGCGACGTGGTCGCGGTCCCGGACACCGGCGCGTACGCCTTCGCCCACCACTACGCCTACAACAGCCTGCCCCGCCCCGCCGTGCACGGCTTCACCCTCGCCGGCGACGGCACGGTCTCCTTCGTGACCGTCCGCCCCGCGCAGACCCCGCGGGAGATCGTCGCCGAGGCGGGCGGCGCGCACGCCGACGCCCTCGTCCGGTAGCGGCGGACCGGGACAGCCCCTTCGATGGAGCCATGACCACCACCACCGTCGTCGTCGAGCGCCGGGTCGCCGCCTCGCCCGGCCGCGTCTGGGAGTCGATCACCGACCTGCCGGACCTGCCCCGGGTGCTGTCCGGCGTCCAGCGGGTCGAGGTGCTCACCGAGGGCGGCTTCGGCGTGGGCACCCGCTGGCGGGAGACGCGGAGGATGCTGGGCAAGGAGGCCACGGAGGAGATGACCGTCACCGAGTGCGAGCCGCCCGACCGGTACGTGACGGTCGCCGACTCGCACGGCACGCACTACGTCTCCGAGCTCTCGCTGCGCGCCGACGGGCCGGAGGCCAGCGTGCTGCGGATGACCTTCTCCGCCCGGCCGGCGCACGGCCGCCGGCGGAGCCCGGTGGCCCGCCTCCTCGCCCGCTTCGGCGCCAGGGCCGTCTCCAAGGCGCTCGCGAAGGACCTGGACGAGCTCGCGCGGGCGGTCGAGAGCCACTACTGACGGCGTCCGCCGGACGCCTCCCTATCCGATTCCGGTCGCCCGTGGGCATGTTCCGATGGAAAATGCCAGAACTCCCTCCCCGGGGCGCGCCGTTCAGTAACGTCACCGTCACTGCCGTTGCTCGCACGCCGTATCGGGAGGGGAACCCGCGTGCCCGGAATCGACGAGTGCCTCATGGAGGCCATGACCCTGCCGGGTGCTCGCGGTGCCTCCCTGGTCGACTGGAGCAGCGGCCTCGCGCTCGGGACCGCGGGCGAGTCACCGGTCGGCGACCACGAGACGACGGCCGCCGAGACCGCCGAACTGGCCCGAGCCGCCGCCGAGTTCGACTCCTTCACCGCCGCCGCCGAGGACCCGGGGGCGGACGTCGCCGACGGCGTGCCGCCCGTCGAGGACCTGATCGTCACCACCCGCGCCGGCTACCACGTCCTCCGCTTCGTCCGGACCTCCTTCGACAGCAGCGTCTTCCTCCACCTCTGGCTCGACCGCGACACCGGCAACCTCGCCCTCGCCCGCATCCGCCTCGGCGACCTCGCCGAGCGGCTGGTCCTGGGATGAGCGTCTCCCCCATGCTCGTCCGGCTCGCGGCGGAGCGGGCCACCGGCGCCCTGCTGCGCGACCACGGCACCCTCTACCTCGTCGACGGCCGGGTGGTGCACGCCGAGAGCCCCGCCTCCCCCGGCATGGACGTCCTGCTCACCACCGCCGGGCGGCTGCCCCGCGAGGGCTGGGACGAGGCCGTCGACCGGGCCGGCGCCCACCGCGCGGTCGGCCGCTTCCTCGTCGACAGCGGCCGGCTGCGCGACGGCGAGCTGGAGATCTGCCACCTCGGCGCCGTCTTCGACGCCGCCTTCTTCGCCCTCTCCCCCACCAGCGGCCCCACCCGCTTCCGGTACGGCGTCGGCCACTGGTTCGGCACGGTCCGCCCGGTCTCCGCCGAGGCCGTCGAGCGCGAGACCCTGCGCCGCCGCGAGCTCCTCGACGCCGTCTGGCCGTACGCCTCCGTCGACACCGCCCCCGTCGTGCCCCGGCCGGCCGCCCCCGGGCAGGGCGTCGGCGCCCGCCGCCGCGCCCTGCTCGCCGCCGCCGACGGGGTCCGCACCCCCGCCGAGCTGGCCCGGGTCCTGGGCCGCCCCGCCTTCCACACCCTCCTCGACGTCCGCAGGCTCGCCGCCGCCGGGCTCGTCGAGACCCCGCTCGACGCGGCCCCCGACGCCACCCCCGCACCGCCCTCCCCGGCCTTCTCACCGGTCCCGCCGGTGGCCGACCCCGACATCGCCCTGCTGCGCCGGCTCCGTGACGCCCTGGAGGCACACCTGTGATGAGGCGTGCCCTGCGCCTGCGCGCCGAGAGGAGACAGTTGATGACAGCCGAAGCCGAGGTGCTCGGCGAGCTCAGACGCCTGCGCGCCCGGCTGCCCCAGCTCACCGGAGCCCTCGCCGCCAGCGCCGACGGCCTCGTGCTCGCCCACGACACCGTGGACGGCGCCGCGGAGAGCGTGGCCGCGCTGACCGCCGCCGCCCTCGGCGTCGGCCGGCGGCTGACCGAGTCCACCGGCCAGGGCGGCTTCCGCGAACTGCTCGTCCGCGGCGAGACCGGCTACGTGGCCACCTACGCGGCCGGCGGCTCCGCCGTCCTCACCCTCCTCGCCGAGCCCCGCATCAACGTGGGCCGGCTCCACCTGGAGGCGCGCCGCTCCAGCGTCCGCATCGGCGAACTGGTCGACGGCGCGCTGGACCGCCACGCCCCCCACTGACCCAGCCACCCCTCACTCGGAGAAACCGAACCGACCCAGAAGGAAGCGACACCATGGCGAACACCGAGACCTCCCTCAAGGAAGCGGCCGCGATCGAGGGCGCGATCGGCGCGGCCCTCGTCGACTACACCAGCGGCATGGCGCTCGGCACCATCGGCGGCGGCAAGGAGCTCGACCTGACCGTGGCCGCCGCGGGCAACACGGACGTGGTCCGGGCCAAGGTCCGGACGATGGAGATGCTGGGCATCAACGAGGAGATCGAGGACATCCTGATCACCCTCGGCACCCAGTACCACCTCATCCGGCTGCTCAAGTCCCGCGGCAGCAACGGCCTGTTCCTCTACCTGGCCCTGTCCAAGGACCGGGCCAACCTGGCAATGGCCCGCCACCAGCTGAAGAAGATCGAGGCCGAACTGGACATCTGACCCGGTGCCGGACCTCCCGGCACCGGACTCCGGGAACCGGACCCCGGCACCGGGCCTCCCCGGCCCGGGTCACTCCACGAAGAGTCCCCGCTCCGCCGCCTTCGCGTCGAACTGCTCCAGACGCGCCTGCGCGTCCGGCAGCTCGTCCGCCATGGCCTCCAGGAGGACCCGGCCGAGGAGCATCGGCGCGCAGGCGGTGTCGAAGGCCAGACCGGTGCCGACGGCGGCCGGGATGAGCAGGTCGGAGTGGGCGGCGACGGGCGCGAAGGCGGACTCGGCCACGGTCACCACCGTGAGCCCGGCCGCCCGCGCGTACTCCAGCGCCTCCACGACCTCGCGCGGGTGCCGGGGCAGCGCGAAGCAGAGCAGCGCGGTGGCCCCGGCCCGTACGGCCGCGTCGATCCGGTCGGTGAGCATCGAGCCGCCCTCGTCGAGCAGCCGGACGTCCGGGTGCACCTTGGCGGCGAAGTAGGCGAAGCCGCGGGCCTGCGAGGAGGCGGCGCGCAGGCCGAGGACGAGCAGCGGGCGGGAGCCCGCGAGCAGCCGCCCGGCGCGCTCCACGGGCGCGGGATCGGCGAGCAGCCCGGCGAGGTGCCGCAGGTTCTCGATCTCGGCGAGGACGGCCTGCTGGTACTCGTTGTGCCCGGCGTCCTCCCCGGCGGCGGCCGCGGGCCGCTCGGGGGGCGCGACCTCCCGCAGGTGGCGGCGGAGCGCCGGGTAGCCGTCGAAGCCGAGGGCGACCGCGAAGCGGGTCACGGAGGGCTGGCTGACGCCGGCCAGCTCGGCGAGCTCGACGCTGGAGAGGAAGGGCGCGTCGGCGGCGCGCCGGACCATGCAGTGGGCGATCCGCCGCTGCGTGGGCGTGAGCCGGTGCCCCTCGAAGAGCGCCTGGAGCCGCCCGGCCGGGCTGTCGCTCATGCCGTCCCCCTTCATCCATTCATCCCTGACCCTGTCTGCATAAGGATATGCAGAGGGGCCGGCGGGGCGGGCGGGACGGGTGAATCGTCATGGTCACGCCATTACTTCCGGCTCGTCCGGGGGCTGTAACAAACGCGGGACGCCGGTGGCCCCCCACCCCCGCGCGGAAAGAATGACGGCGTCGTTCACAGACGGGCCGGCTCCGGGCCGGCCACGGGGGAAGAGGAAACGCCATGAACTCCAAGACGGTCAGGGCCCGTTCGGTCCACCGCGGCCTGCGCGGCACCGCGCTCGGCGCGGCCGTGGTCGCGGCCCTGCTGACGACCGCCGCCTGCCGGGGCGGCGACGCGGGCACCGCGTCGCCGAGCGCCGCCGCCCCCTCGACCGCCGCCCCCTCGGGCTCCGCGCCGGTCGGCGGGAGCACCCCGGAGACCTCCTCGCCCTCGAACGACTCGGGGACCGGCACCGGCGCCCCGTCGGCCACGGCGACCGGCGACGGCGGCGAGACCGGCGGCGGCAACGGCACGGAGTACGCGGACTGCGAGGCCGACGGGCTCTCCACCGCGGTCGAGCTCCAGGACCCGGCCGGGGAGACCCCCCGCCACTTCCTGCTGACCGTCACCAACGGCTCGAAGACGCCCTGCGTCCTCAACGAGGCGCCGATCCTGCGGCTCAAGGCCGGGAACGACGCCCCGATCGTCGAGACGCTCGGCGAGCCGGACACCGAGCCCGTCGTCGTCGAGGGCGGCGGCAAGGCCTACGCGGGCCTGTACGTCTTCGGGAACGACGAGGGCGGCGAGGCGGAGTACGACCGGTCCGACCGCTTCACCGCCACCCTGGTCGCGGGCGAGGGCACCGAGCTGCGCGGCACGCTCGTCTTCGACCTGCCCGACGGCCTCGACACCGTCTCCGTCGACGAGGCGGCGCGGGTGAACGGCTGGGCCGGCACCGAGGGCCTGGCGATGCGGCCGATCACCCGGCTCTGAGCCGGGGAAGCCGGAGGAAAGCTGGCGCGGGGACCGCCGCACCCCCATCGCTGGGGGGCGGGACGACGGCGGTCCCCGCGGGGGACACGGGCCCGGGTCAGGGCCGGTCTCCGCGTCCGCGGCGTCTTCAGAGGTCCGGGAGCCGCTCCGGAAGTTCTGTGACGCCGACGAGGAAGACTCTGCCGGAGACGTGTTAAGCGGGTGCTGCGCGGACGTGACGTGCTCGTACCGTTTGCGCGAACGCCCGCGCGGGCGCCCGCCGCCCCCGGCGGGGTGCTACTTCGTGCCGCCGTTGGCCAGGAAGGCGAGCAGGTCCTGACGGCTGACGACGCCGGTGGGCTTGCCCTCGACGAGGACGATCGCGGCGTCGGCGTCACCGAGGACCGCCATCAGGTCCGCGACCGGCTCGCCCGAGCCGACCTGCGGCAGCGGGGCGGACATGTGCCCCTCCAGCGGGTCCTCCAGCTTCGCCTTCCGGGTGAAGAGGTGGTCCAGGAGCTCCCGCTCGACGACCGAGCCGATGACCTCGGCGGCCATCACGTCGGGGTGGCCGGCGCCGGGCTTCACGATGGGCATCTGGGAGACGCCGTACTCGCGCAGCACCTCGATGGCCTGGCCGACGGTCTCGTCCGGGTGCATGTGGACGAGCGAGGGCATGACGCCCTCCTTGTGGCGCAGCACGTCGGCGACGGTGGCGGTGGAGGTGTCCTCCAGGAAGCCGTAGTCGGCCATCCACTCGTCGTTGAAGATCTTCGACATGTAGCCGCGGCCGGAGTCCGGCAGCAGGACGACGACGACGTCGTCCGGGCCGAGCTCCCTGGCGACCTCCAGGGCGGCGACCACGGCCATGCCGCAGGAGCCGCCGACCAGGAGGCCCTCCTCCTTGGCGAGGCGGCGGGTCATCTGGAAGGAGTCCTTGTCGGAGACCGCGACGATCCGGTCGGTGACGTTCCGGTCGTAGGCGGTGGGCCAGAAGTCCTCGCCGACGCCCTCGACCAGGTACGGACGGCCGGAGCCGCCGGAGTAGACGGAGCCCTCGGGGTCGGCGCCGATCACCGTGACCCTGCCGCCGCTGGCCTCCTTCAGGTAGTTGCCGGTGCCGGAGATGGTGCCGCCGGTGCCGACGCCCGCGACGAAGTGGGTGATCTTCCCCTCCGTCTGCTCCCACAGCTCGGGACCGGTGGTCTCGTAGTGCGAGCGCGGGTTGTTCGGGTTGGAGTACTGGTCGGGCTTCCAGGCGCCGGGCGTCTCGCGGACGAGGCGGTCCGAGACGTTGTAGTACGAGTCCGGGTGCTCCGGATCGACGGCGGTGGGGCAGACGACGACCTCGGCACCGTAGGCCCGCAGCACGTTGATCTTGTCGAGCGACACCTTGTCCGGGCAGACGAAGATGCACTTGTAGCCCTTCTGCTGGGCCACGATCGCCAGGCCGACGCCGGTGTTCCCGGACGTGGGCTCGACGATGGTGCCGCCGGGCTTGAGCTCGCCGCTCTGCTCGGCCGCCTCGATCATGCGCAGGGCGATGCGGTCCTTGACCGACCCGCCGGGGTTGAAGTACTCCACCTTGGCGAGGACGGTGGCCTGAATGCCGGCCGTCACGTTGTTGAGCTTCACCAGCGGGGTGTTGCCGACGAGGCTGATCATCGAGTCGTGGAATTGCACCGTGTTCTCCGGGGTCTCCGTAATGGTGTGGCCAGCGTATGCGTAGTCGGGACGCCTTTCGGGGCAGTTAGACCCTGAACGGCTTGAAGGACCTGTACGGCTCGAAGGAGGTGACGCCCCCGATGTCCAGGGCGAGGGTGGCACGCCGGATCGCGGCGGGAGCGGCGTACGGCGGCGGGAGCATCGGGCTGATCGGTGTGGCCGCGGTGGGGGTGCTGCTCGCGGAGGCGCAGCTCGCGAAGCGGACGGTGGGCACGGGGACGGCTCCGCTGCCGCCGGCGACGGACGGCCTGTACGGCCGGGCGTTCGGCACGGAGGACCCGCTGCGACTGGCCCTTCTGGGTGATTCCACGGCCGCGGGCCAGGGGGTGCGCCGGGCGGGCCAGACGCCGGGCGCGCTGCTCGCCTCGGGGCTCGCGGCGGTCGCGGAGCGTCCGGTGGCGCTCAAGAACGTGGCGCTGTCGGGAGCCCGCTCGGACGACCTGGAGCGGCAGGTGTCGCTGCTGCTCGCGCAGCCGCTGGGCCCCCCGGACGTCTGCGTGATCATGATCGGTGCGAACGACGTGACGCACCGGACGCCGGCGACGGAGTCGGTGCGGCTCCTGGCGGCGGCGGTGCGGCGGCTGCGGACGGCCGGGGCGGAGGTGGTCGTCGGCACCTGCCCGGACCTGGGCACCATCGAGCCGGTCTACCAGCCGCTGCGCTGGCTGGCCCGCCGGGCCTCCCGGCAGCTGGCGGCGGCGCAGACCATCGTGGTGGTGGAGCAGGGCGGGCGGACGGTGTCGCTGGGCGACCTGCTGGGGCCCGAGTTCGCGGCGAACCCGCGCGAGATGTTCGGGGTGGACCTCTTCCACCCCTCGGCGGAGGGGTACGCCACGGCCGCGATGGCGGTGCTGCCGACCCTGTGCGCCTCGCTCGGCGTGTGGCCGGAACCGGACCGGCCGGAGCCGGACCGCCGCGAGGGCGTGCTGCCGGTGGCGAAGGCGGCGGCCGCGGCGGTGAAGCAGGCCGGTACGGAGGTGACCGGGGCCCGGGCGCCGTGGGCGCTCCTGAAGCACCGGCGCCGGCGGCGCCTGACGGAGGCGGCGGAGGCGGCGGAGCCGGAGGCCGGGGACGCGGCGGGGAGCGGGGCGGCCGGGGGCGTACGGGAGGAGGACGGGGAGCCGCTGCCGCAGGACTCCCCCCACACCTGAGCAAGCGCTTAGAAAAGAGGCCCTCGTCACACGCCGTTGCCGGTGACCCCGCGCGGTACGTGCAGGTAACTTCCCCTTGAGTCCGACCGCCACCAGCCTCCTGGAGCCGTGATGCCCGAAGCCGTGATCGTCTCGACCGCCCGTTCCCCCATCGGCCGGGCCTTCAAGGGCTCCCTGAAGGACCTGCGCCCCGACGACCTCACGGCCACGATCATCCAGGCCGCGCTCGCCAAGGTCCCCGAGCTGGACCCGCGCGACATCGACGACCTGATGCTGGGCTGCGGCCTCCCCGGCGGCGAGCAGGGCAACAACCTGGGCCGGATCGTGGCCGTGCAGATGGGCATGGACCACCTGCCGGGCTGCACGATCACCCGCTACTGCTCCTCCTCGCTCCAGACCTCCCGGATGGCGCTGCACGCGATCAAGGCGGGCGAGGGCGACGTCTTCATCTCGGCGGGCGTCGAGATGGTGTCCTCCTTCGTGAAGGGCAACTCGGACTCGCTGCCGGACACGCACAACCCGTTCTTCGCCGACGCCGAGGCCCGCACCGCCGAGGTCGCCGCGTCCGAGGGCTCCTCCTGGCACGACCCGCGCGAGGACGGCCTCGTCCCCGACGCGTACATCGCCATGGGCCAGACCGCGGAGAACCTCGCCCGGCTGAAGGGCATCAGCCGCCGGGAGATGGACGAGTTCGGCGTCCGCTCGCAGAACCTCGCCGAGCAGGCCATCAAGAACGGCTTCTGGGAGCGCGAGATCACCCCGGTGACGACCCCGGACGGCACCGTCGTCGCCACCGACGACGGCCCGCGCGCCGGCGTCACCCTGGAGGGCGTCTCCGGCCTCAAGCCGGTCTTCCGCCCCGACGGCCTGGTCACCGCCGGCAACTGCTGCCCGCTGAACGACGGCGCCGCCGCGCTCGTCATCATGTCGGACACCAAGGCGCGCGAGCTGGGCCTGACCCCGCTGGCCCGGATCGTCTCCACCGGCGTCTCCGGCCTCTCCCCCGAGATCATGGGCCTCGGCCCGGTCGAGGCGTCGAAGCAGGCCCTCAAGCGCGCCGGCCTGACCATCGGCGACATCGACCTCGCCGAGATCAACGAGGCCTTCGCCGCCCAGGTCATCCCGTCCTACCAGGACCTGGGCCTGGACCTGGACAAGGTGAACGTCAACGGCGGCGCCATCGCCGTCGGCCACCCCTTCGGCATGACGGGCGCCCGCATCACCGGCACCCTGATCAACAGCCTCCAGTTCCACGACAAGCAGTTCGGCCTGGAGACCATGTGCGTGGGCGGCGGCCAGGGCATGGCGATGGTCATCGAGCGGCTGAGCTGAGCCGGAGCGGAGGGCAGGGGTCGCCCGAGGAACGAGGGCGGCACCTGCCCGCAGCGGTGGCGAAGCCCAGCGCGACCGAAGAACCGAGCGGCTGAGCTGAGCCGGAGCGGAGGGTAGGGGCCGCCCGAGGAACGAGGGCGGCACCTGCCCGCAGCGGTGGCGAAGCCCAGCGCGACCGAAGAACCGAGCGGCCGAGCTGGCAGCGGAGGAGGGCGGCACCTGCGTCCGGTCTCCAGTGGCCGAGCGCGTCAACCTCCCCGCGTCCAAGCCGTGACCGAATCTCCCCCAGGATGTGACATACATCCCGGGGGAGTTCGTTTTCCCAGGTCAGAGCGGTTCCGGGACTAAACACCCGGCCAAAATACCTGTCCGTTTCGTGACGTAATGCACTGACAGGGGGTCCCGGGCCACGACAAGCTGATGTAGGAAGTCGGGGGATCGACTCGAACCGGGAGTACGTCAGTGAGCGCCATGTCTCTTGCCCTGCTGCTGACCACCGCCGCTGCCACGGCCGTGGGCGCCGCTGCCCTGCACCACGTGCGGGGTCTCCGCCAGGAGGTCACCGCCCTGCGCACCGAGCTGGCCGCGGGCCGCGGCGTGACGGTCCCCGCGGCCCGCGCCACGCCCGCCGCCGAGATACGGGCCGCGGTCGCGGAGGCGCTGGCCGAGGAGCGCGAGCGCGAGCTCGCCGAGGCGCGGGCCTTCTGGGCCGCGCAGGAGGCCCGGGACGCGGCCGACGCGCCCTCCGCCCTCCTCGGCGGTCCGGGCGGCGAGGAGTCCACCGGCCTCTTCGTGCCGCGCCAGACGGACTTCGTGGGCCTGGAGGCGATGGCGCTGGAGGCCATGGAGGCCGAGGCCGCCGCGCTCGACGGCATCGTCGACCCGGTGGACGACTTCCCCGAGTACCCCGAGGACTCCGCGGAGCTGGCCGCCGCCCGCCGCCGCCACCCCTCGCACCCGGACTTCGTGCCGGTGCAGACGCCGGTGGTCACGGACCACGAGCGCACGGTGGCGCGCCTGGAGGAGCTGGCCGACACGGCCACGGCGCTCACGGACGTCCGCCCCGGCCCGCTCGGCACGCTGGACGTGTACGTCTTCGCCGACGGCACCACGCTCTGCATGACCCCGGGCCACCGGGAGACCGCGGAGCGCCTCGCGGAGGCCCTCCGGGCCGGCCGCACCCCGGTCCTCCTCGGCGGCTCCGGCGTCTCCGGCGCCTTCGCCCTGACCTTCTCGTACGGCGAGTCCGACGAGGAGAACGTCTACATCCTCGCGGACCGCGTCATCGCCTCCCTGTAGGCCCCGAGGGGCCCCTTCACAGCCCCGAGCGCTCCCGCGCCCCCCGTACCAGTGCCACGGCCTCGTCCAGTTCCCGTTCGCGGGAGGGGGACGGGGCCGTTCGCAGTACCTCGGCCAGATCGGCGCCGGCCACGGCGAGCTGGTCGGCGACGGCGAAGACGCCCGCGTCGGGGATGATCCGCGGCTCCCGGTCCGGCTCCTCGGCGCGCTGCGCGCGTACCGCCAGCTCCCTCGCCAGGGCCAGGCCCTCGGCGGCGGCGCCCCGCTGGAGGCGGCTCTGCGGGGCCGCCCGCAGCCGGTCGGCGAAGCGTTCCACGGCGGCGGTCAGTTCACTCGTATCCAGCACCCGGCCGACCCTACCGGGGGGGGCGCCGGGAGGGACGCGGAAGGGCCCGCCCGGCGGGTGCCGGACGGGCCCTTCCCCCGAGTCACGGGGTGCGTCAGTCGTCGCCCTGGAGGATCGACAGCAGACGCAGCATCTCCAGGTAGATCCACACCAGGGTCATGGTCAGACCGAAGGCGGCCAGCCACGCCTCCTCGCGGGGAGCACCGTAGGTGACGCCGTCCTCGACCTGCTTGAAGTCGAGGGCCAGGAAGCAGGCGCCGAGGATGATGCCGATGACGCCGAAGAGGATGCCCAGGCCGCCGCTGCGGAAGCCGAGGCCGTCCCCGCCGCCGATGACGGCGAAGAGCAGGTTGACCACCATGAGCAGCATGAAGCCCATGGCGGCGGCCATCACGAAGCCGGTGAAGCGCCGGTTGACCCGGATCCAGCCCATCTTGTAGGCGGTCAGCACGCCGGCGAAGACCGCCATGGTGCCGAGGACCGCCTGGATGACCACGCCGTCGGCGATGTACGTCGAGACGGCGGCGGAGATCACGCCGAGGAAGACGCCCTCGAAGGCCGCGTAGGCCAGGATGAGCGCCGGCGACGGCTTGCGCTTGAAGGACTGCACGAGCGACAGGACGAGCGCGACCAGGGCGGCGCCGATGGCGATGCCGTAGGACTTGCCGAGGTTCGCGGGGTCGACCGGCAGCAGCAGCCAGGACAGGACGGCGGTGAGCACGACCGTGCCGAGCGTCATGGCCGTACGGCTCACGACGTCGTCGATCGTCATCACGTTGCCGCGCGCCTGCTGCGGGGCGCCCGTCTGGACGTCCTGCGGCGCGTAGGGGTTGGTGGCGTACGGGTTGGCCGTCGCGCCCTCGGCGTACGGGTTACCGGTCGCGTAGGGGTTCGTTCCGACGGCGGGGCCCCCGGCCTGCGGCTGCTGCGCGTTGAAGCCCGCGTAGCCGTTGTCGCGGCTGAACCCCCGTCGCGAGAAGACCGGGTTGCTGCTCCTCATCTCACTCCTCCATGGACGGCCGCACTGCGCGGCCTTGCGTCAAGGGTAATGCGTAGGCAAAAGAAACTCTCTAGTGCTCGGGGAGGATCTTTTGCGACAAGTTTCGATCTTCACCGGCCACCGGGGGCCCGGGAGGGAGGAGAAGGGAGAGAGGGGGCCGTGTGCCGGGCCGCAGGGGGTCACCTGGGCCCGGGTGGTGCCCGGAACCGGACTTGAACCGGTACGGCCCGAAGGCCAGCGAGGTTTAAGCTCGCCGTGTCTGCTATTCCACCATCCGGGCGTTGCCGCGAACCTCCGCGTTGGCACAGGAGCCTATCGGGGCCCTTCCCTCGTTCAGCGGAACGAGCGACCGATGTTGTCTTATTTTATTGACGTCTGAGGGTGCGTCAGCGCAGGTGGGCGGGGTTTTCCCGAACTGTGACGGGGATCGCGGGCGCAAAGCGGCCACCCCTGGATTGACCAGATCTCGCCGCAGGTGTGTCACCTCCGCCGTCAGGGGTGCCGTCATACCAGAGGAGGAGGAACGGGCCTCCCGGTCCGACCCCAGAGGGCCCCCGGAACGGGCACGTGGACGGACGACCGGCGCGAGAACGTTCGAAACGATGGAGTGGTTCCCGGGACACCGGGTTTCCGACCATCCGATCGACCGTCGTGACAGGAGTCCCCTCGTGACCACCACCCCCACCGTGCACCGCGCCACCGCGGTGGCCGCCCGCGCCACGGAGCTCACGAAGGTCTACGGAGAGGGCGAGACCCAGGTCGTCGCGCTCGACCGGGTCAGCGTCGACTTCCGCCAGGGCGAGTTCACCGCGATCATGGGCCCCTCCGGTTCGGGCAAGTCGACGCTCATGCACTGCGTCGCCGGCCTCGACTCCTTCTCCTCCGGTTCGGTCCGGATCGGCGAGACCGAGCTGTCCACCCTCAAGGACAAGCAGCTCACCCAGCTCCGCCGGGACAAGATCGGCTTCATCTTCCAGGCGTTCAACCTGCTGCCCACGCTCACCGCCATGGAGAACATCACGCTCCCCATGGACATCGCCGGCCGCAAGGCCGACCAGGCGTGGGTCCAGAAGGTCATCGACATGCTCGGCCTCTCCGGCCGCCTCAAGCACCGCCCGACCGAGCTCTCCGGCGGCCAGCAGCAGCGCGTCGCCGTCGCCCGCGCCCTCGCCTCCCAGCCGGAGATCATCTTCGGCGACGAGCCCACCGGAAACCTGGACTCCCGCTCCGGCGCCGAGGTCCTCGGCTTCCTCCGGAACTCGGTCCGCGAGCTCGGCCAGACCGTCGTCATGGTCACCCACGACCCCGTCGCCGCCTCCTACGCCGACCGGGTGATCTTCCTGGCCGACGGCCGGATCGTCGACGAGATGCTCCGCCCCACGGCGGACGGCGTGCTCGACCGGATGAAGGCCTTCGACGCCAAGGGCCGTACGAGCTGACGCGCGCGGCGCGCCCCTCGCACCCGATCCCCCGTCACCCGGACCTCCAGGACCTCACCCATGTTCCGTACCGCCCTGCGCAACGTCCTCGCGCACAAGGCGCGGCTGCTGATGACCGTGCTCGCCGTGATGCTCGGCGTCGCCTTCGTCTCCGGCACCCTCGTCTTCACCGACACCCTCTCCCAGGCCTTCCGCGGCCAGTCCGCGAAGAGCTACGACGACGTGGCCGTCGCCGTCAGCATGCGGCCGGACCCGGAGGAGGCCGCCAAGAACCCGGGCCTCTCCCAGGCGACCGTCGACGCGGTCGCGAAGCTCGACGGCGTCACCGGCGTCCAGCCCCGCGTCGACGGCTTCGCCGGCGTGCCGGACGCCAAGGGCAAGCTGATCGGATCCGGCTGGTCCAACAAGGGCGTCAACTTCGCCCCCGGCCCCGACGGGAAGGACCCGGCCCTCGCCTTCACCACCGGCGCCGGCCCGGCCGCGGCGGACCAGATCGCCCTCGACGAGGAGACCGCCGACAAGGGCGGCTACCAGGTCGGCGAGCGCGTCCGCGTCGCCACCAACGGCCCGGTGAAGGAGTACACCCTCTCCGGCGTCTTCACCACGGAGGACGGCGCCGTCAACGCCGGCGGCAGCCTCGTCGTCTTCGACGCCCCGGTCGCCCAGAAGCTGTACCTCAAGCCCGGCTACTACTCCGACCTGAACGTCTCGGCCGCCCCCGGCGCCGACGACGACAAGCTCCGCGACGAGGTCCTGAAGGTCGTCCCGAAGGCCGCCACCGCCCAGACCGGCCAGGCCCTCGCCGACGAGCAGGCCCGGGAGATCGAGTCCGGTCTCGGCACGCTCAACCAGATGCTGCTCGCCTTCGCCGGCATCGCGCTCTTCGTCGGCGTGTTCCTGATCTCCAACACCTTCACCATGCTGGTCGCCCAGCGCACCAAGGAGCTCGCCCTGATGCGGGCCGTGGGCGCCTCGCGCAAGCAGATCACCCGCTCCGTGCTCGCCGAGGCCGGCATCGTCGGCATCGTGGCCTCCGCCGTCGGCTACGTCCTCGGCATCGGGCTCGCCGTGGGCCTGCGCTCCGGCATGGCCGCCTTCGACATGAAGGTCCCGGACGGCGACCTGGTCCTCGGCGCCACCCCGGTGCTCGCCGCCTTCGGCGTCGGCGTCGTCATCACCATGCTGGCCGCCTGGCTGCCCGGCCGCCGCGCCGCGAAGATCCCGCCGGTCGCCGCCATGAACAGCGTCCACGCCACCCCGAACACCAAGTCGCTCGTCGTGCGCAACGCCATCGGCGCCGCGATCACCGCGATCGGCGCCGTCCTGATCGTGCTCGGCGCCAACACCGGCGGCGACGAGGGCCGGATGACCATCGCGGGCGGCGCCTTCGCCACCCTCATCGGCATCATCATCCTGATCCCGTTCCTGTCCCGGCCCGTGATCGCCCTGATCCGCCCCTTCTTCGTGAAGGCCTTCGGGATCTCCGGCAAGCTCGCCGGCCTCAACGCGGTCCGCAACCCGCGCCGCACCGGCGCCACCGCCTCCGCGCTCGCCATCGGCCTCACCCTGGTCACCGGCCTCACCGTGATCGGCGTCAGCGCCGGCCAGGCCCTCGACAAGATGACGGTCGAGCAGATCAAGGCCGACTACATGGTCTCCATGGCCAGCGGCGGCGGCCTGTCCCCCGAGGCCCTGACCGCCCTGGAGAAGGCCCCCGGCGTCACCGCGGTCTCCCCGCAGCAGGCCGGCGCCCTCGACATCAAGGGCTCCTACGTCTCCGCCTCCGGCGTCACCCCCGGCGCCATCGAGAAGGTCCTCAAGGTCGACGTCCTGGAGGGCTCGCTGAGCGGGCTCGCCGACGGGCAGATCGCCGTCGCCGAGAAGACCGCCGCCAAGCGCGGCCTGAAGGTCGGCGCCTCCGTCCCGGTCGAGTACCTGGACAAGAAGAAGGGCGAGCTGAAGGTCACCGCGATCTACGAGGACAGCGAGTTCCTCTCCCCCGTCCTCGTCGACACGAAGGTCCTCGACGCGCACGACCCGGAGAAGTACATCGGGCAGATCTTCGTCTCCACCGAGGGCGGTCCGAGCGGCGCCCACGAGCAGGCCCTGGCCAAGGCCATGGGCGACAACCCCGCCATCTCCGTCATGGACGAGAAGGACATCCGCGACGAGTTCGGCGGCCAGATCAACCTGATGCTGAACATCATGTACGGCCTGCTCGCGATGGCCCTGATCATCGCCGTCCTCGGCGTCGTCAACACCCTCGCGATGTCCGTCTTCGAGCGGCAGCAGGAGATCGGCATGATCCGCGCGATCGGTCTCGACCGGCGCCGGGTGAAGCGCATGGTCCGCCTGGAGGCCGTCGTGATCTCGGTCTTCGGCGCGGTCGTCGGCATCGGCCTCGGCACCTTCCTCGCCTGGGCCATCGGCAAGACCTTCGAGGCGAGCCTGCCGGGCTACGGCCTGGTCGTGCCCTGGGACCGGGTCGGGGTCTTCCTCCTCCTGGCCGCCCTGGTCGGCGTCCTGGCCTCGCTCTGGCCGGCCCGCAGCGCCGCCCGCCTGAACATGCTCGCCGCCATCAAGGCCGAGTAGCCCCACCGGTACGGAACGAGGGCCGGGGTCCCCCAGGGGACCCCGGCCCTTCCGCTACTCCGTCCACTCCCGCGACCTCAGCGGCAGCCCGCTCGTCCCCGACACCGGCGTCCTCACCGCCAGGAACTGGTTCACGCCGATCCGGTTGCGCTCGAAGGAGACCGCAGAGGCCGCCATGTACAGCCGCCAGATCCGGGCCCGGCCCGGGGAGGTCAGCCGGACCGCGCGGTCCCACTCCGCCTCCAGGTTCCCCACCCACCGGCGCAGCGTCAGCGCGTAGTGCTCGCGGAGCGCCTCGACGTCCCGGACCTCGAACCCGGCGTCCTCCAGGGTCGTCAGGGTCCGGCCCATCGGGGCGAGTTCGCCGCCGGGGAAGACGTACGCGTCGATGAAGGGGTCCACGTGGTAGGCCCCCTCGTCCGGTTCCGGGCGGCGCGAGATCTGGTGGTTCAGGAGCCGTCCGCCGGGCTTCAGGAGGCCGTACAGGAGGTCCGCGTACTCCCGGTACCGCACGGCCCCGACGTGCTCGGCCATGCCGATGGAGGAGAT
Organism: Streptomyces sp. NPDC014656; assembly: GCF_043084305.1. Classification (NCBI taxonomy): domain Bacteria; kingdom Bacillati; phylum Actinomycetota; class Actinomycetes; order Kitasatosporales; family Streptomycetaceae; genus Streptomyces; species Streptomyces sp. NPDC014656. The sequence continues at coordinate 51,333 of NZ_JBIBZN010000010.1, forward strand.
CGCGTCGAACGGCCCGTCGGACACGTCCCGGTAGTCCTGGACGCGGATCTCGATCCGGTCGGTCAGCCCCTCCTGGGCGATCCGCTTGCGGGCGAAGGCGGCCTGTTCGCGGGAGAGGGTGATGCCGACGACCCGGGCGCCGTACTCGCGGGCCGCGTGGATCGCCATCGAGCCCCAGCCGCAGCCCACGTCGAGCAGCCGGTCGCCCTCCCCCAGGGCCAGCTTGCGGGCGACGAGGTCCAGCTTGTCCCGCTGGGCCTCCTCCAGCGTCCCGCCGTCCGTCCAGCGGGCGCACGAGTAGACCATCGACGGGCCGAGGACCAGGGCGTAGAAGTCGTTGCCCACGTCGTAGTGGTGACTGATCGCCTGCCGGTCGCTGCGCCTGCTGTGCAGTCCGCCGCCGTGACCGCGGGCCTCCTCGGCCGGCGGCTTGGGCGGCGGCAGCGGGCCGGCCAGCCGCAGCAGCGCACCGGCGGCGGCCCGCAGGCGCGGATCGCGCGCGGAGGCGAGCAGGCCGCCGGGCCCGTCGCGCTCCCAGAGCAGTCCGGAGAGCCGGTCCAGGGCCTCGTAGAGGTCTCCTTCGACGTCGAGCTCGCCGGCCACCCAGGCGCGGGCCAGGCCCAGTTCACCGGGCTTCCAGATCATGCGGCGCAGCGCCCTGCGGTCCCTGACCACCAGTACGGGTCCGCCGTCCGCGGGGCCGGCCTCGCTGCCGTCCCAGGCGCGCAGGCGCAGGGGGAGGGGACTTCCCAGCAGATCCTCGGTGAGATGCGCGAGCCGCGTCGCGGCGTCGGCCATGGTGAAACACCTCCGTGGTCCTTGCCCCAGACTTGTCCGTCACCAGGGGAACACCGACGGTAGGGGTTTCCCATCCCGCCGCGACGCAAGGTCTCGGCAGAACGCGCCGAAAACACGCCGAAGGGCCGCCCGCACCACGGATGACGGACGGCCCTTCGGTACTGCCGGGGGTGTTACGACGCCTTGGCCTTCTCCGGGGCCGGGGCGGCCGCGGCGGGGGCCGGGGCGGGCTTGGCGGCCTCGTAGAACTCCTCGCGCGGCGTCTCCATGGCGCCGAGCGAGACGACCTCGCGCTTGAGGAACATGCCGAGGGTCCAGTCGGCGAAGACGCGGATCTTGCGGTTGAAGGTCGGCATCGCCATGCCGTGGTAGCCACGGTGCATGTACCAGGCGAGACGGCCCTTGAGCTTGATCTTCATCTTGCCCATGACGATCATGGCGACGCCCTTGTGCAGACCGAGTCCGGCCACCGCGCCCTTGTTGGCGTGGCTGTACTCCTTCTGCGGGAAGCCGCGCATGCCGGACACGACGTTGTCGCCGAGGACCTTGGCCTGGCGCAGGGCGTGCTGGGCGTTCGGCGGGCACCAGGCGCGCTCGGCCGGGACGCCGGCCTTGATCGCGGCCATGTCCGGCACCTGGGCGTTGTCGCCCGCGGCCCAGACGTAGTCCATGCCGTTGACCTGGAGCTTCTCGTTGCAGTCCACGTGGCCGCGGGGGCCGAGCGGCAGGCCGAAGCGGGCGAGGGCCGGGTTCGGCTTGACGCCGGCGGTCCACACGATGGTGCTGGAGTCGACCTCCAGGCCGTTCTTGAGCACGACGTGGCCGTCCACGCAGGAGTCCATGGAGGTCTCCAGGTAGATCTCGATGCCCCGGGACTCCAGGTGCTCCTTGCCGTACTGGCCGAGCTTGGGGCCCACCTCGGGGAGGATCTTGTCGGCCGCGTCGACCAGGACGAAGCGCATGTCCTCGCGCGAGACGTTCTGGTAGTACTTCGCGGCGTCGCGGGCCATGTCCTCGACCTCGCCGATCGTCTCGGCGCCGGCGAAGCCGCCACCGACGAAGACGAAGGTCAGGGCCTTGCGGCGGACCTCCTCGTCGGTGGTCGAGTCGGCCTTGTCCAGCTGCTCGAGGACGTGGTTGCGCAGGCCGATGGCCTCCTCGATGCCCTTCATGCCGATGCCCTGCTCGGCGAGGCCGGGGATCGGGAAGGTGCGGGAGACGGCACCCATCGAGATGACCAGGTAGTCGAAGGGCAGCTCGTACGCCTCGCCGACGAGCGGCGCGATCGTGGCGACCTTGCGGTCCTGGTCGATGGTGGTGACCCGGCCGGTGAGCACCTCGGCTCCGCGCACGACGCGTCGCAGCGGGACGACGACGTGGCGCGGCGAGATGCTGCCGGCGGCGGCTTCGGGGAGGAAGGGCTGGTAGGTCATGTACGACCGGGGGTCGACGACCGTGACGGTCGCCTCGGCGTAACGCATCTTCTTGAGGATGCGCCGCGCGGCGTACAGGCCAACGTACCCGCCGCCTACGATGAGGATCCTGGGACGCTCCGTGGTGCTCATGCCATCGAGTATCCACCCACGGACGGGGGGTACCTCGTGCGCCCCTTCACAAGCTCTCCGGGGCGCTCTGCTACACTCCGCCGCCCACGTGATCCACGTCATGGTCCTGCAAAGGAACCGGAGTGCACTGGTGAACGTTGTTCACCGCCGCTGAACTGGTCCGGAGAGCCCCCGGTAACCCTGAACCAGGGGGTGCGTTCACACGATGGAAACTTCGAGCGAAGTGGCCTCCGCACCTGCGAAAGGGCCCTGAGGACCCCCTCGGGGGCCCTGAAGACCTCCCTCGGGTGCCATCAGGACCCTTTTCCTTGTGAAGAACTTCACGAAGCTTCTCGGGAGGGGTGTCGCGGCACCCCTCGATAGCTGCCCGCTATGCCACGGATAGGGCGATCCCATCGAGGATGTCGTGCTCGCTGACCACGACCTCGGCCGCTCCGACCCGCTCGACGATCTCCTGGAGCACCAGCGCGCCGGCCACGATGACGTCCACCCGGCCGGGGTGGACGACGGGGATCGCGGCCCGCTCCTCGTGGGTGGAGGCGAGCAGCCGGGCGACCACCTCGTCGACCTGCGCGCGGGAGACGCGGGAGTGGTGGACCTTCTCGGAGTCGTACTCCGGCAGCCCCAGGGCGATGGCGGCGACCGTGGTCACCGAACCGGCCAGGCCCACCAGGGTCTCCGCCTCGGTGATCGGCACCGTCTCGGCGGCGAGGTCGAGGGCGGCCCGGACGTCGGCGCGGATGGCCGCCGCCTCCTCGGCGGTCACCGGGTCGTGCCGGACGTGCCGCTCGGTGAGCCGGACGCAGCCGATGTCGACGGAGCGGGCGGCCTCGACGTGCCGGTTGCCGACCACGAACTCGGTCGATCCGCCGCCGATGTCCACCACCAGCCGCCGGTCGTCCCCGCGCAGCTCGCCGGTGGCGCCGGTGAAGGAGAACGCGGCCTCCTGGTCGCCGGTGATGACCTCGGGCTCGACGCCCAGGATCGCCACGACCCCGTCGACGAAGTCCTGCCGGTTCTCGGCGTCGCGGGAGGCGGAGGTGGCGACGAAGCGGATCCGCTCCGCGCCGAGCTCCTCGATGACGGCGGCGTACTCGCGGCAGGCGGCGAAGGTCCGCTCCAGCGCCTCGGGGGCGAGCCGGCCGGTCCGGTCGACGCCCTGGCCGAGCCGGACGATCGTCATCCGCCGGTCCAGCTCGATCAGCTCGCCCGTCTCCGGGTGCACGTCGGCGACGAGGAGGCGGATGGAGTTGGTGCCGCAGTCGATTCCGGCGACCCGGGTCACTCGGCGGCCTCCTTGTCGGCGCACGGGTTCACGCACGGGCCCTTGGCCCACCACTCGGGGAGCATCGCGAGGGCCTCGTCGCCGAAGGGGTTGACGCCCGGGCCGGCGACCAGCGAGTGGCCGACGAGGACGTGCAGGCACTTCACGCGGTCGGGCATGCCGCCGGCGCTGGGGAAGCCCTCCAGCACCTCGATGGCGTCGCGGCGGGCGAGGTAGTCCTCGTGCGCGGCGCGGTAGGCGGCGGCCAGCTCGGGGTCGGTGGCGAGCCGGGCCTGCATCTCCTTCATGACCCCGTTGGCCTCCAGGGTGCCGATGGCCGAGGCCGCCCGGGGGCAGGTGAGGTAGTACGTGGTCGGGAAGGGGGTGCCGTCGGGCAGCCGGGGCGCGGTCTCGACGACGTCCGGGTTGCCGCAGGGGCAGCGGTGCGCGATGGCGCGCAGGCCGCGCGGCGGCCGGCCCAGCTGGGCCTCGAAGGCGGCGACGTCCGCCTCGGTGGGCTCGGTGCGTTCGGTCTGCGGAGGGGGCGTTTCCATCGTGGATCCTGAGTCGGGTCGGTCAGTGGCGGTCGGCGTTGTCGACGCCGTCCCAGAGGTTGTCGTACCAGGGCCGGTCGGCCGTGCCCTGGTCGGCGCGGGGGCGGTCGGCCGCCCCGGGGTCGTTCACGGTGAAGCCGGTCTCGCCGGGGAGCACGTAGTGGAGGTGCTCGCGGGCGAGGCGGCGGACGTAGGCCGGGTCCTGGAGGCGGGCCTTCTCGTCCCTCAGCTCCTCGACCCGCCGGGCGGCCTCGGCGGCCCTGCGCTCCTGGTCGGCGATCTCGCCCTGCTGGGAGACGTAGCTCCTTATGGGATAGGCGAGGGCGACGACGAGGGAGCAGACGACCAGGGCGAGGAAGGCGGCGCGGCCGGTGAGCCGGGAGCGCCGGGCCTGGCGGCGGGTCTGGGAGCGGTAGACGCGGGCCGCGGTCTGCTCGCCGAGCAGCCTGATCCGGGTCGCGGTGGAGAACCGGTCCCCGTTCTTCACGGCCATGCGGTGTCGCCTCCCCTGTCACACGTACGTCCCCGCACACGGTACGGGACCGGGTGCGGGGACGGACGGAACTGCGGTGCCGGGGCCGGTCGGCCCCCGCGATCAGCCCTTGAAGCGCGGGAAGGCGCTGCGGCCGGCGTAGACGGCGGCGTCGTCGAGGATCTCCTCGATGCGCAGCAGCTGGTTGTACTTGGCGACGCGCTCGGAGCGGGCCGGGGCGCCGGTCTTGATCTGGCCGCAGTTGGTGGCGACGGCGAGGTCGGCGATGGTGACGTCCTCGGTCTCGCCGGAGCGGTGGGACATCATGCACTTGAAGCCGCTGCGCTGGGCGAGCTCGACGGCGTCGAGGGTCTCGGTCAGCGAGCCGATCTGGTTGACCTTCACCAGGAGGGCGTTGGCGGACTTCTCCTCGATGCCGCGGGCGAGGCGCTCGGGGTTGGTGACGAAGAGGTCGTCGCCGACGAGCTGGACCTTGTCGCCCAGCTTCTCGGTGATGACGTTCCAGCCGGCCCAGTCGTCCTCGAACAGCGGGTCCTCGATGGAGACGAGCGGGTACGCGGAGACGAGCTCCTCGTAGTACTCCGTCATCTCGGCGGCGGAGCGCTCCTTGCCCTCGAAGAGGTACTTGCCGTCCTTGTAGAACTCGGAGGCGGCGACGTCCAGGGCGAGGGCGACGTCCTTGCCGGGCACGTAGCCGGCCTGCTTGATGGCCTCCAGGATGAGGTCGAGCGCCTCACGGTTGGAGCCGAGGTTCGGGGCGAAGCCGCCCTCGTCGCCGAGGCCGGTGGAGAGGCCCTTGGTCTTCAGGACGGACTTGAGGGTGTGGTAGACCTCGGTGCCCCAGCGCAGCGCCTCGGAGAAGGACTCCGCGCCGATCGGGGCGATCATGAACTCCTGGATGTCGACGTTGGAGTCGGCGTGCGACCCACCGTTGAGGATGTTCATCATCGGAACGGGCAGCAGGTGCGCGTTCGGGCCGCCCAGGTAGCGGAAGAGGGGGAGGTCGCTGGCCTCGGAGGCGGCGTGCGCGACGGCGAGGGAGACGCCGAGGATGGCGTTGGCGCCGAGCGACGACTTGTCCGGGGTGGCGTCCAGGTCGAACATGGCCTGGTCGATCAGGCGCTGCTCGGTGGCGTCGTAGCCGACGAGCTCCGGGCCGATCTGCTCGATGACGGCGAGGACGGCCTTCTCGACACCCTTGCCGAGGTAGCGGTTCTGGTCACCGTCGCGGAGCTCCAGGGCCTCGAACGCACCGGTGGAGGCACCGGACGGCACGGCAGCACGGCCGGTGCTGCCGTCGTCGAGGCCGACCTCGACCTCGACCGTGGGGTTGCCTCGGGAGTCCAGGATTTCCCGGGCTACGACGACGTCGATGGACGGCACGAGCATCTCCTTCTGGGATGTGACGCTAGGTGTGACGCATGGGTCGCAAGGTCTCGTTCGCCTTGCGACAAGAGCCTAACCGGCTCCGGCGCTCCGGCCAGCCGACCGCCCGTCCCCTGGGACGAAAAAGGGCCCAAGAGCATGCAGCAGGGGACGAAAGACCCGGTATCTACTGGACAGTAACGGCAGAACCCCGGTCCGGAGCCACGGGGGAAGGGGCTCGGGACCGGGGTGGTCACCGCGGGAGGGTCGCCGGGCACCGGTGAGCCGCCGGACTCACGGGTGCCGCGGGGCTCACTTCAGGTGGAGCTGCTGGCCCGGGTAGATCAGGTCGGCGTTCTCGACGACGTCCTTGTTGAGCTCGAACAGCTTCGCCCAGCCGCCCTCGACGCCCTGCGCCGTGGCGATCTTGCTGAGGGTGTCGCCGGCCGTGACCTTGTACTCGCCGTCGCCCTTCTTGACCGTCTTGCCGGTGGGGGTGGTGACGGTCTTCTTGGCGGCGGCCTTCGGGGCGGCCTGGGTGCTCCGCTGCGGGGCCTGGCGCTGCTCGCTGCGGTTGGCGGGCTGCTCGGCGGAGCGCTTCGGGGTGCTCTGCTGCGGGGCACTCTGCTGCGGAGCGCTCTGCTGCGGAGCGGCCGCCTCGGCGGAGCCGCCGTCGTAGGAGGCGCCGGAGAGGCCCACGCCGCAGCTCGGCCACGCGCCCTTGCCCTGGCCCGCGAGGACCTTCTCGGCGACGGCGATCTGCTGCGACTTGCTGGCCTGGTTGGCGGTGGGGGCGTAGGCGGTGCCGCCGTACGCGGCCCAGGTGGAGGCCGAGAACTGGAGGCCGCCGTAGTAACCGTTGCCGGTGTTGATCGACCAGTTGCCGCCGGACTCGCACTGGGCGACGCGGTCCCACTCGGAGGCGGTGGCGGCCGAGGCGGTGCCGGCGGCCATCAGCGGGGCGGCGACGGCCGCACCGGTGACGCCGACGAGGGCGACGACCCGAGTGGCCTTGGAGGGACGGCGGCGCTTGCCCGTGCCGGAGAACAGCATGGAGTTTCCTCTTCACCGACGCCTGTGAGGTGAGCTGTCGGGTTCGGGCTTGAAGAGTTCGCCCGGCCGCGTGTCCTTGCACGCGGCTTCACCCCTAGCCGGACGTCCGGCCGTCTGTCTCAACGGCCGGGACCGGCGCAAACCTTGGGTCCCCCACTCCTGCCTGCGGCGCTTTCGCGACGACAGTTCCCGACGGCCGACGGCAGGACTCGGCGTTTCGGTCGACGGGGCCCGCGGTGGCGAGCGGTGACGACCGTAGACACACAGGTGCTCGAAGTTCAAAGAGGCTCACGACGGACAAAACGCCCTTACTTGCACTCCATCAGGCCCCGTTTGCGCAGGTGGGGCCTGACGGAAGCAAAGTTTGCGGACGTGACACGCCAGTTGGGACGAAGAGACCCATGTCTCACTTTCCCAAAATCGGACATACGCCCCTGAAACGGCCTCACTTCTCCAGCGGAGGGGCCGTCAGCTCAAGGCTCTGACCAGGGAGGATGAGATCCGGGTCGGCCCCGACCGTCCGACGGTTGGCGTCATAGAGGGCGTCCCAGCCGCCGGCGAGGTCGTTCTCCCGCGCAATCTCCGACAGGCTGTCACCCGGCCGCACGGTGTAGGCGTCACTTGCGTCCGTGTTGACGGCGGTTGAGGAGACCTTGTCCGCTGCTGCGGCATGACGACCGGATTCCACGTGCGTGTCCGTTACGTCGGTTTCCTCCGGGGCGGCCTCGCCCCGGTGCTTGCCCGAGCCGGGCGTGGCCGACGACACGTCAGTCCCGTCCGCGGCCCCGTCCGTACCGGGGGCCACGGGGGTGGTGGGCGCCAGGGGGGTCTCCGAGGCGTCCGGGGGCGTGACGGGGGTACCGGGGGCGCCGGGCGTGCCCGTGGAGGCGTCCGGAGCGTCCGGCGCGGTGCTGCCGGGGGCGGTCGGGGCGGTGTCCGCCGGCGGCGGCGTGGCCGTGCCGGTGCCCGTGGGGGCCGGGGTCGTGGCGGAGCCGGTGGGCGCGGTGGGCGTGGCCGGCGCGGCGGGCTTCGCCGGGGTGGTGACGGCCTCCGCCTCCTCCGTGGCCCCCGCCGTCTCCTCGCGCGCCTCGGGCGTCCGCTCCGGCGCCGTGGAGGCGGCCGTGCCGCCGGTCCGGTTCGACTCGGGCGCCACTCCGCCCTCGTCCTCCTGCTGGACGGCGGGGCCCGGCTGGACGCCGGTGGCCCTGCCGTCGTTCTCCAGGCCCGCGATGGGGGCGCAGGTGGCCCAGTCGGTGCTGCCGGAGGCGAGCGCCTTGTCGGCGATCGCGATCTGCTGGGCGCGGCTGGCGAGGTCCGGGCTGGGGGCGTACGCGAGTCCGCCGTGCCGCTCCCACGCCTCCTGGGTCATCTGGAGGCCGCCGTACGCGCCGTTGCCGAAGTTGGCGCTCCACTGGCCGCCGGACTCGCAGGCGGCGACCCGGTCCCAGGTGGCCGCGTCGGCGGCGGAGGCGGAGCCGGTGGCGAGCAGCGGCAGCGCCAGGGCGGATCCGGTCACTCCGGCGGTGACGACGAGCGCGGGAGCCTGGCGGGGTCGACGGTGTCGTCCGTTTCCGGAAAGCATGTCGGGGCCTTTCGCGTGACGGCGGGGACTGCGGGGACGGCCGGGGTGGGGCCGAACGTTGGCGCGAACGTAGCCGCATTCGAACGTCCGTCACAAGTCGATGGCTTCGCGATCACGCGAAGATCACATTTCTGACGCGACGTCACCCGTCCCGCAGGGGTGCGGAAGGGGTGAACTCCACCGGAAGCGTGCGCAATCCCCTCATGATGAGACCGCCGCGCCACCGGAGTTCGTCCGGATCGGCGCCAAGTCGCAGGTCCGGCAGGCGGGTCAGCAGGGTGGCGAGGGCGGTCTGCCCCTCCAGGCGGGCGAGCGGCGCGCCCAGGCAGTAGTGGATGCCGTGCCCGTACCCGAGGTGCTGGTTGTCGCCGCGGGCGAGGTCGAGGGCGTCCGGGTCGCCGAAGCGGTCCGGGTCGCGGTCGGCCGCCGCGAGGACGACGAGGACCGGGTCGCCGGCCGGGATCGCCTGCCCGCCGACGGTCAGGCCGGTCGTCGCGTACCGCCAGGTCGCCAGCTCGACCGGACCGTCGTAGCGGAGCAGTTCCTCGACGCCGGTCTCCAGGAGGCCCCTCTCCCCGGCGGCGAGCGAAGCCTGCAGGAGGGCGCGCTGCTCCGGGTGGCGCAGCAGGGCGTAGGTGCCGTTGCCGATCAGGTTGATGGTCGTCTCGAAGCCGGCGAAGAGCAGCACGAAGCACATGGCGACGGCCTCGGCCTCGGTGAGGTGGTCGCCGTGGTCGGAGGCCCGGATGAGTCCGGAGATGAGGTCGTCCTCCGTCCCGTCCTCGCCCAGGTGCTCGCGCTTCCGGTGGATCAGCTCCGCCAGGTACCCGCGGATCTTCTTCACCGACCGCGCGACCCCGCCGCGCGGCCCGCCGCCGTGCCGGATCATCATCCCGGCCCAGTCGCGGAAGTCGTCCTGGTCCTCGGCGGGCACCCCGAGCATGTCGCAGATGGCGTAGATGGGCAGCGGGAAGGCGAACTCGTGGATGAGGTCGGCGCTCCCCCGTGCCGCGAAGTCGTCGATGAGCCGGTCGGCGAGCTCCTGCACACGGGGCGCGAAGGCGGCGACCCGGCGCGGGGTGAAGGCCTTCGAGACCAGCCGCCGCAGCCGGGTGTGGTCCGGCGGGTCGATGTTGAGGAGGTGGGTCATCAGCCCGGCGCTGCGCTCGCCGGGGATGCCGGTCTTGCCCGGCTCGGCGTGGTGGACCGGGTTCTTGGAGAGCCGCTGGTCGGCGAGGGCCTGCCGGGCGTCCGCGTACCGCGTGACGAGCCAGGCCTCGACGCCGCTGGGCAGCGTGGTCCGGCGCACGGGCGCGTGCTCCCGCAGCCAGGCGTACGCCGGGTAGGGATCGCTCGCGAACTCCCAGCTGAACAACTCGGGCACGGGCCCGCCACCGGACTCACCACCGGAACCGCCCTCGGACCCGCCGCCGGGCCCGCCAAGGCCGCCACCGGGTCCGCCCTCGGGCCCGCCATGGCCGCCACCGGGTCCGCCCTCGGGCCCGCCACCGTGGCCGCCACCGGAACCGCCCTCGGGCCCGTCGTCGGGTCCGCCGCCGTGGCCGTCGCCGGGTCCGGCCTTGGCCTCTCCGCCGGATCCGCCGCCTCGACTGCCGCCGGGCCCTCCCTCGGGCCCTCCGGCGGGTCCGGTCGCGTCGCCGGAGGCGGGGCAGGAGGCCGGGGCGGAGCCCGTGCCGGGCATGCCGGGCGTATCGGATGTGTCGGGTTCGGCGGGCATCGGGGCGGGTCCTTCACTCACTCCCCGACCGTACCGTCCGCCCTCCCGCGCCCCGCCGGCCGACCTGACGTGATCACCGCCCGGTGATCACGCCGTGACGGCCCGTGCCCTACATTTCCGGCGTGGACCTCCCCTTGCTCAGAAGCACGTTCGCGGTCGTCGAGAGACGGGCCGAACACGCCGTCACGTACTTCTACTCGCACCTCTTCTGGCGCAACCCCGGCGTGCGTGAGCTCTTCCCCGAGGACATGGTCCCGCAGCGCGACCGGCTGTTCGCCGCCCTCACCCACGTGGTGACCGGCCTCGACGACCCGGGGCTGCCCGCCTATCTGGGGCGGCTCGGCCGCGACCACCGCAAGTTCCTCGCCACCCCCGCCCTCTACGCGGCGGTCGGCGAGAGCCTGCTCGCCGCCTTCGCGCACACCGCCGGGTCGACGTGGACGGTCGAGGCGGAGAAGGCGTGGTCGGAGGCGTACGGCCTGGTCGCCGACCTGATGCTGCGGGGCGCGGACGAGTCCGCCGCCGCCGGGGACCCGGCCTGGTGGGACGCGGACGTCGTCGGCCACCGGCGGCACGGCGACGACCTGGCCGTGCTGACCCTCCGCCCCCGGCGGCCGTACCCCTATCTCCCCGGCCAGTACGCCGGCGTCAGCTCGCTCCGGGTCCCGCGGGTGTGGCGCACGTACTCGATCGGCAACGCCCCGCGCGAGGACGGCACGCTCGACCTGCACGTGAGCCGGATCCGCGGCGGGGCCGTCTCCACGGCCCTGGTGGACGGCGTCCGGCCGGGCGAGACGCTGCGGCTGAGCGCGGCGGGCGGGGCGGCGGTCTCGGGGACGGCCCCGGGCGGGCTCCGCACCTATATATGCGCCGGTACGGGCTGGGCGCCGGTCAAGGCGCTCCTGGAGGAGGCGGCCGCGTCCGACCCGCGGGCCGAGGGCCGGATCTTCGCGGTGGCCCGCTCGCGGGAGTACCTGTACGGGCGCGAGGAGCTGGACGCGCTGGCCGCGCGGCTCCCCGGCCTGAGCGTCACCTACATCACCTCGGCCCCCCGCCACCCGCGCGACCAGGCGACCGAACGCCTCCTCACCGCGCTGCGGACCTGCGGCCGCTGGCCGGACCACGACGTCCACCTGGCCGGGCCGCCCGGCTTCCTCGCCGAGGTCTCCGAGGTCCTGGCCGAGCTGGGCGCCGACCCGGCCCGCACCCGTCACGACGCCCTCCCCCCGGTGGGCCGCTTCACCGCCCGCCCCGCTTCCCGCGCCGAATGGCTCCTGGAGCCCCCCGCGATCCGCTGGCACGACCCGGCGGCCCGCGCCCCGCGCGACCTCTAGAGGCCCTCCGCCGCCCTGATCGCGTCCCGGTAGGCCCGGGCCGCCGCGCGCAGCGCCGCCTCCGGGTCCACGCCCTCGGCCTCCGCGCGGGCCGCGAGGGCCAGCAGTTCGTAGCCGACGCCCTCGCCCTTTGGCAGCGGGGCGTCGAGGCCGGCGGTGCGGACGCGGCTCGCCAGCTTGGCGGCGAGGGCGAGGCCGGGCTGGCCGACGGGCACGCCGTCCGTGAGGGACTCCCGGCGCTTCTCGGCGGCCTTGGTGCGCAGCCAGTGGGCCCGGACGTCCTCGGGGGTCTCGGCGGTCTCGTCGCCGAAGATGTGCGGGTGGCGCTGGATCAGCTTCTCGATGAGGGCGGCGGCCACGTCGTCGACGGAGAACGGCTCCTCGGCGTCCTCCTCGGCGATCCGCGCGTGGAAGACGACCTGGAGGAGGACGTCCCCCAGCTCCTCGCGCAGCTCGTGCCGGTCGCCGGCCTCGATCGCCTCGACGAGTTCGTACGACTCCTCGATGGCGTACTTCGCGAGGCCCTGGTGGGTCTGGAGCGAGGACCAGGGGCACCGGCGGCGGATGACGTCCATGACCTGGACGAGGTCGAGGAGCCGGGCGCCCGGGAGGTCGTACGAGCCGGGCAGCAGCTCCAGGTCGGGCATGGCGGTCCGGCCGGAGCTGGCGAGCCGGGCGAGCCCGTCGGTGAGGGCCCGGTCCCCCTCGCCGGAGGGCAGGACCAGGACGGTACGGCCTCCGGCGCAGGCGGCGACCAGCTCCTCGGCGGTGGGGCGGACGTGCTCGACGGCGACGCCCGCCTCCCGCAGGTACGGCAGCTGGGGGTGGTCCTCGTCGGGGCAGAGGACCCGGTCGGCGGCCCGCAGCGCCTGCCAGGCGGGCCAGGACAGCAGTCCGGGCGCCACCCGGTGGCTGGCGGTGAGCAGGACGACGCGGCCGGGGTTCTCGGAAGTCACCCTCCGAACCTACCCCGGGCGCGGGATCAGCCCGGAAGCTGCTCCGGGCCGGCGGCGGCCGGGTCCTTGGTGACCTCGACGAGCCAGGGGGCCGTGTCGGCTCCGGTGTCCAGCTGGACCTTGGTGTCGTCCCAGGCGCCGTAGCGGGGGTTCACGTCGATGTCGAGGGACTTCGACGCGGTGGCGAACAGATCCTGGAGCTTCTGCTGGCCCTCGGGGGTCTCGGCGATCCCCTGCTTCTCGATGATCTTCGTCATGAGGACGTTGCGCCGGACGACGTCGTCGATCTGGCCGGGGGCGACGCCCTGCTGCTGGAGCAGGACGGCCTCCAGGCCCTCCTCGCCGCCGTTCTCGCGGACGAACGCCTCGCGGGTCCGCTGGAGTTCGGCGCGGCTGGCGGTGACGCCCTGGTCGGCGGCGACCTCGTCGAGGATCCGGTCGAAGATCATGCCGTTGAGCTTCTGCCGGCCGAGGTCGCCGGTGGCGGCGATCAGCTGGGCGGACTGCGGGGACGCGGACTGCGCGTCCCTGGCCGCCTTCACCTGGGCCTGGAGGGCGGAGACGTCGATCCGCTCGCCGCCGACGACGGCCGCCGCCCCTGGATGGGCCTCGCCGCCGCACGCGGTGAGCAGCGGGGCCGCGGCGAGGAACGCGGCGGAGAGGGCAAGCGCGGTGCGGCGGCGTGCGGGGCTGTCGTGGCGGCGGTCGCGGCGGTGCAAAGGAGCCTCCCGGGCTGGTCGTGCGTCAGTTGGACGACCTTGCGGTGATCGATGTTAGGGAGTCGCCGGGACCGTAGCCACTACTTCGCGGAGACAACTTGGGCGTCACCGCGTCACGGAGGTCACTTCCGGACGACCGTCTCCCACAACGAGGCACCCGCCGCCCGGGTGTCGGCCCGGACGCCCTCCTTCTCGCGGCCCGCGTGCGTCTCCGCGACCAGGTAGTGCGGCCGGCGCTTCACCTCGTAGTAGATGCGGCCGACGTACTCGCCGATCAGGCCGACCATGACCATCTGGACGCCGGCGAGGGCGGTGACGGCGACGAGGAGGGTGACGTAGCCGGGCGTGTCCACTCCGTGGGCGAGGGCGTCGACGACGATCCAGCCGGCGTAGGCGAAGGCGAGGGAGACGAGCAGCAGGCCGAGGTAGACGGCGGCGCGCAGCGGTTTGTTGTTGAAGGAGAGCAGGCCGTCGAGGCCGTAGTTGAGGAGCTTGCCGAAGGTCCACTTGGACCGGCCCTCCTCGCGCACCGCGTTCTCGTAGGCGAAGGTCGTCGTCCGGAAACCGACCCAGGAGAACAGCCCCTTGGAGAAGCGGTTGTACTCGCCGAGCCCGAGGACCGCGTCGACGGTGCGCCGGGACAGCAGCCGGAAGTCGCCGACCCCGTCGACGAGTTCGACGTCGACGAGCCGGTTGATCGCCCGGTAGTAGAGGCGGGCGGTGAGGGTGCGGGTGACCCGGTCGCCCTCGCGGGTGCGGCGGGCGACGACCTGGTCGTACCCCTCGGCGTGCAGCGCGACCATGCGGTGCACCAGCTCGGGCGGGTGCTGGAGGTCCGCGTCCATGATGACGACGGCGTCGCCGGCCGCGTGCCGGAGCCCGGCGAGCATGGCGGCCTCCTTGCCGAAGTTGCGGCTGAAGGAGACGAAGCGGACCCGCGCGGGATCGGCGGCGGCGAGGTCCCGCAGGATCGGGAGGGTCCGGTCGCGGCTTCCGTCGTCCACGTAGACGAGCTCGAAGTCGCCCTCCAGGGCGTCGAGTTCCTTCGTCACGTGGGCGTGGAAGCGGGCGAGGACGTCCTCCTCGTTGAAGCAGGGGACGACGAGAGAGAGCAGCACACGGGACACCCAAAGGCAGACCGGTGACCCGCCCGGTCCACCGGGGTGACGACGGGGCGACCATTGCGTGAACTGCCCCGCGCCCGCCGCCGCCCGCCCCTCCGGCGCTGCGATATTCGAACTCGCCATGCGAACAGCCCTGCGAACCAAGCCCCCCGGCACCACCGCGCCCGCCGCGTCCGCCGCTCCCCCGCGCCGTGCCACCGCCGCCGCCACCGCCCTGGCCGGACTCCTCGCCGTCGCGGCCGTCTGCGCCGGGGACGCGGCGGCCCGGATCTTCCCCTTCGGCCCGCGCCACCGCTCCGTGAACGACCTGGCCAACCAGTTCGTCCCCTTCCACGCCCACCTGTGGGACCTGCTGCGCGGCCGCGCCGACGGCGGCCTCCTGCTGGACTGGCGGGCGGGCTGGGGCACCAGCTTCCTCCCCGACTACGGCACCTACCTGTCGAGCCCGCTGGCCCCCCTGGTGGCGCTGGTCCCGCGCGCCGACATCGAGTACGCCGTCTACGCCCTGACCGTCCTGAAGACGGCCCTGGCGGCGGCCGCGACCGACTTCCTGCTGCGCCGCCTGTCGGCCGCCCCCGCCTGGTGGTGGCCCGGCCTGCTGGGCGCCGCCTACGCCCTGTGCGGCTGGTCCGTGACCGAGGGCGCCTACAACCCGATGTGGCTGGACGGCCTGATCGCCTTCCCGCTGCTCTGCCTGGTCGCGGAGTGGACCCGCGAGGGCCGCCGCCCGCTCCTGGCCGTCCTGACGGTGACGGTCTGCTGGACGGCGAACTTCTACACCGCCCACATGGCGACCCTCGGCGCGGCCCTCTTCCTCCTCGCCCGCCTGACGGCCACGGGCGGCCTCCGCACCCGGGTCCCGCTCCGGGCCGCCGTCACGACGGTCCTCGGGGTGGGGCTCGCCGCGCCGGTCCTCGCGCCCGTGTTCCTGTCGACGCGGCAGGCGCACCCGGGGGTCGTACGGGACTTCGACGCGGCGGGCGCCACGGACGTGCTGGCGCGGCTGCTGCCGGGGACGTACGGCTTCTCCACGCCCGCCGCCTTCGTCGCCACGCCGGTGCTGCTGCTGGTGGCCTCGCTCGCCTTCCGGCGGGACGTGCCGGGACGGGAGCGGTGGGTGTGGACCGGGCTCGTCCTGGGCGTGGCGCTCTCCCTCCAGTGGGGCCCGACGCACCTGGTGTGGCACCTCTTCGCCACGCCGAACGGCAGCCCGTACCGCCAGAGCTTCGTCCTCGCCGGGCTGCTGGTCCTCGCCGCGCACGCCGCCCTCGTCCACGGACCGCCCGGCCGCCGGCCGCTCGCCGCCGGCGGCGCGGTCGTCCTCGCCCTCACCGCCGCCGCCCTCCCGAGCCCCCTCGCCACCCGGCCGGCCCTCCTCCTCGCCCTCGCCGGCCTGGCCGCGACGGCGGGCGCCCTGGCCCTCCCCCGGCGCCGCCGGTACGCCGTCCTCGCCGCGCTGCTGGTCACCGGCACGCTCCTCGGCCAGGCCGCCGCGACGACGGCGTACGCGGACCGCAGGCGGCTCGCCCACCTCGACGACTACCCGCCGCACGGCCCGGAGCAGGAGCGCCGGGCGGCGGCCCTCGCGGCGGCCGACGGCTGGCCGGCGTACCGCACCGACTCCGGCCTCCCCCGGGTCGCCGGGAACGACCCGCTGCTCCTCGGCGGCCAGGGCGCCGCCTACTACAGCAGCCACACCCCCGCCGTCCTCACCGGCCTGCTGACCGGCCTCGGCGGCGGCTGGACCTCCCGGGGCCGCAGCCTCCAGAGCCTCGACAACCCCGTCGTGGACGCCCTGTCGGGGGTCGGCGCCCGCTGGCGGGACGGCCGGGTGGTGCGTACGGCGGATCCGCTGCCGCTCGTGACGGTCCGGCAGGGCCCGCCCCCGGTCCTCGGCCCGTCCCCCTTCCGCAACCAGGAACTCCTCCTGGGCGCCCGGGTGTACGCCGCCCCGGCCGCCGGCGCCTGCCCGGTCGGCACGGAGGTCTTCCTCTGGGCCCCCGAGCGCACGGGCCCGGCCCGCCTCGGCACCCGGCCCCCCGTCCGGCTTCTCGGCGGCGGCCCCAAGCGGCGGGCCGCGATGACCTCCCTGGGCGACCAGCCCGCCCCCGGCGTCCGCCCGCACGTCCCGCCGGGCCGGGGCCCGGTGGAACTCGGCTGCCTGGACCGGGCGCGCCTGCGCGCGGCCGTGGCCGCGCTGCGCTCCTCTGCGGCGGTCGCCGTGACCCCCACGACGACGGGCCTCACGGCCCGCTTCCCGCACCCCGTGACGGGCACGGCGGTGGTCGCCGCCCCCGCGATCCCCGGCTGGACCTGCCAGGGCCGGCGGCCGGAGCCGTACGCGGGCCTGCTCGCCGTGCCGCTCACCGGCACCGACAGCCTCTCCTGCGCCTTCCGCCCGCCGGGCCTCCTCCCCGGCCTGGCCGTCGCGGGCGTCTCGGCCCTGGCCCTCGCGGGTCTGGCGGCCGTTCAGCGGCGCCGGGGCCGGCGGGCGGCGGCGCGGCGGGTGGCGGGAACGACGGACGGCCGGGAGCTCGTGCTCCCGGCCGTCCGTCCCGTCTCTTCCGAGAGGGGGGCTACTTCTTGACCTCGGAGAGGCACAGGACGAACTTGTCCGAGTCCAGCTGCTGCGCCAGCGCCGAGAGGTCCTCGCCGCACTTCTCCAGGTCGAAGGTGTCCTCGAAGACCTTCTCGACCTTGTACAGGTCGGCCTTGCCGGAGGAGCAGTCCGCCGTGTCGACCTTCGGGTCGTTCTCCGCGCCGGTCACGACCACGCACTCGCCGACCTTGGCGTGCACCGGCGCGTCGCCGGTGAGGTACGGCAGGCCGAGCTTCAGGCCCACGGCGACGACGATCGCCACGACGATGCCGCCGACCTTCTTCAGGGCCTTCTTGCTCTTCGGGGCCTCGGGCGCGGAGACGGGCTCGGGCAGGGAGGGGGTGGGCGGCGTCGTCATGAAGGGTCCTTGATTGGCGTGGACGTGATCAGACGCGAACATTACAACCCGCAAATCAGACAAAAGTGATGAGGGGGTTTCCCTTTCCCCTCACGTTGTGGAGTCGTGATGCTGACGGGTCGTCCGCCCGGCTACCGGCCCGCGGTCAGGGGCGCGCGTACGGCACCGTCATGATCTCCATGTTGTGGCCGTCCGGGTCGTCGAAGTACGCGCCCCGGCCGCCGAAGAGGGTGTTGACCTCGCGCGGCTGCCGGTGGGCCGGATCCGCGTAGTAGGTGACCCCGGCCGCCTCCAGGCGGTCGATCATCGCGTCGAAGTCCTCGTCCCGGACGAGGAAGGCGTAGTGCTGGCCCTGGATGGGGCCCTCGGGCGCCTGGTAGAAGTCGAGCGTCACGCCGTTGGCGAGGTCGACGGGGAGGAAGGGGCCGAAGGGGGCGCCCACCTGGAGGCCGAGGATCCCGGCGAGGAAGCGGGCGGAGGCGGAGCGGTCGGAGGAGTGGACGACGGTGTGGTTCAGCTGGACGGAAGAAGGAAGTGTCACGCTTCCGACCGTACGGGACGGCCTCCTCCTCCGGCCACCGGGAAACGGCTGGAACGATCAGGCCCGGCGGCCGAGTTGGCGCTGGTGCTCCAGTGCCCGGCGCAGCTCGGCCGCCAGCGGGTGGTACGGCCCGTAGAGCCGCTCCGCGTCGAGCAGGAGCCGGTTCAGCTCCGCCTGGCCCTCCGCGTGCCGCCCGGTCGCGAGGAGCAGCAGGCCGGTGCGGCGCCGGATGTCGAAGGCCCGGCCCGGGTCCTGCGCGGGGCCCCGCTCGAAGGCGGGGAGGACCGCGCGGAAGGCGGCGAGCGCCTCGGCGGTCTCGCCGAGCTGTTCCAGGCAGAGCGCGATGTCGTGGCCGAACTGGGCGTTGCCCGGGTCGTCGGCGGCGAGCCGGCGCAGCTCGGGCAGGGCGCGCCGGTACTGCCCGTCGTCCATCAGGGTGGACGCGTACTGCTTGCGCAGGATGCGGACCACCGGCGAGCCCTCGCCGTGCTCGGCGGCGGCGGCCGGGAGGATCCCGCCGAGCACGTCGACGGCCTGGGTGAGGGCGCCCTCGCCGAGGAGCCGCTTCACCTGCTCGACGGCGCCCGCGACGTCGGCGCTCCGGGGCGCCTGCTCCGGCAGCGGCGGCAGCGGCGGCGCGGGGGGCCGGGCGGGGACGGCGACCCTGGGGTCGGCGGCGGCGGGAGGGGCGGGGGGCGCGGCGGCCGGCCGGGGCACTGCGGCCGGCCGGGGCGCGGCGGGCCAGGGCGCGTGCGGGCGCAGGAACGGGCGGGTGGGGTCCATGGGGCCCGAGGGGGCGCCGCGCGCGGGGAGCAGGGGCAGCAGCGCCTCGTACACCTCGTGGGCGCCGGCGGGGCGGGCGGCGGGGTCCTTGGCGAGGAGGCGCAGGACGAGGGCCTCCAGGGCCTCGGGGACCTCGGGGCGCACCTGGCGGAGCGGGAGGGGCGGCTCGTAGAGGTGGCGGTGGAGGACGCCGAGGGCGGTGGAGCCGGCGAACGGCACGTTCCCGGAGAGGAGTTCGTGGAGCAGGATGCCGAGGGCGTAGAGGTCGGTCTGGGGGCCGACGGCACCGCCCATGGCCTGCTCGGGCGCCATGTAGGCGGGGCTGCCGATGGGTTCGCCGGTGTGGGTGAGGCGGGTGGTGTCGGAGTCGAGGACGGAGGCGATGCCGAGGTCGAGGACGGTGACGGTGCCGTCGGGGCGGATCATCACGTTCCGCGGCTTGAGGTCGCGGTGGACGATCGGCACCGCGTGGACGGCGGCGAGCACCGCGCACAGCTGGGCGGCGACGCAGACCGCCCACTCCCAGGGGTACGGGTCGTGCTCGGCGAGGTGGTCGGCGAGGTCGGCGCCGTCGACGTACTGCATGACCAGGTAGAGGTCGTCGCCGTCGCTGCCGGCGTCGTGGACGGTGACCAGGCCGGGGTGGTCGACGTGGGCGGTGACCCGGCACTCGCGGACGAAGCGGCGGCGCAGTTCGTCGGCGGCGGTGCGCGGGCCGGTGAGGGCGGCGGGGCTGAGGAGCTTCACGGCGACCCTGCGGTCGAGGCGGGTGTCGTAGGCGGTCCACACCTGGCCCATGCCGCCCTGGCCGACGACGGTGGCGATCTCGTACCGCCCACCGACGACCCGTCCGTTCACTTCTCGCCCTCCTTGCGGAGGAGGTCGCTGAGCTCGTCCAGCTCGGCGCGGACCTGGTCGATGCGGGGGGAGCCGGCGGGGGTGGCCGGGGTCGGGTGCGGGCCCGGGTGCGGTTGTGGGGTCGGCGTCGCGTGCGGGTGGGCGTGCGGGGGCGGCGTCGGGGTCGCGTGCGGGGTCGGGTGCGCGTGCGGGGCCGGGGCCGGGGTCGCGTACGGGTTGGGGGCCTGGCCCTGCGGGGGGTAGCCGCCGGGGAGGGTGGCGGCCGTGCCCGGGTCGACCTGCGGGTAGCCGTAGCCGGGCGCCTGCGGGTGCGCGTACGGCCCCGGGGCCGAAGGCACCGCCGGACGGTGGTGCCTGATGTCGGCCGCCAGGTAGTGCGCGGTCACGGCGGTGGCCATGGCGACGACCAGGCCGGCGCCGACGTTGATCTGCCAGGAGTTCTCGTCCTCCTCCTGGAGCAGCACGAAGCAGCCGATGGTGACGGCCAGCTGGAGCCAGAAGAGGACCCAGTCGCGGACGGTCCGGCGCATGATCGCGAGCCGGAGCATCGCCACCCAGGCGAGCAGCCCGAGGGAGAGCACCACGGCGGCCGTCACGAGCACGCGGACGGCGACGGTCCCGGCGGACGGGCCGCCGCCGGGTCTCGGCGCGGGAGCGGCAGGCATCTGTCCGTACATGCGAATTCCCCCCGGGGACGGCTGTTCAGGCTACGAGATTAGCCCCGTCATCGCCCCGGCCGGACGCTTCCGTCCGCGAGGCCGTCGTAGAGGCCCTGGAGCAGTTGCTCGCCCAGCCGGGCGGTGAGCCGGAGGGCCTCCTCGAACTCGGCGAGGGTGCGGTAGCGCTCGCCGTGCCGGCGCTGGTCGGCCAGGGGCAGCCGGGGCAGCTGGAGGCGGCGGACGTCGAGCCGGGTGGCGGTGGAGGCGAAGCTGCTGGCCTGCCGGTTGTTGGCGGTGCCGCGCAGGAAGCCGGCGAGGAACCAGGGGTCGAGCGCCTCCGGGTCGGGGCGCAGCAGCTGGAGGCTGCGGCCGAGGGCGGCGCCGGCGGTGGCGGCGTCGACGACGCGGGCGGCGGGGCCGCCGCCGAGGACCGGCACGATCACGTCGCCCTCGCGGACCAGGACCGGTTCCTCGGCCTGGTCCTGGGCCGCTTCGGGGAGGGTCCCGGAGGGGGCGGCGCCGGTGAGCACGTCGTGCTCGGTGAGGACGGGGACCTCGCGGCCGGCGGGGGCGGTGCCGGCGCCGCCGGTGCGGAGCTGGAGGGCGCCGGTGCGGGCCAGTTCGCCGACGGTGGTGAGGGGGCGGGGCGCGGGGCGGGCGGGCTCGGGGTCCGGGGCGAGGGTGAGGGTGCGGCGCAGGGTGGCGTCCAGGCGCTCGCGGACGGCGGAGAGTTCGGCGGCGGAGCCGCCCGCGTCGGGGGCGGTGAGGTAGCGGGCGGGGGCGAGGTCGACCTCGTCGTCGAGGAGCTCGATGACGGGGACGGCGCGGGCCAGGGTGTCGTCGCCGGAGCGGCCGGCCCAGGCGTCGAGCACCGCGTTCTGCAGGGTGGTCCAGGGGAGCTTGTCGCGGCCCGCGTCGGGCGCGAGCCCGGCGGTGTCGACGAAGAGGGTCTCGGCCGGGGCGCGGCGGCCGGCGGCGGGGCGGACCAGGACCCAGAGGTGGAGCGGGATGCCGTACGGCGGGGCGGCGCCGGCCGGGAGGGCGATGACGGCCCGCAGGGCGCCCCGGCGCAGGAGGTCGGCGCGGATGCGGCGGCCGGAGCGGCGGGAGGCGACGGCGGGGGGCATGAGGAGGACGGCGGTGCCGCCGTCGCGGAGCCGGGCCAGGGCGTGCTGGACCCAGGCCAGCTCGGACTCGGTGCGGGCGGGGAAGCCGTACTCCCAGCGGGGGTCGTAGGCCAGCTCGTCGTGGCCCCAGGCGCGCTCGTTGAACGGCGGGTGGGCGAGGACGGTGTCGGCGCGCAGCTCGGGGAAGGCGTCGGCGCGCAGGGTGTCGCCGGCGGCGGAGCGGATGTCGGCGTCGCCGTGGAGGGCGAGGCGGAGCGCGGAGAGCGCGGCCAGCTCGGGTTCGGCGTCCTGGACGGCGAGGGTGGCCGGGCGGGCGGCGGCGCGCAGGAGTCCGCCGGTGCCGGAGGCCGGGTCGAGGAGGACGGCCGCGGGCGGGTCCCCGGCGCTCGCGGTCGCGGCGGCGGCGAGGGCGGCCATGAGTTCGGCGAGCGGCGGCGGGGTGAGGGTGTACTGGCGGGGGTTGGCGTCCAGGTGGCGGCCGAGGAGGAACTCGAACGCCTGCCGGGGGCCGCCCAGTTCGGCCGCGAGTTCGACGGCGGCGCGGAGCAGCGGGGCGGCGGGGCCGAGTTCTCCCGCGGTGGGGGTGGGGACGGCCCTGGGGATGCCGAAGCGGAGGGTGAGGACCTCTTCGAGGGCGCCGGGCAGGGCTTCGGCGAAGCGGGGGTCGGGGAGGGCGGCGAGCGCGGCGAGGGCGGGGGGCCGCTCGCGCAGGAGCAGGAGGACGGCGCCGGTGTGGACGAGGCCGGCGAGGGTGCCGGCGGGGTGGCCGGCGAGCTGCTGCCAGACGCGCTCGCGGAGCGGGACCTCGGCGAGCTTGCCCTGTCCGCGGAGCCACCGCTCGACCTCGGGGAGGGCGAAGGAGGGGCTGGTCTCGGTGCCGCCCACGGGTTTGGGGAAGTCCGCGTGGCGGCGGCGCCAGTTGCTGACGGCGGCCCTGCCGACGCCGGCGAGCCGGGCGATTCCGGCGGCGGTGACCTCTGTGGCGCTGTCCTCGGGCACCTGGACCCTCCGTCCTCCCGCTCGTACGACCTGTGCACGACGAGCATACCGACCGGAGGGGTTCACGGCGTGAGCGGAGAAGAACTTCGTGAACGTGGTTGACTCGGTTCACAGAAGCTGTTGTGATTACGTCATCGAAACAAGCGGTTCGCAGGAAACCCCCGCCACCCGAAAGGTGTTCACAGCCATGTCGAACTCTCCGTCGCAGCGCAGCTGGTTCGCCCGCCACAAGGTCCTCACCGCCGCCGGCGCGGTCGTGGTCGTCGTCGCCATCGGCGCGGCGATGAGCGGGGGCGGAGACGAGGGCGCCACCCCCGAGGCGAAGGCCTCGGCCCCGGCGGCCTCGGGCGGCAAGGGGTCGGACGCCGGCTCGAAGGCGCCGGAGTCGAAGGCCCCGGAGAAGAAGAAGGCCGTCACGGTCGACGGGGACGGCGACTTCGAGGTCGGCTCCGACGTCAAGCCGGGCCTCTACCGCACGACGGGCAACGAGGACGCCATGTGCTACTGGGAGCGTTCGAAGGACGCCACCGGCGAGCTCGACTCGATCCTCGCGAACGACAACGTGACGGGCACGGCCTACGTCGAGATCAAGAAGAGCGACAAGTTCTTCAAGTCCACGGGCTGCGAGACCTGGGAGGCCGTGGACGCCAAGGCGGCCGGCACCCCCAAGGACACGCTCAAGGGCGACGGCGGCATGTTCAAGGTCGGCGTCGACGTGGCGCCCGGCACCTACAAGTCCACGGGCAACAAGGACGCGGCCTGCTACTGGGAGCGCTCGAAGGACGCGGGCCACGGCGTGGACGCGATCCTCGCGAACGACAACGTGACGGGCACCGCGATCGTCAAGATCACCGCCAAGGACGGCTACTTCAAGTCGGTCGGCTGCGGCGACTGGACCAAGACGTCCTGACGCCGCCGCGGCGCACCGCACGGCACCCGGCGCGGCCCGGCCGGGGGTCAGCCGGCCGACAGGGAGTGGCGCACCCACACGTTGGGCTCGACGTAGACCGCGTAGCCGCGCGCGGCCTCGCAGTGGACGGGCACGAGCGCGCCCGGCACCTCGACCGGTCCGTCCTCGTCGAAGGCGAGCCCCGTCCACGCCCGCCACTGCTCCAGGGAGCCGGAGACCGTCATCGACGCGGGCGCGACCGCCTCGATCCGGCCGCCCGCGCGGACGTGCACCCGCAGCCACGCGTCGTGCGGCAGCCCGTCGGACTCCCGGACGCGGAAGGCGTACTCGTGGATGGAGGCGCCGGCCTCCAGGTGCTTGCCGTTGGGCCGGACCGGCGCGACGAGTTCGGCGAAGCCGAGCCGGCGCGCGTTCTCCCGCATCGCGGCGAGCATCACGTGCGAGACCCCGCGCCCGAGGGCGCTGGTGTCCACGGTGATCTCGATGGCGCTGACCGTGTCGGGCGTCCTGCCGTGCCGCCGGTCCGAGAAGGCCCACAGCAGCACCTCGTCCCAGCCCCGGTCGGGAAGCGTCCGCCGCCCGTCCGCGTCGAGCCGGAAGGGCACACTGAAACCGCGGGCGACGACCGCGCCCGAGGGTTCGGTGGCCACGAGCACGTACTCGGGGAAGTCCCGCACGATCCGGCCCATGTGCGACCAGCCGACCGGGTCGTACATCATGAACTCGGGCCAGAGGTCCTTCATGGACCACATCGGCCCTTCGAGCTCGGGCCGCTCGGCGAGCGTGGTGATCGTCAGTTCCTGGTCCATGTGGGCAGGTTAGGCGCGGCCTCGAACGGCGCCAACCGAATATCGAACACCCCTCGGGCGGGCGCTCCTCAGCCGCCGCACTGCCTGAGCATCGCCTTCTTGTCCGCGGGGGTGACCGGCAGCGCGTACTTCCGCGCCACCTGGGCGAAGCGGACCGCGTAGGCGCAGCGGATGTCCCGCGACGGCGGCAGCCAGGTCGCCGGACCGGAGTCGCCCTTGGCCGAGTTGGCCCGGCCCTGCACCGGCAGCAGGTTCAGCGGGTCGTTGGCGAGCTGCTGCCGCTTGCTCCTCGACCAGCGCGACGAACCCATCTGCCAGCTGTACGACAGCGGGACGACGTGGTCGATCTGGACCTCGGCGGCCTTCTGCTTGGTCCAGTCGATGGTGGTGCCGGTGTACGGGTCGGGCAGCTTCATCGAGACCACCACGCAGGTGGAGCCCGACCGGTAGCGCAGGTCGTGGCCGTCGCGGCGCAGCATGTCGTTGCGGGTGTCGCAGCCGTTGCGGGCGAGCGGCACGCCGTCGGCCTTGTCCATCCAGGCGTAGCCGAACTCGTCCCGGTCGTACCCGGTCTTCGTCCCGCGCCCCTTGGTGGCGAGGCCGTCGATCAGCTCCCGCGCCGCCCGCTCGGTCTCCGCCGTCACCGGCGCGAGGCCCGCGCGCAGGCCGTTCGGATTGTCGAAGGGGTCCGTGCCCGTGACGGCGGAGGACCCCCCGGGCAGGGAGCATCCGGCGAGGAGGACGAGCCCGGCGAGTCCGGCGGGTCCCGCGGCGGAAAAAAGCTTTCGGCGTATCAGCACGGGAGAATCGTAGGCACAAAACCCCTGATAGTGATCGTTTCGCCACCGGTGGGCCGGTCCGGTGTCAGACCTTCCCGATGCCGAGCGTGTTGTCGGCGGGCAGCAGTCCCGAGCCGATCGCGGCGAGCCAGGGCCCGCCGAGGAGTTCCGAGAGCCGCGCGGTGGCGTCCGGGCCGAGCGCGGCCCAGGGCGCGGCGGCCAGTTCGTCCGTGCGCCGCTCCACCTCGGCCCGCAGCTCCCGCCCGGCCGGCGTGGCGCCCCCGCCGGCGTCCACGAGCCCCCGCCCGGCCAGCCGCTCCCGCGCGGCCGACCACTCCCCGGCGCTCCACCCCCGGCTCGCGAAGACGGCCTCGGGCGCGGCCCCGACGGCGGCGAACGACACCAGCGCCTCGACGGGGTCGAGCCCGGCGCCGAGCAGCGCCGCGACGTGTCCGTCGCCCCGGTGCTCGCGCAGCAGGGTCGCGGCCTGCCAGAGCACCAGGTGCGGCTCGTCGGCCCAGGGCAGCTCGGCGTGGGCGGCGGCGAGCGGCCGGCCGGCCGGGTCCGCGGCCTCGGCGGCCCGCCGCGCGAGCCCGGCGGCCTCGTCCAGCGCGCCGGCGCCCTCGTCCCCCAGCACGTCCCGCAGGGTCCGGTCGACGGCCCGCAGCCGCGCCGCGAGGACGTCGCCGGGCGCGGCGACCTCCCAGGCGGCGGGCACGTACCGCCCGACCGCGGCCGGGCTGAAGCTGTAGAACGCGGACGCCACCCGTCCCGCCCCCACGGCCCCCAGCGGCGCGGCGCGCCAGGCGAAGTAGGAGGGCCAGCGCTCCCCGGTGTCGTAGCCGAGCGCGGCGGCCTCCTCGAAGGCCCCGGGGGCGTAGTAGTGCAGGGCGTGCAGCGGTTCGAGCAGGTGCCACATCTGTCGTGCGCGAGCGGTGTCCACGGGGACCTCCCTGGCAGCGGCCGGACCGGAATCTAGTCACTGACTAGACTGTGCCCGCGCCCGGCAACTTGTCAATGACTAGATGAGGGCTAGGCTGCTGCCATGACGAGCCGGAAGCGGACCACCTACCACCACGGCGACCTGCGGCAGGCCGTCCTGACGGCGGCCCTGGAGGTGATCGCGGCCGACGGCCCCGGCGCCCTGAGCCTGCGCGACCTCGCCCGCCGGGCCGGCGTCTCCCACGCCGCCCCCGCCCACCACTTCGGCGACCGGACCGGCCTCCTGACCGCCATCGCCGCCCAGGGCTTCGACCTGCTCGCCGACGCGCTGGCCGGCGGCACCTCGCTCGCGGACCGGGGCCGCCGCTACGTCCGCTTCGCGGCCGGCCACCCCGCGCACTTCCAGGTCATGTTCACCCCCGCCCTGCTGCGCGCGGACGACCCCGCGCTCACGGCGGCCCGGGAGCGCGCCGCCGCCGGGCTCCGCGCGGGCGTCGCCGGCCTGCCCGGCACGGCGGACCCCCGCGCCACCGGCATCGCCGCCTGGTCCCTCGCCCACGGCTTCGCCACGCTGTACCTCACGCACAACGTCGACGGGGCCGTGGGCGACCTGCCCCCGGAGGAGTACTTCACCGCCCTGACGGGCTTCCTCGCCGACCGCGAGGACTGAACCCCTGCGGGCCGCGCCCCTCAGTCGAGGATCGTCGTCAGGAACTCCCCGGTCCACGCCAGCAGTTCGCGGCCGACGAGCGGCTTGCCGCCGATCGGTCGGGTGGCCGGGCGGGGCACCAGGATCTGGTGGACGGCCGGCTTGATCACCGACTTCGGGTGCAGGCGCTTGAGGCGCAGCTCCTGCGACTCCCGCAGCTCCACCGGGGCGAAGCGGATGTTGGGGCCCTGGAGGACGATCTCGCCGACGCCGCAGGCGCGGGCCAGCATCCGCAGGCCGGCGACGAGGAGGAGGTTCTCGACCGGCTCCGGGAGCTTGCCGTAGCGGTCGGTGAGCTCCTCCCGCACCGCCTTGACGTCCTCCTCCGAGTTCGCCGAGGCGATCGCCCGGTAGGCCTGGAGGCGCAGCCGCTCGCCGGGCGCGTAGTCGTGGGGGACGTGGGCGTCGACCGGCAGCTCGATCTTGACCTCCAGCGGCGCCTCCTCCTGCGCGCCGCCCTCCAGGGAGGCCCGGTAGTCCGCCACCGCCTCGCCGACCATGCGGACGTACAGGTCGAAGCCGACGCCCGCGATGTGGCCGGACTGCTCGCCGCCCAGGAGGTTGCCCGCGCCGCGGATCTCCAGGTCCTTCATCGCGACGTACATGCCGGCGCCCATCTCGGTGTGCTGGGCGATGGTCGCCAGCCGCTCGTGGGCGGTCTCCGTGAGGGGCTTCTCCGGCGGGTAGAGGAAGTAGGCGTAGCCGCGCTCGCGGCCCCGGCCGACCCGGCCGCGCAGCTGGTGCAGCTGGGAGAGGCCGAAGTTGTCGCCGCGCTCCACGATCAGCGTGTTGGCGTTGGAGATGTCGATGCCGGACTCGACGATCGTCGTCGAGACGAGCACGTCGAACTTCTTCTCCCAGAAGTCCACGACGACCTGCTCCAGGGCCGATTCCGACATCTGGCCGTGGGCCGTCGCGATCCGCGCCTCCGGGACGATCTCGCGCAGCCGGGCGGCCGCCCGGTCGATGGAGTCGACCCGGTTGTGGATGTAGAAGACCTGGCCCTCGCGGAGGAGTTCGCGGCGGATCGCCGCGCCGATCTGCTTCTCCTCGTACGGGCCGACGAAGGTGAGGACCGGGTGCCGCTCCTCCGGCGGGGTGGTGATGGTGGACATCTCGCGGATGCCCGTCACCGCCATCTCCAGCGTCCGGGGGATCGGGGTCGCGGACATCGTCAGGACGTCGACGTTGGCCCGGAGCTTCTTCAGCTGCTCCTTGTGCTCGACGCCGAAGCGCTGCTCCTCGTCGACGATGACCAGGCCGAGGTCCTTGAACTTCGTCTCGGAGGAGAAGAGGCGGTGGGTGCCGATGACGACGTCGACGGAGCCCTCCCGCAGGCCCTCCAGGGTCGCCTTCGACTCGGTGTCCGTCTGGAAGCGGGACAGCGCGCGGACGTTGACCGGGAACTGCCCGTACCGCTCGCTGAAGGTGCCGAAGTGCTGCTGCACGAGCAGCGTCGTCGGCACCAGGACCGCGACCTGCTTGCCGTCCTGGACCGCCTTGAAGGCGGCCCGCACCGCGATCTCCGTCTTGCCGTAGCCGACGTCGCCGCAGATCAGCCGGTCCATCGGGACCGTCTTCTCCATGTCCTCCTTCACCTCGGCGATCGTGGAGAGCTGGTCGGGCGTCTCCGCGTACGGGAAGGCGTCCTCCAGCTCGCGCTGCCACGGGGTGTCGGGGCCGAAGGCGTGGCCGGGGGCCGCCATCCGGGCGCTGTACAGCTTGATCAGGTCGGCGGCGATCTCCTTGACCGCCTTCTTCGCCCGCTGCTTCGTCTTCGTCCAGTCCGCGCCGCCGAGCCGGTGCAGGGTGGGCGCCTCGCCGCCGACGTACTTGGTGACCTGCTCCAGCTGGTCCGTCGGGATGTAGAGGCGGTCGCCGGGCTGGCCGCGCTTGGCGGGGGCGTACTCGACGAGCAGGTACTCGCGGGTCGCGCCCTGCACCGTGCGCTGCACCATCTCCAGGTAGCGGCCGACGCCGTGCTGCTCGTGCACGATGTAGTCGCCGACCTCCAGGGTCAGCGGGTCGATGGTCTTGCGCCGCTTGGCGGGCATCCGCTGCCCGTCCTTGCCGGCCGCCTTCTGGCCGGACAGGTCGGTCTCGGTCAGCACGGCGAGCCTGAGCGCCGGATCGACGAAGCCGAAGTCGATCGATCCGCAGGCCACGTGCACGACGGCCGGGCCGACGTCCGCCAGGTCGGCCGTCAGCCGGGCCGCGATGCCCTCGCCGCCCAGCACCTCCACGGTCCGCGAGGCGGGGCCGTGGGCCTCCGTCACGTACACCGTGCGCCAGCCGTCGGCCAGCCAGCCCTTGGTGTCGGCGAGCGCGCGGGCCGTGTCGCCGCGGTACGACTCCGGGGCGCGCATCCCCAGCGTGAGGGCGTCGGCCTCCCGGGCGGCGTCGGCGTCGGCCGCGAACGGCGACACCGACCACCACATCATCCCCAGCTCCCGCGCCCGGTCCCGGACGTCCGCGATCCCCCACAGGGAGGCCGCGCCGACGTCGATCGGCGCCTCGCCGCCGCCTGCCGTCGCCGCCCACGACGCCTGGAGGAACTCCTGGCTGGTGGCGACGAGGTCGGCGGACCGGGTGCGGACCCGCTCGGGGTCGCAGACGACGGTCATCGCCCCGGCCGGCAGGACGTCGAGCAGCAGCTCCATGTCGTCCACGAGGACCGGGGCCAGCGACTCCATGCCCTCGACCGCGATCCCCTCGGCGATCCTGTTCAGCATCTCGCCGAGCTCCGGGTGCTCCTCGGCGAGGGCCGCGGCCCTGCGCCGCACCTCGTCCGTCAGCAGCAGCTCGCGGCACGGCGGCGCCCACAGCCCGTGCTCGGCGACTTCGAGGGAGCGCTGGTCGGCGACCTTGAAGTAACGGATCTCCTCGACCTCGTCGCCCCAGAACTCGATCCGGAGCGGGTGCTCCTCGGTCGGCGGGAAGACGTCCAGGATGCCGCCGCGCACGGCGAACTCGCCGCGCTTCTCGACCAGCTCGACCCGGGCGTACGCGGCGGCCGCGAGCCCCTCGACGACCTCGTTCAGATCGGCGGTCCCGCCGCTCCTCAGCGCCACCGGCTCCAGGTCCCCGAGCCCCTTCACCTGCGGCTGGAGCACGGAGCGGATCGGCGCGACGACGACGCCGACCGGGCCCGTGGCCGGGTCGTCCGGATTCGGGTGGGCGAGGCGGCGCAGCACGGCGAGCCGGCGGCCGACGGTGTCGGAGCGGGGCGAGAGCCGCTCGTGCGGCAGGGTCTCCCAGGAGGGGTACTCGACGACGGTGTCCGGGTCCAGGAGGGACCGCAGCGCCGCCGCCAGGTCCTCGGCCTCCCGGCCGGTGGCCGTCACGGCGAGCACCGTGCGCCCCGAGTCCCGGGCCAGCGCGGCCACGGCGAAGGGGCGGGCGGCGGCGGGACCGACCAGGTCCACGTGCGGGCGGTTCCCGTCCGAGGCGGCCGTCACCGCCTCCGCGAGGGCCGCGTCCTTGACGACGAGGTCGAGCAGACCGTGCAGGCTCATGGAGCTTCCATCCCGGTACGTACGGGGGTGAACGGACAGGCGGACACCCGGGCGAGCGGACAACGCGAACGGCCCGACACGTGAACGGGCCGGGGGCCTCCACCCTACGACGCCCGGCCGCCCCCGGCGCGAGGGATCGCGCCACCTCCGCGAGGAGCGCGGCCCGCGCACGGCGAAGGCCCCGGCCCGCACGGCGAAGGCCCCGGCGCGCGGGGCGCGCGCCGGGGCCGTGGCGGTTCACCGGACCGGGCTACTCGCTGGCGATCGCGTTCAGGACGTTCATGCGGCCCGCCCGGAAGGCCGGGACCAGCGCGGCGAAGAGGCCGACGAAGGCGGAGCCGACGAAGACCGTGAGGATCGTCGTCCAGGGGATCTCCAGGACGCCGAGGCCCTCCAGCGCGAGGAGCTGCTGGGCGGCCGTGCCCCAGCCCATGCCGAGGCCGAGGCCGAGCAGCGCGCCGAAGAGGGCGATGACGACCGACTCCAGCCGGATCATCCTCCGCAGCTGGCGGCGGGAGAGGCCGATGGCCCGCATGAGGCCGATCTCTCGGGTGCGCTCCACCACCGACAGGGCCAGCGTGTTGACCACGCCGAGGATCGCGACGACGATCGCCAGCGCCAGCAGGCCGTAGACGATGTTGAGGAGCTGGCCGACCTGGTCCTTCAGGTCCTCCTTGTAGTCGGCCTGGTCGGAGACCTTGTACTGGGGGTACGGGGCCAGCGCCTCCTTCAGGGACGCGTACGCCGCCTCCTCCTGCCCGTCCTCCGCGCTCGCCAGCAGCAGCGCGCTGGCCGGCATCCGCTCGGCCGGCAGGTGCGCGGCGGCGGTGGTGACGTTCGTGTACATGGCGCCGTTGTCGACGTTGCCGGTGTCCGCCGTGATCGCGGCGACCTTCAGCTTCGCCGTCGAGCCGTGGGCGAAGGCGACGGTGAGGGTGTCGCCGACCTCCACGCCGTGCCCGGCGGCGTAGTCGCTGCCGACGGACATCGCGCCCGGGGCGTACGCGGCGGCCAGGTCACCGGAGACGACCTCGCGCCGGAGGTCCCGGGGGTACGTCGGCTCGGTCGCGGCCAGCCACTCCTTCGATGTGGTGCCGCGCGGGTCGGTGATCCGGACGTCGACGGGCCGGTACTCGGTGACGTGGTCGAGGCCGGCGACCTTCTCCACGGCGGCCTGCGCCTGCGGCACGATCGGCGCGCCCATCTGGCTCTGCACGATGTAGTCGGCGCCGACGGACCGGTCGAGCTCGTCGGTGGCCGAGGCGACCATGGAGGAGCCGACGACGGAGAGGCAGGCGACGAGCGCGAGGCCGATCATCAGGGCGGCGCCGGTCGCGCCGGTGCGGCGCGGGTTGCGGAGCGCGTTCCGCTCGGCCATCCGGCCGACGGGGCCGAAGACCCGCAGGACGACGACGCCGAGGACCCGGACGACCCCGCCCGCGAGGACCGGGCCGATGACGACGAAGCCGAGCAGCGACAGGACGACGCCGGCGCCGAGCCACAGCGAGCCCGGGCCCGCCTCGTCGGCCCGGGTCGCGGCCCACAGCGCGCCGCCGCCGGCGAGCGTGAGGAGCAGGCCGGTCCCGGCGCGGACCCGGCCGGCGCGGCCGTCGGCGGGGGTGCCGGCGTCGCGGAGGGCGGCCATCGGGGAGACCTTGCCGGCCCGGCGGGCCGGGACGTAGGCGGCGAGGACGGTGACGAGGACGCCGAGGGCGAGGCCGACGACGGGCGTGGTCCAGGCGACGGTGAGGTCGCGGGTGGACAGCTCCATGCCCATGGACGACATGAGCTCCATCAGGCCGACGGCGAGGCCGACACCGGCGGCGACGCCGGCGACCGAGCCGATCAGTCCGAGCAGGACGGCCTCGACGAGGACGGAGCGGTTGATCTGCCGGCGACTGGAGCCGATGGCCCGCAGCAGGCCGATCTCCCGGGTGCGCTGGGCGACCAGCATGGAGAAGGTGTTGACGATGAGGAAGATGCCGACGAGGAAGGCGATCCCGGCGAAGCCGAGCATCGCGTACTTCATGACGTCGAGGAAGCCGGCCAGGTCCTCGCTGCTCTCGTCGGCGACCTCGGCGGCGGTCTGCACCTTGAATCCGTCGCCGAGGGCGGCGGCGACGTCCGCCTTCAGCGCGGTGTCGGCGACGCCGGGCTCGGCGTCCACCATGACCTGCGTGAACAGGCCCTCCTTGCCGAGGAGTCGGCGCTGCGCGGTGGCGGTGTCGAAGTAGACGAGGGTGGCGCCCGGGTTGGTGACCTTGAACTCGACGATGCCGGAGACGGCGGCGGTGAAGTCGCCGGCGGCGGAGATCGTGCGGAGCGGGGTGCCGAGCTTCAGGCCGTGCTTGTCCGCGGTGCCGCGGTCCACGACGACGTCGGTGGGGCCGCGCGGCTCGTGGCCCTCGACCAGTTCCACCGAACGCAGCTCGTACGGGCTCCAGTTGACGGCGATCGTCGGGGCGCCGCTGGTCGGCCCGACGTTCTCGTTCTCCTCGTCGACGACGGTGACGCCCATCGAGGTGACGGAGCCCTGGGCGTCGGCGACGCCCTTCGTGCCCCGCACCTCGGCGACGACGGAGGCGGGGAAGGACTCGGGGCGGCCGGTGTCCGGGCTCTCGTCCGTCGCGTCGGCCTCCCGCGGGGAGACGGTGACGTCGGAGGCGGTGACCGCGAAGAGCTTGTCGAAGGTGGTGTTCATCGTGTCGGTGAAGACCAGGGTCCCGGACACGAACGCGACGGACAGGAGCACGGCGACGGCGGAGAGCGCCATCCGCCCCTTGTGCGCGAGGAGGTTCCGCAGCGAGGTTCTGAGGACGGTCATGACGTCCGCCCGCGCGCGTCGGAGTCGGGGGCCTGGGGGTTTCCCCCGGAGAAGAGGAGCATGCGGTCGAGGACGGCCTCGGCGGTCGGCCGCTCCATCTCGTCCACGATCCGTCCGTCCGCCAGGTACAGCACCCGGTCCGCGTAGGAGGCGGCGACCGGGTCGTGGGTGACCATGACGATCGTCTGGCCCAGTTCGTCCACGGAGCGGCGCAGGAAGCCGAGGACCTCGGCGCCGGCCCGCGAGTCGAGGTTTCCGGTCGGCTCGTCGCCGAAGATGATCTCCGGCCGGGCGGCGAGCGCCCGCGCGACGGCGACGCGCTGCTGCTGGCCTCCGGACAGCTCCGTCGGCCGGTGCTTGAGGCGCCCGGCGAGCCCGACGGTCTCGACGACCCGGTCCAGCCACTCCCGGTCGGGCCTGCGGCCCGCGATGTCCATCGGCAGCGTGATGTTCTCCAGCGCGCTCAGCGTCGGCAGCAGGTTGAACGCCTGGAAGATGAAGCCGATCCGGTCCCGGCGCAGCCGGGTGAGCTTCTTGTCCTTGAGCCCGGTGATCTCGGTCTCGTCGAGGAAGATCTGCCCGCCGGTCACGGTGTCGAGGCCCGCGAGGCAGTGCATCAGGGTCGACTTGCCGGACCCCGAGGGCCCCATGATCGCGGTGAACCGCCCGCGCTCGATGTCCACGTCGACGTGGTCCAGTGCGACGACCCGGGTCTCCCCCGCGCCGTACGCCTTGACGACCTGACGCGCCCGCGCGGCGACGGCCGTCTGCCCTCCCGAACCCCCGTGCCTGGGGATGGTCACAGCCGAAGTCACGGTCTTCTCCTCGCAGAGGTGGTGGTTTGTAAGTTCAAGTTAAGAAGCGGGGAAGCCGCTTCTCGTCCTCCGCCGGGACGACCGTCCCCTGGCTCGCATGGGGGAGCTCCCCCTAGGGGTTCCTCACCCCGTGGTCGGAGTGAGACCCTGTCCCCGCACATTTAGGTGTACGAAGAAAGAGAAAGGCGGCAGAGTGACCGACGGCAGAACCGCCTCGCCGCGGGCCCCCCGGGAGGCCCAGCCCGCCGAGCGCCGCCGGGGCGCCGTCGTCGCCGCCCTCATGCTCTGCATGGCGCTCGCCGCCCTCGACGGCACGATCGTCGCCACCGCCGTCCCCCAGATCGTCGGCGACCTCGGCGGCCTCTCGGTCTTCTCCTGGCTCTTCTCCGGCTACCTCCTCGCCGTCACCGTCACCCTCCCCGTCTACGGCAAGCTCAGCGACACCTTCGGCCGCAAGCCCGTCCTCGTCGCCGGCACGGTCCTCTTCCTCCTCGGCTCGCTGCTCTGCGCCGCCGCGTGGAACATGGCCGCGCTCATCGCCTTCCGCGTCGTCCAGGGCCTGGGCGGCGGCGCCCTCCAGGGCACCGTCCAGACGATCGCCGCCGACCTGTACCCGCTCAAGGAGCGGCCCAGGATCCAGGCGAAGCTCTCCTCCGTGTGGGCCACGGCGTCCATCGCGGGACCGGTGGTCGGCGGACTGCTCGCCGGGTACGCGGACTGGCGCTGGATCTTCCTCATCAACCTGCCGGTCGGCGGCCTCGCCCTCTGGATGATCCTCCGCCACCTCACCGAACCCGCCGCGCCCGCCCGTACGGCCCCGGTCCGCATCGACTGGGCGGGCGCGCTCGGCGTCTTCGCGACCGGAGCGCTGCTGCTGACCGCGCTCGTGCAGGGCGGCGTGGCCTGGCCGTGGCTCTCGGCCCCGTCCCTGGGCCTGCTGGGCGGCGCGGCGCTCCTCGCGGCCGGCACCGTCGTCGTGGAACGCCGGGCGGCGGAGCCGATGATCCCCGGCTGGGTCTGGCGCCGGCGCACGATCGCCGCCGTCAACCTCGCGCTCGGGGCCCTGGGCCTCCTCATGGTCGCCCCGACCGTCTTCCTCCCCACCTACGCGCAGTCGGTCCTCGGCCTCGGCCCGATCGCCGCCGGCCTCGTCCTCTCCGCCTGGACGCTGAGCTGGCCGATCAGCGCCGCGCTCTCCAACCGCGTCTACAGCCGCATCGGCTTCCGCCTGACGGCCGTCCTCGGCATCACCGGCGCCCTCGTCCTGCTCCTCGCCTTCCCCTTCCTCCCCTACCCCGGCGAACCCTGGCAGCCGGCCCTCCTGATGCTCCTCCTCGGCGCCTGCCTGGGCCTCTTCCAGCTCCCCCTCATGGTCGGCGTCCAGTCGACCGTCCCCTACGAGGAGCGCGGCACCACCACCGCCTCCGTCCTCTTCTGCCGCCAGGTCGGCCAGAGCACCGGCGCGGCCCTCTTCGGCGCCGTGGCGAACGCCGTCCTCGCCGCCCGCCTCGGCGGCGGCGACCTCGACGCGGTGGCCCGCGCCCTGGAAGCCCCCGCCGCCCTCACGGCCGACGCGGCCGACCACCTCCGCCGGGCGGTGGACGCGGCCGTCGACCACGTCTACCTCGGCGCCGCCGCCGCGGCCGCCCTCGCCCTCCTGGCCCTCCTCACCCTGGCCCCCCGCCGCTTCCCGGTCCTCAAGGAGGTGTCGGGGGAGGACCCGGACTAGCCCCGGGCCGCCCGGCCGACACCCCGCCGGCGGGACCGGGTCAGAGGATCTCGTCGGCGCCGATGCCGAGGTCCTGCTTGCGGGCCGCCTCGAAGGGGGCCCGCCAGGCGCCCGTGCCGGCGTAGAACGTGACCGCCGAACCGGTGGAACGGGCCAGCAGGTCCCGGCGGCCGTCGCCGTCCACGTCACCGGTCCCGACGAGCTGACGGAAGCCGCCCCAGCCACCGCCGATCCTGGTCCGGGCCGCGAAGGTGCCGTCGCCCCGGCCGAGGTAGAGCCACAGCACACCGGCCTTGTCGCGGGCGACGAGGTCACCGGGGGCGGCACCGCCGATGTTCCCGGTGGCGGTCAGCTCGTCGTAGACCTGCCAGCCGCCGCCGATCCTCACGCGGGCGGCGAAGGGGGCCCCGGCGTCGCCGGTGCTCCGGTACAGCCACAGCCCGCCCGCCCGGTCGGCCGCGACCAGGTCGGCGCGGCCGTCGCCGGTGAGGTCGGAGCCGCCGGTGAGCCGGTCGTACGCGTTCCACCCGCCGCCGACCCGGACCCGGCCGAGGAACGGCGCCTTCCAGTGGCCCGCGCCCTGGTGGAGCCAGAGCACGCCGGAGCGGTCGCGGGCCACGAGGTCGGCGAGGGGCGTCCCGGCGACGTCGCCGGTGGCCTCGACCCGGTCGTAGACGTCCCAGCCGGTGCCGACCCGGGCCCTGCCCAGGATCGCGGGGCCGTCCCCGGCCGCCTTCGGGACGAGGTCGTACGAGGTGAACGCGCCGTTCGTCTCCCGCCCGAACAGCTCGGGGGCGCCGTTGCCGTCGAAGTCGTGCCCCCCGGGCGCGCGGCGGACCGTGAACGAGCCGGAGGCGGTGACGGGGGCGCCGAGGCCGTCGAGCGGCTCGGCCTCGAACCGCCAGGTGTACGTGCCGGCTTCGGCGCCCCGGCCCGGGGTGTCGAAGTCCTCGCCGCGCCAGGTGAAGCCGACCGCGTCGGACCCCATGTCCTGGGGGACGTAGGGCTCCATCGGGGAGGACGCGCCCCACAGCGGGCGCCGGACCACCTCGTCCTCCAGGCCGCCGCCGCGCACGCGCGTGAAGGTCACCCACGCCCGCACGTCCTTCCGCGACAGGCGCCACCGGAGGTCGAAGCCTCCGGCGGCCCGGTCGAGGTCGAACGTCCCGGGCAGGTCGGCTCCCCGGTACTCCAGGGCGGTCGGCTCCCCGGTGGCGGCGACGAGTTCGGCGACGGGCGCCGCCCCCTCCCCTCCGGACGCGATCCGGTACAGGCCCTCGCCCCGCGCGACCGTCCCGCCCCGGGCCAGCAGCGAGCCGTCCGGCCCCTGGGCGAGCGACCGCACCCGGTCGAGGACCCTCACGGAGCCGCCGGTGCCGTCCGCGCGCTCCGCGAGCAGCGGCTGCCCGGCGGAGCCGTGCACGAACCAGTCGCCGACCAGGCCGTGTTCGGAGTTCTCCAGGGCCGCGGTCCGCCGCATGGCCGCCGTGCCGCGGGCCCCGACGGCCAGGGCCGGGTCACCGGCGCCCGCCCAGACGACGTGCGTCGCCGAGGCCGTGCCCGGCCGGCGCTGGTCGAGGGAGGAGGGGACGGGCACGGAGTCGAGGACCCGCCCGGACGCGACGTCCAGGACGGCCCGGGAGTAACGGCGGGCGTCCACCGGACCCGAGACCTCGAAGACCACGGCGAGACCGGACGTCGTCCCCTCCCGCACGACGGAGAAGCCGGCCAGGTCCTCGGAAAAGCCGCTGATCACCCGCTCCCGCACGCCGTCCGGCCCGGGGGTGAGCAGCAGTTGCCGCCCGCCCCCGTCCGCCTCCCGCACGCCGACGAGGAGCGTGCTCCCCACCGCCCCCCGGTAGTGGTACGTCTCCCCGTCCTTCTCCCGCGCGGCGAGGTCCACGACGTACGGCTCCGCCCCCGAGGCCAGGTCGTGGACGGTGAGCACCCGGGACCGGAGGACGTCGGTCGCGTGGTCCCCCTCCACGAGGACGTCCGAGCCGCCGAGGCCGTACCGCCCCGTGTCCTCGTAGGGCAGGACCTTCGTGGTGCCGTCCGCGTACCGGGTCCAGCGCAGCTCCCGCCGGCCGTCGGTGACGACGGACACGAAGAAGCCGGCGGTGCCGCCGCCGACGACCGGCGCGTCCCCCTTCGGGTACGGCACCGGTGCCTGCGCCCCGTCCTGTGCGGTGAGCGCCGCGGCCGTCGCCGGGGGCGCCGAGACGGCGCCTCCCGTGGCGGCCAGGGCGACGACGACGGCGGCTGCCGCGATCCTTCTGCCGGTGTACGCGCGCGCGTGGAGCATGTGCGGGTTCCCCTCCCCTTGATCGCCGGAGACTACCGCTCGCGGGCTTTCACGCGCCGCCCCGTTTCCGGGGCGAGACGCAGAAGGGGTGGCCGGCCGGGTCCAGGAGGACGCGCCAGCGGGCGGGGTCGGGCTGGGCCGGCGGGAGGGTGGCGCCGAGGGCGGTCAGGGCGGCGACCGCCTCGTCGAGGTCGTCCACCTCGAAGTCCAGGTGGAGCTGGGAGGGGACCCCGCCCGACGGCCAGGTCGGCGGGCGGTGGTCCTCGACCCGCTGGAAGCCCAGGACCGGGCCGTCGTCGTCGACGAGGCCCGCGAAGTCGGCGCCGGAGCGCTCGTGCAGGGGCAGCCCCGTGGCCTTCGCGTAGAAACCGGCGAGGGCCAGGGGGTCGGCGCAGTCGAGGTTCACCGCCGTCAGGTTCATCCGCATGCGCGGAGACTACGGGCGGGGCTCGTCCCCGGACCCGGGGTTTTCGGCCGGGGCCCCCTCCGGGGCTTCCTCCGAAGCGTCCACCGGGTCATCCGGGGCCTCGGCCGGTTCCGCCGTCGCCGGGCGGCCCGTCAGGGCGGCCAGGGAGTTGCGGATGTGATCCATGTGGGAGTGGATCTCGTCGCGCGCCTCGTCGTGCTCGCGCAGCACCCGCTCCGTCCCGCGCTCCGTCCGCTCGGCCTTCATCCGGGCCTCCGCCAGGATCTCCGCGGCCTTCGCGTCGGCGTCCTCCTGGCCGTGCCTGGCCTCCTCCTCGGTGCGGGCGAGGACCCGGCGCGCCTCCTCCAGGCGGGCCTCGGCCTCCGCGATCCGCTCGGCGTGGCGGGCGTCCTGCGCGGCGGCGGCCGCCTCCGCGGCGCGGTCGGCCTCGGCGAGGCCGGTGCGGTGCTCCTCGGCCTGCCGGGCCAGGAGTCCGGCCGCGCGGTGCTCCGTCTCCCCGTACGCCTCCGCCGCCGCCGTCCTGGCGCCCTCGGCGTCCCTGCGGGCGATGGTGCCGAGCTCCTCGGCCCGCTCCCGCGCGGCCTCCAGGGTGGCGCGGGCCTTCGCCTCGGCCGCGGCCCGTACCCCTTCCGCGTAGGCGTCGGCGGCGTCCCGGGCCTCCTTCGCCGCCGCGTCGGCCGCCTCGGCGACGGCCTGCGCCTCGGCCTCGGCGGCGCGGACGAGCCGCTCGTCCTCCTGCTCCGCGAGCCCGAGGATCTGCTCGGCGGCCTCGCCCAGGGACTCGTACCGCTGCGGCTTCAGCGCCGCGACGGCCTCCCGCAGCGCGACCAGCTCCGCTTCCATCCGCTCGGCGAGGGCGGTGAGCCCCGCGGCCCGCTCCCCCGCCTCGTCGCGGTCCTCGGAGAGCGCGGCGAGGTAGCGGTCCACCTGCTCCGGGCGGTACCCCCGCCCCCGTCCGACGGCGAAACCCATCCTGGTGCCCCTTCCCTAGGTCCTACCAGGATGCGCCATAAGAACGGACAAAAGGCGCTCGATGTGATCACACATCGAGCGCCCTTCGTCACATTCCGTTCTCACGCAGCGTCAGATCGCACCCGGAAAGGCATCCGATCACACCCCGCACGGCGTCAGAGCAGCCCGTCCCACATCTGCTCCAGCAGCACCGACCACCAGTTCTCCGGCGACGACAGCGCCGCCGGGTCCAGCATCGCCAGCTGCGCCTGGAAGTCGACCGTCCACCGGCCCGCCTGCTCCGGCGTCAACCCGAACCGCAGCCGCCACATCCGCCCCAGCAGCGCCATCGACCGCGTGAACTCCGGCAGCCCCGTGTTCACGAACTGCGGCGGCACCGACGCCCCGCCCGGACCGGCCTCCACCGGCACCGCCACGATGTGCGCGGTCCCGTACTGGACGCAGATCGCCCGCCCGAAGTCCGAACCGAGCACCAGGTACGAGCTCGCGTCCGGCGCCGCCGGCACCTGACGCTGCTGCGCCAGCTCCGCCAGCGTCGGCACCACCGGCAGCGCCGGCTGCGCCCAGAAGAACGGCCCGAAGTCCGCCGGCAGCCCCGCCCACATGAGCGTCACCGCCACCAGCTCCGGCACGCCCTGCCGCGACACCGCCCGCTGGTCGAACCGGAGGATCCCCGGCCCGAACGCCCCCGCCAGCTCCTGCGCCACGGCCTCCGGCGGAACCGGCGGCGCCGGCTGCACCTGCGGCAGCGGAGCCCGGACCGGCGCGGGACGCGCCGGACCGTCCGCCACCTGGTGCAACTCGCCCTGATGCGTGAGGAGCTGCCGCATGCCCTGCTGCCGGCCCGCGTGGTCACGGCCGTACGGAGCGATGCTGGTGATCCGCGCCTGCGGCCACGTCTCGCGGATCATCCGCGCGCAGTAACCGCCGGGCAGCTCACAGGACTCCAGCTCCGTGTGCAGTTCGAGCACCTGCTGCGGCGGCACGCCGAGCCCGCGCAGCTCGTGCAGGATCTGCCACTCCGGATGCGGGGTGCCCGGCGCCGAACGCCGGATGATCTGCTGCTCCGAACCGTCCGGCGCCCGGTACCGCAGCACCGCCTGGTACCCGGGACCGACCGTCGGCACCCCGGCCGGCGGCTGCTGCGGATACCCGTAGGCAGGGCCGGGCCCCTGCGGAGCAGGAACCGGACCGGGAGTCCGCGGAGCCGCCGGAGCGGGCCCCGGCGGAGGCGGCGGCGCGCCCGGACCCGCGCCCGGACCGCCCGGACCCGGCTGGGCCAGCATCGTCGGCGCGTGCTCGATGCCGTGCGCCGGCGTCCCCGGCCCACCGGGAGCACCCGGCGGCGGAGGCGGAGGCGGCGGCACCGCCGCACCCGGACCACCCGGCCCCGGGTGCGCCAGCATCGTCGCCGCGTGGTGCACCGGCTGCGGCGGCGTCGCCGGACCCGGAGGCGCGGGCGGCGGAGGCGTCCCCGGCTGCCCCGGAACGGACGCGGGCCCGGGAGGCGGCACGGGACCCGGCGCGGGCGGCGGCGTCTGCGCCATCAGCTGCGTCGGCACGTACCCGGCCGCCGGCGCGGGCCCGCCCGAACCCGCACCCGGCACCCCCGGCGGAGGCGGCGGCGCGACCGGACCGGAAGCCGTCTTCTTCGGCGGCAGCGTCGCCTTGCTCGTCGCCGCGTCCGCGATGTCCCCGGCGCCCGGAAGAACCGGCGGAGCGGCCGGAGCCACCGGCGCACCCGGCGCACCCGGCCCACCGGGAACACCCGGCGACGGCGCGGCGGCCGGATCCAGCCGCGGCGCCACGGCCGTCTTCGGCAACGCGCTCCCGCCCTGCATCAGCGCCGTCGGCGCGTCCGCGCCCACCGACAGCGGCGGCGCGTCCTCGTCGTCGGCCCCCGACAGCGGCGGCGCGAACACCGTCGCCGGCAACGGCACGCCCTCCACCCCGCCGGAACTCGCGTTCGCGTCCGCCCACGGGCTCGCCGGAACGGCCGGAGCCGCCGGACCCGCCGGAACCCCGTCCATCGCCGTCGGCTCGTACGCCTCGTCCGACGCACCGGACGACACCGACGCCGACGCCGACGCATCCAGGGAAGCCAGCGGAATGGCCGCCGCGGGCGTCTCCGACCCGTCCGCGGAATCCGCCCCGGCCGACGACACCGACGCCGAACCCGAACCCGAACCCGGCACCGAAGCCGAACCCGACACGGACACCGGAGCAGAACCCGTCTCCGCGTCCGGCTCCGCCTCCCCCCGCTCCTCCTGCGAGGCGTTCGGCCGCTGCGGCAGACCGATCTTGTCCGCCGCGTCCTGCAACCACTCCGGCGGACTCAGCAGGAACGACGTCTGGTTCAGGTCGATCCGCGCCGCCGGCGCGGCCGGAGCCGGCACCGCCGCCTCCTCGGCGACCCCGTACTCCTCCTCGTACCGCCGGATCACCTCACCCACCGGCAGCCCCGGCCACAGCGTGGCCTCACCCGAATCCCGCGCGACCACCAGCCGCTGCCGGCCCGCGTCGGCCGTCGGACCGCCCTCGCGGCCCTCCGCCCACGCCACGAAACCCAGCGCGAACTCCCGCACCCGCACCTCCTGGTGCTGATACGGAGGCAGATCGCCGTTGATCCACTCCTCGGCGCGCTCCTGCGCCTGCGCGAACGTCACCACAGCCGGCTCACCCTCCCACCGGGACCACGGGCACGGCGCGCGCGAACCCGCCGTCCACCATCAGATTCGCCACCGTCTCCAGCTCCGGCGGATTGCCGGCCAGCCGCAGCAGGAACGCGTCGAAATCCTCACCACAGGGAAGCAGCAACCGCTCCACCCGCTCGTTCACCGACCAGCCCGCGGCCTCCTCGCCGGAATCCCGCACGTCGTCGTACGCGCAGAACCACATCGAACCGACACCGGCGCCCCGCACCTTCACCGCGACCAGACCACCCTGCACGAAGGCCACGCCCAGGTAGTCCTTCGTCAGGTGATCCCGCAGACACTTGTTGACGTAGACGAGGTCATTGACCCCCGCCTCCTCGCGCACCGTGAAGAACGGCTGGTCCACCAGCAGCCCCAGCTCCGCGTCGAGCGCCGCACCCACCGGCGCGCACCCGCCCGCCACCTTCAGGAACGAGCGGTACGCCCCCGGCAGCCGGTAACCGAGGTCCTCCTCGACACCCTGCAGCTGCTGCTCCGACACCGACATCCCGCTCTTCGGCAGCCCGAAGTGCACCGGACGGGTCTCCTGCAACGGCCGCGTACCCCGCTTCGCGTGGTCCACCAGCGCCGTCGCCACCCCACCGTGGTGCCGCAACAGCGCCTTCACCTCGACCGGCACCAGCTCCAGACGCCGCGAACCCGCCACGTGGTGCCACGTCCAGCCGTGCGGCGTCGCCACCGCCGGAATCGTGTCCCACAGCTCGTGACCGGTCGCCGCCATCGCCGCGTTCGCCGACACGTAGTCCGTCAGCCGCAGCTCGTCCACACCGAAACCCTCCGGCGGCTCCGCGATCTCCGCCGCCGCACGCGCGTACGGCGAGAAGTCCGGGAACCCCCGCTCGTCCACCCGCACCCCTCGCGGATGCCGGGAAGCGCGCACCGGATCCGGGAAACGCACGACCTGCCCGGCATAGGCCGCGTTCGGTGGCGCGGTGGACTGCCCGAGCCGACCTGTCGTCATGGCGGTTGCCCCCTGCATGGCGTCACTGGCTGCTACTGCTTGCTCCTGCTGCCGGACACCACTGCGCACAGCGCGCCCGACCGATCCCGCACAGCCTATGCGCTGCCACAAGCCCACGAACCGGCCGCGCCCCCACCGCCCCGCCCCGCACACCCACCGTCACCAACCGTCACGAACCCATGACGGGCCGACCACGGCTCCGACACACCGGCATGTCGAAACCCCCACCCAGCTTCCCCATATGGCTCCCTATTTGGCAGGCTGTGCACCGCAACTCGGGGGATTGCAGGAGGGGAAGACCAGCACCATGTACGCCAGCACGACGCCCACGCAGGGTGACCCACGCCTCAACTGGAGCAGCGACACCGACAACGGTCGCGCCCCCTTACTGCTCCACCGCCGCGACGGCATCCTCCCCGCCGTCGGGGCCGCCCTCTCCGTCCGCGGCGAGACCCTCACCTGCACGGCGGGCCGCGGCGAGACACCGCCCGTCCTCCACGCCCTCGTGCAGGACTTCCTCGACACGCTCACCAGCGGCCAGCGGGAACGCTTCACCGGACGATGTCCCGAGGCCATCCTGCTCTCCCGGCACCTCACCGCCGCCGAGAACAACCGCTCCAAGCGCGCCCAGCGCAAGCCCCTCACCCCCGGCGAGGCCCGCCGCAGCCTCAAGCACGCCAAGCTCACCGCACGGCGCATCCGCGAGGACGGCGACCCCCTGCACGGCAGCTACGCCGCACCCTGCCGCTCCTGCGCCGCCCTCCTCGACCACTTCGGCGTCCGCACCGTCAACCCCACCGAGAACGGCTGACCCGGCCCATGTCCGACACCACTCGCTTCCCCGTCAACGTCGACGCCGCCCTCCGCGACGCCGGCTGGCAGCCCGGACGCTGGGACATCAAGCTCGCCGAGGAATGGGCCGACACCCTCCGCGCCCACGTCTCCCCC
The DNA here is from genome assembly GCF_043084305.1 of Streptomyces sp. NPDC014656. NCBI lineage: Bacteria > Bacillati > Actinomycetota > Actinomycetes > Kitasatosporales > Streptomycetaceae > Streptomyces > Streptomyces sp. NPDC014656. Next base: position 95,161 of record NZ_JBIBZN010000010.1, read on the forward strand.
GCCGGCCACCGCCACAGCGTCTTCCCCGCCGTCGTCGAGGCCTGGGCCGAATTCGGCGGACTCCACCTCACCGCCCCCGGCCACGGACGCCAGATAGCGCCCGCCGCCGTCCGCTTCGACCCCCTCGCCGGCCTCCACCTCGCCCGCACCCTCGCCGACCTCGGCCGCGCCCTCGGCACCGAACTCGCCCCCCTCGGCGAGGAGGGCGACCACCAGGCCGTCCTCGCCATGGACGCCGAAGGCCGCGTCTACAGCCTCGACCACGCCGGCGACTGGTACCTCGGCCGCGACATCGACGCCGCCCTCGCCACCCTCGTCACCGGCACCCGCCCCGCCCGCCTCACCACCGGCTGACCCTCACGCCTCCCGCACCGGAATCACCGCCGACACCTTGAAACCGCCGGCCTCCGTCGGCCCCGACACGAACACCCCGCCCAGCCGCGCGACCCGCTCCTTCATCCCCACCAGCCCGTTCCCACCGCTCGGCAGACCCGCGTCCGCCGCCCCCGCGTCCGACGGACCGTTCTCCACCTGCATCGCCACCTCGGCCCCCCGGTGCGCCAGCCGCACCACGACCTCCGCACCCGGCGCGTGCTTGTGCACGTTCGTCAGCGCCTCCTGCACCACCCGGTACGCCGTCCGCCCCACCTCCGGCGGATACGGACCCGGCTCCCCCAGCACCACCAGCTCCACCACCGCCCCCGCCAGCCTCGACTGCCGGCACAGGTCCTCTACGGCATCCAGCCCCGGCCCCTCCGTCGAAGCCGCCGCCTGTGCCGCCGCGGCCGCCGCCCGCCCCACCGCGGCCAGCGGCACCGCCGCCGGCGCCCCCGCGGGCACCTCCTCCCGCAGCACCCCCAGCATCTCCCGCAGCTCCGTCAACGCCTGCCGCCCCATGTCACCCACCAGCGCCGCGTTCCTCACCGCCTTCTGCGGATCCTTCAACGCCACCGCCTGCAACGCCGCCGCGTGCACCACCATCAACGACACCCGGTGCGCCACCACGTCGTGCATCTCCCGCGCGATCCGCCGCCGCTCCTCCTGCCGCGCCCACTGCGCCCGCTGCTCCGCCCGGTCCGCCAGCAGCGACAGCTCCTGCTCCAGCGAGTCCGCCCGCTCCCGCAGACTCTCCATCAGCCGCCGGCGCGCCCCTATGTAGAGCCCGAACAGCACCGGCGGCGCGTTCAGCCCCACCGTCATGAACAAGGCCATCACCGGCACGTACCAGGTGCTGGGATCGAAGTCGTCCGCCTGCGCGGCGATGTCCCGCCGCATCTCCACGGCCGTCACCACGAACACCGCGACCGTCGCCATCGCCGCCAGCACGGCCGTGTACCGCCGGGGCACCTCGGAGGCGGCCAGCGTGTACAGGCCGACGACCCCCATCAGGAAACCCATCTCGGCCGGCGCCACCGCGATCGACACCAGCACCACGGTGATCGGCCACCGCCGCCGCACCAGCAGCACGGACCCCACCAGGAACCCGAACACCGCCCCGGCCGCGTCCGGCACCCCCGCCCTCCCCGCGAACGCCACCCCCTCGGCGGCGCACTCCACCGCCGAAACCAGCGCCAGCCCCCCGTCGAGCACGACCCCCCGCCGCCGCGCCCACCACCACCACGTCCGCGCGCCCGGCGCGTCCCGATCTGCCCCCGTTGCGGTCATGCCCCCACCCTACGGGCGGCCCCCCGCGAAATCCGCAGGACGTCAACACCCCGCACACCAGTCCTTCGAACTGCTGAACCGCAGGAGTTTTCGACCCACCCGTCCGCATTCCGGACGACGCTCCTCCCATGACCGCAGAAATGAACCGCTACGCGGACTTCGAGGGCCTGCGCGCCCAGGCGGTGACCTTCCGCCGCGAGGGCCTCAGCCTCCGCCAGATCCGCGACCGCCTGAAGATCTTCAACAACGACCTCCTCCAGCGCCTCGTCAAGGGCGAACCCCCACCGGAGTGGACCAAGCGCCCCCGCGCCAAGGACGACCTCCGCGCCCGCGCCCGCGAACTCCGCCTCCAGGGCATGACCTACGACCAGATCCAGGTCGAACTGGGCTGCTCGAAGAGCTCGATCTCCCTGTGGGTACGGGACCTGCCGAAGCCGGAGCCGCGCTATACGGACGAGGAACGCCGGGCCCGGATGAACGCCGGGCTGGCCCGCCTCCGCTCCGCACAGGACGAGGCACGAGAGGAGACCAAGCGCCTCGCCCGAGAGTCGGTCGGCACCCTGTCGGACCGAGAACTGTTCCTCACCGGGGTCGCGCTCTACTGGGCCGAGGGCGCGAAGGACAAGCCGTACAGCCGGCGCGAGTCCCTCCACTTCATCAACAGCGACCCGAACGTCATCTCCCTCTACCTGCGGTGGCTGGACCTCCTGGGCGTCACCCGTGACCGCCTGCGCTTCCGCGTCAGCATCCACGAGACCGCCGATGTCACAGAGGCGGAGAAGTTCTGGGCGGAACTGGCCGGGGTCGACCGTTCGACATTCCAGAGGGCCACCCTCAAGCACCACAACCCACGGACCGTCCGGAAGAACACGTCCGGGGCGTACCGGGGGTGCCTGATCGTCTACGCGACGGGCAGCGCGGAGCTGTACCGTCGCATGGAAGGGGCCTGGTACGGCATAGTGGAGGCCGCCAGGGCACAAGACTGACGGACTGTCCGTTTTGACCCTATAAATTATCCCCTGTGGTGTAATCGGCAGCACTGGGACCTTTGGAGTCCTATGTCCAGGTTCGAGTCCTGGCGGGGGAGCCGCGGTACACAGCATCCAGCTCGGGCCCTGACCTCCCAGGTCAGGGCCCTTCCTCATGGCCGCCCCCTGACGCCCCGGTATCCTTCGTGCGTCCACCACCCAAAGCCGAAGGGCATATCCGTGAGCGCCAACCGCCCCCAAGTTCTCGGCTCCGCTCGAACAGGGGGGACCCCCTTGGCAGCCGTCATCGTCCTCGCAGCGGGTGAGGGCACCCGCATGAAGTCCAAGACCCCCAAGGTCCTGCACGAGATCGCCGGGCGTTCGCTCGTCGGGCACGTCGTGTCCGCCGCGCGCGAGCTGGAGCCCGAGCACCTCGTCGTGGTCGTGGGGCACGCGCGTGAGCAGGTGCGGGGGCACCTGGAGGAGGTGTACCCGGGGACCCGTACCGCCGTGCAGGAGGAGCAGAACGGCACCGGGCACGCGGTGCGGATGGCGCTGGAGGAGCTGGGCGCGGCGCCCGAGGGGACCGTGGTCGTGGTGTGCGGCGACACGCCGCTGCTGTCCGGGGCGACGCTGAAGGCGCTGGCCGAGACGCACGCCGGCGACGGGAACGCCGTGACCGTGCTGACCGCCGAGGTGCCGGACGCCACCGGCTACGGGCGGATCGTGCGGGACCTGGCGACCGGTGCCGTGACGGCGATCGTCGAGCACAAGGACGCCTCCCCCGGCCAGCTGGACATCCGCGAGATCAACTCCGGCGTGTTCGCCTTCGACGGCGCGCTGCTCGCCGAGGCGATCAAGCAGCTGCGCACGGACAACAGCCAGGGCGAGGAGTACCTCACCGACGTGCTGTCGATCCTGCGCGAGGCCGGGCACCGGGTCGGCGCCTCCGTGGCCGCCGACCACCGCGAGATCCTCGGCATCAACAACCGGGTGCAGCTCGCCGAGGCGCGCGCGCTGCTGAACCAGCGCCTGCTGGAGGCCGCGATGACGGCCGGCGTGACCGTGGTCGACCCGTCGTCCGTCCTCGTGGACGTGACCGTGACGTTCGAGCCGGACGCCGTGATCCACCCGGGTACGCAGCTGCTGGGCGCGACGCACGTCGGCGAGGACGCCGAGGTCGGGCCGAACACGCGGCTGACGGACACCGTCGTGGGCCGGGGCGCGCGGGTGGACAACGCGGTGGCCGTCTCCGCCGAGATCGGCGACGGCGCCTCCGTGGGGCCGTACGCCTACCTGCGTCCGGGCTCGAAGCTCGGGGCGAAGTCGAAGGTCGGCACCTACGTCGAGACGAAGAACGCGACGCTGGGCGAGGGCACCAAGGTCCCCCACCTGTCGTACGTGGGCGACGCGACGATCGGCGAGTACTCGAACATCGGTGCCGCGAGCGTGTTCGTGAACTACGACGGCGTGGCGAAGCACCACACGACGATCGGGTCCCACTGCCGGACCGGGTCGGACAACATGTTTGTGGCTCCCGTCACGATCGGGGACGGGGTCTACACCGCCGCCGGGTCCGTGATCACGAAGGACGTGCCGTCGGGCGCGCTGGCCGTCGCCCGGGGCCAGCAGCGGAATATCGAGGGCTGGGTCGCCCGGAAGCGGCCCGGCAGCGCCGCCGCGAACGCGGCCGAGGCGGCTTCGGAAGGGTCCGCCGGCGAAAGCTGACCGGAAACAGGTACGTCGAACGAGGCGTACCGTGATACGTGCACACAAATTCGGCTGGTTCGCACACGCGTCCGGGGGTACCGGGAGCGCGGGTCTTGCGGCCAGAGAACACGTCTGAGGAGACAGTGCTGTGACCGGGATCAAGACGACCGGCGAGAAGAAGCTGATGCTCTTCTCCGGCCGCGCCCACCCCGAGCTGGCCGAGGAGGTCGCGCACCAGCTGGGCGTCGGTCTCGTTCCCACCAAGGCGTTCGACTTCGCCAACGGTGAGATCTACGTCCGCTTCCAGGAGTCGGCCCGCGGTGCGGACTGCTTCCTGATCCAGAGCCACACGGCTCCGATCAACAAGTGGATCATGGAGCAGCTGATCATGATCGATGCTCTGAAGCGGGCCTCGGCCCGGAGCATCACCGTGATCGTCCCGTCGTACGGCTACGCCCGTCAGGACAAGAAGCACCGCGGTCGCGAGCCGATCTCGGCCCGTCTGGTGGCGGACCTGATGAAGACGGCCGGCGCGGACCGGATCCTGACCGTGGACCTGCACACGGACCAGATCCAGGGCTTCTTCGACGGCCCCGTCGACCACCTGTCGGCGCTGCCGGTCCTCGCGGACTACGTGGGCACCAAGGTCGACCGCGAGAAGCTGACGATCGTCTCCCCGGACGCGGGCCGCGTGCGGGTCGCCGACCGCTGGTGCGACCGTCTGGACGCGCCGCTGGCGATCGTGCACAAGCGCCGTGACAAGGACGTCGCCAACCAGGTGACCGTCCACGAGGTCGTCGGTGACGTGAAGGGCCGCGTCTGCGTCCTGGTGGACGACATGGTCGACACCGGCGGCACGATCTGCGCGGCGGCCGAGGCGCTCTTCGCGCACGGCGCCGAGGACGTCATCGTGACGGCCACGCACGGCATCCTGTCGGGTCCGGCGGCGGACCGCCTGAAGAACTCCAAGGTGAGCGAGTTCGTCTTCACGGACACGCTGCCGGTGCCGGGTGCCCTGGAGCTGGACAAGATCACGGTGCTGTCGATCGCGCCGACGATCGCGCGCGCGGTGCGCGAGGTGTTCGAGGACGGTTCGGTGACGAGCCTCTTCGAGGAGCACTGAGCCGCCCCGTTCCCGTGCCGGAGGGCCGTCTTCCCCGTTCGGGGGAGGCGGCCCTCCGCCGTCGCCGGGTCCGTGATCCATTTGGGGGGCCGGGGGCGGGCGGGTAGACTGCACAGGTTGCTCGGCGAGGGAGGCCGGTACCCGTTCAGGGTCGGCGCTCCGTTATCGACGCGCTCTTCGTAGCAGGCCATCGCCAGTCGGCGGCCGGGTGACAGTCACGACCGTCACCACCCCTACGAGGAGTGCACATGTCCGAGGTCAAGCTCGCCGCCGCCGTCCGTACCGAGTTCGGCAAGGGTGCCGCCCGCAAGATCCGCCGCGCCGCCGCCGTTCCGGCCGTCCTCTACGGTCACGGCACGGACCCGGTCCACCTGACGCTGCCGGCCCACGAGACCGCGATGGCGCTTCGTACCCCGAACGTCCTGCTGTCCCTGGAGATCGAGGGCAAGGGTTCCGAGCTGGCCATCCCGAAGGCCGCCCAGCGCGACCCGCTGAAGGGCAGCCTGGAGCACGTCGACCTCATCCTCGTGAACCGCGGCGAGAAGGTCACCGTCGAGATCGTCGTCGAGACCGAGGGCGACCTGGCCCCGGGCGCCTTCCTGGTCGAGAACGTGCTGAACACGCTCTCCGTCGAGGCCGAGGCCACCCACATCCCGGAGTCCGTCACGGTCTCCATCGAGGGTCTGTCCGCCGGTGACTCGGTCCACGCCAAGGACATCGCGCTGCCGAAGGGCACCACCCTGGTGACCGACCCCGAGGCCGTCGTCATCCAGATCCTGGCCGCCCAGGCCGAGGAGCCGGCCGCGGAGTCCGCCGAGGGCGAGTCCGCCGAGGCCTGAGCCGTAGGCTCTTGTCCGACGTGACGGGGTGACGGGCCGTGCGGCCCGTCACCCCGTTTCTCTTTTTCGCTGACGAGGAGATGGCGATGACCGACGACGCGAACGCGCCCTGGCTGATCGTCGGCCTGGGCAATCCGGGGCCGGAGTACGCGGGCAACCGCCACAACATCGGCTTCATGGTGGTGGACCTGCTGGCGGAGCGGATCGGCGGGAAGTTCAAGCGGGCGCAGAAGGCGCAGGCACAGGTCGTGGAGGGCCGGCTGGGGCCGGTGGGTCCGGCCAACCGGCGGGTGGTGCTGGCGAAGCCGATGTCGTACATGAACCTGTCCGGCGGGCCGGTGACGGCGCTGCGGGACTTCTACAAGGTGCCGACCGCGCACGTGCTGGCGGTCCACGACGAGCTGGACATCGACTACGCGACGCTGCGGCTGAAGCTCGGCGGCGGGGACAACGGGCACAACGGCCTGAAGTCGATGACGAAGTCGATGGGGCCCGACTACCACCGGGTGCGGTGCGGGATCGGGCGTCCGCCGGGCCGGATGCAGGTGGCGGACTTCGTGCTGAAGGACTTCTCCTCGACGGAGCGCAAGGAGCTGGACTGGTTCGTGGACCGGTCGGCGGACGCGGTGGAGTGTCTGGTGACCGAGGGTCTGGAGCGGGCGCAGTCGGCGTACAACTCCTGAGCCCGGCCTTCCGGCCGTACGACTGTACGATCGCGGGTCATGACGCACGTCCGTAACGCCGCCATGGTCCTCGTCGCCGTCCTGCTCGTGGTCGCGGGGGTGTGGGCGTCGTGGGGTGCGGCGCAGCACGTCCTGCTGGCGAAGGGGCGCGAGCACGGGACGCTGACGGTGACGGGGTGCACGGACGAGCGGTGCGGCGGGACGTACGCGCCGGAGGATCCGGGGTCGTCGCGGCGGACGCTGACGATCGGGCGGTCGGTGGCGGCGGGGCCGGGGTCGGTGATCCCGGTGGTGGTGAAGCCGGGGACGGACGAGGGGGTACGGACCGGCTGGGGCGGCGGGCTGCACGCGTGGCTGCCGCTGGGCGGGGCGCTGGTGCTGGCCGCGCCGCTGGTGGCGGGGGGTCTGCGGTTGCGGCGGACGGCCTGGTCGCTGGCGGGGGCGGGGGCGGCGCTGTGGGTGGCGGCCTTCCTGGCGCTGTGAGGGGCGCCCGGCCGGGGTCGGATACCGCCGGTTTCCGGCGGGATCGTTATGGGCCTCTGGGTTAAGGGCGGCTTAAAGGGGCGGATAGGCTGCGAGCGCCACCTCCCACGGCATCCCTCATCCCACAGATGGACGACTGCACATGCGACGCTCCTTCATACCCGCCGCCACGCTCGTCGCGGCCATGGCGGGCTCTCTTGCCCTGGCGCCGACGGCCTTCGCCACCGGCGGTGAATACGAGCTCAAGCTGCACCAGGAGACGCCGATCAAGGCGGCCGGCTTCGAGCAGGGCGAGTGCCCCGACACCATCCCCGCCGACAAGGACGGGTGGCACTTCGTGATCCCCGGCGGTGGCACGGACTTCGTCAAGCTGACGGTCACCTTCGACAACGGCGCGCCGATCGAGATCACCTCCTTCGGTCCGCCGAAGGACGACCACGCGTACGTGGCTTCGGAGGCCGGCGCCGAGCTGACCTCCGCCGTCGCGACCGTGAAGGGCGAGCCGGTGAAGTTCTTCAACCTCTCCCACACCTGTGCGGCGGAGGGCGAGGAGACCACCGGTGGCAACTCCACTGGTGAGACGACGACCGGCGAGACCACGACCGGCGAGACCACGACCGGTGAGACCACGACCGGTGAGACGACGACCGGTGAGACCACCACGGGTGAGACCACCACGGGTGAGACGACGACCGGTGAGACCACCACCGGTGAGACCGCCGCCACGGGTGAGACCACCGCGACCGGCGGTTCCTCCGCGACCGGTGAGACCTCCGCCACCGGCGGTTCCTCCGCCACGGGTGAGACCTCCGCGACCGGCGGCTCCTCCGCGACCGGCGAGACGACCGCCACGGGCGGCGACGCCGCCACCGGTGACGTCAAGGGCGAGACCGACACCAAGGGCGGCTCCGAGGAGGGCAACCTCGCGGAGACCGGTTCGAGCGCGCCGGTCGGCGTGATGGCCGGCGTCGCCGCCGCGCTCGCCGCGGCCGGCGCGTTCCTGGTGATGCGCCGTCGCAAGGCCGCGCAGAACTGACGCACCCCGTCGTGAACGGGAAGTGCCCCCGCGGGAAGGCCCGCGGGGGCACTTCTTCGTGCGCGGAGGGCGTCAGCCCGTGTTGCGGAGGCCCGCCGCCACGCCGTTGACCGTCAGGAGCAGGGCCCGCGCGAGCAGCGGGTCCGGGTCCTGGCCGGCCTCGGCGGCGGCCCGCTGCCGGGCGAGGAGGGCGACCTGGAGGTAGGAGATCGGGTCCAGGTAGGCGTCGCGGATGGCGAAGGTCTGCTGGAGGACCGGGTGGGAGTCGAGGAGCTTCTCGCCGCCGGTGACCTTGAGGACCTCCTCGACGGTGAGCGCGTGCTCCGCCTCGATGGCGTCGAAGACGTGCTTGAGCTCGTCGGGGACGAGGGTGTCGACGTAGTGGCGGGCGATCCGCAGGTCCGTCTTCGCGAGCGTCATCTCCACGTTGGAGAGGAAGTTGCGGAAGAAGTGCCACTGCTCGTGCATCTCGCCGAGGACGGCTTCGAGGCCGGCCTCGCGCAGGGCCTTGAGGCCGGAGCCGACGCCGTACCAGCCGGGAACGATCTGGCGGGACTGGGTCCATCCGAACACCCAGGGGATGGCACGGAGTCCGTCGAGGGAGACGCCGGAGCCGGGGCGGCGGGAGGGCCGTGAGCCCAGGTGCAGGTCGGCGAGCTGGTCGACGGGGGTGGAGGCGAGGAAGTACGCCGGCAGGCCGGGGTCCTCGACGAGCTTGCGGTACGCGGTGTGGGCGGCCTCGGAGACGGTGTCCATGGCGGCGTCCCAGCGGGCCAGGGCGTCGTCGGACTGGCGGGGCGCGGTGTGCAGGGCGGAGGCCTGGAGCGTGGCCGCGACGGTCAGTTCGAGGTTCTCGCGGGCCAGCGACGGGATGAGGTACTTGTCGGAGATGACCTCGCCCTGCTCGGTGACCTTGATCTCGCCCTCCAGGGTGCCCCAGGGCTGGGCGAGGATGGCGTCGTGCGAGGGGCCGCCGCCGCGGCCGACGGTGCCGCCGCGGCCGTGGAACAGCCTCAGCCGGACCCCGTAGCGGTGGGCGACGTCGCGCAGGCGCCGCTGGGCGCGGTGGATCTCCCACTGGCTGGTGGTGATGCCGCCGAACTTGGAGGAGTCCGAGTAGCCGAGCATGACCTCCTGGACGTCGCCGCGCAGGGCGACGAGGCGCCGGTAGGAGGGGTCGGCGAGCATGTCGTTGAGGATGACGTCGGCGGCGCGGAGCTCGTCGGTGGTCTCCAGGAGCGGCACGATGCCGATCTTGGCCCAGCCGGCGTGCAGGTCGATCAGGCCGGCCTCGCGGGCGAGGACGGTGGCGGCGAAGACGTCGTCGGCGCCCTGGCACATCGAGATGATGTAGGACTCGATGACCTCGGGGCCGAAGCGCTCGAAGGCTTCCTTGACGGTGTGGAAGACGCCGAGGGTCTTCTGGCCGTCGGCGTCGAGCGGGGCCGGGGTGGGGGCCAGCGGGCGGCGGGAGCGGAGCTCCTTGGCGAGGAGCTTCTGCCGGTAGTCGCGGGGCATGTCGGCGTACCGCCAGGACTCCTCGCCGAGGCGGTCGAAGAGCTGGCCGAGGGCGTGGTGGTGGGCGTCGGCGTGCTCGCGGACGTCCATGGTGGCGAGCTGGAGGCCGAAGGCGGCGAGGGTGCGGATGGTGCGGTCCATGCGCCCGTCGGCGAAGAGGCCGCCTCGGTGCTCGCGCAGGGAGGTCTGGATGAGGGTGAGGTCGCGGATGAGCTCGGCGGTGCCGAGGTAGTCGCGGCCTTCCTGGTGCGCGGTGCCGGCGGCGAGGCGCTCGCGGGTGTTGAGGAGCTTCTGGCGGACGCAGGTGGCCTTGAGGCGGTACGGCTCCTCGGCGTTGAGCCGCTTGTAGCGCGGGCTGATCTCGGGGAGGAGGTCGAGGTCGCGCTGGAGGGAGTCCAGGAGTTCCTGGGTGGCGCCGGTGTAGCGGATGGAGTTGGAGAGCAGGCCGCGGAGGAAGTCGATGAGCTCCAGGGCGTCGGTGATGCCGTGCTCGTGCTGGAGGATCAGGACGTCCCAGGTGACCTGGGGGGTGACGTTGGGGTTGCCGTCGCGGTCGCCGCCGATCCAGGTGCCGAAGGTGAGCGGGCGGGTGCCGGCGGGGAGCTCGTAGCCGACGCGCTCCAGTTCGGCGGCGAGGTCCTCCAGGACGTCGCCGACGGCGCCCGCGTGCAGCTCGTCGAGGTAGTAGATGGCGTTGCGGGCCTCGTCGGCGGGCTCCGGGCGGACGACGCGGAGTTCGTCGGTCTGCCAGATGAGGTCGATGTTCTCGGCGAGCCTCAGGTCGTGGCGGCGCCGGTCGGACTCGATGACCGGGTTCTCCAGGAGGGCTCCGATGCGGCGGAGCTTGTTGAGGACGGAGCGGCGGGCGGCCTCGGTGGGGTGCGCGGTGAAGACGGGGCGCACGTTGAGGTTCTTGACCGTCTCGCGCACGTGGGCGGGGTCGCCGTCCTTGAGCATGTCGGCGGTGCGGGCGAGGAGGCCGCCCTCGGCGGCGCGCTTCTCGCGGAGCTCGCGGCCGCGGTGGACCTGCTCGGTGACGTTGGCGAGGTGGAAGTAGGTGGAGAAGGCGCGGACGAGCTTGGCGGCCGTCTCCAGTTCGACGCCGCGCAGCAGCTCGGCGGCGGCGTCGCCGTCCTCGCGGGTGAGGCGTCGGACCTTCTCGACGAGGTCGAGGAGTTCGTGGCCCTCCTGGCGTACGAGGGTCTCGCCGAGGAGGTCGCCCAGTCGGCGGATGTCGGCGCGCAGCTCGGCGTTGGTGGTGGGAGTCTGGTCGGCACTGCTCACAGGTGTGGCTCCTTGCAGTGTTCAAGCACGTCTGGAGGGTTCTGGAGGCTTGCGGACCGCGCTGTCCGACGCCCCCAGGATAGGTGTCCATTCCCTGGACGTGGGGGAGCCCCCCGCTTGTGCCCTCTTGCCGCGTGCCGCCGCGCTGCCATACTTACGTCGCCGTAGGTTACGCATCCGTAGCCTCGGCCCGTCTTTTCCGTCCCCCCACCCTCACCCCCCCCAGAGGACACGTATGACCATCACCCCCGAGGTGACCCCGGCGCCCGAGGCGTCCGAGACGTCCGGCCCGGTCCAGGCCCTGCCCTCCGCCACGCTCAGCGGCGACAGCAAGGGTTCCGTCGAGCAGCTCGCGCTGGGGCTGTTCATCGTGGTGCCGTTCGTGGCACTGCTGGCGGCGGTGCCGCTGGCCTGGGGCTGGGGGGTGAGCTGGCTGGATCTGGGGCTGATGGTCGCGATGTACTTCATCGGCTGCCACGGCATCACGATCGGTTTCCACCGGTACTTCACGCACGGGTCGTTCAAGGCGAAGCGGCCGCTGCGGATCGCGCTGGCGATCATGGGGTCGCTGGCGGTGGAGGGGCCGCTGGTGCGCTGGGTGGCGGATCACCGCAAGCACCACAAGTTCTCGGACGCGGAGGGCGACCCGCACTCCCCGTGGCGGTTCGGCGAGACGGTGCCGGCGCTGCTGAAGGGGCTGTGGTGGGCGCACATCGGCTGGATGTTCGACGAGGAGCGGACGCCGCAGCACAAGTACGCGCCCGATCTGATCAAGGACTCGGCGATCCGCCGGATCTCGCGGCAGTTCGTGCTGTGGACGGTCGTGTCGCTGGCGATCCCGCCGGTGATCGGCGGTCTGGTGACGTGGTCGTGGTGGGGTGCCTTCACGGCGTTCTTCTGGGGCTCGCTGGTCCGGGTCTGTCTGCTGCACCACGTGACGTGGTCGATCAACTCGATCTGTCACGCGATGGGCAAGCGTCCGTTCAAGTCGCGTGACCGCTCGGGGAACGTGTGGTGGCTGGCGGTGCTGTCCTGCGGCGAGTCGTGGCACAACCTGCACCACGCGGACCCGACCTCGGCGCGCCACGGCGTGCTGAAGGGGCAGATCGACTCCAGTGCCCGGCTGATCCGCTGGTTCGAGCTGGCGGGCTGGGCGACCGACGTCCGCTGGCCGGCCCCGTCCCGTATCGACGCCCGCCGCCAGACCGCGCCCTCCGACGCGGCATGATGGAAGACGTGGCGATCGACGGCAGTTCCAGCAGCACCAGTGGTACGGGCGGTACCGGAGCGAAGCCCCGGCGCGGCCGCCGGGTGCGGATGACCGGCGCGGAGCGCCGGGAGCAGCTTCTGGACATCGGCCGGACGCTCTTCGCCGAGAAGGGTTTCGAGGGCACGTCGGTGGAGGAGATCGCGGCGAAGGCCGGGGTCTCGAAGCCGGTGGTGTACGAGCACTTCGGCGGCAAGGAGGGGCTGTACGCGGTCGTGGTCGACCGGGAGATGCGGCAGCTGCTGGACGGGGTGACGGGGGCGCTGACCGCCGGTCATCCGCGGGAGCTGCTGGAGCAGGCGGCCTTCGCGCTGCTGGACTACATCGAGAACTACACGGACGGGTTCCGGATCCTGGTCCGGGACTCGCCGGTGGCGCAGTCCACGGGGACGTTCGCGTCGCTGATCAGCGACATCGCCACGCAGGTCGAGGACATCCTGGGTCTGGAGTTCAAGACCCGCGGCTTCGACCCGAAGCTGGCGCCGCTGTACGCGCAGGCGCTGGTGGGCATGGTGGCGCTGACCGGCCAGTGGTGGCTGGACGTCCGCAAGCCGAGGAAGGCCGAGGTGGCGGCGCATCTGGTGAACCTGGCGTGGCACGGTCTGGACGGCATGGAGCAGAAGCCGCGGCTGATAGGTCACCGGAAGAACTGACCGTCCGGCCGGGGTCCGTGCCCCTTCCCCGGCCGTCGGACCTGACGGATCCCGAAAAGATTCGTTGCCGACTCAACGATCAAGGCTATGATCCCCCCACATCCGGGGGGGTGTCCGCCCTCCGTACGCGCCCTTCTGCCGTGCGGAGCCGGAGCGGAACCCTGCCCTGGATCCTGTTCTCACGTTCCCCAGGGGGGGATCACTTTGCGTACCGCTTTCTCCCTGCGCGGCCACCGTGTCGCCGCGTGCACCGCGCTCGCCCTCTCCGCCGGCATGCTGCTGGCGTCCCCCGCCGTGGCCGAGCCCGCGCCCCGGCCCTCCGCCGCCGAGCAGCCGCGCCGCGCGGCGGCCCCGCTGCCCTCGCCCGACCTGTCGAAGCTGCGGGGCGGCGCGACGGCCCGGACCGCGCAGGCGGCGGAGGCGCTGCCGTCCCGTTTCGACGTGGACGGCGACGGTGCCACCGACGTCCTCTACCGCGACTGGTCCGGCGAGCTCGGCGTCGTCATGAGCGGTCCGTCCGAGGGGGGCGCGTGGAGCGCCTCCGGTTCCGGCGAGGTCCCGATGGACCTGGTGCCGCTCGGCGACCAGAACGGCGACGGCCAGCCCGAGGTGCTGGTGCTGACCCAGTACGGCAAGGCGGAGCTGCACGCCGGCGCCACCATGAGCGGCGCCTCCTGGTACTGGACCGGCGGCGGCTGGGGGACCTACAACAAGGTCTTCTCGCCCGGCGACGTGAACGGCGACGGCCGCTTCGACCTGCTGGCCCGCAAGCACAACGGCGAGCTGTACTACTACCGCGCGACGGGCAACCTCATGGCGCCGTTCGCGGCGCCGGTGCGGGCGGGCACCGGCTGGGGCGCCTTCGACCAGCTCGTCGGCATCGGCGACAACGACGGCGACGGCAAGGGCGACGCGGTGGCGCGCACGCCCAACGGCAACCTGTACTTCTACAGCGGCACCGGGACCGGGGCGAGCCCGTTCAAACCGAAGAAGCTGATCGGCGGCGGCTGGAACACGTACAACCAGCTCTTCGCGGCCGACGACGTGAACGGCGACGGGCGGGCCGACCTCTACGGCCGTTCCGTCGACGGCACGCTGTGGGGCTACGAGGGCCGGGGCAACGGCACGTACACGCCGCGCGCGCGGCTCTCGGCGGTCGGCGCGTACCAGTCGGGCGACCAGTTCGGCGCGTCCGGCGCCATCCCGTTCGCGGGCAAGAACGCGCTGCTGGCGCGGACCCCGGGGGGCACCCTGTACTGGTACGGGGGCCTGAACAACGGCAAGCTGACGCCGCGCGACCCGTTCGAGGGCAACTGGTCCGGCGCGCCGCTGGGCTTCGCCTCCTCGCTCGACGCGAACGTCTTCGGCGAGCTCTTCTTCACCCTCGACGGCGTCCTCTACACGGGCGACTGGAGCGGCGGCGGCTGGGGCTCGTACAACCACGTCTTCGGCCCCGGCGACCTGAACGGCGACGGCAAGGGCGACCTGCTGGCCCGCGACCGCTCCGGCGTGCTGTACCTGATGCGGGGCAACGGCCAGGGCACCGGCTTCGCCTCCCGGCTGGAGGTCGGCCGCGGCTGGGGCTCGTACAACCGTCTGATCGGCGCCGGTGACATCTCCGGCGACGGGCGCGCGGACATCCTCGCCCGGGACGGCTCGGGCGTCCTGTGGCTGTACAAGGGCACGGGCGTCTCGACCCACCCCTTCCTCACCCGGGTGAAGGTCGGCACCGGCTGGGGCTCGTACCGGCAGATCGCCGCGCCGGGCGACCTGGACGGCGACGGCCGCGCGGACCTGGTCGCGACCACGTCGGGCGGCACGCTGTACCGCTACCACTCGACGGCCACGAGCGCCGTCTTCGCGCCGCGGGTCAAGGTCGGCGACGGCTGGCAGGTCTACTCGAACCTGTACTAGGCCGGGTTCCGGGGGCCTCTGTCACCGTCCGGTGACAGAGGCCCCCTCGTTCGATAACCGTTCGCCTGAATGTCGTTGGCGGACGTTACACTCACGCACATATCCGGAAGGGCGTTCGCCCTTCGCGCGCAGGTGCGCGCGAAGGCGGTGCGGAGCCCGTCCCGGTACCCACATCTTCACGTTCCCCAGGGGGGGATCCTTTGCGTTCCATGTTCTCCGGGCGTGGCCGCCGCGTCGCCGCGTGCACCGCTCTCGCCCTCTCCGCCGGCATGCTGCTGGCGACCCCCGCCTCGGCCGACGTCGCCGACCCGGCCTCGCGCGCCTTCGCGGAGCAGAAGCAGGCCCCGAAGGCCACGCCGAAGTCCCTGTCGCTGCCGCAGGCCGGCACGGCCCGCGCGGGCGCGCAGGCCGCCGCGGACTCCTCGTCGCTCCTGTCCGACCTGGACGGCGACGGCCAGGAAGACCTGATCTACCGCGACACGTTCGGCTACCTGAACTCGGTCACCGTCGACGGCGTCTCGCCGTTCGGCAAATTCGACGCGCCCTTCGCGAAGGACGTCATCCCGGTCGGCGACCAGGGCGAGGGCTCCCTGCCCGAGGTGTTCACGGTCTCGCTGACCGGCACGCTCACCCTGTACAAGGACGCCTCCGAGTACGGCAGCGTCGACTCGGAGTTCAACCAGCGCGCCGGCGTCTTCGTCGGCAACGGCTGGCAGACCTACAACAAGGTCTTCTCGCCCGGCGACGTGAACGGCGACGGCCGCGCCGACGTCATCGGCCGCACCCCGGCCGGCCAGCTGTACCTGTACCTCGGTACCGGCGACCTGTCCAAGCCGCTCAGCGGCCGCACCCTCGTCGGCACCGGCTGGGGCAAGTTCGACCAGCTCGTGGGCCTCGGAGACGGCAACGGCGACGGCTTCGGCGACGTGTACGCCCGTGACACCGCCGGCCAGCTGTACTTCTACGCCGGCACCGGCGACACCAGCAGGCTCTTCGCGCCCGCCAAGGCGATCGGCGGCGGCTGGAACACCTTCACCCAGCTCGTGGCCGGCGGCCACGGCGGCCTGCTCGCCCGCGACCTCGGCGGCACGCTGTACTACTACGCGCCCAAGGGCGACGGCACCCTCGTCGCCAGGGTCCCGGCGAGCGAGAAGGCCGCCTGGGCGGACGCCGCCCAGATCGGCAACTCCGGCACCAACCCGTACTCGGGCCGCGACGGCGTCCACGCGTTCACCTCGGGCGGCAGCTGGTACTGGTACAAGAACACCACCACGGGCCTCCTGGAGCCCCGTGATCCGGTCGGCTCGGCGAACGAGTGGGCGGGCTACAACCTCTTCGGCCTCTCGTCGATGAACGACGACGGCGCGTCCGACCTCGGCCACATCTCCTACGGCTACTTCTTCGTCGACGGTGAGGAGATCGGCGGCGGCTGGGGCGCCTACACCGCCATCGTCGGTCCCGGCGACCTGACCGGCGACGGCAAGGGCGACCTGGTGGCCCGGGACAAGAACGGCACCCTGTGGCTGTACAAGGGCAACGGCGCCGGCACCGGCTTCGCGACCCGCGTGAGCCTCGGCGGCGGCTGGAACGCCTTCAACAAGATCATCGGCGCCGGCGACTACACCGGTGACGGCCTCACCGACCTGCTGGCCCGCACCACCGACGGCAGCCTGTACGTCTACCCGGGCACCGGCAACGCCAGCGCGCCGTTCCGCGCCCGCTCCCTGGTCGGCACCGGCTGGAACACGTACAAGCAGCTGGCCTCCCCCGGCGACCTGAACGCGGACGGCAAGGCCGACATCATCGGTGTGAACAGCGCGGGCGAGCTGTACCGCTACTTCAACACCTCCCCGGCGCGCTTCGCGCCGAAGGCCAAGATCGGCACGGGCTACCAGGCCTACAACAAGATCAACTGACCCTCCCGGGCCACACGGACGCCCCGCACCGGATTCCTCCGGTGCGGGGCGTCCGCCGTTTCAGGACGGGGTGCGGGCGACCGCGAAGACGCGGCGGAAGGGGAAGACGGTGCCGTCGGGGCCCGGGGGGTACGCCTCGCGGAGGAGGTCGCGGTACGCGGCGAGGAATGCCTCGGCGGCGGGGCGGTCGTCGGCGAGGGTGGTGAGGACGGGGCGCAGCGCGGTGCCCTTGACCCAGTCGAGGACGGCGTCCTCGCCCTGGAGGAGCTGGCAGTAGACGGTCTCCCAGACGTCGGTCTCGCAGCCGAGGGCGGTGAGGCGGGCGAGGTAGTCGGCGGGTTCGAGGATGTGGACGAAGCGCCGGCCCTGGTCGCCGAGGCGGGCGCGCCACTCGGGGCGGGCGCAGAGTTCGCCGAGGAGGGCGTGGCTGGGGGAGGTGAAGTTGCCGGGGACCTGGAAGGCGAGGACGCCGCCGGGGCGCAGGCCGCCGGTCCAGGCGGCGAAGGACTCCGGGTGGTTGGGGACCCACTGGAGGGCGGCGTTGGAGACGATCAGGTCGTAGGGCTCGGCGGGGGTCCAGTGGGCGGCGTCGGCGGGGCGGAAGTCGAGCCAGCCGCCGCCGGAGGTGGTGCCGGACCAGTCCTTCTCGGCCTGTTCGAGCATCTCGGGCGAGAGGTCGAAGCCGGTGATGTGGGCGTCGGGCCAGCGGTCGGCGAGGAGGGCCGTGACGTTGCCGGGGCCGCAGCCGAGGTCGGCGATGCGGGCGGGGCGGTCGCCGTTGGGGAGGCGGGGTATTCGCTGGAGGAGGTCGAGGAAGGGACGGGTGCGGTGGGTGGCGTGGCGGAGGTACTGCCGTGGGTCCCAGACGGGTGCGGCGGCGGTTTCCACGGAATGCATGTTCGATGCCCCCTTGCAGGCGTGAGTCGGCCAAGCGGAACCGGGTTTCGGCCGGGTCCCTTCCCCTCTCCCGCCGATATTATATCTCGACATCAAGATTCATGAGATCGAGAAACTCGAAGGCAAGAGACTTTATGTCAACAGACCCACTACACTGATCACATGGAGGACGAGGTCGACCGGCTGGTCGCTGCATGGCGCCGTGAGCGCCCGGACCTCGACGTGGAACCGTTGGAGGTCCTCAGCCGCGTCTCCCGGCTGGCCCGGCACCTCGACCGCGCCCGGCGGCTCGCCTTCTCCGAGCACCAGCTGGAGCCCTGGGAGTTCGACGTCCTCACCTCGCTGCGCCGCGCCGGAGCCCCGTACCAGCTCTCCCCCGGCCAGCTCCTCACCCAGACCCTGGTCACCTCGGGCACCATGACCAACCGCATCGACCGGCTCACCAAGAAGGGCCTGGTCGAGCGGCTGCCCGACCCCAGCGACCGGCGCGGCGTGCTGGTCCGGCTCACCCCCGAGGGACGGGACCGCGCCGACGAGGCGCTCGCCGGGCTGCTCGCCCAGGAGCGGGCCATCCTCGCCCAGCTCTCCCGCCCCCAGCGCGCCGAACTCGCCGCCCTGCTACGCCGGCTGACCGCCCCGTTCGACAACCTCCCCGGCTAGCACCACCCGCTCCGGGAGCGGTGCGGGGCCCACGCCCGCCCGCCGGGCCAGCGCCACCGCCGCCAGCGTCGAGTGGACGCCCAGCTTCCCCAGCACGTTCTGCATGTGCGTGCGGACGGTGTGCGGCGACAGGAAGAGCCGCTCGGCGACCGCCTTGCGGCCCAGGCCCGCCACCATGCAGCGCAGCACCTCCCGCTCGCGCGGGGTCAGCGACTCCACGAGCCGCTCGCTCTCCGTCCGGTGCTTCCGGACCGCCGTCAGCTCCCGCAGCACCCCGGTCAGCAGCGCCGGCGGCAGGTGCGTCTCGTCCCGCAGGACGCCGCGGACCACGGCGAGGAGCCGCTGGAGCGAGCAGTCCTTCGCCACCCAGCCGCAGGCCCCCGCCTGGAGCGCCAGCGCGGCGCGGCGGGCGTCGTCCTTCTCGGCCAGCACCACCGTGCGGACCGCGGGCTGGACCTTCCGCACCCCCGCGACCAGCGAGATCCCGTCCACGGCGGGCTCGCCGTCCGGCCCGGACGGCACCGCCGCCGGGGCCGTGGGCAGCGCGCCCAGGTCGGCGTCGACGAGCAACACGTCGAAACGGCGCCCCTCCGCGACCCCCCGGTCCAGACAGCGCATGGCGGCGGGACCGCTGCCCGCCGCGGCGACGTCGACGTCGGGCTCGGCCGCCAGCGCGGCCGCCAGCGATTCGGCGAAGACGCGGTGGTCGTCCACCACCAGGACCCGGATTCGTGCCACGGACACCCCCAAGTGTCGAGGAGAGACCGGCGCGGTACGGCGCCGGGGGCGGGTCCGTCCGGCGCACGGCCGCCGCCGTGCCCAGACTGCTACCCCGCTCCCGGCGCCGTACCCGACGGGTCTCGCCCCCTGAACGGCACCGGCCC
Organism: Streptomyces sp. NPDC014656; assembly: GCF_043084305.1. Classification (NCBI taxonomy): domain Bacteria; kingdom Bacillati; phylum Actinomycetota; class Actinomycetes; order Kitasatosporales; family Streptomycetaceae; genus Streptomyces; species Streptomyces sp. NPDC014656. The sequence goes on from NZ_JBIBZN010000010.1 coordinate 114,661, forward strand.
CCACCGGCGCTGCCCACAGATTAGGGGGGCGGCACGGCACCGTGGGGGCCGATTGGCGGAAGTGTCCGAACTCGGCGGTCCTTGTGGGACCGTCGGCGTCAGAGCCGGCGGGCGCCCGCCGAGGGGACGGCCGGGAAGATCCCGGGCTCCGCGTACCCGGCGGCGGCGAAGGCCTTCCGCACGGCGGCGCCGGTCTCCTCGGCCCGCTCCGCGTCCACCAGGACCACCGCCGAGCCGCCGAAACCGCCCCCGGTCATCCGGGCGCCGAGCGCCCCGGCCGCGTTCGCCGCCTCGACGACGAGGTCCAGCTCCGGGCAGGAGACCCGCAGGTCGTCCCGGAGCGAGGCGTGCCCTTCGGTGAGGATCGGACCGACCGCCCGGGTCGCCCCGGCGTCCAGCAGGGCGATCACCCGGACCACCCGGTCGTTGTCCGAGACCACGTGCCGGACGTACCGCAGAATCGTCTCGTCGCTCAGACGGTCGAGTGCGGCGGGCAGTTGCGCGGCGTTGACGTCGCGCAGGGCGCGCACCCCGAGCGCCCGCGCGCCCGCTTCACAACCGGCGCGCCGCTCGGCGTACGCGCCGTCCCCGAGCGCGTGCTTCACCCGGGTGTCGACGACCAGCAGGGCCAGTCCCTCGGCGGCGAGGTCGAAGGGCACCTGCCGGTACGACAGGTCCCGGGTGTCCAGGTGGAGGGCGTGGCCCTCCTCGGCGCAGGCGGAGGCCATCTGGTCCATGACCCCGCAGGGCACGCCGACGAAGGCGTTCTCGGCGCGCTGCGCGATCCGGGCCAGCTCGGGCCGGGTGAGTCCGAGGCCGAAGAGGTCGTTCAGGGCGAGGGCGGTGACGACCTCCAGGGCGGCCGAGGAGGAGAGCCCGGCGCCGGTCGGCACGGTGGAGGTGAGGTGCACGTCGGCGCCGGACACCGGGTGCCCGGCCTCCCGCAGCGCCCAGACGACGCCGGCCGGGTAGGCGGCCCAGCCGCCGCCGGAGAGCGGCTCCAGGGCGTCGGTGTCGAGCTGGACGATGCCGCCGTCGACATCCCCGGAGTGCAGGCGCAGCACGCCGTCGTCGCGGCGGGAGACGGCGGCGACGGTGGTGTGCGGCAGGGCGAGCGGCAGCACGAAGCCGTCGTTGAAGTCGGTGTACTCCCCGATGAGGTTGACCCGCCCGGGGGCGGCCCAGACCCCGTCGGGCGCGGCGCCGTACAGCGCCTGGAAGTCGGCGGCGACGGTCACGGGCGGTCTCCTTCGCGCTGCCGGGCGAAGGCCCAGGCGTCGGCGACGACGTCCGCCAGGTCGGGGCGGGACGGCGTCCAGCCGAGCCGCTCGCGGGCGGCGTCGGCGGAGGCGACCAGGACGGCCGGGTCGCCGGGGCGGCGGGCGGCGGTGATCTCGGGGACCGGGTGGCCGGTGACCTTCCGGACGGTCTCGATCACCTCGCGGACGGAGAAGCCGTTGCCGTTGCCGAGGTTGCAGACCAGGTGCTCGCCCGCCGGCACGGTGCCGGCCGTCATCGCGTCGAGCGCCAGGAGGTGGGCCTCGGCGAGGTCGGCGACGTGGATGTAGTCGCGGACGCAGGTGCCGTCGGGGGTCGGGTAGTCGTCGCCGTAGACGGAGACGGCCTCGCGCTCGCCGAGGGCGACCTGGAGGACGAGCGGGATGAGGTGCGACTCGGGGTCGTGGCGCTCGCCGAGCCCGCCGTACGCCCCGGCCACGTTGAAGTAGCGCAGGGAGGCGGCGGCGAGGCCGTGGGCGGCGCACTCGCCGGTGATCATGTGGTCGACGGCCAGCTTGGTCGCCCCGTACGGGCTGGTGGGGGCGGTCGGCGCGGTCTCGGTGATCGGGACGGTCTCCGGCTCGCCGTAGGTGGCGGCGGTGGAGGAGAACACCAGCTTGCGGACGCCGGCCGCGCGCATGGCGGCGAGCAGCGCCAGGGTGCCGCCGACGTTGTTCTCCCAGTACTTCTCCGGCTTGGCGACGGACTCGCCGACCTGCGAGAACGCGGCGAAGTGCAGCACCGCGTCGTAGGAGTCGTCGAGCCAGCGGGCGGCGTCCTGGATCCGGCCCTCGATGAACTCGGCGCCGGCCGGGACGCCCTCGCGGAAGCCGGTGGAGAGGTCGTCGAGGACGGTGACCCGGTGGCCCCGCTCCAGCAGGTGGGCGGCCACCGCGCCGCCCACGTAGCCCGCCCCGCCCGTCACCAGATACCTCAGTGTCATGCGCTTGCCACCTCTCGGATGCGCCGGGCCGCGTCCTCCGGCCGGATGTCGTTCATGAACGCCCCCGTGCCGGACTCGGTGCCCGCGAGGAACTTCAGCTTGCCGGAGGCGCGCCGGACCGTGAACAGCTCCAGGTGCAGCCCGAAGTCCTCCCGCCGCTCGTCCGTGAACGGCGCCTGGTGCCAGGCGGCGATGTAGGGCGTCGGCGGCTCCGCCGGGCCGAAGATCCGGTCGAAGCGCCTCAAGAGTTCCAGATGGACCTGTGCGAACTCCGCGCGGGCGGCCTCGTCGAGGGCGAGCAGGTCGGGGACGCGCCGCTTGGGGTGGAGGTGGACCTCGTACGGCCACTTGGCGGCGTACGGCACGAAGGCGATCCAGTGCGCGGTCTCCAGGACCACCCGTTCGGCGTCGGCGCGCTCGCGGGCGACGAGGTCGTCGAAGAGGTTCCGGCCGGTGGCCCGGCGGTGCTCGTCGATCCGGCGGCGCATCAGGGCCGTGCGGGGGGTGACGTAGGGGAAGGCGTAGATCTGCCCGTGGGCGTGCGGCAGGGTGACGCCGATCTCCTGGCCCCGGTTCTCGAAGCAGTAGACCTGCTGGACGCCGGGGAGGGCGGAGAGCGCGGCGGTGCGGTCGGTCCAGGCGTCGAGGACGAGCCGGGCCCGCTCCTCGGTGAGGTCGGCGAAGGAGGCGGTGTGGTCGTCGGTGAAGCAGACGACCTCGCAGCGGCCGACGCCGCCGGAGAGGGAGGGGAAGCGGTTCTCGAAGACCGCGACCTCGTAGCTCTCCTCGGGGATCTCGCTCTCGCGGCCGTCCCTGGCGGGGCAGAGCGGGCAGGCGTCGGCCGGCGGGAGGTAGGTGCGGCTCTGCCGGTGGGAGGCGACGGCGACGTGGTCGCCGGTCAGCTCGTCGTACCGGATCTCGGAGCGGGAGGTGACGGGGGCGAGGGGGCGCGGGTCGACGGCGGTGCGGACCACGTCGTCGCGGGTGTCGTAGTAGATCAGCTCGCGCCCGTCGGCGAGCGTGGTGGCGGTCTTCTTCACGGGGGTGCCCTCCGGGCGCGATCAAACAGAACCACGCACAAAGAACCACAAGCGAACATCGAGGTCAAGACCGGAACCCGGTCCACGGCTCCCGGGACCTCCGGGACCGCCCGGACCCCGGGGCCCCGCGGACTCAGTGCGGGCCGCGCCGGCCCGGCACCGCCCGGTCGAGGAGGCCCGTGCGGGCCGCCAGCGCCGCCGCCTCCAGACGGGACCCCACGCCCAGCTTCATCAGCACCCGCTGCACGTGTGTCCGCGCCGTGCTCGGCGCGATCCCCATCCCCGCCGCGATCAGCCGGGTGTCCTCCCCCTCCGCGACCCGCACCAGGACCTCCGCCTCCCGGTGGGTCAGCAGCCGCAGCAGCCGCTGCGCCTCGTCGTCCGGCTGCGCCGCCGGGTTCAGCAGCTCCGCGAAGGCCCCCGCGAGCAGCTGCGGCGCCACCGCCGCCTCCCCCGCCCGGGCCTTCAGCAGCGCCCGCTCGACGCCCTCGATCCGCTCGTCGTGCCGGACGTACCCCGACGCCCCGGCCGCGAAGGCCGCCGCGATGCCGCGCGGCGAGGGCACCGGGCCCAGCACCACCACGGCCACCTGCGGCCGCTCCCGCTTGATCCGCGCGACCGGTTCGAAGGTCCCGGCCGCGGCCGGCGCGGCCGTGCCGAAGAGGCAGACCTCCGGCGCCCTGCCCACCACGACCTCCGCCGCCCCCGCCGTCGGCGCGGCCGCCGCGAGCACCCGGTGCCCGCGCAGCTTCAGTGCCGAGGCGAGCGCCTCCGCGAGCAGGCGGTGGTCGTCCACGACCACGAGCCGAACGCCCATCCCGTCATCCCCCATCCCCCGGGCGTGCCGTCCCCCGGCACCCTGACCCGGCAAGCTACACGCTCCCCCGCCCGACGGGGCGTCAACCTCCGGCGCACGAAAGGGGGAAGCGGACGCGCGAAGGGCCTCCCCGGTGTCCCGGGGAGGCCCTTCGCGTCGGTCTCGGGCGTCAGTTCCGCGTGCTGAACGACACCGCGTGGTACTTCTTCGAGAAGGCGGACTCGCCCTCCCGCGCCTTGCTCGCGTAGGTGGCCGAGATGAAGAACCGGCCGTCGCCGTAGAGGAGTTCGGCGCCGGTGATCGAGAAGCTGGTCTCGATGTCCCGGTTCCCCTTGTCCGACGGGTTCTCCAGGAGCAGGGTCGACTTCATCGTGCCCGCGTGGACGGAGACGATCTGCCCGCCCTTGGAGTACGGGGGCACCTTGTACGCGATGAGGTCGCCGCCGTCCATGCGCAGCGGCATCAGCGTGTAGCCGTCGCCGGCGTCGGCCTTCTCGGGCGCGGTCCGGCCGTTGGCGAGGTCGAAGGCGATGATCTCGTTGGTCTTGTCGCCGTACTCGCCGGTGGAGCCGTCGTGCTCCTCGGTGGGCACGTAGAGCCGGTCGTCGCCGACGAGGACCTGCGAGCAGTCCTCCACCGAGGTGGAGCCGCAGCGGGCCGCGTAGCGGTCCGCGTCGGCCGTGATCTTGGTGCGCAGCTTCCCGGTCTTCTCGTCGATGGAGAAGAAGTCCGAGATGCCGCTGCCGTCGTCGGCGGCGTCGCCGACGTTGGCCGCGACCACCAGCGGCTTGGTCGAGACGACCGCCGCGTACTTCACGCCCTGCGGCATCTTGAACTGCGAGAGCGGCTTGCCCGACTTCGGGTCCAGGTTCTGGACGAGGACGGACTCGGCGCCGTACTGACCGCACTTGCGGACGGCGACGAGGCCGGCGCCGCCGCCGTAGCCCATGTCGTAGCAGTTCTGGTCGTTGGACTGCGGCTTCCAGCGGACCTTGCCGGTGGCGGCGTCGAAGGCCGCGCCGCCGTCGGTGCCGCCGGCCGCCACGGTCCCGCCGCTGAGCGTGACCTCGCTGAAGCGGGCCTTCTCGTCGCCGCCGTCGCTGACGGAGGCCGACCAGAGCAGCTTGCCGGTGTTCAGGTCGACCATGCCGACCTGGTTGCAGCTCTGGTAGTAGCGGGGCGCGACGCGCTTGGACTCCTCGAAGAGGATCGGCACCTTGTTGTCGGCGGTCTTGTGCCGGGACGCGCCGCAGACCTGGCCGGCGAGCGGCAGGGTCCAGGAGACCGTGCCCTTGTCGATGTCGTAGCCGACGATCGAGTTGACGCCCGTCTTCACGAAGGTCTTCTCGGTGAGCCAGGAGCCGTCGACGGGCGTGGTGTCGGGCACCTTGGGCACGTCGATGCGGAAGGCCAGGGTGGAGCCGGTCTTGGCGCCGGGCTTCTCCTTGCCGTCGCCGCCCAGGCCGTTGCCCGCTCCGCCGTCGGTGCCGGTGTCGCCGCCGCCGGTGGGGGCCTGGGCGGTGCCGCCCGTGGGCTTGGCGTCGGGCTCCGGGTCGGAGCCGGAGTTGGCGTACCAGATGCCGCCGCCGACGATCAGGGCGACGGCCACGACCGCCGCGACGATGATCTGCGTCTGCGCGGAGAGCTTGCCCCGCCCGCCCGGTGCGGGGGCCGGGACCTGCTGCTGGGGCGCGGTCGGGTAGCCGTACGGCTGCTGCGGCTGGGCCGGGTAGCCGTACGGCGGCGGCACCGCCTGCTGGTGCTGCGGGTCCTGCTGCGGGTAGCCGTACCCGGGCTGCGGGGTCCCCGGGTAGCCGTAGCCGGGCTGGCCCTGGGGCGGCGGGGGCGGCGCGGCGTAACCGGGCTGGCCCTGCGGCGGCGTCGGAGCGCCGTAGCCGGGCCGGCCCTGCGGCGGGGGCGGGGGCGTCGGCGTGCCGAAGCCGCCCTGGCCCTGGCCCGGGTCCTGCGGGGAGCCGAAGCCGCCCGGCGGCGGGTAGCCGCCCGGGGGCTGGTTCGGCGGCGGAGGGGGTGGCTGGGTCATCGGTCCGCGTACCTCACTTGCTGAAGCCCATCATCGTCTTGGTCTCCTTCTCCTCGGCGTCGCTGGACGCCGAGACGCGGCCGGCCGCCACCACGAACGTGCCGTTGCCGTAGGCGTAGCCCGCGCTGAAGAAGCCGCTCTCGATCGACGAGACCGAGACCGGGTGCTTCAGGAGGATCTTCGGCGCGCCGCCGGCCGGGGCGATCGTCGCGACCGCGCCGCCCTTGTCGTACTTGGGCGCGACGTAGACGAGGACCTCGCCGCCCTCCATGCGCAGCGGCGTCATCTGCTGCTCGTCGGGCGCCTTGGAGCGCCACTTGGGCTTGCCGTTCTTGAGGTCGAAGGCGACGACCTCGTTGGAGGTGCCGTAGTCGGTGTCGGTCGCCATGTAGAAGGTGTCGCCCGAGGCGGCGACGCCGGTGCAGCCCTGGAGGTTGCGGCCGAAGATGACCAGGCCGCCGCCGCAGCGCGGGGCGTACTTGTCCTTGCCGCCCTGGATCTCGGAGCGGACCGAGCCGTTCGGGTTGAGCGCGACGATCGACCACTTCTTCTGCTCGCGCTGGAAGGCGGAGACGACGAGCGGGTTCACCGAGTAGACCTTGTCGACCTCCCAGGTGGCGGCCAGCTTGTACGTCCACTTGGCCTTGCCCGTGTTGGGGTCGACCTCGCTGACCGTGTGCTGTTCCTTGCTGGCGTCGGCCGTGCGGCACTGGTTGGCGGCGACCAGCTTGGTGGCGTCGCCGGCGTACGCGTACGGCTTGCAGTCGCCGGTGGGGCCGGTGAAGACCTGCTTGCCGTCGGTGAGGGAGAAGCCGTAGGCGCTGCTGCTGCCGGCCGCGGTCACCGTGTTGCCGCCGATGGCGAGGGTGTTGTCGGAGAAGGCGAAGAGGCCCGTGGGCTTCGGGACGGCCTTCTTCCAGCCCGCCTTGCCGGTCTTGAGGTCGATCTGCTGGAGCATCGTGCACTTGGCGCCGTCCTTGGCGCTCTCCTCGTACCCGAAGACCATGATGCCGTTGGCGCCGGGCTGGGCGGGGGCCGCGCACAGCTTGAACGGCAGGTCGACCGTCCACTTCTTGGTGCCGTCGGCGAGGCTGTAGCCGGAGACGCCCTTGTACATCGCCTTGACGACGGTGTCGCCGACGATCCAGGGGCCGAAGACCTCGGAGCCGTTGCGGGGCAGGTCGACGTCGTTGGCGGTGAGGAAGTTGACCTTCGCCTCACCCTCCTGGCGGGCCGCGTTGAGGTCGTCCTCGCCGCCCTTGTCGCCGTCGCCGGAGCCGTCGCCCTGGTCCACGGACTCGGTCGGCTTCGGGCCGGTGGTGGCGCTGGAGCTGCTCGTCGTCGGGTTCGCGACGACCGGCTCCTGGTCGTCGCCCTTGCCGACGACGGCCCACGTGGTGACGGCCGCGACGACCACGGCGGCCGCCGCGACGGCGGCGACGAGCGCGGTGCGGTTCTTGAACGGGCCGCCGCCGGAGCCGCCGCCCGGGGCGGGCACGGCCGGGTACGCGGGCTGCGTCTGGCCCGGGTAGCCGCCGTAGGGGCCGGGCTGCTGGCCGTACGGTCCGGGCTGCTGACCGTACGGGCCCGGCTGGGCCGGCTGCTGGCCGTAGGGGCCCGCCGGCTGCGCCGGCTGCGTCGGGTAGCCGTACGGGCCGGGCTGCGGGGCCTGCTGCGGGTAGCCGTAGCCGGGCTGGGCCTGCGGAGGCTGGCCGGGAGCCTGCGGAGGCTGGGCCGGCGGCTGGCCGGGCGCCTGCGGCGGGACCGGCGGCGTCTGCGGCGGCTGGCCGGGCATCTGCGGCGGGACGGGCGGCACGCCACCCTGGTTCGGATCCTGGGGAGCTCCGAAGCCCCCCGGCGGCTGGTTGCTGGGCGGCTGGGTCATCAGCGCTTCCCCCTTGCTGTGAGCGGGTTTTCTTTCTACCACCCACGAGGTGGCGCAAAAGCGACCGGTCCGCCCCTTGTGCCCAAGGGAGGACCGGCCCGTGATGCCCTCGTTATGCGTTCTCCGCCAGTTCGAGCCAGCGCATCTCCAACTCTTCACGTTCTCCAGACAGTTCGCGCAACTCCGCGTCGATCTTCGCGACCTTCTCGAAATCGGTCGCGTTCTCCGCGATCTGCGCGTGCAGTTTCGTCTCCCGCTCGGAGAGCTTGTCGAGCTGACGCTCGACCTTCTGGAGCTCCTTCTTCGCGGCGCGGGCGTCCGCGGCGGAGACGCCGGCCTTCGGCTGCTGCGCGGGCGCGGCGACGGGCGCGGGCGCGGCCTCCTCGGTCATCCGCCGGCGCCGCTCCAGGTACTCGTCGATGCCGCGCGGCAGCATCCGCAGGGCGCGGTCGCCCAGCAGGGCGAAGGTGCGGTCGGTGGTGCGCTCCAGGAAGAAGCGGTCGTGGGAGATGACGACCATGGAGCCCGGCCAGCCGTCGAGGAGGTCCTCCAGCTGGGTCAGGGTCTCGATGTCGAGGTCGTTGGTGGGCTCGTCGAGGAAGAGGACGTTCGGTTCGTCCATCAGCAGGCGCAGCAGCTGGAGGCGGCGGCGCTCGCCGCCGGACAGGTCGCCGACGGGCGTCCACTGCTTCTCCTTGCCGAAGCCGAACTGCTCGCAGAGCTGGCCGGCGGTCATCTCGCGGCCCTTGCCGAGGTCGACCCGGTCGCGGATCTGCTGGACGGCCTCCAGGACCCGCAGCTGGGCGGGGAGCTCGGTGACGTCCTGCGAGAGGTAGGCGAGGCGCACGGTCTTGCCGACGACGATCCGGCCGGCCGGCGGCTGCTTCTCGCCCTGGGAGACGGCCGCGTCCGCGAGTGCCCGCAGGAGTGAGGTCTTGCCCGCGCCGTTGACGCCGACGAGGCCGACGCGGTCGCCGGGGCCGAGCTGCCAGGTGAGGTGCTGGAGCAGCGTCTTCGGACCGGCGGTGACGGTCACGTCCTCCAGGTCGAAGACGGTCTTGCCGAGCCGGGCGTTGGCGAACTTCATCAGCTCGGTGCTGTCGCGGGGCTCGGGCACGTCCGCGATGAGCGCGTTGGCCGCCTCGATGCGGAAGCGGGGCTTGGAGGTGCGGGCGGGCGCGCCGCGGCGCAGCCAGGCCAGCTCCTTGCGCATCAGGTTCTGCCGCTTGACCTCCTCGGTCGCGGCGATCCGCTCCCGCTCGGCCCGGGCGAAGACGTAGTCGGAGTAGCCGCCCTCGTACTCGTACACGTCACCGCGCTGCACGTCCCACATGCGGGTGCAGACCTGGTCGAGGAACCAGCGGTCGTGGGTGACGCAGACGAGCGCCGAGCGGCGGAGCTGGAGGTGGCCGGCGAGCCAGGCGATGCCCTCGACGTCGAGGTGGTTGGTGGGCTCGTCGAGGACCAGCAGGTCCTGGTCCTCGATGAGCAGCTTGGCGAGGGCGATCCTGCGGCGCTCGCCGCCGGAGAGCGGGCCGATCACGGTGTCGAGGCCGTGCTCGAAGCCGGGCAGGCCGAGCCCGCCGAACAGGCCGGTGAGCACGTCGCGGATCTTGGCGCTGCCGGCCCACTCGTGGTCGGCCAGGTCGCCGATGACCTCGTGCCGGATGGTGGCCTCCGGGTCGAGCGAGTCGTGCTGGGTGAGCACCCCGATCCGCAGCCCGCCGCTGTGCGTGACGCGGCCGGTGTCGGCCTCCTCCAGGCGCGCCAGCATCCGGATGAGGGTGGTCTTGCCGTCGCCGTTGCGCCCCACGACCCCGATCCGGTCCCCTTCGGAGACGCCGAGCGAGACGCCGTCGAGCAGGGCACGGGTGCCGTACACCTTGCTGACGTTCTCGACATTGACCAGGTTGACGGCCACGTTGACTCCAGTGCGGGGTGATCGATCGACGTCCCAGGGTACGTCGCCGCGCCCTCCGGCGGCCCGGCCGCCGGTGTCAGGCCCGGGACCGGCCCGGCCGGTCGACCAGGAGCCAGCCCGCCAGGGCCATGGCGACCGCCGCCGGGGCGGTGATCCGGACGGCGACCAGGGTGGCGGTGTGGCCCTCCAGGAGGCCGCCGAGGCCGGTCATCGACAGGCCGAGCACGCCCAGCAGGGCGAGGGTGATGCCGAGGGCGGCGAGCGGGCCCGAGCCGCCCGCGCGGGGCACGGGGGCCGGGGCCTCGAAGCGGCGGAAGACCGCGACGAGCAGCGCCGTCAGCAGGACCGCCGCGGCGAGCCTGAGCGGCAGCTGGGCCCACCAGGCGGCCGTCGCCGGGGCCGGGAGGCGCACGCCGAGGCCGAGCATCGCCCCGTACACGCCGAGCATCGCCGTCAGGTGCCACAGGAACGCGGTCATCGCGACGCCGTTCGCCGCGACCACGCCCCGCCAGACCCGCGCCCGGGCCGCGAACCGCGTCCCCGGGCCCTTCAGTAGCTCCACCGCGCCGATCAGCCACAGGCCGTGGCAGAGCAGGGCGAGGGTGGGCGGGGCCATGTTGGAGACCTTCTCGCCGGGCATCCCGACCATGGACAGCGGGTACGGGCCGAGGGCGACGAGCGCGGCCGCGCCCGCGAGCCCGGCACCGGCGAGCAGGGCCGGGCGCCGGATCATGCCGTCGGCGCGGAGGAAGCCGAGCTGGTGGACGGCGAGCCAGACGAAGGCGAAGTTCAGGAACTCGACGTACGGCACGCCGGCGGCGAAGCGCAGCGCGTCGACCGCGGCCGCCGCGCCGGCGAGGGCCGCGAAGGCGCCCCAGCCGTACCGCTCGTGGGCCCGCAGCAGCGGCGGCGTGAACGCGACCATCGCGAGGTAGATGCCGATGAACCACAGCGGCTGGGTGACCAGTCGCAGCGCGACGCCGGTCAGTCCGCCGTCCGCGCCGGCGGTCTGGAGCACCAGCGCGGCCGCGCCCCACACCGCGACGAACACCATCGTCGGCCGCAGCAGGCGGCGCAGGCGGGCCCGCAGGAAGTCCGCGTAGCCCGGGCGGGAGCGGTGGGCCAGGGCGTGCGCGAAGCCGCCCACGAAGAAGAAGACCGGCATCACCTGGAGCGCCCAGGTGACCGCCTGGAGCTCCGGCACGACGGCCAGCAGGTTCCCGACCCCGTCGGCCGTGACCGCGGCCATCAGCCAGTGCCCGAGCACGACGACGCCGAGCGAGACGACCCTCAGCAGGTCCACATACCGGTCCCGCGCCGCCGGGGTGGCGGCGGCGAGCTCACGCGCGCTGATTCCCATGCCCGTACGGTCCCGCGCGCCGCGCCCGTCCGGCAGGGCGCGGCTACTCAGTTTGCGCGTGAGTAGCCCCGGTCAGGGCAGGACGGTGGCGCCCGGGGCGGGAGAGGTCGCGGTGTGGGTGGCGCGGCAGGTGCCGGAGGCCCGGAGGGCCGCGGCGACCTGCTCCGCCGCCTCCGCGTCCTTGACGAGGAACGCCGTGGTCGGGCCGGAGCCGGAGACCAGGGCCGCCAGGGCGCCCGCCTCGGTGCCGGCCGCGAGGGTGGCGGCGAGGGAGGGGCGCAGGGAGAGCGCGGCGGGCTGGAGGTCATTGGCGAGGGCGCCGGCCAGCGCGGTCGTGTCGCCGGTGCGCAGCGCTTCCAGCAGCGCCGGGGAGACGGCCGGCCCGGGGACGTCGGCGCCTTCGGCGAGGCGGTCGAACTCGCGGAACACCGTCGGCGTCGACAGGCCGCCGTCGGCGACCGCGAAGACCCAGTGGAAGGGCCCGGCCACCGGCAGCTCCGTCAGCCGCTCGCCGCGGCCGGTGCCGAGCGCCGCGCCGCCGACGAGGCCGAAGGGCACGTCGGAGCCGAGCTCGGCGCAGATGTCGAGGAGCACGTCACGCGGGGTGTCGAGGCCCCACAGCGCGTCGCAGGCGAGGAGGGCGCCGGCGCCGTCCGCGCTGCCGCCCGCCATGCCGCCGGCCACCGGGATCGCCTTGGCGATGTGGAGGTGGACGTCCGGGGAGAGGCCGTGCCGGGCGGCGAGGAGCGTGGCGGCGCGGGCCGCGAGGTTGGTGGCGTCCAGCGGGACCCGGTCCGCGTCGGGGCCCTCGCAGGTGACCGTCAGCCGGTCGGCGGGGGCGGCCGTGACCTCGTCGTACAGCGACACCGCGAGGAAGACGGTGGCGAGGTCGTGGAAGCCGTCGGGGCGGGCGGCGCCCACCGCGAGCTGCGCGTTGACCTTGGCCGGGACCCGTACGGTCACGGCCGCCGCGTCCGTCGCGCCGCCGTTCACGCCTTCGCCTCCGGCTTGTTCTCCGCGATCCGGGCGAACTCCTCCACCGTCAGCGCCTCGCCGCGCGCCTGCGGGGAGATCCCGGCCTTCACCAGGGCCTCCTCGGCGGCGGCGGGCGAGCCGGCCCAGCCGGCGAGGGCGGCCCGCAGGGTCTTGCGGCGCTGCGCGAAGGCCGCGTCGACGACCGCGAAGACCTCGGCCTTGGAGGCGGTGGTCGCGACCGGCTCGGCGCGGCGGACCAGGGAGACGAGGCCCGAGTCGACGTTGGGCGCGGGCCAGAAGACGTTGCGGCCGATGGAGCCGGCCCGCTTGACCTCGGCGTACCAGTTCGCCTTCACCGAGGGGACCCCGTACACCTTGTTGCCCGGTCCGGCGGCGAGCCGGTCCGCGACCTCGGCCTGGACCATGACGAGGGTCCGCTCGATGGTCGGGAAGCGGTCGAGCATGTGGAGCAGCACGGGCACGGCCACGTTGTACGGGAGGTTGGCGACGAGCGCGGTCGGCGCCGGGCCCGGCAGCTCCTGGACGAGCATCGCGTCGGAGTGGACCAGCGCGAAGCGGTCCTGCCGGTCCGGCATCCGCGCGGCGATCGTCGCCGGCAGCGCGGCGGCCAGGATGTCGTCGATCTCGACGGCGGTCACCCGGTCGGCGGCCTCCAGGAGCGCCAGGGTGAGGGAGCCGAGTCCGGGCCCCACCTCGACGACCACGTCGTCCGGGCGCACGCCGGCGGTGCGGACGATGCGCCGGACGGTGTTGGCGTCGATGACGAAGTTCTGGCCCTTCTGCTTCGTGGGGCGCACGCCGAGGGCGGCGGCCAGCTCACGGATGTCGGCGGGGCCGAGGAGGGCGTCGGGGCCGTCGGGGCCGGTGGTGGTGCTCACCGGTACAGCCTAGGCCCTGTCCCGCTCCGCGCCCGAAAGGCCCGCGCCCGGTACCGCGGGCGCGGGCCCCGGGCCCGGGCCGGCCGGGGGGACCGCCCCGGCCGGCGGCTCTCATCCGAAGAGGCGGCGCCCGCAGTGCGGCCAGGGGCCGGCGCCGCGCTGGACGTACAGCTTCTTCGCCCGGAAGGTCTGCTCCGCGGCGGGGGCGTCCTGGGCGACGCCGCTGCCGCCGAGGGAGCGCCACGTGCCGGGGTCGAACTGGTAGAGCCCGCCGTACGTCCCCGAGGGGTCGACCGCGTCCGGCCGGCCGCCGGACTCGCAGGCGGCGAGCGCGCCCCAGTCGAGGCCGTCGGCGCCGGCGACGGAGGCGGGCAGCGGGCGGGTGCCGACCCGGACCTTGCGGGAGACGGGGTCGCGGACGAGCTCCTCGCCGGTGCGGCGGGGCCGCTGCTTCACGCCGTTGACCGACCGGACGCGGTACGTGATCCGGCGCAGGCCCGGGACGCCCTGCCGCTCGACGACCTCGGTGCCGGCGAAGAGGGCGGGGTCGCGGACCCGCTCGACGGCGTACGGCACGGCCTCGTCGCGGGTCTGGGTGGAGCCGGTGATCCGCAGCACGGTGACGGTCTGCCCGTCGCGCGGGAAGGCGTCCCGGGGCACCGAGGTGGTGTCCTCGCCGCCGAGGGTGATCCCGGCCTCGTCGAGGGCCTCGCCGACCGTGGCGGCGTTGGTGCGGACGGTCCGCTCGCGCCCGTCGGCGAGGAAGGTGACCGCGCGTTCGGTGCGGACGTCGAGCGCGAGGCCGGTGCGGGAGATCGCGGCGGAGCGGGAGACCGACAGGTAGGCGCCCTCGGCGCGGACGCCGAGCTGGCGCAGGGCGCCGTCGACGGTGTCGGCGGTGGTCCACACCTGGCGGCGGTGCCCGTCGAGGGTGAGGGAGACCGGGCGGCCGTAGCGGAGGACGATCTCGTCGCCGCTGGCCAGCGCCTCGCCGGGGGCGGGGGCGACGAGGTCGTGCTCGCCGAGCTCCAGGCCCTCCTCGGTGAGGAGCTCCCGCACGTCGTCGGAGAAGGTGTGCAGGGTGCGCGGGACGCCGTCGACGGAGAGCCGCACGGCCTTGTCGTCGGCGACGAAGGCGCTGGTGCCGCCGGCCAGGAAGGCGACGACGAGGGCCTGCGGCACGAGCCGCCGCAGTCCGTCGCCGGCCGGGCGGGCGGCCCTGCGGCGCCGGGTCCCGCGCCGGGCGGCGGCCCGGCCCTGCGGGGGCACGGGGGCGGCGGCGGGCGCGGGGGCGGGGGGCGGCACCGTCAGCGGGGCGATCTGGGTGGGCTGCTCGTGGAGGGGCAGCGTGGCCGCCGCCCCCCGGCGTCCGGCGCGGTGACTGCCCTGGGAAGTGCTCACGAGGCCGGGACCCTAGCCCCGGCGCCGGTCACTCTCCAAAACCACCCGGCTACGACACGTAACCGTTATGGATCAGTAATCGAAGGCGCGGGCCGTGTTCACCGCGAGCGCCTCCGCCATCGCGTTCTCGTCGATGCCGCGCACCGCCGCCATCGCCCGGACGGTGACCGGGATCAGGTACGGGGCGTTGGGGCGGCCGCGGAAGGGCGCCGGGGTGAGGAAGGGCGCGTCGGTCTCGACCAGGACGAGGTCCAGCGGGGCGACGGCGAGGGCGTCCCGCAGCGGCTGGGCGTTCTTGAAGGTCATGTTGCCGGCGAAGGACATGTAGTAGCCCTTGGCGGCGCAGGTCTCCGCCATCTCGGCGTCGCCGGAGTAGCAGTGGAAGACGGTCCGGTCGGGGGCGCCCTCCTCGTCGAGGACGCGCAGCACGTCGGCGTGGGCCTCCCGGTCGTGGATGACGAGGGTCTTGCCGTGCCGCTTGGCGATCTCGATGTGGGCGCGGAAGGAACGCTCCTGCGCGGCCATGCCCTCGGGGCCCGTGCGGAAGAAGTCGAGGCCGGTCTCGCCGACGCCGAGGACGTGCGGGAGGGCGGCGAGCCGGTCGATCTCGGCGAGCGCGTCGTCGAGCGCCGCGTCGCCGCCCGCGTCCCTGGCCCCCTGGCGGGACCAGCCGTCGGGGTCCCCGAGCACGATCCGGGGCGCCTCGTTGGGGTGCAGGGCGACGGCCGCGTGCACGTTGGCGTGGGCGGCGGCGGTCTCGGCGGCCCACCGGGAGCCCTTCACGTCGCAGCCGACCTGCACGACCGTCGTCACGCCGACGGCCGCGGCCCTGGCCAGCGCTTCCTCGACCGTGCCGGACTGCATGTCGAGGTGGGTGTGCGAGTCCGCGACCTCCACCAGGAGGGGTTCGGGCAGCGGCGGCGGGGCGTCCTTGGCACTCATGGCCCCGATCGTACGAGGGCCGTGAGCGGGTCCGCGCGGCGGTTTCGGCCACGGGCACCGCGGCGCGGCGGTCGGGCGGCCCCCCGGCGGTCCTGCGGTCCTGCGGTCCGGAGGCGGAACCCCGGTTTCCGTTCCCGGGAACGGAAACCGGGAACGGAAACCGGGGGACGGAAACCGGGAGACGGATACCGGGAACGGATCCCGGGAGCGGAATCCGGGGAGCGGAATCTCAGTGACGGGAGCGGAACGGGTGCAGCAGGTCGGAGAGGTGCCAGTGGTGCGGGACCGGCGGCCGCTCCTCGCCCTCGCCGCCGCCCTCGGTCAGCTCCTGCCCGATCGGCCCGGTCAACGAGACGGGCCTGGCCTCCTTGGCCCCGCGCCCGTGGTGCTCCATGGACGCGATCTGGTCGAGCACGGTCGACACCTGGCCGGCGCGCATGATGCGCACCACGTGCCCGCCGCAGTTCATGCAGGTCGGACTCGACAGCGGGGAGGGAACCCGCTCGCCTTCCGCCTTGTACACGACGAACGCCTGACCGCGCGCGTCCGTGTGGTGCTCGATCTCGTAGGACTGCTCCCAGCCGTACCCGCACCTCATGCAGGCGAAGGCGTAGGACTCATGGGCGACGGGCGTT
This sequence comes from Streptomyces sp. NPDC014656, assembly GCF_043084305.1. NCBI lineage: Bacteria > Bacillati > Actinomycetota > Actinomycetes > Kitasatosporales > Streptomycetaceae > Streptomyces > Streptomyces sp. NPDC014656. The sequence goes on from NZ_JBIBZN010000010.1 coordinate 130,798, forward strand.
CCGGTGCCGGTGGTCTCGCTCATTCCAGCTCCTCTCCACTGGTCCAGTGGACGCCTTTTCGGGCCGGAGCGCATCAGCACGGAAGAAACCATGGAAGGACCGTGGAGCGGTTTTTGGCGTTCCCTTGCCAAGCGCCCTGCGAAGCTTCCCGGCGCCGGTTTCGGCTTTGCCTTTCAGGTTAGCCCTTTACCGTTTCCGGGGCTCGCAGACCTTTTTCACGACGCGTTCTTTGCCGCCACCACCGCATCGAAGACCTCCCGCTTGGGCAGCCCCGCCTCGGCGGCGACCGCGGCGATCGCCTCCTTGCGCCGCTCCCCCGCCTCCTCGCGCACCCGCACCCTGCGCACCAGCTCGGCCGCGTCCAGCTCCTCCGGGCCGGTCTCCGGGGCGCCCTCGACGACGACCGTGATCTCGCCGCGCACCCCTTCCTTCGCCCAGGCCGCGAGCTCGCCCAGCGGGCCCCGCTTGACCTCCTCGTACGTCTTGGTCAGCTCGCGGCAGACGGCGGCCCGGCGGTCCGTGCCGAAGACCTCGGCCATCGCGTCGAGGGTGTCGTCGAGCCGGTGCGGGGCCTCGAAGTAGACGAGGGTGCGCCGCTCGGCCGCGACCTCCTTCAGCCGGCCGAGCCGCTCGCCCGCCTTCCTCGGCAGGAACCCCTCGAAGCAGAACCGGTCGACCGGCAGCCCGGAGAGCGCGAGCGCGGTGAGCACGGCGGACGGGCCGGGGACGGCCGTCACCTTGATGTCCGCTTCTACGGCGGCGGCGACCAGCCGGTAGCCGGGGTCGGAGACGGACGGCATGCCCGCGTCGGTCACCAGGAGCACCCGGGCGCCGCCGGCCAGCGCCTCGACCAGCTCGGGCGTGCGGGCCGACTCGTTCCCCTCGAAGTAGGAGACGACCCGGCCCGTCGTGTGCACGCCCAGCGCCCGGGTCAGCCCGCGCAGCCGGCGGGTGTCCTCGGCCGCGACGATGTCCGCCCCCTCCAGCTCGGACACGAGCCGCGGCGGCGCGTCCGCGATGTCGCCGATGGGGGTCCCTGCGAGTACCAGCGTTCCAGTCACCCGCCCATCCTCCCAGCCCGCGCCGGCCGAAGGGCACGCCCGCGCCCCGGGACCGGCCGGGAGGCACGCCCCGCGCCCCCGGACGGGCGACGCGCACAGGCGCAGTCCCTACGATGGCGCGGTGACCCGTACCGCACCCGAGGCCCTGGAGGGCCAGCACCCCATGGCGCCGACCGTGGCAGAGCCCTCGTCGTGGCAGCTGCGGCTGCGGCGCTTCGGCTACCGTCCGCCCGCCGCCGGCACGCTCTCCATCGGCACCAGGGACCGGCTCGACCCGCCGTACACCCGGCCCTCGCCGCGGGTCATGTCGCTGCTCGGTCTCGGCCCCGCCGCGGCCGACCGGGTGTGGCGGCTGGCCGCGTGGGGCGGCCCGCTGCTGGTCGCGGCCGTCGCGGGCGTGCTCCGCTTCTGGAACCTGGGCAAGCCGCACGCGGTGATATTCGACGAGACGTACTACGCCAAGGACTCGTGGGCCCTGATCAACCAGGGGTACGAGGGGGCGTGGCCCAAGGACATCGACAAGACGATCCTGACGAACCCCGGCTCGGTCCTCGTCCCGACCGACCCGGGCTACGTCGTCCACCCGCCCATGGGCAAGTGGGTCATCGGCCTCGGTGAGAAGATCTTCGGCTTCGAGCCGTTCGGCTGGCGGTTCATGGTCGCGCTGCTCGGGACGCTCTCCGTCCTGATGCTGTGCCGGATCGGCCGCCGCCTCTTCCGCTCCACCTTCCTCGGCTGCCTGGCGGGCCTGCTGCTCGCCGTCGACGGCCTGCACTTCGTGATGAGCCGCACCGCGCTCCTCGACCAGGTGCTGATGTTCTTCGTGCTGGCCGCCTTCGGCTGCCTGGTCCTGGACCGGGACCGCACCAGGAAGCGGCTCGCGGCGGCGCTCCCGGAGGACGAGGAGGGCGTGCTGCGGCCGGACGCGGAGGTCGCCGAGACCCTGCGCCTCGGCTGGCGCCCCTGGCGGATCGCGGCCGGCGTGATGCTGGGCCTGGCGGCGGCCACCAAGTGGAACGGCCTGTACGTGATGGTCGGCTTCGGCCTGATGACGGTCCTGTGGGACGTCGGCGCCCGCCGCACGGCCGGCGCGGTCCGGCCGTACCTCGCGGTGCTGAAGAAGGACGTGCTGCCCGCGTTCGTGTCGGTCGTGCCGGTGGCCCTCGTGACGTACCTGGCGACCTGGACGGGCTGGCTCGTCACCGACAAGGGCTACTTCCGCCACTGGGCCGAGGACCAGGACAAGCTCCCGAACGGCGGCGGCACCTGGTCCTGGCTGCCGGACTGGCTGCGGAGCCTGTGGCACTACGAGACCGAGGTCTACGAGTTCCACGTGGGCCTCACCTCGCCCCACACCTACGAGTCGAACCCCTGGTCGTGGATCGTCCTCGGCCGCCCGGTCTCCTACTTCTACGAGTCCCCCGCCCCCGGCACCGCCGGCTGCCCCGCCTCCGCCAAGGAGAAGTGCGCGCAGGAGATCCTGGCCCTCGGCACCCCGCTCCTGTGGTGGGCCGCCTGCTTCGCCCTCGTGTACGTCCTCTGGCGCTGGGCCTTCCGCCGCGACTGGCGGGCGGGCGCGATCGCCTGCGCGGTCGCCGCGGGCTGGGTCCCCTGGTTCCTCTACCAGGAGCGCACGATCTTCCTCTTCTACGCCGTCGTCTTCGTCCCCTACCTGTGCCTGGCGGTCGCGATGATGATCGGCGCGATCATCGGCCCCCGGGGCGCCACGGAGAGACGCCGCACCTTCGGCGCGGTGGCCGCGGGCTGCCTGGTCCTCCTGATCGTCTGGAACTTCATCTACTTCTGGCCGATCTACACCGCCACGCCGATCCCGATGGACCAGTGGCGGGCCCGGATGTGGCTGGACACCTGGGTCTAGCGGGGCGAACGCGACGAGAGGGCGCGACCGGCGGTCGCGCCCTCTCGGGGTTCCCGAGGCCCCCGGAATCCTGGAATCCCCGGGGTCCTTCGGTCAGAAGATCAGGTTGTACGCGTTCCAGCCGCCGCCGACGAGGGTGCGGGAGGACGCGGGCTGGAGCGATCCGTTCCGGTAGGTCCCGGCGTACAGCCAGAGCTGCCCCCCGGCGTCACGGGCGACGACGTCCGGGTGACCGCCCTGGAGGTCGCCGGTGCCGGCGAGGGCGGTGTAGACCTGCCAGCCGCCGCCGACCTTGGTCCGCGCCTCGTAGGGCCGCGCCGGCGCGGAGCCGTCGTAGTCGTCGCGCTCGTACTTCCACAGCACGCCGGCCTTGTCCCGGGCGAGGGCCCCGCCGCCGAGGGAAGTCAGCGCGTCGTAGGCGTTCCAGCCGCCGCCGACCGCGACGCGCGGCTCGAAGAGGACGTCGAAACCGGCGGGGCGCTCGGCGTCGCGGACGTAGTTCCACAGGACGCCGCCGGTGTCGCGGGCGACGAGCCCGCCGTCCCGGCCCACGAGGGCGGTGTACTTGTTCCAGCCGCCGCCGACCCGCACGCGCGGCTTGAACGGGGTGGCCGGGTCGTTGGGCACGCCCTCGTAGAACCAGAGGACGCCGTCCCGGTCGCGGGCGACGACGTCGCCCCGGCCGTTGCTGCCGGTCTCGTCGAGCGGCACGACCGCCGTGTACTGCTGCCAGCCGCCGCCGACCCGGACCTTGCGCTCCAGGGGGCGCGTGGCGTCGCCGGTGCCCTTGTACGTCCACAGGACGCCGTCGCGGTCGCGGCCGAAGAGGTAGGGGCGGTAGGCGGAGCCCTTGACGACGTCGACGCCGACCGTGCCCGCGGCGACCGTCGCCCCGGCGGCGTCCTTGAGGGTCACGGGCGCGTCGAGGGCGCCGATCCACTCCAGCCCCTCGGGGAGGTCGAGGGTGACGGCGTACGCGATCGAGGCGGCCGCCTGCGCCACCGGGAGGTCGAGGACGACCCGGGCCGGGCCGGTCTCGTCCTCGTCCAGGCTCGTGCCGTCCCACTCGCAGGGGGCGAAGGCGCCGCCGGCGACCGAGCAGGTGGAGTCGATCATGGCGGCCAGGCGGTGGTCGGTCATGCCGCCGCCGGGCCAGCCGGTGACCGGCAGCTCCACGCGGGCCGTCAGCGGGCCCGTCGTCCCGGCGGTGGGCTTCGCGGTGAACCGCAGCGTCACCGGGCCCTCGGTGCCGGACGGGACCGTCAGCCGGCCGCCGTCCTGGACGACCGTGCCCACCTCGGCGGCGGCCGGGGCCGCCGCCACGGGTGCCGTCGCTGCCAGGGCCGGCGCTCCCCCGAACACCAGCGGAACGGCACCGGCGAGCAGAGCGGTCGCCACCACCACGGCCTTGCGCGTGCGCGTCATGGAAAATTCCCCCCAGAAGTGACCACAGATGTACGTCTGCCGCGGGAGCCGTCCGACAACAGGCCGCCCCCGCAGCCGCGTTCACCTCATAGACACGCGTGCGCCACCGATGGTTGTACGGTCCTCGGGGGCCGTTTCACCCCCGGGCGGGAGTGTCCGCCGGAATCGTGCAGCGGGCGTCCTCGTGGGCCTGCTCGGCGGCGATCTCGGCGAGGCGGCGGAGGTCGTCGAGGCGGTCGGCGGGGGCGGGCGAGCCGAGCTCGACGGACGTGCTCAGAGCGGCGTCGCGGTACGGAACGCACGCGGAGTTGACCGCCGCGACCCGCAGGATGTCCGGGGTCGTGGTGAAGGCCCAGCGTCCGGCCTCGAAGGGCTGCGGCTTCCGCCCGTTCGTGCTGTCCAGCACCTCCTTCCGCCACGCCTCCTCGTCCCCCCATCCGGCGAGCTCCGTGCGCACCAGGAGCAGCCGGGTGCCGTCGCCGCTCACGGAGCAGCTGGACCTGTGGTCCACGTCGGTCTCGCCGGACCCCCGGTACCGGTGGTCCTCCCAGGGGATCCGGTAGGAGGTCGCGTACGGCAGGAGCCGGTTCAGGATGTCCGCCGCCTCCTGGGAGTCCCCGAACGACGGGCAGAGGTCGGCCGCCGCGATCGTCCCCTTCGGCTTCTTGAAGGGGGGCGTGTTGGTGGCGTAGCTGATCCCCGCCCAGGCGGCGGCGATCACGAGGACGACGAGAGCGGCGATGCCCCGCTTCTTCGTCTTGTTCATGGTCACTTGTCCTTCTCCAGCGCGTTCGGGACGCCCACGCCCTCGCAGTAGTCGCGGATGTTCGTGTGGGCGGTGGTGAAGCCCGCCTCGGCCTGCCCCGCGATCGAGGACACCACGCTCGGGTAGGACACGCCGGTCTTCTTCTCCGAGTCCTGGGCCGCCTTCTCCACGAGGGCGAAGGTCGACTCGCGGGTCGCGTTGATCTCCTCGCCGTTGCGGTAGATGACCTCGCCGGTGCTGTCCTTCATCAGGCCCTCGGTGAGGCTGCCGATGATCTCGCCCGCCACCGTCTCCGCGACGCCGCCGACGATGACCCCGCCCGGACCCACCATCGAGGCGGTGCCGACGCCGACGCCGATGCCGACGAGCGACTCGCCGAGCTCGCCCGCCTTCGTGATGGCGTCGTTGAACTCGGCGTCCTTGTTGCCCGCGTCCAGCTCGGCGGCGTACGCGCGGCCGGCTCCGAGCATGCCCTGGATCTCGCCGGCGTTGTGCGCGACGGCCTCGGTGGCCTTCCCCAGGTTCTGCGCGGGGGTGTTCCCCTTCTCGTCCACGAAGGCGTCGGGGTGGGCGAAGTGGTACTCCAGCATCCCCGCCGTGTAGGCGTGCTGGCCGACGCTGACGGCCGCGTACCCCTCGGGGTTCTGTCCCACGGTGTACAGGAAGCGGGTGAGGTCCTGCTCGTTGAGGGGTGCGGCCGCTCCGGCGATCGGATAGAGCTTCTCCTCGCCGGCGTCGCCCGCGCGCAGACCCCTGTGGATGTCCGCCATGTACTCCGCGGAGATCTGGCCCATGCTGTCCGACATGAAGCTGTTGTCGGTGAGGCGGGAGGGCTTCTCGGAGACGGACTTGACGATGTCGCCGTACAGCTGCGCCTGCTCCTCCGAGTGGACGCTCGTCGCGGAGGTGGGCAGTTCGCCGGCCGGGTGGCCCGTCGTCGCCGCCTCCAGCGCGGCCGCCAGGTAGTTCTTGCCGGAGATGCTGTCCTCGCCCTCCGAGTCCTGCTCCTGCATCCACTCCCGCTCCTCGAAGAGGTACTGGAAGTTGGAGAGGCCGATGTGGCCCTTCTTGCCGTTGCCGTCGGTGTCGCGGGTGAAGGGGTTGTTCTCGGTGTCCTTGGCGATGAACTCGGAGTTGAAGAACTCCGTGGCCGCGTCGGGGCTGTTGGAGAGGGCCTTCATGTAGCCGGTCACCGGGTCGAAGCCGAAGTCGGTGCCGGTGGTGTTCAGGTGGGGCCACAGGCCGCCGCCGTGGTAGCCCCAGATCTGCTCGGGCCGGGCGCCGTTGCGCACGCCCTCCTGCTCCTTGGCGAGCATGTTGCCGCCGTACTGGGTGAGGAAGTCGTCGTCGTAGTCGCCCCAGCGCATGAGGTTGCTCATGACGACGTAGCCGGAGAGGCCGTTGAGGCCGTTGACCGGCTTCTCGACGGCCTGGAGCATGTCGAACTTCCAGCGCGACATGTCCGTGCTCGCGCTCTGGGTGGCGTTGGCGAGGGTGAGGCCGAGCTGCTTCTGGAGGTCCTTGTACTGGTCGTAGCGCTTGCCGTCGGCGGCGTGGTCGCGGCTGTTCGGGTCGTTCAGCTGGGCCCAGAAGTCGAGGGTGCCCTGGGCGCCGAGCTTGTGGGCGAAGGTGGAGGCGAAGAGGTCGTCGCCGCTGTACTTGGTGAGGCCCGCGAGCAGCCGGTCGAACTCGGCCTCCGACATCTTGCTCGGGTCCTTCTTCGCCAGCGCCGCGAGGTCCTCCGCCGTCCTCATGGCGTCGGCGGCCTGGTCCCGGTCGGCGTACTTGGCGTCGCCGAAGCCCTTCTCGGCCTGGTCGACGAGGGCGCGCAGGACCTTGGCGGCGGAGCTGTCGCTCTCGGCGGCGCTCCTGAGGATGCCGTCGATCCGGTCGCGGACGCCGTCGACGGTGCTCTGCTTGACGTCCTTGCCGGCGTCGCCGTCCATGGCCTTGGCCACGAAGTTCTTCCCGGAGGGGACGACGGAGACCATCTGGAGCCGGGCCGTGGCGATGGCCCCCTCCAGGTCGGTCTTGAACTTCTTCAGCTCGCCGAGGGTGTCGCGGATGATGTTGCGGACGGAGGTGGCCTGGGTGTGCGCGTCGCCGAACTCGCCGGCGGTCTTGTCGATGAACTTCCGTCCGACCTGCGAGTTCACGCCCTGCCAGTCGGCCTTGGCGGCAGCGCCCTTGAGGCCCTCGCTCGCGTCCTTCTCCAGCTTCTCCAGGTTGGTGACCAGGGTGTTCCAGTCGGTCAGCGCGGCGTCGAGCGTGCCGAACTTCGCGTGCAGCAGGGTGTCGAAGTCCATCACTTGCCGTCCTTCTTGTCGCCCTTGTCTTCCTTGTCGCCGTACACGAGGTCGTTCGGCTTGCCGGGCTCGGAGGCCCGCTCGTCGAAGCCCGCGTCCAGGGTGGCGATGCCGCTCATGCGCCGCTCGATGAAGATCTCGTCGCCCGCGTGGGCGTTCTTCGTGTAGTCCATGTGGTTCGAGATGTGGGCGCAGGCGTCCATGAGGTCCGCCAGCGCGGACGCCCACTTGACGGAGACGTGGCTGAGCGCGCCGCCCAGGTCGAAGCCCTGGCCGGAGAGGTCGGAGGCGGCGGAGTCGGTGGTGGTCTCGGCCACCCTGCCCTCGCGCCACAGCCGGTTGTAGAGCCCGAAGGCGTGGTCGCCGATCTTGGAGAGGTGCTCGTTGACGACCTTGAGGTCGCCCTGGCTGTTGGTGGACAGCGACTTGCCGTCCTGCTCGTCCGGCACCCGGTTCAGCTGCATCCGGGTCGACGACCCGGCCGCCTCTGCCTTGAGCTGGTTCCATTCGTCCCACGCCACGGTGGTTCCTCCCCGTCGATGCGGTAGCAACGCCAGGCGGCATCCTAATGAGGGACCCGGCAGGCACCACCGGTGGGACGGGGGCTTCCCGCGCCTTCACGGGCGCTTCGCACCAGGGAACGTCTTCTGCGGCGAATGTGACGGGTGTGGCCTACCGTTCTCGACAGGTGTCGGTGGCGGCTGCTTGACTCGATGGTCCACACGGGGAGGGGAATCCAGTCATGCGCAGTGGAGCGAAGGTCGGGATCGTCGGAGGCGTGTTCGTGGTCGTCGCCGGCGGGGTGGCGTACGGGGGGTACAACCTCTGGAACGGGGTGACGGGCGGCGCGTCGCCGGACGTCGGGACGCGGTCGGCGCCGAGGACGGGGCCCCTGAGCGCCGACGAGGTCACCACCACCGCGCGGGACTTCCTCGCCGCCTGGGCGGCCGGGGAGGCCGACCGGGCCGGTCAGCTGACGAACGACCCGGTGACGGCGGGCCCGGCGGTCGCCTCGTACCGGGAGGGGGCCGGGGTCTCGGAGGCGAGGATCACGCCGGGGACGCCGACGGGGGCGGTCGTGCCGTTCACGGTCGAGGCGACCGTGACGTACGACGGGGTGTCGAAGCCGTGGACGTACGAGTCGAAGCTCAGCGTCGTGCGCGGCGAGTCCACCGGCCGGCCGCTGGTGCGCTGGACGCCCGCCGTGCTGCACCCGAAGCTGACCGCCGGCGCCACCCTGCGGACCGGCACCGCGAAGACGCCGCCGGTGAAGGCGCTCGACCACGAGGGCGTCGCGCTGCCGCCCGAGAAGTACCCGTCGCTGGTGCCCGTCCTGGACGCGCTGCGGCAGCGGTACGGCGGGAAGGCCGGCGGCGAGGCGGGGATCGAGACCTGGATCGAGAACGCGAACGGCACGCCGACCAGCACGCTCCTGGTGCTGTCGGCGGGCAAGCCCGGCGAGCTGCGGACGACGATCGACGCGGGCGTGCAGGCGGCGGCCGAGAAGGCCGTGAAGGAGTTCCCGAAGGCGGCGGTGGCGGCGGTCGAGCCGTCGACGGGCGCGGTCCGGGCGGTCGCCAACAACCCGGCGTCCGGCTTCAACACGGCGTTCCAGGGGAGGCAGGCGCCCGGCTCCACGATGAAGATCGTGACCGCGGCGATGATGATGCGGTACGGGGTGGCCGGGCCGGGGACGCCGGTGGAGTGTCCGCCCTCCGTGCTGTGGGACGGGACCCGCTTCGAGAACCTCAGCGGCTTCTCCACCAAGGGCGATCTCACCAACGCCTTCGCGATGTCCTGCAACACCGCCTTCATCAAGGCGATCCCCCCGCTGAAGGACAAGGGCGTCCACAACACCGCACTCGGCGACACCGCCCGCAAGTGGTTCGGGATCGGCGAGGTGTGGTCGGTCGGCGTGCAGACCGAGGACGGGTCCGTGCCCGAGTCCAGCGGGTCCGAGACGGCGGCCTCGTACATCGGGCAGGGCCGGATCACCATGAACGCGCTCAACATGGCGTCGGTGTCCGCGACCGTGAAGAACGGCGGCTTCCGCCAGCCGTACCTGATACCGGAGGACGCGGACGGCCGGAAGTTCGCGGAGGCCGAGCGGCTGCCGGGCGAGGTGACCCTCGGACTGCAGAAGATGATGAACGCGGCGGCCACCGCACCGCGCGGGACCGCCGTCAAGGCCATGGCGGGCGTCCCATGGCCCAAGGGCGCGAAGACGGGTTCGGCGGAGGTCGAGGGGCAGACGTCCAACAGCTGGTTCACCGGCTACTCCGGCGACCTCGCCGCGGCGGCCGTCGTCGAGGCGGGCGGCCACGGCAGCGACGCGGCGGGCCCGGTGGTGGCGGCGGTGCTGAAGGCGGGCTGACCGGGGAACGCGGGGCGGCGGGGTCCGGGCCGACCCGGTCGGGGCCCGTGGGGTCGGGGTCGGGGCCCGTGGGGTCCGGGTGGCGTGCGGTCCGGGTACCGGAAAGGCGTCGCGTGCCTCGTACACGTACCGCTACGGTGCGGGGCATGACGACCGACGCTCCTGACGCCGCCACCTCCTCCGCCGCCGCCCACCCCCGCTTCGCCGCCGCGCTCGCCGAGCTCGGCCTCGACGTCGAGGTCCGCCGCTTCCCGGACGAGACCCGCACCGCGCAGCAGGCCGCCGACGCGATCGGCTGCGCGGTCTCCGAGATCGTGAAGTCGCTGATCTTCGCGGCCGACGGGGTGCCGGTGCTGGTGCTGATGGACGGGGCCTCGCGGGTGGACGTCGAGCGGGTGAGGGAGGCGCTGGGCGCCGGGGAGGTCACGCGGGCGGACGCGCGGGTGGTCCGGGAGACGACCGGGTACGCGATCGGGGGCGTCCCGCCCTTCGGGCACCTCACCCGGACCCGCGTGCTGGCCGACGAGGGCCTGCTCGGCCACGCCCTGGTGTGGGCGGCGGCCGGCACCCCGCACTCCGTCTTCGCCCTGCCCCCGAAGGAACTGGTCGCCCACGCGGGCGCGACCGTCGTGGACGTGCGCGAGCACGCGGCGTGACGCCGCTGGTCGCGGGTGCGGTGCTGATCGCGGCGGTCACGCACGCCTCGTGGAACGCCCTGGCCCACCACATCCGCGACCAGCTCGTCTCCTTCACGCTCATCTCCGGCGGCGGGGCGCTGATCGGCCTGGCGCTGGTCCCCTTCGTCCCCCTCCCGGCGGCGGGCGCCTGGCCGTACCTGCTCGCCTCGGCCGCCCTGCACGTCGCGTACTACCTCCTCCTCATGAAGTCCTTCACGCTCGGCGACTTCGGGCAGGCGTACCCGATCGCGCGCGGTACGGCGCCGCTGGTCGTGACGGCCCTCGCGGCGGTCTTCGTCGGCGAGGTGCCGGACGGGCGGCAGCTCACGGGCGTGGCGGTGGCGTGCGCGGGCCTGACGGGCCTGGCGCTGTGGGGCGTCCGGGGGAAGGGCGCGCACCGGCCGGCCCTGCTCGCGGCCCTCGCCACCGGCCTGTCCATCGCCCTGTACACGGTCGTCGACGGCGTCGGCGTCCGCGCCTCCGGCACCGCGCTCGGCTACATCGCCTGGCTGATGGTCCTGGAGGGGCTGTGCATCCCGGCGTACGCCCTGGCGGTCCGCCGCCGCGCCCTCCTCCCGGCCCTCCGCCCCCACGCCGCCCGGGGCCTGCTCGGCGCGGCCCTCTCCGTCGCCGCCTACGCCCTCGTCCTCTGGGCCCAGACCCGGGCCCCGCTGGCCCCCGTCGCCGCCCTGCGCGAGTCCTCCATCATCGTCGGTGCCGCCATCGGCGCCCTCCTCTTCAAGGAACGCTTCGGCGGCCCGAGGATCGCCGCGGCCGGCCTGATGGTCATCGGCATCGGCCTGATGCTGCACACGGCCTGAGCCCCCGTCCGCGGGCACCCGGCGTCACGGCGGGGGGTCCGCGACCGACGGGGTCGACGGGGCGGACGGGGCCGACGGGGCCGAGGGGCCGGGCGTCGGAGTGGCGGGCGGCGGCGAGGGCGCGGGGTCGCTGCGGGTCGGGGGGTGGGCGGGCGGGGCGGGAGTCGGCGCGGTGCCGGTGGGGAGCAGGGCCAGGACCACGACGGCGGCCGCGGCCGCGACGGCGGCGAGGACGGTGCCGTAGACCCGGCGGACGCCCCAGGCGCGGCCCTCGGGCGGGGCGGCGGGACGGAGGTCGTGGGGGCCGAGGAGCGCGGCGCGGGCGACGAGGGCGGCGCGGAGGCGGGCTTCGGTGCGCGTCGGGCCGGCGGGAGTGCCGCCGGGGGTTCCGCCGGGGGTGCCGCCGTGGGGTGGGGTCATCGGGACGCCTCCAGTTTCTTCTCCAGGGCGTCGAGGGCTCGGCTGGCGGTCGATTTGACGGTGCCCCGGGAGAGGCCGAGGGTGTCGGCGATCTGGGCTTCGGTGAGCTCGGACCAGTAGCGGAGGACGAGCACCTCGCGCTGGCGGTGGGTGAGTCCGGCCAGGGCGGCGAGGACGTCGCGGTGTTCCTCGGCGAGCAGGAGGGCCTCGTCGACGGGCGGGCCCGCTGCCTGGTGGGGCGGGGTGTACGCGCGGGCGGTGCGGCGGCGGCGCAGGACGGAGCGGGCCGCGTTGACGACGGCGGTGTGCAGGTAGGCGCCGGGGTCCTGGAGGCCGGCGAGCGAGGTGCCGTACGCGCGGCAGACCGCGGCGAAGGCGTCCTGGACGACGTCCTCGGCCGTGTGCAGGTCGTCGACCAGGAACAGCGCGAGCCGCACCATGTCGAGCCGCCGGGCCCGGTACAGGTCGGTCAGGGAGGGCGGTCGCCCCTCGTCGTGCCACGCCGGCAGCGCGCGCGGGTGGCGCCCCCGGGTCACGTGGGCGTCCTCGGCGCGCGACACGCGGGCGAGGAGGCGGGACCACCACGACGGCGGTGCCGCGGATATCGCGTACTGCATGGGCCTCGTTCCGGGGGGCCGGCGGGGAGGGGCCGGCGATCGGCCCGCCCCTCCCCTTGCCTGACGCTACTTCGTGGTGCCGGCGCCGGGGTGGACCACCCGGGGCGCTTCCTCCGGAGCCGCCGGAGCGGGCACGGAGGCCCGGTCCGGGACCGGAGCGGGAGCGGGCACGGAAGGCCGGTCCGGGACCGGAGCGGGCGCCGGGGTGGAGGCCCGGTCCGGAACCGGAGCGGGCGCCGGGGTGGAGGCCCGGTCCGGAACCGGGGCCGGCGCGGGGACGGAGGCCCGGTCCGGAGCCGGGGCGGGAGCGGGCACGGAAGGCCGGTCCGGGACCGGGGCGGGAGCCGGGGTGGAGGCCCGGTCCGGCGCGGGCGCGGAGGCCCGGTCCGGAACCGGGGCCGGGGCCGGGGCCTCGTCCGGCACCGTGGCCTTCGGCGCGGCCGGGGCGGGCGCCGGGCCCTGGTCGGCGACGGCCTGGGCGGTGAAGGCGCCGCCGAGGAGGAGGGCGACGGCGCCGACGGCACCGAGGATCCGGGGGCGACGCGTGGATGCGGTGGACATGGGGCTCTCCCGAGGAGACGAGGGAACAGGGTCTGAAGGGCGCCTTCAACCCACCAGACGTGCGACGCCTCCCGAGGTTGCGCCCCGGCCGGAAAATTCTCCGGGGCGGCCCTCAGTCGCCCAGGATCTCCCGGAAGTGCCTGTTCACCGCCATGAGGCCGCCGTCGACGCGGAGGGTGGTGCCGGTGATCCAGGCGGCGTCGGGGGAGGCGAGGAAGGCGACGGCGGCGGCGATGTCCTCGGGGGTGCCGACGCGGCCGAGGGGGTAGGCGCGGGTGCCCAGGGCCTTGAGGGCGGGTTCGCGGCCCGCCCAGGAGGGGGTGGCGACGGTGCCGGGGTTGATCTGGTTGACGCGGACGCCGAGCGGGGCGGCCTCGCCGGCCAGGGTGCGGGTGTAGGAGCCCAGGGCGGCCTTCGCCGCGCTGTAGGCGTGGTCGCCGAAGTCGGCCTCCGCGTTGACCGAGCCGATGGTGACGACCGCGCCCCGGGTGGCCGTCAGGTGCGGGAGGGCGGCCCGGGAGCAGTGGACCGCGCCCAGGAGGGTGCCGTCGAGCTGGCGGCGCCAGTTCTCGTCGGGGTCGTCGACGAAGGGGACGAAGGCGTTGTTGACGAGGACGTGGAGGGCGGGGAGGCCGCCGATCAGGCGGTCGGCCGCCTCGCGGTCGGTGATGTCGAGGTGGTGCGCGGTGGCGTGCGGGAGGCCGGCCGCCACCTCGCGGGCGGCCTCCTCGTCGATGTCCGTGACCAGGACGCGGGCGCCTTCCGCCGCCAGGCGGCGGGCGGTCGCCGCGCCGATGCCGCTGCCCGCGCCGGTGATCAGGGCCGTCTGTCCTTCGAAGCGGTTCATGCGCCCCATCAGAGCAGGGACTTGACCGCTCTCACCAGGGCCTGGGCGCGCGGGTCCGAGGTGACCGTCTTCCGCATGCCGTTGGTGACGTAGGCGAAGGCGGTGCCGGACTCCGGGTCGGCGAAGGCGAGGGAGCCGCCGCGGCCGGGGTGGCCGAAGGAGGTGGGACCGAGGAGCGGCGAGGCGGGGCCGTGGAGCATGTGGCCGAGGCCGAAGCGGGTGCCGACGAGGAGGACGCGGTCCGTGCCGGCGGACTCCTCGGTGCGGGCCAGGGCGAGGGTCGCGGGGGCGAGGAGGCGGGGGGTGCCGTCGGGCAGCGGGCCGAGGGCGGCGGCGTAGAAGCGGGAGAGGGCGCGGGCGGTGGCCACTCCGGCCGAGCCGGGGAGTTCGGCGGCGCGGTAGGCGGGGGCGTTCTCGTCGGGCTTCGGGGTGATGACCTCGAAGGCGCGGCGGGTGAGGGAGCCGGGGTCCTGCCACGCCTCGGTGACCGAGCGCTTGGGGCGGAGGCGGAGGGCGCCGGTGTCCTCGGGGGCGTCGACCGGGGCCAGGCGGCCGACGCGGTGCTCCTCGGTGGCCGGGAGGCCGATCCAGAGGTCCAGGCCGAGGGGGGCGGCCAGCTCCTCCGCGACCCAGCGGCCGATGGTGCGGCCGGTGACGCGGTGGACCAGGCCGGAGAGCAGCCAGCTGAAGGTGTGGGCGTGGTAGCCGTGGGCGGTGCCGGGCTCCCAGGCCGGGGCCTGGGCGGCGATCGCGGCGGTGGACGCCTCCAGGTCGGTGGCCTCGGCGAGGGTGAGGGGGCGGTCGAGGACGGGGACGCCGGCCTGGTGGGCGAGGAGCTGCCGTACCGTCACCCGGTCCTTGCCGGCCGCCTTGAACCCGGGCCAGTACGTGGCCACCGGGGCGTCCAGGTCGATCCGGCCGCGCTGGTGGAGGAGGAGCGGGACGGCGGCGGCGACGCCCTTGGTGGCCGAGCGGACGACCTGGGCGGTGCCCTCCGTCCAGGGGGCGGTGCCGTCGGCGTCCTTCGTGCCCGCCCACAGGTCGACGACCTTCACGCCGTCGCGGTGGACGGCGACGGCCGCGCCCTTCTCGCCGCGCTGCTCGAAGTTGCGCAGGAACGCGTCCCGGACCGGCTCCCAGCCGGGTGCCACCGTGCCCTGGACCTGGGCGTCCACCTGATCCACTTTCATCCTTCCGTACGAACCGGGCCCCATCGTCTCAGGCGACGGAACCCGGCACGAATCCGAAGGGCAGTTCGAGGCGGTGGCGGCGCATGAGCTCCTCGTCGGAGAGGATCTCGCGGGTCGGGCCGTCGGCGGCGATCACGCCCTCGCTGAGGACGAGCGAGCGCGGGCAGAGCTCCAGGGCGTACGGCAGGTCGTGGGTGACCATGAGGACGGTGACGTCCAGCGCGCGCAGCACGTCGGCGAGTTCGCGGCGGGAGGCCGGGTCCAGGTTGGAGGACGGCTCGTCGAGGACGAGGATCTCCGGCTCGGTGGCGAGGACGGTCGCGACGGCGACCCGGCGCCGCTGGCCGAAGGAGAGGTGGTGCGGGGGCCGGTCGGCGTACTCGGCCATGCCGACCCGGGCGAGCGCCTTCTCCACGACCGCGTCCAGCTCGGCGCCGCGCAGACCGGCCGTGGCGGGGCCGAAGGCCACGTCCTCGCGGACGGTCGGCATGAAGAGCTGGTCGTCGGGGTCCTGGAAGACGATGCCGACCTTCCGGCGGATCTCCGCCATGTGCTTCTTGCCGACCGGCAGTCCGGCGACGGTGACGCTGCCCGCGCCGGCCGCGAGGATGCCGTTGAGGTGGAGGACGAGCGTGGTCTTGCCGGCGCCGTTGGGGCCGAGGAGGGCGACCCGCTCGCCCCGCCCGATGGTCAGGTTCACGCCGAAGAGGGCCTGGTGGCCGTCGGGGTAGGCGTAGGCGAGGCCGCGCACGTCGAGGGAGGGGGCCGGGGTGGGGCCGGTGGTGGTCATGGTGGTCATCCCAGGAGGGCGAGGAGGCTGATCGGGAGGGCGGCGAGCGGCGGCGCGAGGGCCGCCGCCCACTGGGCGCGGGTGGCCGGGCGCTCGTCGAGGACGGGCATGGCGCCGGTGTAGCCGCGGCTGACCATGGCGAGGTGGACGCGCTCGCCGCGCTCGTACGAGCGGATGAAGAGGGCGCCCGCGGACTTGGCGAGGACGCCCCAGTGGCGGACGCCGGACGCCTCGAAGCCGCGGGAGCGGCGGGCGACGGACATCCGCCGCATCTCGTCGGTGATGACGTCCCCGTACCGGAGCATGAACGAGGCGATCTGGACGAGCAGGGACGGCAGGCGGAGGCGCTGGAGGCCGAGGATCAGGGCGCGCAGCTCGGTGGTGGAGGCGAGGAGCACGGAGGCGGCGACGCCGAGGGTGCCCTTGGCGAGGATGTTCCAGGCGCCCCAGAGGCCGGGGACGCTCAGGGAGACGCCGAGGAGGACCGTCTGCTCGCCGGGCACCACGAAGGGCATGAGCAGGGCGAAGGCGACGAAGGGGACCTCGATGACGAGCCGGCGGAGCAGGAAGCCGGCCGGGACGCGGGCGATCGCGGCGACCGTGCCGAGCAGCGCCGCGTAGAGCGCGAAGGCCCAGACGGCCTCGCGGGGCGTGGTGACGACGACCAGGACGAAGCCGAGGACGGCGACGAGTTTGGTGTGCGGGGGCAGGCCGTGCACCGGCGAGTCCCCCCGCCGGTACAGCTTGTGCGCGTGCCCCGCTCCCATCGTCAGACCCGGGCGCCGGTGTCGGCCGTGTTCCTGCGGCGGCGGACCGCCCAGAAGGCGCCGGTGCCGACGGCCAGGGTGGCGCCGACGCCGATGACGCCGGCGAGGCCGCCGGAGATCCGCTTGATCTCGATGCCCGCGATCTCGTAGTCGGCGAGCGGGGAGCCGGCGGTGGCGTGCTCGTGCTCCTCGGCCTTGGCGTCGATGCCCTGGTCGGCGGCGACCTTCTCCAGGCCGTCGGGGCTTTCGGAGGCGTAGAAGGAGACGACGCCGGCGAGGACGAGGGCGGTGACGACACCGCCGATCCACACCTTCCTCGGGGAGGCCGCGGGCGCCGGGTCCGGCTCGGCGGCCGGCGCCGCGTCGACCAGCTCGCCGTCGACCCGGAGTTTCAGCGGGGCGGTGAGGCCGCGGGCGCCGTGGACGAGGTCGGGGCGGACGGCGAGGACGGCGCCGACGGTGAGGGCGGTGATGACGGCCTCGCCGATGCCGATGAGGACGTGGACGCCGAGCATGGCGGTGAGGACCTTGCCGATCGGCACGTCCGTGGTGCCGCCGATGGCGTAGATCAGGGTGAAGGCGGCGGCCGAGGCCGGTACGGAGACGAGCGCGGCGACGAAGGTCGCGGCGGTGACGCCGCCCCGGGTGCGGGGCAGCACGAGCCGCAGGCCGCGGAAGAGGAAGTGGGCGGTGACGACGGTCACCACGCCCATGACGGTGATGTTGACGCCGAGGGCGGTGAGGCCGCCGTCGGCGAAGAGGACGCCCTGCATGAGGAGGACGACGGCGATGCACAGCACGCCGGTCCAGGGTCCGACGAGGATCGCGGCGAGGGCGCCGCCGAGGAGGTGGCCGCTGGTGCCGGCGGCGACCGGGAAGTTGAGCATCTGGACGGCGAAGACGAAGGCCGCGACCAGGCCCGCGAGCGGGGCGACCCGCTCTCCCCCGAGGTCTTCGGCCCGGGAGGTGCCCCCGAGCTCCTTGCGCGCGCCGCGCAGGCTCACGGCGACGGCGGCCGCGGCGACGACGCCGGCGGCGGCGGACACGGGGGCGTTGATGAATCCGTCGGGTACATGCACGTACCGAATGATGAGCGCAGCTGCAAAAGACTTGCAAGAGCGCCCGGATCACAAGATGGCGATGTGAGGCCGGACACGTCGGGAGTGAGCCCGGCAACATCGGGGAAGAATGCGACATCAAGGAGCAAATCAACCTGCTACAGCTGAGGAGCCCTCCGATGCGCGCCGTCGAGGACCACGCCCGAGGCCGCCTGATCAGTGACGCGCCGGTCTCCCGGGCCGTCCCCGTCGCCCTCCGCTACGACCCCGGCTTCTCTCCCGCGACCGTCCGCTTCGTCCTCCCCGGCGGCGTGGAGTGGTCCTTCCCCCGCGCCCTCCTGGAGGACGGGCTGCGGGAGCCCGCGCACCGCGGCGACATCGCGGTGTGGCCGTGCGGGCGGGTGCAGACGGTGGTCGAGTTCCACGGCGCGGACACGGTCTCCGTCGTCCAGTTCGACAGCACCGCGCTCACGCGGTTCCTGGAGCACACGTACGCCGCCGGCGCGTCGTCGCTCACGACGCGCTGACGGCGTACGGCCGCGTCGGCTCCCCGTCCCCACAGGTCCCGGCGCGGTCCGGGGCGCGCCCCCCGCTCAGGGGCCGCCCCGGGGACTACGGGGGTGTCACGCCTTCACGAGGTCCGGCTTCCGGTCCGCCCCGGCGTCCCGGGCAGCCAGCCCCTCGCCCTCGACGTCCACGTTGGGCAGCGCCCGGTCCAGCCACTTCGGCAGCCACCAGGCCTTGTGGCCGAGGAGCGCGAGGACGGCGGGGACGATCGCCATGCGGACGACGAAGGCGTCGAAGAGGACGGCGACGGCGAGGCCGAAGCCGATCATCTTGATCATCTGGTCGCTCATGCCGATGAAGCCGGAGAAGACCGCGATCATGATCACCGCGGCGGCGGTGACCACCCGGGCGCTGTGCCGGAAGCCGGTCACGATCGCCTCGCCGGGCCGCTCGCCGTGGACGTACGCCTCGCGCATCCGGGTGACGAGGAAGACCTCGTAGTCCATCGCGAGGCCGAAGACCACGCCGACCATGAAGATCGGCATCATCGACATGATCGGGCCGGTCTGCTCGACGCCGAACAGGCTGCCCAGCCAGCCCCACTGGAAGACCGCGACGACGGCGCCGAGCGCGGCGACCACCGAGAGCAGGAAGCCGAGGGCGGCCTTGAGCGGCACCAGGACCGAGCGGAAGACCACGGTCAGCAGGACGAAGGCGAGGCCGACGACGAGGGCCAGGTAGGGCACCAGGGCGTCGTTCATCTTCTGCGAGAAGTCGATGTTCATCGCGGTGGCGCCGGTGACGAGGACGTCGTCGCCGGTGGCGTCGCGGATGTCGTGGACCACGGTCTCGGTGGCGCCGGAGGACGGACGGTCCTTCGGGATCACCGTGATCATGGCGGCGTCGCCGGCCTTGTTGGGCGTGGCCGGGGTGACGGCGGCGATGCCGTCGAGGCCCTTGATGGTGGCGACGGTCTTGTCGGCGGCGGCCCTGTCGCCGTCGACGACGACGAGCAGGGGGCCGTTGAAGCCGGGGCCGAAGCCGTCGGACAGCAGGTCGTAGGCGCGGCGCTCGGTCGCGGAGACCGGCTTCACGCCGTCGTCGGGCAGGCCCATCTCCAGCGAGGCGGCCGGGATCGCGATGGCGCCGAGGCCGAGGACGCCGGCGAGCAGGACGAAGACGGGGCGGCGGATGACGAAGCGGGCCCAGCGGGTGCCGGCGTTCGGCTTCGCGGCCTTCGCGGTCTCTTCGGGGGCCCCGGTGCCCTTGCGCTGCTTGCGGCCGACGACCTTGTCGCCGGCGAAGCCGAGCAGCGCCGGGATCAGGGTGAGGGCGATCAGGACGGCGATGACCACGGTGCCGGCGGCGGCGAAGCCCATCTTCGTCAGCATCGGGATGTTGACGACGGCGAGGCCGACGAGGGCGATGACGACGGTGAGGCCGGCGAAGACGACGGCCGATCCGGCGGTGCCGGTGGCGCGGCCGGCGGCCTCCTCCTTGCTCCGCCCGTCGGCCAGTTCGGACCGGTAGCGGGAGACGATGAAGAGGGCGTAGTCGATGCCGACGGCGAGGCCGATCATCATCGCGAGCGTGGAGGTGGTGGAGCCGAGGTCCAGGACGCCGGCGAGCGCGGTGATCGTGGAGACGCCGATGCCGACGCCGATGATCGCGGTGAGCAGCGGCAGTCCGGCCGCGACGAGCGAGCCGAAGGTGACGACGAGGACGATGCCGGCGATGACCACGCCGACGATCTCGCCGGTGCCGGTCTCGGGCATGGTCTGGAGGGCGTCGCCGCCGACCTCGACGGTCAGGCCCTTGCCCTGGGCCGCGTGTCCGGCCTGGGTGAGGGCCTCGCGGGTCTCGTCGGTCAGCTCCATCGCGTTGACCTCGTAGGCGACGGAGACGTAGGCGATGGAACCGTCCCGGGAGACGGCCTGGGCCGCGTACGGGTCGGTGACGGAGACGATCTGGTCCGAGCCGGACTTCAGCGCGGCGACGGTCTCCTCGACGACGGCCTTGGGGGCCGCGTCGTTCATCGTGCCGCCGTCGGGGGCCTTGAAGACGATCCGGGCGGTGGCGCCGTCGGCGCCGGCGCCGGGGAAGCGCTCTTCGAGCAGGTCGAAGGCGCGCTGGGCCTCGGTGCCGGGGATGGAGAAGGAGCTGGAGGTCGCGGCGGGCGCGGTGGCGGCGCCGACCCCGGCGAGCGCGAGGAGCGCCACCCAGAGGAGGGCGACGAGCCGTCGGCGCCGGAAGGCGGTGCGGCCCAGCTTGTACAGGAAGGTGGCCACGGGTGCGTACTCCCATAGTGGGGTGGGACAGGGCATGGGGAGCCGGCCCGACGGCGTGAGCGGTGCGCAGTCAGGTGGAGCAGGGACGAACGGTGGTGCGGGTCAGGCGCCGAGTGAGGGGAGCACGACGGCGTCGACGTAGGCGCTGAGGAAGGCGTGGTCGACCGGCTGGTCGTCGACCAGCGGGCGGGCGACGAACGCCCCGATCAGCATGTGCGGGACGAGCTTGAGCGCCGGGTTGTCCGGGGCGATCTCGCCGCGTCGGACCGCACGGGCGAGGACCTCTTCGAAGCCGTTCAGCTCGGGTTCGATGAGCAGCTCGCGCAGGGCCCGGTGCAGGTCCGGGTTGTCGTGGACGGCATGGGCCAGACCCCGCATCAGCGCGGTGTCCTTCTCCATCTGGCAGTCGTCGGTCAGCGCCATGAGGGCCTGGAAGTCGCCGCGCAGCGAGCCGGTGTCGATCTCGGCGAGGCCGACGGGCTTGTTGTGGCGCAGGGCCCGGGCGACCAGCTCCGGCTTGCTCCCCCACTGGCGGTAGAGGGTGGCCTTGCTGGAGTGGGTGCGGGCGGCGACGGCGTCCATGGTGAGGGCGTCGTACCCGACCTCGCGGAGGAGGTCGAGGACGGCCGCGTACAGCTCGGACTCCCGCTCGGGAGTGAGTCTGCTGCGGGCCATGCCGTACCTCCGGACCGAACGAAACGGTTTCGTACTCTTCGTACGGTACGAAGGTACCCCACCCCGCAGCGAAACGAAACCGTTTCGTACGTGTCCTGGGCCACACCCGGTCACCCACGGGTTCGCGCCCACGGGTTGCCGCACCCCCTCCGCGCGGAAAGCATGAACGGGTGAGTGACGACGTGGCCTACCTCCGTTTCCCGCACCTCCACGACGACCTGCTGTGCTTCACGGCCGAGGACGACCTCTGGGTCGCCCCGCTCGCCCCCGAGGGCCGCAGTCCCGGCCGCGCCTGGCGGCTCACCGTCGACCGCACCCGGGCCGGGCACCCCCGCTTCTCCCCCGACGGGCGCCACATCGCCTACACGAACTGGCGCAGCCTCGACCCCGAGATCCACCTCGTGCCCGTCGACGGCGGCCACGCCCGGCAGCTCACCCACTGGGGCTCCACCGACACCCGCGTCTGCGGCTGGTCGCCGCCCTGCGAGGACGGGCGCTCCGACATCCTCGCCGTCTCCTCGCAGGGTCAGCCCTTCTCGTACTTCTCCTGGGCCTACACCGTCGCCACCGACGGCTCCCCCGGCGGCCGGATGCCCTGGGGCCCGGTCTGCGACATCGCCGTCCGGGACGTCGACGGCGAGCGCCGCACCCTCCTGCTCACCGGCACCCCGCCGCACGAGCCGGCCTCCTGGAAGCGCTACCGGGGCGGCGCCACCGGCCGCCTCTGGCTCCACGGCGAACGGCTCCTGCCGGACCTCGGCGGCCACCTCGCCGACCCGATGTTCGTCGCCGCCCCGCCCGGCGAGGAGGGGTACCGGATCGCCTTCCTCTCCGACCACGAGGGCATCGGCAACCTCTACTCCTGCCGCCCCGACGGCACGGACCTGCGCCGCCACACCGACCACGCCGACTTCTACGCCCGGCACGCCTCCTCCGACGGGCGCCGGATCGTCTACCAGTGCGCCGGCGAGCTGTGGATCGCCGAGGACCTGAGCGCCGGCGCCGCCCCGCGCCGCCTGGAGGTCCGGCTCGGCGGACAGCGGGCCGGCCGCCGCCCCTACCAGGTGCCCGCCGCCCAGCACGTCGACGCGCTCTCCGTCGACGAGACCGGCCGGGCCAGCGCCGTCGGCGTGCGCGGCAGCCTGTACTGGCTCACCCACCGGGACGGACCCGCCCGCGCCATCACCGACACCCCCGGCGTGCGCGTGCGGCTCCCCGAGATGCTCGGCAGCGGCGGCCAGATCGCCTACGTCACCGACGCCGAGGGCGAGGACGCCGTCGAGATCGCCTACCTCCCCCGGGCCACCGGCGACCGGCCCCCGCGCCGGCTCGCCGCCGGGGAGCTGGGCCGGGTCGAGGAACTCGTCGCCGACCCCGACGGCGAACGCCTCGCCATCGCCTCGAACGACGGCCGCCTCCTCCTCGTCGACGCCACCGAGGACTCCAACGGGGAGGTCACCGAGCTCATCCGCTCCGTCAACGGCCCCGTCCGCGACCTCGCCTTCTCCCCCGACGGCGCCTGGCTCACCTGGTCCCACCCCGGCATCGGCCGCTCCCTGCGCTCCATCAAGCTGGTCCGGATCTCCGGCCCCGGCCCGCGCACGGTCATCGACGTCACCAACGGCCGCTTCGAGGACGAGAACCCGGTCTTCACCAGCGACGGCCGCTACCTCGCCTTCCTCTCCTGGCGCGGCTTCGACCCGGTGTACGACGTCCACACCGGCGACCTGTCGTTCCCGCTCGGCTGCCGCCCCTACCTGGTCCCGCTCTCCTCCGCGACCCCCTCCCCCTTCGCGCTGCTGCCCGACGGGCGGCCGGCGGCCGGCGGCATGGACCCGGCCGACGACGGCGCCGACAGCGGCGACGGCACGGTCACCGTGGAGATCGAGGGCCTGCCCGACCGGGTCACCCCCTTCCCCGTCGCCGCCTCCAAGTACTCGGCGCTCGCCCCGGTCACCGGCGGCGGGCTCGTCTGGCTGCGCTGGCCCATCTCCGGCGCCCTCGGCGAGACCTTCGCCAACCCCGCCGACACCTCCGGCCGCCCCACCCTGGAGCACTTCTCCGTCGTCAAGGCCCGCCGCACCGAACTCGCCCGCGACCTCGACTGGTTCGCCGTCAGCGGCGACGGCAGCCGGCTCGTCGTCTTCGACGAGGGCGAACTGCGCGCCGTCCCCGCCACCGAGGCCGGCGACGGCGACTCCACCGTCTACCTCGACCTGCGCCGCATCCTCCACGAGGTCGACCCCGGCGCCGAGTGGCGCCAGGCCTACGACGAGGCCGGCCGGATCGTCCGCGCCTACTTCTGGGAGCCCGGCATGGGCGGCGTCGACTGGGACGCGGTCCTCGACCAGTACCGCCCGCTCCTCGAACGGGTCGCCTCCCCGGACGAGTTCGCCGACCTGCTCCGCGAGGTCATGGGCGAACTCGGCACCTCCCACGCCTACGTCACCCCCGCCCGGCGCAACGAGGGCCCGCCGCACTACCAGCGCCCCCAGGGCCTCCTCGGCGCCAACCTCGTGCCCCGCGACGGCGACTGGGTGGTGAAGCGGATCCTGCCCGGCGAGTCCTCCGACTCCAAGGCCCGCTCCCCGCTGGCCGGCACCGGCATCCGCGAGGGCGCCGCCCTCACCCACGTCGACGGCCGGCCCGTCGACCCCGTCGCCGGCCCCTACCCGCTGCTCGCGGGCACCGGCGGCACCACCGTCGAGCTCACCTTCACCCCGGCCGGCGGCGAGGGCCGCTCCCGCCGGGTCGCCGTCGTCCCCCTGATCGACGAACGCCCGCTCCGCTACCAGGACTGGGTCGCCAAGCGCCGGGCCGTCGTCCGCGAGCTGAGCGGCGGACGCTGCGGCTACCTCCACATCCCCGACATGGGCGGCTCCGGCTGGGCGCAGTTCAACCGCGACCTGCGGATGGAGGTCTCCCGGCCCGCCCTCATCGTCGACGTGCGCGGCAACGCCGGCGGCCACATCAGCGAACTCGTCGTGGAGACCCTCACCCGGAAGATCATCGGCTGGGACCTCACCCGCAACGCCCAGCCCGTCAGCTACGCCTCCAACGCCCCGCGCGGCCCCGTCGTCGCCCTCGCCGACGAGGCCACCTCCTCCGACGGCGACATGATCACCGCCGCCTTCAAGCTCCTCGGGCTCGGCCCCGTCGTCGGCCAGCGCACCTGGGGCGGGGTCGTCGGCATGACCGGCCGCCACAAGCTCGGCGACGGCACCCAGATCACCGTGCCCATGAACGCGGCCTGGTTCACCGAATGGGGCTGGTCCGTGGAGAACCACGGCGTCGAACCCGACCTCGCCGTGCTGCGCACCCCCCTCGACTGGGCCGAGGGCCGGCACGCCCAGCTCGACGACGCGGTCCACCGGGCCCTCGCCCTGCTGGAGGCCGGGCCGGCGGCGAGCCCGCCCGGCTACGAGTCCGTGCCGGACCGCTCCCGCCCCAAGCTGCCGCCGAGGTCCAGCTCGTAGGCGGTGCCGAGCTCGCCGGTCTCCAGGACCACGGCACCGACGGCACCGAAACCGGCGCGGGCCAGGACCGCCCGGGAGGCGTCGTTGCCGTGGGACACGACGGCCGTCAGCCGGCGGAGCCCGTACTCCCCGGCGGCCCGCCGGATCACCTCGCGCACCCCGAAGGAGGCGAGCCCCCGGCCGGTCGCCTTCTCGGCGAGCCGGTAGCCGAGCTCGGCGGTGCCCGCCTCCGGGTCCACGTCCTTGAGGTTGATCCGGCCCAGGACCTCGCCGTCCCCGGCGACGAGCACGTGGAAGTGGAGCTCCCCCGCCTCCTGGGCCTCGATCAGCTCCCGGTGCCGGGCGTCGAACTCGGCGAAGTACGCGTCCCCCCGGTCGGGCACGCGGCCGGCGAAGAAGGCCCGGTTCTCGGCCTCGAAGGCGAGGAGGGCCGGGGCGTGGTGCGAACCTATGCGTTCGAGTGCGACGGACATGCGGTGAGCGTACGAAGGTTCCTCGCGCGAGCGCGCGTGAGTTACGCCACGCCCCGGGCTCCCGCCCCGCGTCCGCCCGCCTCCCCGCCCCCGGCGCCCGCCCCGCGTCCGCACCCCCGGGCGCCCGCCCCGCGCACGCGCGAGGGGCGCACCCGGCGTCCCGGGTGCGCCCCTCGTCTCAGAACAGGCGTCAGGCCTGGCGCTCGTCGCGGCCGGTGCGCTCGCGCATCTCCCGCTCGGCGCGCTCCTTCGCCTCCTGGGCGCTCTCGCGGCCCTGGGAGGCCCGCTGGGACGCCTCGTCCTTGGCGTCCTTGCCCTTGCCCATGGCCTGCTTGCCGCGGTCGGTGAGCTCCTGCGCCTTGTCCTGGAACTGGTCCTTGATACCCATGAAGGTTCACTCCTAGAAGGGTGTGAGGGGCGGAGGGCCACATGCCCCCTGCGCCTCGACCAGCCTTGCACGAGCGAACATTCCACGCATTTCGGTCAGTTACGGTGAGTGACGCACGGGTTCACGCCCTCTCCGTCCGCGCCTGCTCGTCCGCCGCGCCGCCCGCGCCCACCAGGCCCTTGGAGACCGAGGCCAGCCGGGGCTCGAAGCGCTTCATCTCGCGCTGCCCGACGGCCGCGATCAGGCTCGGCAGATGGCCTCGGACGGACTGCATCCCGCGCAGCCACCACTGTGCGTAGACATGGGCCGAACGGCGCTCGATGCCCGCGACGATCCGGTCGACGGCCGGGCCGAGCGGGTAGGTGCGGTTCGACGGCCACGGCAGCCGCTGCCGCAGCTCCTTCATCACGTCGTCCTGGTCCGCGCCCCGCACCATGTCGGTGTCGGTCCAGGAGAGGTAGCCGACGCCGACCTTCACGCCCTTGTACGCGACCTCGGCGCGCAGGCTGTGCGCGAAGGCCTCGACGCCCGACTTGGAGGCGCAGTAGGCCGTCATCATCGGAGCCGGGGTGATCGCGGCGAGCGAGGCGATCTGGAGGAAGTACCCCCGGGACTCCATGAGGACCGGCAGGAAGGCGCGGCCGGTGACCGCCCCGCCGATCAGGTTGACCTCGATCACCCGGCGCCAGGCGACCGGGTCGGAGTCCACGAACGGGCCGCCCGCCGCGACGCCCGCGTTGGCGACGACGATGTCGACCTTGCCGAACCGCTCCTTGACCTCGGCGGCGACCCGGGCCATCGCCTCGTGGTCGGTGACGTCCGCCTCCCACCAGTCGGCCTCGGTGTGCAGCCGGCCGGCGACCTCCTTGAGGAGCTCCGGCTCCAGGCCGACGAGCGCGATCCGCGCGCCGCGCGCCGAGAGCTTGCGGGCGAGCAGCTCGCCCACGCCACGGGCGCCGCCGGTGACGACCGCCACCTGTCCTTCCAGACTGACCCTGCTCATACCCCTGCCTCCTTGCCGGTCGGGTGCGCTCCGAGATACGTGAGCGTCAGTTCGCGGATCTGCGCGGTGACGGCCTCCGGGGCCTCGACCGGCGTCATGTGGCCCATGCCGGCCAGTTCGGTCAGGCCGGTGCAGTGCGGCAGCGCCTCGGCCATGGCCCGGGAGTGGACCGGCGGGGTGAGCCGGTCGGCGGTGCCGACGAGCACGGCGGCCGGCACCCGCAGCTCCCGCACGGCCGCCTCCAGGTCGAGGCCGGCCAGCACCTGCGACCAGCCGTACCGGGAGGGGCGCGGGCAGGCGTGCACGATCCGGGCGCAGGCCTCGACCCGGTCGGGCGCGGAACCCGGTCCCATCGTCGCGTACTTGAGGACCTTCTTCGAGATCCCGTTGACCGGGCCCAGCGGCGCCTTCGAGCCGAGGACGGCGCCGGTCAGCCGGGTCCGGAGGCCGCCGGGGCCGAGCGGCACCACGGTCGCCTCGGAGGTGAGCCGGGACGGGCCGGTGGAGCAGAGCAGGACGGCGGCGGCGTGCTGGACGAAGCCGGGCCGGCCGGCCGCGGCCATGATCGTCATGCCGCCCATGGAGTGGCCGGCGACGACGGCCCGCTCGCCGGGGCCGAGGGTGGCGGCGAGCACCGCCTCCAGGTCGTCGGCGAGGGCGGTGGTCGAGTAGCCGCCGGGGGCGGGGACCGGGGAGCGGCCGTGGCCGCGCTGGTCGTAGGCGATCACCCGGTGGTCGGCGGCCAGGGCGCGGATCTGCTCCGCCCAGAAGGCGGTGGAGCAGGTCCAGCCGTGGGCGAGGACGACGGCGGGCGCGCCCTCGGGGCCGTACGCCTCGGCGTGCAGCTCGGCGCCGTCGGCGGAGCGGACGGTGAGGACGCGGGGTTCGGGGAGGCGGATCACGAGGCGGCCTCCTCCTTGCGCGCCGCGCGGCGGGCGGCCGGTCCGGGGGTGGCCCCGACCGGCTTCGGGGCGCGGAGCACCTCGTACTCGGAGAGGTCGACCCGCCGGGTCTCCTTGCGGAACTCGCCGGTGGTGCCGGGCCACAGGGTGGTGTTGCGGCCGTTGGCGTCGAGGTACCAGCTGTCGCAGCCGCCGGCCTTCCAGACGGTCCGCTCCATGCGGTTCTGGACCTTGCGGTTCCAGGCGTTGACGGCGGAGGGGCGGGCGGCGAGCGCGGCCCGGCCGCCCAGCACGTTCAGCTGGCGGAGGTAGTCGGCCATGTAGTTCAGCTGGGACTCGATCATGAGGATCATGGAGGAGTTCCCGAGGCCGGTGTTGGGCCCGATGATCGTCATCCAGTTGGGGAAGCCGGCGGCGGTGGCGCCGCGCAGCGCCTCCATGCCGTCCTTCCACGCCTCGGCGAGCGAGACGCCGTCGGCGCCGATGACGCGCGGGGCGATCGGCATGTCGGTGACGTGGAAGCCGGTGCCGAAGACGATCGCGTCGACCTCGGTCTCGGTGCCGTCGGAACCGACGACGACGTTGCCCCGGATCTCCTTCAGACCGCCGGCGACGACGTCGACGTTGGGCTGGGCGAGGGCCGGGTAGTAGGCGTTGGAGAGCAGGATCCGCTTGCAGCCGATGCGGTACGAGGGGGTCAGCTTGGCCCGCAGCACCGGGTCCTTGACGGACTTGGCGATGTTGGCCCTGGCCAGCTTCTCGACCAGGCCCAGCTCGCCCGGGTGCTTGGTGAAGGCGCCGACCTGGAGCTCCCGGATGCCCCACAGGATGCCGCGGCGCAGGGTGGCGGTGACCGGCAGCCTGCGGTGCAGCCAGCGCTCGGGGCCGCTGATGGCCCGGTCCATGCGGGGCATCACCCACGGGGGCGTGCGCTGGAAGAGCGTGAGCTTCGCGACGTCGGGCTGGATCGCGGGGACGATCTGGATGGCGGAGGCGCCGGTGCCGACCATGGCGACGCGCTTGCCCCTCAGGTCGTAGTCGTGGTCCCAGCGGGCCGAGTGGAAGACCTTGCCGGTGAAGCCGTCGAGGCCGGGGACGTCCGGGATCTTCGGGTCGGAGAGCGGGCCGGTGGCGGAGACGACGACGTCGGCGCTGAAGGAGCCGGAGCTGGTCTCGATCCGCCAGCGCAGCTCGTCGGCGTCCCACTCCATCCGCAGCACCTCGTGGTTCAGCCGCAGGTGCGGCCGGAGTCCGAAGGTGTCGGTGACGTGCTCCAGGTAGGCCCGGATGTGCCGCTGGCCGGAGAAGGTCCGGGGCCAGTCGGGGTTGGGCGCGAAGGAGAAGGAGTACAGGTGCGAGGGCACGTCGCAGGCGCACCCGGGGTAGCTGTTGTCCCGCCAGGTCCCGCCCACGGAGCCGGCCCGCTCCAGGACGACGAAGTCGGTGATCCCCTCGCGGCGCAGCCGGACGGCGGCCCCGAGTCCTCCGAACCCCGATCCGATCACCGCCACCCGAACGTGCTCGTGCTTCGCCATGCCGCCTCCCGTGCGCCCGGCCAATTCCGCCAGCAATCACTGGCACAGTCGGACTGTAGAGCAGCTCCATACCGAGCGGTAGGGGTCGGGCAAGGGAAAGTTACCGGCGGTACAACATAGGCTGACGGGTGTGGCAGAACGATCAGGGAACCCGCCCCGCGAGTACCGGATGGCAGAACTGGCCGAGGAGGCCGGCATCACCGTCCGCACGCTCCGCTTCTACCGCGAGCGCGGCCTGATCCCGCCGCCGCGCCGCGAGGGCCGCATCGCCTGGTACGACGAGCACCACCTGGCCCGGCTCCGCACCATCGCCGCCCTGCTGGAGCGCGGCCACACCCTCACCGGCATCGCCGACCTGACGGCGGCCTTCGACTCGGGGCGGGACGTCGGCGAGGTCCTCGAACTCGGCTCCCCCACCGAGGAGGAGCCCGTCCGCCTCACCCCCGAGGAGCTCGCCGACCGCTTCGACGGCGAGGTCACCCCGGAGAACCTCGCGGCGGCCCTGGACCTCGGCTACCTGGCGACCGACGGCGAGGAGATCGTCCACGTCAGCCGACGGCTCCTCGACGTCTCCGCCGCCCTCGTCCGCGAGGGCGTCCCGCTCGCCGAGGTCCTCAAGGCCGGCGCCCGCGTCCGCGAACACGCCGAGGCCCTGGCCGCCCTCTTCGCCGAGGCCCTGGGCCCCCACGTCAAGGACGGCGACCTGAACCGCCTGCGCCCCCTCGCCAAGAGCGTCGTCGAGGCGGAACTCTCCCTGGCCCTCGACCGCCGCCTGCGCGGCTGAGCCCGGGCCCCTAGAGCTCGTACACGGCCGTCACGGGCGCGTGGTCGCTCCACCGCTCGGCATGCGTGGCGGCCCGCTCGACGTACGCCTTGACCGCCTTCGCCGCCAGGCCGGGGGTGGCCATCTGGTAGTCGATGCGCCAGCCCGAGTCGTTGTCGAAGGCGCGGCCCCGGTAGGACCACCAGGAGTACGGGCCCTCCTGGTCGGGGTGGAGGGCGCGGAGGACGTCGACGTAACCGCCGTCGGCCCCGTCCAGGACGCGGGACAGCCACTCGCGCTCCTCCGGGAGGAAGCCGGCGCTCTTGCGGTTGGCCTTCCAGTTCTTGAGGTCCGCCTCCCGGTGGGCGATGTTCCAGTCGCCGCACACGACGACCTCGCGGCCGTCGGCGGCGGCGCGGGCCCGCAGCTCCTTCAGATAGGGCAGGAACTCGCCCGTGAAGCGGTACTTCTCGTCCTGCTTCTCGGTGCCGGCCTCGCCAGAGGGGAGGTAGAGGCTGGCGACGGTGACGCCGGGCAGGTCGGCCTCGATGTAGCGGCCCGAGCCGTCGAACTCGCTCGACCCGAAGCCGACGCGCAGGGCGTCGGGCTCGCGCCGCAGGTAGAGGGAGACGCCCGCGCGGCCCTTGGCGGCGGCGGGGGCGTGGGCGGTGAACCAGCCTTCGGGGGCCCGGACCTCCTCGGGCAGCTGCGCCTCCTCGGCGCGCACCTCCTGGAGGCAGACGGCATCGGCGGAGGTCCCCGCCAGCCACTCGACGAAGCCCTTCTTGGCGGCGGCGCGGAGACCGTTGACGTTCGCGGTCGTGACAGTGAACATCCCGGGAGAATACCGACACCCGCCACTCGCATACACGTACGATCTCCGTCATGCACATCCAGCCCACCCCCTACGACCACCCCGACGCCGTGAAACTGCAGGACGCGGTGCAGGCGGAGTACGTGGTCCGCTACCACGGCGAGGGCGACGTCACACCGCTCGACCCGTCGATGTTCGTCCCGCCGCGCGGCCTGTACCTCCTCGCCTACGACCCCGGGGAGCGGCCCGTCGCCAGCGGCGCCTGGCGCCGCCAGGACGAGAACGAGGAGGGGTACGCCGACGGCGACGCCGAGCTCAAGCGCATGTACGTCATACCCGAGGCCCGCGGCCTGGGCCTGGCCCGCCGCATCCTGGCCCTCCTGGAGGACGACGCCCGCGCCGCCGGCCGCACCCGCATGGTCCTGGAGACCGGCACGGCCCAGCCCGAGGCCATCGCCCTCTACACCTCCAGCGGCTACGAGCCCTGCGTCAAGTTCGGCCACTACCGCGACTACGAGAACAGCCGCTGCTTCGCCAAGCCGCTGGTCTGAGGCGCCGGGCGCCCGTCCCGGCACCGGCCGGCCGGACGGGTGCCCGGAAACGACGAAATCCCGCCCGATCTTTCGATCGGACGGGATTCGTCATCCGCTGGTGGACCTGAGGGGATTCGAACCCCTGACCCCCTCGATGCGAACGAGGTGCGCTACCGGACTGCGCCACAGGCCCCTGCGACGTGTGAAACATTAGCACCTCGGTCGGCGAGAATAAAAATCGCTTCCGCCGCAGGTCAGGCGAGGACCCGCCGCACCGCCGTCATTCGTTGGCGGCGCGGGGGCGGTCCTCCTCCGCGTACTGGTCGAAGAGCGGGGTGCGGCCCCGGTCCCGGCCGCGGCGCGGCGGGGCCGGGCGGCGGCGCGGGGCCGGCGAGGCGGCCGGGGACTGCTCGGCGGCCGTGGAGGAGCGGGCCGCGCTCCAGGTCTCCGGGTCGGTGACGTCCACGCCGTTGGAGGCGCGCGGGGCGACCGGCGCGGTCACGTAGGTGGGCAGCGGCACCGGCACCGGGTCCCAGCTGTCGCCGCGGGCCGGTCCGCGCTCGCGCTGCTGGTCCACCCACTCGGCGTGGTCGGTCTGTTCGACCAGCGCGCGCCGGTCGGCCTCCTGCGGGGAGACCGGCTGGGCGGGCGAGGGCTCCGGCGCCGGCGCGGCGGCCCCGCGGCTCTCGCGGAGCCGGGCGGCGGCGGCCTCGGCGCGCCGCCGGTCCATCACGTAGACGAAGCGGCGGCGCTCCTGTCCGCGCAGGTGGACGATGTAGGCGCTGAGCAGCACGGCGGGGACGCCGGGCGCCCACAGGAAGGCCACGCCGCCGACGGCGGCGACCACGGCGCCGAGGGTGAAGGCCGAGAAGAGCACGATCGTGGTGCGCCGGCGGCGCGCCAGGGCCTTGCCGCGGCGGGCCCGCTCGGCGGCGGAGCGGGGGGCCTGGGCGGCCTCGGGCGCGGGATCCGGTTCCGGCTCGGGGAGTTCGAGGCGCGCCTCGGTCCTGGCCGGAGGCGCGGAGAAGGCCCGGACGTCGACCGAGCTCAATTGCTCGGTCGCCGCGTCCGGGTCCGCGTCGGTCACCGCCTCCGGGGCCGTACCCCGCTCGCGGAGCTCCTTGGCGTACCGGCGCTCCATGCCCGCCCGTCCGGAAAGGAGCCGGATGGCGGTGCTGAAGCGTTCCGTCGGACGGGCCTCGTTCAGCTCGTCCTGCCTGCGGAGCCACATCGGCACCAGGTAGGCGGCCCAGGCCCCGACGATGACTGCGTAGATGAGGCCGCTGCTGCTCACGCCTCACACGGTAGAGGGGTTCGCGACGGGGCATCGGCCAATTGGCCCGGTGTGTCGCACGATCTGGCTGATATCACTGAACTTTTTTGTGATTGTTCAGATCGATCGGTGTTCATATGCCACTGGAATTCGAACAGTTATATGAATTGCGGGATCGGGCGGCTATGCGGCGTCCCTGCGGCGCGTCCGGCGCCAGCGGGCGAGCAGCCCCTCCGGAATCTCCTCCGCGGTCAGCGCGAACACCAGGTGGTCCCGCCAGGCGCCGTCGATGTGCAGGTAGCGCGGCCGCAACCCCTCTTCCCGGAAGCCGAGTTTCTCCACCACCCGGCGGGAGGGGCCGTTCTCCGGCCGGATGCACACCTCCATGCGGTGCAGCCCCACCACGCGGAAGCAGTGGTCCGTGGCGAGCGCCACCGCCGTCGGCATCACCCCGCGCCCGGCGACCTCGCTGTCCACCCAGTAGCCCACGTGCCCCGAGCACATCGAGCCCCAGGTGATCCCCGCGACCGTCAGCTGGCCGGCCATCCGGCCCCGGTACTCGATGACGAACGGCAGCATCCGGCCCGCGTTCGCCTCCGACCGCAGGTGGCGCACCATCTGACGGTACGTGGGGCGCCGCGCGGGCGGCATGCCCGGCGCGGGCGGCGGCACCGTCGCCTCCCAGGGGCGCAGCCACTCGCGGTTGCGGCGGTTCAGCTCCCGCCACTCCCGCTGGTCGCGCATCCTTATCGGGCGGAGCACCACGTCTCCGTCGGCGAGGACGGCCGGCCAGGCCGCGTTCATGACGCCGGGCCCGCTTCCGCCGGTCTCGGGTGGTCGCCGCCGCGGATCTGGTCCACGGCGTGCCGCAGCAGCGGCTCCAGGACGGCGAGCCCGTCCCGCACCCCGCCGGTCGAGCCCGGCAGGTTCACGATCAGGGTGGAGCCCGCGACCCCGGCGAGCCCGCGCGAGAGCGCCGCCGTCGGCACCTTCTCCCGCCCGTACGCCCGGATCGCCTCCGGGATGCCGGGGATGTGCCGCTCCAGGACCCGCGCGGTGACCTCGGGCGTCTCGTCGGTGGGCGAGATGCCGGTGCCGCCGGTCGTGAGGATGACGTCGTACCCGGCGGCGATCCCGGCGCGCAGCGCCGCCTCGACGGGCGCCCCGTCGGGCACGACCCGCGGCCCGTCGACCGCGAAGCCCATGCCCCGCAGCCCCTCGGCGATCAGCGGACCGCCCTTGTCCTCGTAGACCCCGGCGGAGGCCCGGTTGGAGGCGGTGACGACCAGCGCCCGGTGGTTCCCGTGGGCCTCGTGCGCGCCCGCGACCCGGCCGCCGCGCGTCACGCGTCGTCCCGGGTCCAGTGACCCGACTTGCCGCCGGTCTTCTCCTCCACCCGCACGTCGGAGATGACCGCGCCCTTGTCGACCGCCTTGATCATGTCCACCACCGTCAGCGCGGCCACCGACACGGCGGTCAGCGCCTCCATCTCGACGCCGGTGCGGTCGGTGGTCTTCACCGTGGCCAGGATCTCCACCGCGTCGTCCGCCACGGTGAGGTCCAGCTTCACCCCGGAGACGGCCAGCGGGTGGCAGAGCGGGATGAGGTCGGGGGTCTTCTTCGCGCCCATGATCCCGGCGATCCGCGCGGTCGCCAGGGCGTCGCCCTTCGGCACGCCCTCGCCGCGCAGCAGCTCGATCACGCGCGGCGAGACGAGCACGCGCCCGCTGGCGCGCGCCGTGCGGGAGGTGACGTCCTTCGCCGATACGTCGACCATGCGGGCGGCGCCCGCCTCGTCGATGTGGGTGAGGCCTTGCTGCGTGCTCATCGCCGTGACACTCCCGGTCGCTGTGTGGGACGACACACCGTACCCCCGCCCGGCCCCCCTCAGCCGAGGAGGACCACGTCCAGCTCCTCCCCCGGGTCGGCCCCGGTGCGGTCCTCCGGGACCACGAGCAGGCAGTCCGCGTGGGCGAGGGCGGCGATCAGGTGGGAGCCGGCACCGCCCACGGGGGTGACGGTGCCGGACTCGGGGTCGTACGCCCCCCGGAGGTACTGGCGGCGGCCGGACGGGGAGGAGAGCGGGGCGTCGGCCTTCAGGGTGGCGCGGACGACCGGGCGGTGCAGGTCGGCCAGGCCCATCAGGGCGCGGATGGCCGGCCGGACGAAGAGCTCGAAGGAGACGTACGAGGAGACCGGGTTGCCCGGCAGGGCGAGCAGCGGGATCTGCTCGGGGCCGATCGCGCCGAAGCCCTGCGGCTTGCCCGGCTGCATGGCGAGCTTGCGGAAGTCGACCTGTCCGTCGGCGGTCAGGGCCTCCTTCACCACGTCGTAGGCGCCGACGCTGACGCCGCCGGTGGTGACGAGGAGGTCGGCCCGGATGAGCTGGTCCTCGATGGCGGCGCGGAGCGACTCGGCGTCGTCGGCGACCGCGCCGACCCGGTAGGCCAGGGCGCCCGCGTCCCGGGCGGCGGCGGCGAGCGCGAAGCTGTTGGAGTCGTGGATCTGACCGGGGCCCAGCTCCTCGCCGGGCTGGACGAGTTCGCTGCCGGTGGAGAGGACCACCACGCGGGGGCGCGGCCTGACCCTGACCGTGCCGCGGCCGATCGCGGCGAGCAGGCCGAGCTGCGGCGGGCCGAGGACGGTGCCGGCGGCGAGGGCGAGCTCGCCCGCGCTCACGTCGCTGCCGGCCCTGCGGACATGGGCGCCGGCCTCCGCCGCGCGGTGCACCCGGACCTCGCCGGCGGCGCCCTCCGGGGCGCTGCTCGCGGCCCGCATGCCGGTGGCCGCGCCCTCGCCCGCGCCGCCGTCGGTCCACTCGACGGGGACGACGGCCTCCGCGCCGGGCGGCAGCGGGGCGCCGGTCATGATCCGGGCGGCCTGGCCGGGGCCGACCTCCGGCAGGCCGCCGGCGCCCGCGGCGACGTCGCCGACGACCGTGAGGACGGCGGGGAACTCCTCGGTGGCGCCCGTGACGTCGGCGACCCGGACCGCGTACCCGTCCATGGAGCTGTTGTCGAAGGGCGGCAGCGCCGCCGGCACCGTCACGTCCTCGACCAGGACGCAGCCCTGGGCGTCGA
Organism: Streptomyces sp. NPDC014656; assembly: GCF_043084305.1. Lineage (NCBI taxonomy): Bacteria > Bacillati > Actinomycetota > Actinomycetes > Kitasatosporales > Streptomycetaceae > Streptomyces > Streptomyces sp. NPDC014656. Next base: position 166,067 of record NZ_JBIBZN010000010.1, read on the forward strand.
GCAGCTGGAGCTCGATCGGCTCCAGGGGGCGGACGGTCGCCAGGATGTCGGCCAGGTGCTCGTCGACCGACCACAGGCCGGTCCGGTCCGGTCCGGCGCAGGGGTCGCCCGGTCCGTGACCGTGGCCGTGGTCCCGCGGGTCCTGGTGGTCCTGCGGGTCCCGGGACGGTGCCGCGTCGCTGCTCAAGGTCCTACATCTCCTCGCTGACGTATCTCCGGAGCCAGGCCCGGAAGTCCGGTCCCAGATCTTCACGCTCGCACGCGAGTCTGACAATGGCACGCAGATAGTCGCCGCGGTCCCCGGTGTCATAGCGGCGCCCCTTGAAGACGACGCCGTGCACCGGGCCGCCGAGCTTCTCGTCGCTCGCCAGCTTCTGGAGGGCGTCGGTCAGCTGGATCTCGCCGCCCCGGCCGGGCTCGGTCTCGCGCAGCATGTCGAAGACGGCCGGGTCGAGCACGTAGCGGCCGATGACGGCGTAGTTGCTGGGCGCCTCGGCCGGCTCCGGCTTCTCCACCAGGTCGGTCACCCGCACCACGTCGCCGTCGACGGTCGGCTCGACCGCCGCGCAGCCGTACAGGTGGATCTGGGAGGGGTCGACCTCCATCAGCGCGACGACGCTGCCGCCCTCGCGCTCCTGGACCTCGACCATGCGCGCGAGGAGCGGGTCGCGCGGGTCGATCAGGTCGTCGCCGAGGAGGACCGCGAAGGGCTGGTCGCCGACGTGCGGGGCCGCGCACAGCACCGCGTGGCCGAGGCCGCGGGGGGCGCCCTGGCGCACGTAGTGCATGGTGGCGAGGTCGCTGGACTCCTGGACCTTGGAGAGGCGCTCGTCGTCGCCCTTGCGGATCAGCGCCTCCTCCAGCTCGTAGTTCCGGTCGAAGTGGTCCTCCAGCGGACGCTTGTTCCGGCCTGTGATCATGAGCACGTCGGAGAGCCCGGCCGCGACGGCCTCCTCGACGACGTACTGGATGGCCGGCTTGTCGACGACCGGCAGCATCTCCTTGGGGGTCGCCTTCGTCGCCGGCAGGAAGCGGGTGCCGAGACCGGCGGCCGGGATGACAGCCTTGCTGATCCGGCCGAGCCGGGGAAACGACTGATTCATGCAGGAACTTTAACCGCTACGGAATGAGAGGAAGATGGGGTTCCGATTAACTTTCTCCCCATAAGGGCCTTTATGAGCGTTTCCTGAGGATCCGACCCACAGAAAGAGAATCCCGACATGTCCGAAAAGGCCCTGCTGCGGCGGCGACTTCTCGACGCCCGCGCCGCGCTCTCCCCCGACGCGCTCGCCCGGACCGCCGAGGCGCTGGCCGCCCACGGCCTCGGCCTGCCGGAGCTGGCCGGGGCCGCCACCGTCGCCGCGTACGTCTCGGTCGGCCGCGAACCCGGCACGCGCGCGCTCCTCGACGCCCTGCACGCGCGCGGGGTGCGGGTCCTGCTGCCGGTGCTGCTGCCCGACAACGACCTGGACTGGGCGGTCTACGAGGGGCCGGAGGCGCTGGCGAAGGCGGGCCGCGGCCTCCTGGAGCCGACCGGCCCGCGGCTCGGTCCGGACGCCGTGTGCACGGCCGACGCGGTGCTGCTGCCGGGGCTCGCGGTGGACGCGCGCGGCATGCGGCTCGGCCGGGGCGGCGGCTCGTACGACCGGGTCCTCGCCCGGCTCGCCCGCGCCGGGAAGGAGCCGGCCCTGGTGGTGCTGCTGCACGCGAACGAGGTGGTCGCGCGGGTCCCGGAGGAACCGCACGACCACCCCGTGCGGGCGGTGGTCACCCCCGAGGGGGCGACCCGCTTCGGCCGTTCGTGATCACGGAGCGACCACTTTCCGGCCGTTCGTGATCATGGCTTGAGCGTCAGCGTGTCCTTCGCCGCCGCGTCGACCGCCGCCCTGCCGTAGGCCCAGTCGTACAGCTCGCCCTCGGCCCAGGCGTCGGTCTGGTCCGTGTAGTTGTCGTGGAAGGCGTGGCCGGAGGCACCGGTCAGGTTGATCCACCGGGACTTGTCCCAGTCGCCGACGTTGACGACCATCCGCATCGACGGCACCCAGATGACCTCGTAGCCGCCGGCCGCGTTCCATCCGGTCGCGTCGACCGCGGCCTCGCCGCCGCCGAGGTTCCACGGACCGCGGTTCAGCAGCTTCTGCACCACCCCGGGCCCGGCGGTGCCGAGCGTCTGGTTCTTCAGGGTCAGCTGGTGCAGCCGGCCCCAGCTCCAGGTGGAGACGTCCTTGCCGAGCTTGGCGGTCAGCTCCCAGCGGGCGTCCTTCATGGCCCGGGCGAGCAGCTGGTCGCGGGTCTCGGTGGCCGGGTCGGTGCGGGTGGCGGGGGTGGTCCACCACGCGCTCTTCTCCTGCTTGAGCAGCGGGCGGACCACCTCGTACCAGCGGTCGCCGCCGTCCGGCTGCGCCGAGTCGGGGTCGCGCTCGCCGCACTCGCGGACCAGCTTGTTCTGCTCGTCGACCGGGCCGGTCGCGTCCACCGGGCGCACGTTGACGCAGTCGCCCTCGGCGCGCACCTCCTTGGGCAGCTTGTCGCCGAAGGAGAGCTTGAGGACGTTGCGCCAGACCGCGTTGAAGTACGCGGCGGCGGCCGAGTCGGGCTCCTGGGTGTAGTCCCAGCCCTCCAGCAGCTTCTGCGCCTCGCGGACGTGCGGGTCGGAGATGTCGACCTTCAGCAGCAGCGGGTTGAGCAGGGTGGCGATCTCGCTGCGGTTGTCCGTCTGCATGGTCCGCATGTCGTCCGGCGAGATCTTGCCGCCGTCCTTGGTCTTCGACTCGATGAGGTCGTTGATCCGCTGGCTGCGGGAGCCGTAGCCCCAGTCCTCGGTGAGCAGCTCGTCGTACTGCTCCGGGGAGATCACGGCCTGGTTGGCGGTCACGATGTAGCCGCGGTCCGGGTTGTACTCGTACGGCAGCTGCTCGAAGGGGATGTAGCCCTTCCAGCGGTAGGCGGACTTCCAGCCGGGGGCGGGCACGGTGCCGTCGCCGGTGGCGCGGCGCGGGATCTTGCCCGGCGACTGGTAGCCGATGTTGCCCTTGGTGTCGGCGTAGACGAGGTTCTGCGAGGGGACCTCGAAGTTCTTCGCGGCGGCCCGGAACTGCTTGAAGTCCTTGGCGAGGTTGAGCGCGAAGATCGCGTCCATGGACTTGCCCGGCTGGAGGGCGGTCCACTGGAGGGAGACGCCGTAGCCGGTGCCCCGGTCGGGGGCGGAGTTGCCGACGGGGGCCGTCTGGCCGACCTTCTCCAGTTCGGAGGAGCGGTCGGAGACCAGCGGGCCGTGGTCGGTGGAGCGGACGGTGATGGTCCGGTTGCTGCCGCCGGCGACCTTGATGACCTCCTCGCGGGTGTCGAAGGGCTTGACCTTGCCGTCGACGAGGTAGCCCTCGGGGCTGACCTTCTCCAGGTAGAGGTCGGTGACGTCGGCGCCGAGGTTGGTAAGGCCCCAGGCGATGGAGTCGTTGTGGCCGATGATCACGCCGGGCATGCCGGAGAAGGTGTAGCCGGCGACGTCGTAGCGGCAGGTCGCCGAGACCGAGCGGCAGTGCAGGCCCATCTGGTACCAGAGGGACGGCAGCATCGGCGCGAGGTGCGGGTCGTTGGCGAGCAGCGGCTTTCCGGAGGTGGTGAGCTTCCCGGAGACGACCCAGGAGTTGGAGCCGATGCCGTTGCCGTTGGGGCCGAGCAGCGAGGGCACCTGGTCGAGGACGTCCGAGAGGCCGGAGAGGGCGGCGAGCTGGGCGCTCGGACCGCCGGAGCCGTCGCCCGCGCCGCCCGCGGCGGAGCCGCCGTCGTCCTCGCCGTCCTTGCCCGCCTTCGGGTCGAACTTCTTCGTCACCGGGTCGACCGTGCCGCGGTCGAGGATCGGCTGGTGGAGCTCGTACGGGTACGCCGGGTAGAGCTGCTTGATCTGCGCCGGGGTCAGCCGGCTGGTGAGCAGCGAGCGGTCGATCTCGTCCTGCATGTTGCCGCGCAGGTCCCAGGCCATGGCCTTGAGCCAGGCCACCGAGTCGACCGGGGTCCACGGCTCGATCGCGTAGTCGTTGGTGAGGGCCAGGGCCGCGTACTCGACGGAGACGTCCTTCGGCGCCCGGTCCTTCAGGTAGGCGTTGACGCCCTCCGCGTACGCCTGGAGGTACTTCTTCGTCTCCGGCGCCAGGACCTTGTCGTACTCCTGCTGCGCGACCTGGCGCCAGCCGAGGGTGCGCAGGAAGGCGTCGGTCTCGACCTGGCCCTCGCCGAACATCTCGGAGAGGCGGCCGGCGGTGAGGTGCCGGCGGACGTCCATCTCGTAGAAGCGGTCCTGCGCCTGGACGTAGCCCTGCGCGCGGAAGAGGTCGGCCTCGGTGTCCGCGTAGATCTGCGGGATGCCGTGGGCGTCCCGCTTGACCTCGACGTCGCCGGAGAGCGAGTCGAGCCGGACCTCGCCGGTGGTCTGCGGGAACGAGGCCCGGACGGTGCCGACTCCCCACCAGCCGCCGAAGGCGACGGCCCCGACCAGCGCAAGGACCAGGAGCAGGACGATCAGGCGGGCGCGCCTGCCTTTCTTCTTGGCGGGGGGCGCGGTCGTGTTGGAGGGCATCGCTGTCCTTCGAGGGGCAGGGTGGTCCTGGAGTACGGGAGCCACCTTAGGCGCAGCGCCTGGGCGCCTTGGACGCGGTGTCAGGGAGGAACCGTACGGATGACCGTGTGATGACCGTATCGAAGCGGGAGGGAGCGCAAAGAAGGCGTCAAGAAAGCGTTAAAGATTAGGTAAGGTAACGAAGTACCTGGTGCTGGAGGAACGATCCGGCGCGTGCGAGGGGAAGGAACGGCGCACTGACTGTCCACGAGCTCAACGAACTCCTGCTGATCAGCTCACTGGTGCTGCTGATCGCGGTCGCCGCCGTCCGGATCTCGTCCCGCAGCGGGCTCCCCAGCCTCCTCCTCTACCTCGGCATCGGCGTCGCCATCGGACAGGACGGCATCGGCAACGTCGCCTTCGACAACGCCGAACTCACCCAGGTCATCGGCTACGCGGCCCTCGTCGTCATCCTCGCCGAGGGCGGTCTCGGCACGAAGTGGAAGGAGATCAAGCCGGCCCTGCCGGCCGCGGTCGTCCTCTCCACCGTCGGCGTCGCCGTCTCCGTCGGCGTCACCGCCGCCGGCGCCCACTACCTCGTCGGCCTGGAATGGCGGCAGGCGCTGATCATCGGCGCCGTCGTCTCCTCCACCGACGCCGCCGCCGTCTTCTCCGTGCTGCGCAAGGTGCCGCTGCCGGCCCGGGTCACCGGCGTGCTGGAGGCCGAGTCCGGCTTCAACGACGCCCCCGTCGTCATCCTCGTCGTCGCCTTCTCCTCCGCCGGACCCGTCGACGACTGGTACGTGCTCGTCGGCACGATCGCCCTGGAGCTCGCCATCGGCGCCGCCGTCGGCCTCGGGGTCGGCTTCGTCGGCTCGTACGGACTCCGGCACGTCGCCCTGCCCGCCTCCGGCCTCTACCCGATCGCCGTCATGGCCATCGCCGTCGCCGCCTACGCGGCCGGCGCGATCGCCCACGGCTCCGGCTTCCTCGCCGTCTACCTGGCCTCGATGGTCCTCGGCAACGCCAAGCTGCCGCACGCCCCCGCCAACCGCGGCTTCGCCGAGGGACTCGGCTGGATCGCCCAGATCGGCATGTTCGTCCTGCTCGGCCTGCTCGTCACCCCGCACGAGCTCGTCCACGACTTCTGGCCGGCCGTCGTCATCGGCCTCGTCCTGACCATGGTCGCCCGGCCCATGGAGGTGCTGGTCAGCCTGCTGCCCTTCCGCATCCCCTGGCAGGAGCAGGCCCTCATGTCCTGGGCCGGCCTGCGCGGAGCCGTGCCCATCATCCTCGCCACCATCCCGATGGTGGGGCAGATCGAGGGCAGCGAGCGGATCTTCAACATCGTCTTCGTCCTGGTCGTCGTCTACACCCTCGTCCAGGGCCCGACCCTGCCCTACCTGGCGAAGGCGCTGAAGCTCGGCGACTCCGCCGGGACCGCCGACCTCGGCGTCGAGTCCGCCCCGCTGGAGCGGCTCCGCGGCCACCTGCTGTCCGTCGCCATCCCCGAGGGCTCCCGGATGCACGGCGTCGAGGTCGCCGAGCTGCGCCTCCCGGCCGGCGCCGCCGTCACCCTCGTCGTGCGGGACGACGCCAGCTTCGTACCGGGGCCGGCGACCGTGCTGCGCAAGGGCGACGAACTGCTCGTCGTCGCCACCGACCCGGTGCGCGACGCCACCGAGCGCAGGCTGCGCGCGGTCGGCCAGGGCGGCAAGCTCGCGGGCTGGCTCGGCACCGGGGACGGACGGAAGACGGTCCCCGCGACGGCGACCCGCTTCCACCGGCCGGCGTCCATGACGGGGAAGGACGCGCCGCCGGGGGAGACCGGACGAACAGAGCGTTAATCGGCGGCATTATTTCGGGGTCAGGAGCGTTCTTCCCAGTGGAATCACAGGCGGGAGAACGCTCCTCCCTGTACCATGAAGGCACACTTGATCGAACCAACTCTGCCTGACGCAGAGCTGGCGCGACCGTATGGCGGCCGCGGCGCCCCCTCCCGCAGTGGGGGCCCTCCCGGTATCTACCGCAGTTCCGCGCAAGAGGACAGCTCTCGGCGAGACCGGCACCACCGTGCCCGCGCGCTACCAGGCGGCAGAAAGGCCAGGACCGTGGCGTCCACGGTCGTCTCCGAGAAGCGGCCCGGCTACGGGCAGCTGCTGCGCACCCCCGGTGCGCTCTCCTTCCTGCTCCCCGGGTTCGCCGCCCGGCAGCCCTTCGCGATGCTGACCATCGGCATCGTCCTGCTCGTCCAGCACACCACCGGTTCCTACGGCAGCGCCGGCGCCGTCGCCGCCGTCACCGGTGTCTCCATGGCGCTCTTCGCCCCGCAGAGCGGCAGGCTCGCCGACCGCTTCGGCCAGCGCGCCGTCCTCGTCCCGGGCGTCCTCGTCCACTCCGCCGCCGTCTCGCTGCTCGTCGTGCTCGCGCTGGCCGGCGCCCCGCTGTGGGCGCTGTTCCTCGCCGCCGTGCCCGCCGGCGCCTCCGTCCCGCAGGTCGGCCCCATGGTCCGGGCCCGCTGGGCGGCCAAGCTCGACGGCAGCCCGCTGATGCCGACCGCGGCGGCCTTCGAATCGGTCACCGACGAGTTCACCTTCGTCGTCGGCCCGGTCCTCGCCACCGCCCTGTGCACCGGCGTCCACCCGGCCGCCGGTCTGATCACCGAAGCCGCCCTCACGCTCTTCGGCGGCCTCTTCTTCGCCTCCCAGCGCGCCACCCAGCCGCCGCACGGCCTGCTCGCCGCGGCCGGCCGCGGCGACACCGAGCCGCACCGCTCGGCGCTCTCCGTCCCCGGCGTCCGCGTCCTGATCGTCGCCTTCCTCGGCATCGGCGCCGTCTTCGGCGGCATGCAGGTCTCGCTCACCGCCTTCAGCGAGGAGATCGGCAACCCCGGCGCCAACGGTCTGCTGTACGGCGTCTTCGCGGCCGGCAACATGCTCGCCGGCATCGCCATGGGCGCCGTCGCCTGGAAGGGCGGCCCCCGCCGCCGCCTGATCCTGGGCTACACCGGCCTCACCCTCGCCGCGTCCCTGCTGTGGACCGCGCACTCGGTGGTGCTGCTCGGCGCCCTCGGCCTCGTCGTCGGCCTCTGCATCGCCCCGGCCCTGATCACCGGCTACACCATCGTCGAGACCCTGATCCCGGCCTCCGCCCGCACCGAGGCGTTCACCTGGCTCACCGGAGCCGTCGCCCTCGGCCAGGCCCTGGCCGTCACGGTCGCCGGACAGCTCGCCGACGCCCACGGTTCCGGCGCCGGATTCCTCGTCCCGGCCGCCGGCACCGCGCTCGCCTTCGTCACGCTCGTCGCCCTGCGCGGGAAGCTCAAGCCGCGCGAGGCGAGCCGGGTCGCGGCACGTGGTGTCGGTCACCGCGTGCCGGTGGCGGTGGACTGAACCGACGGAATACGTCACTATGGATCGTCGTTAGCACTCGATGAGTGTGAGTGCCAGGAGGAAGACTAGTGCCGACCTACCAGTACCAGTGCACCGAGTGCGGCGAGGGCCTTGAGGCGGTCCAGAAGTTCACGGACGACGCGCTGACCGAGTGCCCCGCCTGCCACGGCCGCCTCAAGAAGGTTTTCTCGGCCGTCGGCATCGTCTTCAAGGGCTCCGGCTTCTACCGGAACGACAGCCGCGGTGCCTCGTCCAGCAGCTCCCCGGCCTCGAAGAGCTCGGCGTCCTCGACGACGTCCACCTCCTCGACCCCGTCGTCCTCGGACACGAAGCCGGCCCCGTCGACGACCACGGCGTCCTCGTCGTCGTCCTCGACCCCGGCCGCCTGAGGCCACCCCGCACCACAGCCCGAAGACCCCGGTCCCTCACGAGGGGGCCGGGGTTCCGGCATGTCCGGGGGCCCGGCGGATGCGTAGGGTGACCGGCATGGTGAGCAGCGCTTCCGGCTACGCGGCCGACGACACGTACGCAGAGATCGGCGTGATCGGGGGCTCCGGCCTCTACTCCTTCCTCGACGAGGTCCGCGAGGTCCCCGTCACCACCCCCTACGGCGACCCCAGCGACTCCCTCTTCCTCGGCGAGGTGGCCGGCCGCCGGGTCGCCTTCCTGCCCCGCCACGGCCGCGACCACCGCATCCCTCCGCACCGGATCGACTACCGCGCCAACCTCTGGGCCCTGCGCTCCGTCGGCGTCCGCCAGGTCCTCGGCCCCTGCGCCGTCGGCGGTCTGCGCCCCGAGTACGGCCCCGGCACCCTCCTCGTTCCCGACCAGCTGGTCGACCGGACGAAGAACCGCGCCCAGACCTACTTCGACGGCGAGCCGCGCCCCGACGGCGCCGTCCCGAACGTCGTCCACGTCTCCTTCGCCGACCCCTACTGCCCCGACGGCCGGCAGGCGGCGCTCAAGGCCGCCCGCGCCCGGGACTGGCGGGCCGTCGACGGCGGCACCCTCGTCGTCGTCGAGGGCCCCCGCTTCTCCACCCGCGCCGAGTCCCGCTGGCACGCCGCCAACGGCTGGTCCGTCGTCGGCATGACCGGACACCCCGAAGCCGTCCTCGCCCGCGAACTCGGCCTCTGCTACACCTCCCTCACCCTCGTCACCGACCTCGACGCGGGCACCGAGACCGGCGAGGGCGTCTCCCACACCGAAGTCCTGCGCGTCTTCGGCGAGAACGTCGGCCGGCTCCGCGACGTCCTCTTCGACGCGATCGCCGCCCTCCCGGCCACGGCGGACCGCGACTGCCTCTGCGTCCATGCCCACGACGGCTGGGACCTCGGCATCGAACTTCCGTAACGCTCCGCAAACCACCTGCGGGAGTGGGCGAGTTGTCCACAGGCCGTGGATCGTCCACAGGCCGGAGCGGGATCCGGCGGGGGGCGGGACCGTGGACGCATGAACACGACGTACGTCCGCGACTCCACCCCCGCTCCTCTCACCGCCCCCGCCCCCGTCTCCACCCCCGTCCCCGCTCCCTGCGAGGTGCCGGACTTCCCGCCGCTGCGCGTGCGCGGCGGGCGGTTCCGGCCGCGCCGCGCGCCCGGCGCGCTCCTCCTCCTCACGGCCGCCGCGCTCGCCCTGGCCGCCACCGCCCTGCCCGCCCCACCGGACGGCCGGCACGGCCCCACGCCCCGCGCCGCGTCGGCGCCCGCCGCCCGCTCCCCCGCCGCCGCCTCCGCCGCCCCCGCGCGGCTCGTGTCCGCGCCGGTGCGGATCGCGGACCCCGAGGCCGTACGGCTGCTGCGGGCCGGCGACCGGGTGGACGTCATCGCCGCGCCGGTCGTCAACTCCCCTTCCGGGCAAGGCGGCAGCGCGGTGCGGGTGGTGGCGCGGTCCGCCCGGGTGGCCGAAGTCCCGCGCCCGGATGAGACCCGCCCGGACGGAGGGGCGCTGATCGTCCTGTCCGTGCCCCGGGCGACCGCGACGGCGCTGGCGGGCGCCGGCATCACGTCCCAACTGGCGGTGACACTGTGCTGATTCGCACGGACACACTGTCAAGTCACCGTCCCGTGTGTACGGATTGGACGGCCTCGCGCCCTTCACGGCCTAATGGCTCCGCACACAGCAGCACACCCCTAGAAAGGCACCCCGGTGGCGAAGAAGGAAAGCGTGATGGCGGGCTTCAAGGCCTTCCTGATGCGCGGAAACGTGATCGACCTCGCCGTGGCGGTCGTCATCGGTGCCGCGTTCACCAACATCGTGAACTCGGTGGTCAAGGGCATCATCAACCCGATCGTGGGCGCCTTCGGCACGAAGAACCTGGAGAGCTACGCAAGCTGCATCAAGGACCCCTGCCGGATCGTCGACGGCGAGATGCAGGGCATCCAGCTCCAGTGGGGCCTGGTGCTCAGCGCCATCCTCAGCTTCCTCATCACCGCGGCCGTCGTCTACTTCCTGATGGTCCTGCCGATGGCCAAGGTGCTCGCCAAGCGTGCCGCGCACGACAAGGCGAAGGAGGGCGTCCAGGAGACCATGGAGGTCAGCGAGCTGGAGGTGCTCAAGGAGATCCGCGACCACCTCGTCGCGCAGCGCGGTCCGGGCAGCGGCCAGGGGACGCACTCCACCTCCTGACCGGAGGGACGCTCCGGCGTCAGAGGTGGTGCGGCGGCTTCTCGTCGAGGAAGCGCGCGAGGTCGGCGGCGCTGCCGCCGGTCGGAGGCCGCTCGCCCCACCCGCGGTCCGTGTCGTCCGCGGACTGCGCGTCCAGCGGATCGTCGAAGACGATCGCCGGCTTCGGGCGGCTCTCGGTGTCCGGCCGAATGCCGTTCGGCTTCGCGTCTCGCGGTCCGTGGGCGGGGGCGGTGCTCATGTCTTCAGGGTACGCCCGCTCCCCCGCCCCGGACCCGCCCGACCGGCGGCCTCCCGGGTCGCCCGGTCAGCGGTCCTTCGGGCCGCCCGGTCAGCGGTCCTTCGGGTCCAGCGCCCACAGGCCGAGGACCACCAGGAACGACAGGACGAGGAAGCCCGCCCCCCACCAGGCGGTGCCGGTGTCTCCGGACATCCACTCGTCCACCACGATGGTCAGCCCCCAGAGCTGGCCGATCACCACCGTGAGCGCCAGCGCGAGCCGCGCCGACAGCTTCGAGGAGCGCTCCGGTTCCTGCTCCGTGCCCGCCCCCGGGCCCGGCCCCGTGTGCCGGATCCGCGGGTCGCCGTAGCCGCTCGTGGGCCTGATCTGCGGGTAGCGCTCGTGCACCGGCCGGTTCAGCCGCGGCTGCGCGCTGCCCGGGGTGTAGCCGGGGCGCTCCGGGAGCGGGTTCTCGGTCGTCATGCGCGCTCGCTCCTCTCCGTTTCGGCCCGGCCGGCGGGGGCGTCGGCCCGGAGGGCCGCGCAGGGCGGGGTGCCGGCGCCGCGCTGGCGGCAGTACCCCTCCTGGAGGCTCTCGCCGGAGCGGGCGGTGCCGACGGCCCAGACGCTGCCGTCGATCTGCTCGACCAGGATGACCTTGGGCAGGCCGCGCGGCGGCGGGCCGGCCGTGACCTCTCCCGTGCGGGCGTCGAAGACGCCCTCGTGGCAGGGGCAGTACAGCTCGCCCTCGCTGCCCCGGTCCTTGCGCCAGAGGACCGCGCAGGCGAGGTGGGTGCAGACGGCGGAGTAGCCGGCGAGGGTGCCGTCCTCCATCCGGACCGCGATCGCCCGGTCCTCGTCGCCCGGGTAGCGGAAGGCGAGGGACTCCCCCGGCAGGATCCGGTCGGCGACCTTCTTCACCTCGGGGGTGCCGTCGGGGTCGCCGTGCCGGTGCAGGATGCCGGAGGCGACGGCGACGCCGCCGACGGCGAGGCCGCCGGAGACGGTGGCGACGATCCTCAGGTAGTCGCGGCGGGTGGTGAGCGAGTCGGCGGCGATCCGGTCGTGGAGCGCCTCCTGTGCCGCGTCGGTGCCGGCGTCCGGCGCCGGCGGCTGCGGATCGGTCACGCTCATCGGACGCCCTCCCGTCGCCCGCCGCCGCCTTTGTTCGCGTTCGCCCCGCTCACGTCCACTCCGTTGATCTCGACGACGGGCAGACCGCCCGGGACGGGCCACTGGACCTTGTCGGCGGGGACGACCATCGCCACGCCGGTCTGGACGACGACGTCGCCGAAGGTGAAGGAGTCGGCGACCTGGACGCCGGGGCGCTCGGCGCGGAGCTCGTCGAGGGTGCCGTAGAAGAGGGCGCCGGTGGGGCAGACGGTCGCGCACATGGGGGCGAGGCCGTAGGCGGTGCGGTCGTAGCAGAGGTTGCACTTCATCTGGAGCTTCGCCCGGAGGTCGATCTTCGGCACGCCGAAGGGGCAGGCGTTGACGCAGTTGGCGCAGCCGATGCAGCGGGTGGTGTCGGCCTGCTGCACGACTCCGTCGGCGGTCACCAGGATCGCGTCGGCGGGGCAGACCTCGGCGCAGGGGGCGACGGGGTCCTCGCAGTGCATGCAGACGGTGGGGAGGGAGGCGACGGAGTGGCCTTCGTCGGTGTAGTCGAGGTGGATCATCGACTTGCCGCGGTGCGAGTCGCATTCGCGGCAGGCGGAGACGCAGGCCTGGCAGCCGATGCAGCGGCCCGGGTCGATGAAGATCGTGCGGCCCATCATGTGCGGTCAGCTCCTCTCCGCGGTGCCCCGGCCCTGCGGGGACGTGGGCGGCAGGGGGTCGGTGCGGGAGACCTGGGTCTCGGGGTAGGCGGGCCGCCCCGGGGCGGTCGGGGGCGCGGGGACCTCGTCGACGCGTTCGGCGGCCTCGATGCGGGCGGCGCAGACCTTGTACTCGGGGATCTTCGAGCGGGGGTCGAGGGCGTCGATGGTGAGGGCGTTCGCGGCGGTGGGGACGGGCCAGTGGTAGGGGACGAAGACGGTGTCGGGGCGGATGGCCTCGGTGACGAGGGCGGGGAAGACCTCGCTGCCCCGGCGGGTGACGACGCGGACGGGGTCGCCGTTGCGGAAGCCGTGGGAGGGGTGGACCTCGACCCAGGGGCGGGGGGTCTGTTCGACGAGGGCGCCGAGCCGGCGGGTCTGGTTGCCGGAGAGGAAGTGGGCGACGGTGCGGCCGGTGGTGAGCGAGAGGGGGTACTCCTCGCTGTAGGGGTCCATCGGCGGGTGCCACTCGACGACCTGCATGTGGATCTTGCCGTCGGGGTGGTAGGTGCGGCCGTCCTCGAAGAGGCGGGGGGTGCCGGGGTGCTCGGTGGTGGGGCAGGGCCAGGCGATGCCGCCGGTCTCCTCCAGGCGCTCGTAGGTGATGCCGTAGTAGTCGTTGACGGTGCCGGCGGAGGCGATCCGCAGTTCCTCGAAGACGGAGCGGGAGTCGGGGAAGGCGAACTTGTCTCCGGCGCCGAGCCGCCTGGCGAGCTCGCACATGACCCAGGTGTCGGTGCGGACCCCGGCCGGGGGTTCCTGGGCCTTGTTGTGCTTGACGACGCGGGCCTCGGCGTTGGCCATGACGCCCTCGTCCTCGGCCCAGACGGTGACGGGGAAGACGACGTGGGCGTTGGCGGCGGTCTCGGAGAGGAAGAAGTCGAACTGGGCGTGGAACTGGAGGGTGTCGTAGCCCTCCTTGACCGTGGCGTAGTTCGGGAGGGAGACGAAGGGGTTGTTGCAGATGCCGATGAGGCCGCGGATCTCGGCGCGCTGCATCTGCCAGACCATCTCCATCATGGAGGTTCCGGCGGGGGGGAGCTCGGATTCCTCGATGCCCCAGATCTCGCAGATCTGGCGGCGGTGCTCGGGGTTGGAGATGGAGCGGCCGCCGGGGAGGAGGTCGGACTTCTGGCCGTGTTCGCGGCCGCCCTGGCCGTTGCCCTGGCCGGTGATGGTGCCGTAGCCGGCGCCGGGCTTGCCGATGTTCCCGGTGGCGACGCAGAGGTTGATGATGGTGAGGCAGTTCTCGACGCCCTGGGAGTGGTGCTCGACGCCCCGGGCGTGCCAGGCCATGGCCTTGCCCGCGCCGGCGAACATGCGGGCGACCTGGACGATCTGCTCCTCGGGGACGCCGCAGATCCGCGCGGAGCGGGACGGCGGGTACTCGGCGACGGTGGCCCTGACCTCGTCCCAGCCGGTGGTGTGGCCGGCGAGGTACGCCTCGTCGGTGAGGCCCTCGGCGACGATGACGTGCAGCACGGCGTTGAAGAAGGCGGAGTCGGTGCCGGGCTTGAGGGCGACGTGGACGTCGGCGGTGCGGGCGATGGCGGTCTGCCGGGGGTCCACCACGATCAGGCTCGCGCCCCGGTCGCGGGCGCCCCACAGGTACTGGGTCATCACCGGGAAGCACTCTCCGACGTTGGAGCCGGCGATGAGGAGGCAGTCGGTGAGGAGGATGTCGGAGAAGGGGTTGCCGGCCCGGTCGATGCCGAAGGCGAGCTTGTTGGCGCCGGCGGCGGAGACCATGCAGAGGCGTCCGTTGTAGTCGACGTGCTTGGTCCTGAGGGCGACCCGGGCGAACTTCCCGACCAGGTAGGTCTTCTCGGAGTAGAGGCTGGCCCCGCCGAGCAGGCCGAAGGCGTCGTTGCCGTACTCGCCCTGGATGCGGCGGATCTCGGCGACGGTGTGGTCGAGGGCCTCGTCCCAGCCGACCTCGCGGAACTCCTCGTCGCGGTTGCGGCGCATGAGCGGGGAGGTGAGCCGGTCGGGGTGGTTGACCTGCTGGTAGGCGTTGATGCCCTTGGGGCAGAGCCGCATCCGGTTGATGTCGTGGTTGCGGGGCTCGACGCCGAAGACCTTGCCCGCGCGGTCGACCCGCAGGTACATGCCGCACTGCACGCCGCAGAAGCAGCAGTGCGTCGGGACCAGCGTCTCCTCGTTCTGGTCGGCGTGCCACCGGTCGGCCGGGATCCCCCCGGCGTCCCGGAAGTTCCGCGTCCCGGGCGGGGCGACGGAGGGGTCGAGCGGCACTGCCCGGGAGGGGTCGGTGGCGGTCACTCGCTGAAGCCCTTCTTGACGTGGGTGAGGTAGGCGCTGCCGCGCAGGACGCGCTTGCAGCGGGGGCAGTACTCGGCCCACTCGTCGAAGTCGAGCTTGAGGTCCTTCATGGTGCCGCGCAGGTTCTCGACGTAGTCGGGGGTGTCGATGGGCTCGTGGCAGCGGCGGCAGCCCTGGAGCTCCTCGTCCTTGCGGCGGGAGGTGTACTTGAAGAGCTGCATGCCGACGGCGGCGGGGCGCTGGACGATGTGGAAGAACTTCCCGAAGGGGATGTAGATCAGGGTGAAGACGACCGAGACCATGTGGAGGATCGCCAGGAACTCGTAGCCGCCGCCGTGCAGGAAGATCGACGAGAAGGTGAGCAGCAGGCCGGTGACCGAGATGACGACGAGGGCGATCAGCGGGATCAGGTCGTAGGCGAAGCGCTGGCCGGTGCTGGCGCCGCGGTCCTTCATGCGCCGCCACAGGAAGTAGGAGGCGCCGGCGATGACGAGGACGGCGGCGATGTCCAGGCCGTGGAACATGAGCCAGCCGAGGATGTTCAGCGAGTCGAAGCCGAGGACCTTGAAGCCCCAGATCCGCATCTCGTAGCCGGGCCCGTCGCCGGTGCCGGACGTGAAGGTGAACCAGCCCCAGGTGAGCGGGAAGGTGATGAGCGCGGCGAGGACACAGCCCCAGAAGAGGAGCTGGTGGGCGGCCCAGCGGGCGTGCGAGCGGGCGCCGAGGAACTTCTGGAAGCCGAGGTAGGTGGCGATCATCTTCGGCAGGGCGGTGGGGGCCCTGCGGAAGTTCGCGGCGGAGAAGAAGGAGCGCCAGCCCTGGCGGAAGAGGCGCCGGGCGCCGGGGGCGGAGATCCAGACGGTGTAGCGGTAGGCGACGCCGAAGGCGAGGAAGACGGTGGCGACGGCGTAGGGCAGCAGGGCCGAGTCGAAGTCGCGGAGCAGCCGGCTGCCGAGCACGATCGCGACGATCAGCAGCAGGGAGACGGCGGTGCCGGTGAGGACGGCGCGGCGGCGGACGGCGGCGGGGGTCTGGGGTGCGCGGCCGTCCGCGGCGGAGGACTGGGGGGCGCGGCCGTCCGCGGCCGGTGCGGGTGCCGCTTCCGGCTCGGGGGCGGAGGGCTCGGCGGTCTGCGGTGGCTCGGTCACGGGGCCACGGTAGGACGCATGTGCCTTTTGATCCCGTTATGCCCGGCGTACGAGTGAACGTGTCGCGGGGCCGGGCGGGGTCACACCGCGTTCAGGCCGTGACTCCGGAAGACGTCGCGGACCGTCGCGACCTGCTCGGGGGTGGGCGACGGGGTGTCGTGGAGGGTGAAGGGCATGCCGAGGGCCTGCCACTTGGCCTCGCCCAGCTTGTGGAAGGGGAGGACGTCGACGCGGGAGACGTTGCCGAGGCCGCCGGCGAAGGCGGCGACGCCCTCGACGTCGGCGGGGTCGTCGGTGAGGCCGGGGACGAGGACGAAGCGGACGTGCACCTCCCGGCCGAGGTCGGCGAGCCGGCGGGCGAAGTCCAGGGTGGGCCGCAGCGGACGGCCGGTGACCTTCCGGTACGTCTCCGGGTCCCAGGACTTGATGTCGAGGAGGACCAGGTCGGTGTCGCGCAGCAGCGCGTCGGTGGCGCGGGCGCCGAGGAAGCCGGAGGTGTCGAGGGCGGTGTGCAGGCCCAGCTCGTGCTTCATGCGGTGCAGCAGCTCGCCGGTGAAGACGGGCTGGAGGAGCGGTTCGCCGCCGGAGAGGGTGGCGCCGCCGCCGGAGGCGGAGATGAAGCGGACGTACTTGGCCGCCTCGGCGATCACGTCGTCGGCGGAGGTCCGCTTGCCGTCGCGCATCCGCCAGGTGTCGGGGTTGTGGCAGTAGAGGCAGGTCAGCGGGCAGCCGGAGAGGAAGGTGACGAAGCGGGTGCCGGGGCCGTCGACGCCGGTGGAGAGGTCCCAGGAGTGCACCGAGCCCTCGGAGGGGCGGTGGGTCGCGGCGGCGGCCGGGGTGGCGGCCCGGACCGGGGTGACGGGGCGGACGGGGACGTCCGGGCCGAGGAGCGTGGCCATGGCGGGGCCTCCTGGGGAGGAGAGGGGTGGTGGGGGCGGGGCCCGGGGGCCGTCCGGTGAGGGTGGGCGGCCCCCGGAGGGGTGGGGGCTACAGCGCGCCGTGGAAGGTGCGGTTGAGGACGTCGAGTTGCTGTTCGCGGGTGAGGCGGACGAAGTTCACCGCGTAGCCCGAGACCCGGATGGTCAGCTGCGGGTGCTTCTCCGGGTGCTCCATGGCGTCCATCAGCACGTCCCGGTCGAGGACGTTCACGTTCATGTGGAAGCCGTCGCTCGCCGTGTAGCCGTCGAGGACGCCGGCCAGGTTGGCGATCCGCTCCTCGGGGGTGCGGCCCAGGCCGTCGGGGGTGACGGTGTTGGTGAGCGAGATGCCGTCCTCGGCGTCCTCGTACGGCAGCTTGGCGACCGACAGGGCGGAGGCCACGTAGCCGTGGGTGTCGCGGCCGTTCATCGGGTTGGCGCCCGGGGAGAACGGCTCGCCGGCCCGGCGGCCGTCGGGGGTGTTGCCGGTCTTCTTGCCGTAGACGACGTTCGAGGTGATCGTCAGGACGGACTGGGTGTGCTCGGCGTTCCGGTAGGTCGGGTGCTTGCGCACCTTCCGCATGAACTCCTCGACCAGCCGGACGGCGATCCCGTCGACCCGCTCGTCGTTGTTGCCGTAGGCCGGGTAGTCGCCCTCGATCCGGTAGTCGGTGGCGAGGCCGGTCTCGTCGCGGACCGGGGTGACCTTCGCGTACTTGATGGCGGCCAGCGAGTCGGCGGCGACCGAGAGGCCGGCGATGCCGCAGGCCATGGTGCGGCGCACGTCGCGGTCGTGGAGGGCCATCTCCAGGCGCTCGTACGCGTACTTGTCGTGCATGTAGTGGATGACGTTGAGCGCGTGGACGTAGACGTCCGCGAGCCACTCCATCTGCTCGTCGAACTTCGCCATCACCTCGTCGTAGTCGAGGACCTCGGAGGCGAGGGCGCCGGTGGCGGGACCGACCTGGGCGCCGGACTTCTCGTCGCGGCCGCCGTTGATCGCGTACAGCAGCGTCTTGGCGAGGTTCACCCGGGCGCCGAAGAACTGCATCTGCTTGCCGACCGGCATCGCCGAGACGCAGCAGGCGATGGCGGTGTCGTCGCCGAAGCGCGGGCGCATCAGCTCGTCGGACTCGTACTGCACGGACGAGGTGTCGATGGAGACCCGGGCGCAGAACTCCTTGAAGCCCCGCGGCAGCCGCGGCGACCAGAAGACGGTCATGTTCGGCTCGGGCGCCGGGCCCAGGTTGTACAGGGTCTGGAGGTAGCGGAAGGAGGTCTTCGTGACCAGCGGCCGCCCGTCCTCGCCCATGCCGGCGATGGACTCGGTGACCCAGGTCGGGTCGCCGGAGAACAGCTCGTCGTACTCGGGGGTGCGCAGGAAGCGCACGATGCGGAGCTTGATGATGAAGTCGTCGACGAGTTCCTGGGCCCCCTCCTCGGTGAGGAGGCCGGCCTCGATGTCCCGCTGGAGGTAGACGTCGACGAAGGTGGAGGTGCGGCCGAGCGACATCGCCGCGCCGTTCTGCTCCTTCACGGCGGCCAGGTAGGCGAAGTACAGCCACTGGATCGCCTCGCGGCCGGTGGTGGCGGGGCCGGAGACGTCGTGGCCGTACGAGGCGGCCATGGCCTTCAGCTCGCCGAGGGCGCGCATCTGCTCGGCCAGCTCCTCGCGGAGCCGGATGGTCTCCTCCAGGGAGCGGCCGCCGGCCGGGAGGACGTCGAGCTCGGCCTTCTCTTCCTTCTTGACCTGGATGAGGCGGTCCACGCCGTAGAGGGCGACGCGGCGGTAGTCGCCGATGATGCGGCCGCGGCCGTAGGCGTCGGGGAGGCCGGTGACGACGCCGGCCTTGCGGGCGGCGCGGATCTCCGGGGTGTAGGCGTCGAAGACTCCGGCGTTGTGGGTCTTGCGGTACTCGGTGAAGACCTTCTCCAGCTCCTCGGAGACCGGGTAGCCGTACGTCTCCAGGGCGCCGGCGACCATCCGCCAGCCGCCGTAGGGCATGATCGCCCGCTTGAGCGGGGCGTCGGTCTGGAGGCCGACGATCAGCTCCTCGTCGCGGTCGATCCAGCCGGGGGCGTGGGCGGTGATGGTGGAGGGGACGTCGTGCGCGACGTCGTACACGCCCTTGGCCCGCTCCTCCGGGAACCTGTCCGTGATCGCCCTCCACACGGCGGTGGTCCGCTCGGTGGGGCCGGCGAGGAAGGAGTCGTCGCCCTCGTACGGGGTGTAGTTCTGCTGGATGAAGTCGCGGACGTCGACGGCGTCGCGCCAGAGCCCGCCCTTGAAGCCCTTCCAGGCGCCCTCGTTCACCGTTGCCTCAGCAGGGGTCGCAGTCACTGCCCGCACCGCCTTCTCGATCGCTCGAACCAGCTTCTTCGCTTGCCTCCATTGCACTCCTTCTGATCGATCGTTTCGGGCGGCAATGGTCACCTCTCCATGGACCGAGGTCCCGCTCCGGGCATGCGGAAAGGCCCCGCCTCGGCGGGGCCTTTCTCGGAGGTCGGCTCAGCTGGGGGCCTCGGCGCCCTCGCGGGCGTAGAACCACCAGGTCACGACCATGCAGCTGATGTAGAAGGCGACGAAGCCCCACATCGCGCTGGTGACGGCGACCGAGCCGAAGAGCGCCGGGATGAAGAAGAAGCCGTAGGCGGCGATCGCGGAGGTGAAGCCGGTGACCGCGCCCGATTCCATCTCGGCCCGCTTGAGGGCCCCGGCGTACTCGGGGGTGCCTTCGGCGAGGCCCTTCAGGTGGGTGCCGCGGAAGATCACCGGGATCTGGCGGAAGGTCGAGCCGTTGCCGATGCCGGAGAAGAAGAACGCGGCGAGGAAGCAGAAGAAGAAGCCGTAGAAGTCGCCGCCGTCACCGCCCGAGGGCAGGAAGTTGATCACGCCGACGATCGAGACGGCCATGCCCACGAAGGAGAGGATGGTGACCCGGGCGCCGCCCCACTTGTCGGCGATCCAGCCGCCGGCCCAGCGGGCGAGCGCGCCCACGGCCGGGCCCATCCAGGCGTAGGTGGCGACCGAGTAGTCCGGGAAGGTGGTCTTGATCAGCATCGGCAGGGCCGCGGCGAAGCCGATGAAGGAGCCGAAGGTGCCGACGTACAGCCAGGTCATCAGCCAGTTGTGCTTGCGCTTGAAGATGACCTTCTGCTGCTTGAACGGGGTGGAGGCGACCTTGAGGTCGTTCTGGCCGAACCAGGCGACGGCGGCCAGGACGAGGACGACGGGGACCCAGACGAAGGCGGCGTTCTGGAGGTGGACGGGGGTGCCGTCGGCCTTGTGCTGGGCGGAGCCGATCGCGATCGTCGACCAGGTGATGACGATCGGGGTCAGCAGCTGCACCACGGAGACGCCGAGGTTGCCCAGACCGCCGTTGACGCCGGTCGCGCTGCCCTTCTTCGCCTTCGGGAAGAAGAAGCCGATGTTGGCGAGGGAGGAGGCGAAGTTCGCGCCGCCGATGCCGCAGAGGGCGGCGATGACGACCATCACGGTGTACGGCGTCGTCGGGTCCTGGATGGCGATGCCCAGCCAGATCAGCGGGACCACCAGGACGACCGTCGACAGCGCGGTGAACCGCCGCTGGCCGATCATCGGGCCGAGGAAGGTGTAGAGGATCCGGGCCGTGCCGCCGGTCAGACCGGGGACGGCCGTCAGCCAGAAGAGCTGCGAGGTCGAGAAGCCGAAGCCGACGTCCTTCAGGTTGGTCGCCGTGACCGACCAGACCTGCCAGACGACGAAGGCGACGAGCAGCGCCGGGACCGCGATCCACAGGTTGCGCTGGGCGACCTTCCTGCCGATCGACTTCCAGAAGAGCTCGTTCTCCGGCTCCCAGTCGCTGATGGTCCGGCCGGGGCGGTACTGCTCCGTGTCGTACGAGGCGGGTGACCCGCCCGTGGTCCTGCTGTCCTGGACTACGGAACTCATGGCGCTTCCCTGACTTCCCTGACGTTTGCGAGCCTTTTCGAGACTTCTTCCTTGCTTCTCCAGGCTGCTCCTGGGGGGAGGGGTGCCATCAGTGCCGATGGTCGCGAGCGGGGCCGGGCCTAGGTCGGCTCCCGGAGCGGCCATAGGTCCCGGGGGGGCCGGGCCCGCCGGGAGGGAAGGGGGCGGCCCCCGGGCCGGTGCGACGCCCCCCGGAAGGGGTGCGGGGCCGTCGGGGGCGCGGGCCGGGGGCAGTTCGGGGGCGGGAGGGACGAGGCCGGAGCGGTACGGGTACGGGTGCGCGTACTGCTCGGGCGCGTCCCCACGCCCGCCGAGGCGGTCGCACGCGCGCGTGGGGAGGGTTTCCGGCGGGTCGCCGTCGCGGCGCACCTGCTGGCTCCGGGCCGCTTCAGCCGGTCGCTGGAGGCGCTGCCGGGGGCGTACGCCGTCCCGGCGCCGCTCGCGGACCGCCCGCGGCAGGCCCGGCCGGTGGCGGACCGCCACGGGGCCGCGCGGCGCGGTCCGGCGGCCGTACCGCTCCGCGTGGCTTGAATTCCCGGGGCCGCGGCTCTGCTGTCCTGGCTCCATGACACAACCGTTTCTGCCGCTCACCGCACGCTCCCGCGAGGAGGCGCACCGGACCGCCACGCCCCTGGAGCTCTTCTTCGACCTGTGTTTCGTGGTCGCCGTCGCCCAGGCGGGCGCGTCGCTGGTGCACGCGGTCGCCGAGGGGCACGCGGGCGAGGGCGTGGCGAGCTACGCGATGGTCTTCTTCGCCATCTGGTGGGCGTGGATGAACTTCTCGTGGTTCGCCTCGGCCTACGACAACGACGACGTCCTCTACCGGGTGGTCACCCTCGTCCAGATCGCCGGTGTGCTGGTCCTCGCCGCCGGCGTCTCCCGCGCCTTCGAGGACCACGACTTCCTCGTCGTGTACCTCGGGTACCTGGTGATGCGGGTGGCGCTCGCCTCGCAGTGGCTGCGGGCCGCGCACCACGCCTCGTCGGCGGAGGAGCGGACGATGTGCCGGCGGTACGCGGGCGGGGTGCTGACCGTGCAGATCGGCTGGCTGGCGCTGCTGTTCGTGCCGGAGGGGGCGCAGCCGTGGGTGTTCCTGGCGATGGCGCTGGCCGAGCTGGCGGTGCCGGTGTACGCGGAGAAGGACGCGCCGAGCACCTGGCACCCGCACCACATCGCGGAGCGGTACGGCCTGTTCACGATCATCGTGCTGGGCGAGTCGGTGGCGGCGGCGACGGTGGCGGTGAAGTCGGGGGTGGTGGAGAACGACGCGCTGAACGAGCTGCTGCCGATCGCGGCGGGCGGGCTGCTGATCGTCTTCGCCGCCTGGTGGATCTACTTCGTGGTCCCGGCGCACGACCGGCTGACGGACAGCCGGCAGGGCTTCCTGTGGGGGTACGGCCACTACGTGATCTTCGCGTCGGCGGCGGCGATCGGCGCCGGTCTGGAGATCGCGGTCGAGCAGGCCGTCGGGAAGGCCCACATCAGCACGCTCGCCGCCTCGGCGTCGGTGACGGTCCCGACGGCGGTGTTCCTGCTGTCCGTGTGGCTGCTGCACGCCCGTCACTTCAAGGTCGGCCTCGCCCAGCAGGCGGTGCTGCCGGGGTCCGCGCTGGTGATCCTGCTGTGCTCGTTCGCGGGCCGGTGGGCGGTGCTCGCGGCCGGTCTGGCGGCGGCGGCGACGGTCGCGGTCGGCGTGACGCTCACCGCACGCGCTCCGGCCGCCGGGACGGCCCGGCCCTCCTGAGGTAGGAAGGGGACATGACAGCGACCGCGTCCCCTCCCGACGGCCTCACCGACGTGCCCGGTATACGGGTGGGCCACGCGCGCGTGGCGGGGCCGGGGGCCCTGTCGGGGACGACGGTCGTGCTCGCCCCCGAGGGCGGGGCGGTGGCGGCCGTGGACGTGCGCGGCGGCGGCCCCGGCACCCGCGAGACGGACGCCCTGGACCCGAGGAACGTGGTCCAGCGGATCGACGCCCTCGTCCTGACCGGCGGCAGCGCCTACGGCCTGGAGGCCGCCGCCGGGGTGATGGCCTGGCTGGAGGAGCACCGGCGCGGGGTGCGGGTGGGTCCCGACCCGGCGCACGTGGTGCCGGTGGTGCCCGCCGCGTGCGTCTTCGACCTGGGCCGGGGCGGCGACTTCGGGGCCCGCCCGGACGCCGCCACGGGCCGGGCGGCGGTGGTGGCCGCGGCGGCGTCCGGGGACCACGCGCGCGTGGCGGCGGGCGCGGTCGGGGCCGGGACCGGGGCGGTCGTCGGAGGGCTGCGCGGCGGCGTCGGGACGGCGGGCGTCCGCCTGGAGTCCGGGATCACGGTGGGCGCCCTGGTGGTGGTGAACGCGGTCGGCTCGGCCGTCGACCCGGCGACGGGGGTCCTGTACGGCAGCCTCTTCGACGGCGGCGGGCCGCCCGTGCCGCCGCCGGCGGCGGTGCGCGAGGCGGCGGCCCGGCGGCTCGCCGAGGCCCGCGCCGCCTCCGTCCGGCCCCCGCTGAACACCACCCTCGCGGTGGTCGCCACGGACGCGGTCCTGACCCGCGCGCAGGCCCAGAAGGTGGCGGGCACGGCGCACGACGGGATCGCGCGGGCGATCCGGCCGGTGCACCTGATGAACGACGGCGACACGGTCTTCGCGCTCGCCACCGGCGCCCGCGAGCTGCCCGCCGGGCCGGGGCCGCTCGCCCTGAACGAGGTCCTGGCGGCCGGTGCCGACCTGGTGACCCGCGCGATCGTCCGCGCGGTCCTGGCGGCCCCCGGCGGCCTGCGCGGGCCGGGCGGCGACTTCCCCTCGTACCGGGAGCTGTACGACCCACCCCGGGACGCGTACTCCGGGTGACCGAAAGGGAGTTGAGAAGGCCGCCGATACGGGAACTTCCGCCGCCGCCCCCTCGTTTTCCGTAACCCCGACCCCGTTGTCGGACCCAGGGACTACGTTAAGCAAGCACCAAGTGACATGCGGCGACGGCCTGGAGACCCTCTTGAACGATCCGCGGGATCACCACGATCCGTACGAGACGACCGAGACGCACGTCGAGCGGCTTCTCGGCCGGGCCCTCAACTCCTTCGACCTGCCCGACGCGACGGTGGAGCGCCTGGAATCGGCGCTCGCCCACTCCACCGCGCTGCACTCCTCGCACCACAGCTCCTCCCTGAACCGCTCCACCTACCGCCACACCTATCTGCTGTCCGACGGCAGCGCCCTCGTCCTCTGGGAGCTCGTCCACAACGCGGGCCGGGACGGCGCCGAGCAGCACGAGCTGTACGCGGAGGAGGCGGAGGCCCGGCTGGCCGCCTCCCGGCTGCCCGCGGGCCCGCTGCCGGAGTGGACGGTGGAGCGGGCCGACGGGCGTCCGCTCGACGAGGACGACGACCTGGCCGCGCTCGGCGCGCTGTTCGCCCGCCCGATACCGGCCCAGCCCCGGATGTACGTGCCGGACAACTCGGCGGACCACGCCCGCCGCGTCCTGCGCCGCGCGGAGAACGCGGACCGGCCCGCCGAGCGGACCGCCCGCCGGCTGCGGATCGCCTTCGCCCACCACATCACCCAGGTCTTCGGCCGCAACTGCCCCGTGGAGGGCGGCCGGGACGCCGGCTTCACCCTCTACGAGCACCAGTTCCTGCTGCTCGACGGCACCGAGCTGAGCCTGTGGGAGGTCGAGCACACGGCCACCCCGGACGGCCGGCACATGTGCGAGGTCTACGAGTCGGAGGCCGCGGCCCGCGGGGCGATGGAGGCCCGCTCCCGGGTCCGCTGAGGCCCCGTCACCCCGGCGCGCCGGCTCACACCTGGGCCGGCACGCCCAGCTCCCGTACCGCGAACTCCCGGTTGGCCAGGGTCTGCTCGCGGTACGGCGCCGGCAGGTCGGGCAGGCCGAGGAGCCGGTCGCAGGCGGCGAGCGAGGCCGCGTGGTCGCCGACCCAGTAGGCGGTGACCGAGTACTCGAAGAGCAGCCCCCAGCGGTACACCCACGGCTGGACGAAGAGCAGGTCCTCGGCGGGCGCGGGCCGGTCGAGGACGGACGTCAGCAGGGCGTGCGCGGCGTGGTGCCGGCCGGCCACGCGCAGCCGCGAGGCCAGCTCGTAGACCGCCTCCAGGCGCTCCGGGCGGGCCTCCCAGGCGCGGACCAGGGCGTCCTGCCCGGCCGGCCAGTCGCCCGCCTCGGCGGCCAGCACCCCGGCCTGGAGCAGTGCGTAGTACACCTCCTCGTCCCAGCCGCCCATGGCCGCCCGCCGCTCGTAGAGCCCGATCGCCTCCCCCGTGCGGCCCATGTCCCGCATGGTCTGGGCGAGGTAGAAGACCGTGCGCGGATTGCCCGGGTCGCGGACCAGCTCGGCGCCGAGCAGCCGGGCGTCCCGCTCGAACTTGTCGTGCCGCGAGCCGCCGTCGGCGTGGTCCTCGATGACCAGGGCGTCCAGGTTCCGCTGCTCGTGGTCGCGGTCGGCCGTCAGGTACTCGTGGGTGACGCCCTCGTACCGCCACGGCAGGCCCGCCCGGACCAGGCGTTTGATCCGGTACTCCACCTCGCCCTCGTGGCGCAGCATGTACGCGTCGGCCGTCAGCTCCGGCAGCGGGCCGTCCTGGCGCAGGACGTGGTCGGCGTCGAGGAGCAGCAGGAAGCCGGCCCCGCGGGCCCGGGCGCGGGCCAGGTTGAGGCTCCGGTTGTGCCCGAAGTCCACCCAGGGCTCCTCGACCAGCTCCCCGGGGATCCCGGCGAGGGCGTTCCTGACGAGGTCCTGGGTGCCGTCGGTGGAGCCCGTGTCGGAGACGACCCAGGTGTCCACGAGGTCCCGGACGGAGGCGAGGCACCGCTCGATGACCGAGGACTCGTTCTTGACGATCATGCACAAGCAGAGGGACGGCCGCATGGCAACACCACTTCTCGCGGTTCGGTCGGGGGGCGACGGTAGGCACGGCCCGGTACGGGCCCGGCGGCGGCGCGCCGACGGGGGGCTCCGCGTTCCCCGCGGCGTACGCATCCGTTCGGCTGGCAGCGCTACGCCATGGCGCTGAGAGTGCCCCGGGGCCGTCAAGGCGGCGCGGCGGCGATCCGATGAACCGATGGGAAGTTCGTCCCACGATCCGGCTCCGGCAGGTCCTGCCGCTCGGATCCCCCCACCGGCACTCGCGCCGGCGCCGCTGGGCGCCGGCGGAGAAAGGAGCACCCCCATGCGTCCTGACCCCAGGACCCGGTCCCCGCTCGGCCCGCTCCCCCGGCGCCGCGCCTGGCTCGGCGGCGGCGCGCTCGCCTCGGTCGCGCTCGTCCTCACCGGCTTCGCGCCGACCGCCTCCGCGTGGGGAACCCCGCAGGCCCCGGCCGTGGACGCGACGGTGTCGAACCCGATGACGGGCTGCAAGCACCGGGCCCTCCCGGGCTCCCCGGGCACCGCCGTCCCGGAGGACTTCCCGGTGCGGGAGGACACCGCCGCCGACCCGAGGTCGGCGGCGGTCCCGACGACGGGCTGCAAGGGCCCGACCGGTCCCACCGGCCCCAAGGGCCCGCCCGGACCGAAGGGCCCGAAGGGCGACAAGGGCAAGCCGGGCCCCACCGGACCGAAGGGGCCCCAGGGTCCGAAGGGCGCGACGGGTGCGACGGGCGCCACCGGAGCCACGGGTGCCACGGGTGCCACCGGAGCGACCGGAGCAACGGGTGCGACCGGCGCGACGGGTGCCACGGGTGCGACCGGTCCCACCGGACCGTGCGTGGACATCGACACGTACAGCCCGTCCAACACCGAGGACTTCCAGGCCGCGCTCTACGGCGGCAACGCGTTCGTCGGCAAGGCGGACACCCCCGGCGGCGCCATCGTCTGGCAGGACCTCACCAACACGACGGCGACCATGACGGACCCGGCCAACCCGGACTACCCGGCCACCGCCTGCGGCATCGCCATCGAGGCCCAGGGCAACGACGCCTTCGTCAAGGTGATCACGACGACCGGAGCCGTCTGGCAGACCCACGGCGACATCATGGGCAACACCTTCGTCTGGGACGAGCCCTGGGTGCAGCAGGCCGCCCCGACCCCGCTCATGAGGAGCGCGACGGAGTTCAAGGGCGACCTGACCCGCGGCGGCGCGGTCAACCGCTGACCCCGCTGACCCCCGCGCGCACGGGGGGCCCGGTGTCGTCGGACATCGCGCTCAGCCCCCTGCACGCTGCCCCCGCGCGCGCGAAGGGCCCCGGTCCGAAGACCGGGGCCCTTCGCTCCGTGCTCAGTGGGTGAGCGCCGGCTCCTCCTCAGCGGGTGAGCGCCGGCTCCTTCTCCACCGCCACCGGCCCGTCGTCGTCTGCGCCGCCCTCCAGGTGCTGCTTCGGCCTGGCCGGCAGGGCGAACATCACCAGGAAGATCCCCCCGAGGACCACCGCGGCCCAGCCGAGGGAGTTGCGGAAGGCGTCCGCGAAGGCGTCCGCCACGTCCGCCGGAACCCGGGCCGGACCCCGGTCGTCGATCACGCCGAAGAAGACCACCGACACCAGGCCCAGACCGATCGCGTTGCCCATCTGGCCCGTCGTGTTGATCAGGCCCGACGCCGAACCCGCGTGCTCCTTCGGAACCTCCGACAGCACCGCGTCCGTCAGCGGCGCCACGATCAGGCCCATGCCGAGACCCATCACCACCAGCGCCGGGATCATCTGCCAGGGCGAGATCTCCGCCCCGTACCGGCCCGCGGCGAAGAAGTAGAGCAGGATGCCCGCGACCATCGTCAGCGCACCCGCCTGGAGCACCTTGCGGCCGAAGCGCGGTACCAGCAGCTGGACCGACATGCCCGCCGCCACGGAGACCGCGATCGAGAACGGCACACCGGTCAGACCCGCCTTGAGGGCGGTCCAGCCGAGGCCGATCTGCATGTAGAGCGTCCACACCAGGAAGAAGATGCCGAGCACGATGCCGAAGGTCAGCTGCACCGCGATGCCCGCCGCGAAGGACTTCACGCGGAACAGCGACAGCTCGACCAGCGGCGAACCGTCCTTCTTCGTCTTGTACCGCTCGTACGCCACGAGGACGCCGAAGACGACCGGGCTGGCCGCCATCATCAGGTGGCCCCACAGCGGCCAGTCCAGCTCGCGGCCCCGGGTCAGCGGGTAGATCAGCAGGAGCAGCGCGGCCGTGACGAGCACGACGCCGACCAGGTCCAGACGGAGCGCCTTCGGCGCCTTCGACTCGGTGATGTACTTCCGGCCGAGGAGCAGCGCGGCGATGCCGACCGGCAGGTTGATCAGGAAGATCGGCCGCCACTCCAGGCCCGCGATGTTCCACTCCGTGAGCAGCGCGCCGAGCAGCGGGCCCGAGACCGCGCCCAGACCGACGATCGCGCCGAACATGCCGAAGACCTTGCCGCGCTCGTGCGCGGGGAAGGTGACGTGGACGATCGACAGCACCTGCGGCACCATCATCGCCGCCGCCGCGCCCTGGAGGAGGCGCGAGGCGACCAGCATCTCCGGGCTGGCCGCGAAGCCGCACAGCGCGGAGGCGAGCGTGAAGCCCGCCGTGCCGAGCAGGAAGAGCCGCTTGCGGCCGTAGATGTCGCCGAGGCGGCCACCGGTGATCAGGCCGGCGGCGAAGGCCAGCGCGTAGCCGGCGGTGATCCACTGGATCGCGCCGAAGCCGGCGCCGAGGTCGTCCTCGATGCTGGGGATCGCGATGTTCACGATCGTGGCGTCGACCAGGTCCATGAAGGCGGCCGTCATGACGATGGCCAGGGCGATCCAGCGCCTGCTGTCCCCCGTGGTGCTGCTGTCCGCCCCCGTGGCGGCGTCGGTCTCGTGTGCGCTCATAGGAGGACCATAGGAGTCATCTAGGTCAGTTCGCGTCCTATTTTGGCGTCATGCTGTGCTCCATGACGGACACTCCGGCACGACTCCTCAATCTGCTCTCGCTCCTCCAGACCCCGCGCGAGTGGCCCGGCAGCGAGCTCGCCGACCGGCTCTCGGTCTCCCCGCGCACGATCCGCCGCGACATCGACCGGCTCAGGGACCTCGGCTACCCCGTCGAGGCCACCAAGGGCGCGATCGGCGGCTACCGGCTCGTCGCCGGCACGGCCATGCCCCCGCTGCTCCTCGACGACGAGGAGGCCGTCGCCATCGCCGTCGGCCTCCGGGCCGGTGCGGGGCACGCCATCGAAGGCGTCGACGAGGCGTCGGTACGGGCGCTGGCCAAGCTGGAACAGGTGCTGCCGGCGCGGCTGCGGCACCGGGTCTCCACGCTCCAGAACGCGACCCTGCCGCTGACCCACGGCGACGGCGCCACCGTCGCGCCCTCCACCCTGACCGCCCTCGCGGGCGCGGTCACCGGCCGCGAACGGCTCCGCTTCAGCTACCGCGCGGGCGACGGCGCCGAGTCGAAGCGGCTGGTGGAGCCGTACCGGCTGGTGTCAACCGGACGCCGGTGGTACCTGGTGGCGTACGACCTCGGGCGCGAGGACTGGCGCACCTTCCGCGTCGACCGCGTCACCGACCCGCTCGCGACGGGCGCGCGCTTCACGCCGCGGGAGCTGCCGGAGGGGGACGAGGCGGCGTACCTGGTCCGCTCGATGAACCGGGCGCAGCGGGAGCGGGAGACGGAACTGGACCTGGACATCGAGTTCTCCGCCCCCGCGGAGTCCGTGGCCGCCCGCTTCCCGGCGCACCTCGCGCCGGTCGCCACCGGGCCCGACAGCTGCCGCATCCGCGCCCGCGTCACCGACTCCGTCGAATGGCTCGCCATCCGCCTGGCCCTCGTGGACGCCCCCTTCAAGGTCCACGGGCCCGCCCCCCTCCGCGCCCACCTCGCGTCCCTGGCCACCCGCCTGACGACCGCGACGCGGTAGGCCGGGGGCGGCGGGGGACGCCGGGGGGCGGGAGCGGCGGGGGACGCCGAGGGCCGGGAGCCGAGCCCGGCCCCGCGCGGAAGGCGGTACGCGAAAGGCCCGGCCCTCCGTGCGGAGGGCCGGGCCCGTTCCTCGGGCGCGTCCGGGGGGAGGCCGGGCCGCCGGCCGCTCTAGGCGACCGCGTCGAAGCCCGTGTCCCGCGCCATCTTCTTCAGCTCCAGGAGCGCGTGCTTCTCGATCTGGCGGATGCGCTCGCGCGTGAGCCCGTGCTCCTTGCCGACCTCCGTCAGCGTCCGCTCGCGCCCGTCCTCGATGCCGTACCGCATCCGGATGATGGAGGCGGTCCGGTGGTCGAGCTTGTCGATGAGGTCGTCGAGCTCCTCGCTGCGCAGCAGCGTGAGGACGGACTGCTCCGGCGAGATCGCCGACGTGTCCTCCAGGAGGTCGCCGAACTGCGTCTCGCCCTCGTCGTCGACCGACATGTTGAGCGAGACCGGGTCGCGCGCCCAGTCCAGGACGTCCGTGACCCGCTCGGGCGTCGAACCCAGCTCCTCGGCGACCTCGGCGGGCTCGGGCTCGCGCCCGTGCTCGCGGTTGAACTCGCGCTGGACCCGGCGGATCCGGCCCAGCTCCTCCACGAGGTGGACGGGGAGGCGGATGGTGCGGGACTGGTCGGCGATGGACCGGGTGATGGCTTGCCGGATCCACCAGGTGGCGTACGTGGAGAACTTGAAGCCCTTCGCGTAGTCGAACTTCTCGACGGCGCGCACCAGGCCCGCGTTCCCCTCCTGGATCAGGTCGAGCAGGGGCAGGCCGCTGCGCGGATAGCGCCGGGCGACGGCCACGACGAGCCGCAGGTTGGACTTGATGAAGAGGTCCTTGGCGCGCTCGCCCTCGGCGGCCAGCGCCTCCAGCTCCTCGCGGCTCGCCCCGGCCGCCTCGGTGTCCTCCACCTCGCCGTCGAGGATCTGCTGGGCGTAGACGCCCGCCTCGATGGTCTGGGAGAGCTCGACCTCCTTGGCGGCGTCGAGCAGGGGGGTGCGCGCGATCTCGTCGAGGTACATGCCGACCAGGTCGCGGTCGGCGATCTCCCCGCCCACGACGCGAACGCTGCTTGCCCGGCCGTCCCCGCTCTTGGCGGCGGACTGACGACGGGCGACGGCACGGGTTGCCATGCGTGCTCCCTTGCTGAGTAGGTCGCGACACCTTTCGGGTGCCC
Organism: Streptomyces sp. NPDC014656; assembly: GCF_043084305.1. Taxonomy (NCBI): domain Bacteria; kingdom Bacillati; phylum Actinomycetota; class Actinomycetes; order Kitasatosporales; family Streptomycetaceae; genus Streptomyces; species Streptomyces sp. NPDC014656. The sequence goes on from NZ_JBIBZN010000010.1 coordinate 196,990, forward strand.
TGCATCCGACGGAAACAACGACCGGAATCGGGACAGAATTCCCAGGAGGCTCAGGATTTTCGCGATCATGCAGTATCCTGCGCGGCCGCCGCCCCGCCCGTCGGTCCGCGATCCTCACGGATCCGCAGGTCAGAGCCCACGGAGCGGCCTCCGGCCCTTCCCCGACCACACTGTCGGTGAGACAGCCGTCACATACCCGCCGTCCCGTCCCTCACCCACCAGGACGCCACCCGGCCTCCGGGAGGTTGCCCCGCAGCCGGCATCGACCGCCCCCACCGGCATCGACGACCGGCGACGCCCTTCGACGCTCCTCGACGACCGGCGACGTCCCTCGACGCCCCTCGACGCCCCTCGACGTCCCTCGACGTCCCTCGACGCCCCTCGACGTCCCTCGACGTCCCTCCGCGGCCCTCGACGTCCCTCGACCATCGGCCGAGGCCCGCTCCGCCCCGCGGTGTAGGTCCCGGGCCCGTTACGGCCCGCCCCTCCCCCGCCCTACCGTCCCCCCATGGACACCACCGGCATCCTCGACGAGGCACTCGAACGACTCCACGCCACCGGTCCCGAGCGGAACGGCTGGCTCACCAACCACGCGCCGATGGCCGTGGAGGCGCTGGCCCGCCACGGCCACGCCGCCGCCGTGCACCGCTGGCTGGACGCGTACGCGCCGAAGCTGGAGGAGGCGCCCGCCCCGTACGCCCCGGTCACCGCCGCGAACTGGCCGGAGGCGCTCGGCGACCCGGCCCGGATCACGGACTGGACCCGGTACTTCGCCCGGGAGCTGGCGGACCGGCCCTGGCGGGAGGTGCTGGCGGAGTGGTGGCCCCGGCTGCTGCCCGGCATCGCGGGCGGCTCCACGCATCCGGTGATCCGCACCGGGCACGCCGTACGGACCCTGCTCTCGCCCGGCGGCGGGACGGCGCCCCGGCGGGCCGAGCTGGCGCACGCGCTCGGCTACTGGGCCGCCCGCCACCAGCCGCTGCCGCCGCTCGCGCCGCTGGCCGCCGCGCCGGACGCGGCCGCCGCGCTCGGCGCCGTACCCCCGGTGCCGCGGCAGGAGGGCGGGATGCGGGAGCGCCTCGCGCAGCTCACGGCCTTCCCTGTCTGGGGCGGGGCACCGGACCCCGACACCGCGAAGGCGCTGCTCACCGAGCTGGTGACGGCGGCGACGCACCGGTACGCGACGCACGGGCACGGCGAGCCGATCATGCTGGTGCACGCGGCGACGGCGCCCAACGCGGTGCTGCGGGCCCTGCCCGCGCTGCCCCGCGCGCTGTGGGCGCCGAGCCTCGCGGCGGCCTGGACGGCCTCGGCGGCGGTCACGGCCGCGTACGCGCCGCGGGAGGCCGCTCCGTACGCGCCGGCCGGCCTCGCCCCCGAGGAGGTCTTCGCGCGGGCGGCGGCGCACGGCGACGACCACACGATCAAGTTCACGGACACGGCGCTGGACGTCGGCGGTCCGCTCGCGCTGGCCGCCGCCGTCCGCTCGGTGGAGCTGAACCCGCCGGTCCTGTGAGGACCGGCCCCGGGCTCAGCCGAACTGCACCGAGCGCTTCGCCAGGCCCATCCAGAAGCCGTCGATCACGGAGCGCTCGGCGTCGAGGTCGCCGGCCGCGTCCGCCGCGCCCATGGTGACGAAGAGCGGGGCGAAGTGCTCCGTGCGCGGGTGGGCGAGGCGGCCGGCCGGGGACTTGTGCGCGAAGTCGAGCAGGGCGTCCACGTCGCGGGCGGCGAGGGCCTCGTGCCCCCAGGCGTCGAACTCGGCGGACCAGCCCGGCACGCCGCCACCGGTGTGGCGGAGGGCGGCGAGGTTGTGGGTGAAGAAGCCGCTGCCGACGATCAGCACGCCCTCGTCGCGCAGCGGGGCGAGCCTGCGGCCGATGTCCATGAGGCGGCGCGGGTCGAGGGTGGGCATGGAGATCTGGAGGACGGGGACGTCGGCGCCGGGGTACATCTCGACGAGCGGCACGTACGCGCCGTGGTCGAGGCCCCGGTCGGGGATGTCCTGCACGGGGGTGCCGGGCGAGCGGAGCAGCTTGCGGACGGACTCGGCGAGCGCGGGCGCGCCGGGGGCGTCGTACCGGACCCGGTAGTAGTGCTCGGGGAAGCCCCAGAAGTCGTAGACGAGGGGGACGGTCTCGGTGGCGCCGAGGGCGAGCGGGGCCTCCTCCCAGTGGGCGGAGACCATGAGGATCGCCCTGGGGCGGGGCAGGCCGGCCGACCAGGCGGCGAGCTCGCCGGGCCAGACCGGGTCGTCGGCGAGCGGCGGGGCGCCGTGGGACAGGTAGAGCGCGGGCATCCGTTCCTGCGTGGCCTCCATGGCGACGGCTCCTCCTCCGACAGAACTTCTTGAAACTTCAAGCTGATGCATGCAGCGTAAACCTACATAGTTCAACTTTCAAGAACGGGTCGTACGATGGGTGTCATGGGAGACAGGACCGAACCGCGCTGGCTCAGCGACGGCGAACAGCGCGTCTGGCGCTCGTACCTCCACGCCACCACGCTCCTGGAGGATCACCTCGACCGCCAGTTGCAGCGGGACGCGGGCATGCCGCACGTGTACTACGGACTGCTCGTCCAGCTCTCCCAGGCCCCGCGCCGCCGGCTCCGCATGACCGAGCTCGCGAAGAGCGCCAAGATCACCCGCTCCCGGCTCTCGCACGCCGTCGCCCGCCTGGAGAAGAACGGCTGGGTCCGGCGCGAGGAGTGCCCCTCCGACAAGCGCGGCCAGTTCGCCCGGCTCACGGACGAGGGCACGGAGGTCCTGCGGCGCACCGCGCCCGGGCACGTGGCGGCGGTGCGCCAGGCGATGTTCGACCGGCTCAGCCCCGAGCAGGTCGAACAGCTCGGCACGATCATGCGGGTGATGGCCGAGGGTCTGGAGCCCACCGGCCCGGACGCGGACCTGCCCTGGCTCCGCTGAGCGCGACGCTCGGCGGGACCAGGGCGGGGGCGAGGGGTAGGGCGGGGCGGGGGCGAGGGGTAGGGCCGGGCCGGGCGGGGCCGGGCCGGGGATGGAGACCGGCCCGAGCCCGCGGGCTCAGTGTGCGATGACCGGCACCTTCACCTCGTCCTCGGCGCCCGCGCCGGAGCCGGCGACCGCGCCCGTGTCCGGCTTCCCGGTGGTGATGAGCACGGCCGCGATGGCCGCGGAGACGGCCAGGATGCCGACCGCCCACCAGATCGCGGCCGTGTAGCCCTCGACCATGCCCTGGAGCTGGAGCAGCTTCTGGGCGGCCGGGGTGGTCGCGCCGGCGGCGTGGTCGGTGAGGTACGCGGTCGTCGCCGAGGCGGCGATCGTGTTCAGCAGGGCCGTACCGATGGCGCCGCCGACCTGCTGCGAGGTGTTGACCATCGCGGAGGCCACGCCGGCGTCCTTCGGGTCCACGCCGTGCGTGGCGAGCGACATGGCCGGCATGAAGGCGGTGCCCATGCCGAGGCCGAGCAGCAGCTGCGCGGGCAGGATCAGCCCGGCGTACGAGGTGCCCACCTCCAGCTGCGTCAGCAGCAGCATGCCGAGCGCGGCGGTCAGGAAGCCGGGGGCCATGAGCAGCCGCGGCGGGACCCGGGTCATCAGCCGGGTGCCGATCTGGGTCGAGCCGATGATCATGCCCGCGATCATGGGCAGGAACGCGAAGCCGGTCATGACCGGCGAGTAGCCCTTCACGACCTGGAGGTAGTACGTCAGGAAGAGGAAGAGGCCGAACATCGCGATGACGGCGAGGCCGAGCGAGAGGTAGACACCGCCGCGGTTGCGGTCGGTGAGGACGCGCAGCGGCAGCAGCGGGTTCTTCACCTTCGCCTCGACGAGCACGAAGGTGCCGAGCAGCACCACGGAGCTCACGAACATGCCGATCGTGCCCGCGTCGCTCCAGCCCTCGGACTCGGCGCGGGTGAAGCCGTAGACGAGCGCGACCAGGCCCAGGGTGGAGAGGACCACGCCGGGGACGTCGAGCGCGGAACGGTTGCGGCCGCCGGCCGGCTCGCGGATCACCAGGTACGCGCCGACGGCGGCGACGATCGCGAACGGGATGTTGACGAAGAAGGTCCAGCGCCAGTTCAGGTACTCGGTGAGGAAGCCGCCGAGGATCAGGCCCACGGCGCCGCCGCCACCGGCGATCGCGCCGTAGATGCCGAAGGCCTTGGCGCGCTCCTTGGCGTCGGTGAAGGTCACGGCGAGCAGCGAGAGCGCGGCGGGCGCGAGCAGCGCGCCGAAGGCGCCCTGGAGCGCGCGGGCCCCGAGCATCATGGCCTCGCCGGTGGCGGCACCGCCGAGGGCGGAGGCGGCGGCGAAGCCGATCAGGCCGACGACGAAGGTGCGCTTGCGGCCCCAGAGGTCGGCGATGCGCCCGCCGAAGAGCAGCAGGCCGCCGAAGGCGAGGGCGTAGGCCGTGATGACCCACTGCCGGTTGCCGTCCGATATGCCGAGGTCCTGCTGGGCGGAGGGGAGGGCGATGTTCACGATGGTCGCGTCGAGCACGACCATCAGCTGGGCGAGGGCGATGAAGACGAGGGCCTTCCAGCGGCCGGGGTCGGGCTGGAGGCCGGCCGCCGACCGGGAGGTCTGGACGGTTTCGGGCATGGGGGTAGCCACCTCTTGGTGCGTAAAGGAAGAAAAGGACGTTCTAGAAGTCTGTGGGCCCGGGGAGGGGAGGGCTCAGGGGCGGGGAGGGCTCAGGGGCGGGGAGGGTTCAGGGGCGGGAAAGGGAAGGGTCGGGATCGGGGTCGGGGTGGAGGGAAGGATCCGGGGCAGGAGGAGGGAAGGGTCAGAGTCAGTCAGGGATGAGGGCGGGGGCAGGGGCGGGAAGGACCAGGAGCCCGCCCTCACTCGCCGCGCCGCAGGCCCTCCAAGGTCACGGACGAACCCGGGAGCACCGAGCGGGCGGGCGCCTCCAGGCCGTCGAGGAAGAGCTGGAGATGACGGTGGACGAAGGGGGCGAAGGCGGCGCAGCCTGTGCCGGGCAGCGGCCGGGTGAGCTGCGAGACGGCGACCATCAGGTCACCGGCGCCGACGTCCGGGCGGAGCCGGCCCGCCGCGCGCGCCAGACCGAGCAGCTCCTCGACGGACTCCTCCAGCCGGTCCCGCTCGGCGGCGAGATCGGGATGGTCGTGGTCGAAGTCCGCGTCGAGCATCGGGCAGAGCGCGCCCACCCGCTCGTCGGCCGCGCCGTGGACGAAGTCCCGTACCGCCTCGAAGGCGTCCTTCCCGCCGGCGCGGACCGACTCGGTGCCCCGCTCGGCGAGCCCGGCGACCCGGGCGGTCAGGGAGAGGACGACCTCGCGGACGAGGTCGGCGCGCTCGGGGAAGTTCCGGTAGAGCGTGGCGTTGCCGACGCCGGCCCGGCGGGCGATCTCGTCGTAGGGGACGAGGGGGCCGAACTCCACGAACATCTCGCGGGCCGCCGTCACCAGCCGCTCACGGTTGCGCAGGGCATCGGCCCGCGGCCGGGGCACGCGCCGCGCGGCCACCACGGTCACCTCGGACGTACCGGGCACCACGGTCACCTCGGACGTACCGGCCGCCTCGACCGCCTCAGGCACCACAGCCCCTTCAGGCACCACAGCCCCTTCAGACGCCCCGGCCACCTCGGACACACCGACCGTCCCGGAGACACCAGCCGTCCCGGACACATCGACCGCCCCGGACACACCAGCCGTCCCGGCCGCCACGCGGCCCCGCACGCTCGGCGGCCCGTCGGTGTGGATCACACCCGTCATGCCACGACCTCCTCGGCCGTCCGGGCTCCGGCCTCTCAGCCTTTCGGAGCCATCCGGGGAAACAGTCCCCACTTCGTCGAACTCTCTCCTGAACGGGGAAGGAGTCCCCAGTTATTTCAACCCTCCCTGTGACCTGGATCACAGCACACGCCCCGTCACCGGATACCCACGATCGGTCCACCCGGCGCGCGCCCCCGCGCCGCTCCGCACAGGCTGAGCCCACGGCACACCACGCCGCTGACCTGGCCCCGACCGGAGAGGCGACCGCATGCAGCACACCCGCCGGCGGATACGCAGACCGGTCGCCCTCGCGGCGACCTCGGCCCTCCTGCTCACCGTGCTCGTCTCGGCGAGCACCACGCTCCCCGGCCCCGCCCCGGCCTCGGCCGGCCCGGTGGCCGCCGCGCCGGACACCACCCGGCTCGGACCGTGCCGCATCGCCACCGCCCTGGGCGTGCAGATGTCGGAAGGGCTGCCGACCGCCCCCGGGTACGCCCCCTCCACCGGCCGCGTCCGCGCCCTCACGCTCATGGTCGACTTCCCCGACGCCCGCGGCGAGGGCACGGCCATGTCCCGTTTCCGGGAGTTCTTCCCGCAGACCTCCGACTGGTTCCGCGTCAGCTCCTACGGCCGGCTCCAGTACCACTCCGAGGCCCCGATACCCGACTGGCTGCGGATGCCCCGGCCGTTCTCCTCGTACGGGATCGAGCGCGGCGCCCCGTACGAACCGGGCTACCGCTCCTTCGTCGAGGACATCGTGAAGGCGGCCGACCCGAAGGTCGACTTCAGCGCCTACGACCTGGTCAACGTCCTGGTCACGCCGAACGCCGGCCCCTCCGCCCTGGAGACCGTCCTGTCCGTGACCTTCTCCGGCAACGACGACGCGCCCTACGCCGACGGCGTCCCGCTCGCCAACACGTCCTTCGTCTACAGCCGCCAGGACGACGGCTCCGGCAGCTACGCCCAGACCGGCTACCGCGTCCTCCCGCACGAGAACGGCCACGTCTTCGGCCTGCCCGACCTCTACACCGCCGACGGCGGCGGCACGGTCGGCCACTGGGACATCATGTCCGAGGACTGGGGGGCCAACAACGACCTGCTCGGCTGGCACAAGTGGAAGCTCGGCTGGCTCGACAACGACCAGATCCGCTGCGCCTCCGCCACCGGCACCAGCGAGCACCTGCTCACCCCGCTGGCCGTCGCCGGCGGCCCCAAGCTGGTCTTCGTCCCGCTCTCCGACACCACCGGATACGCCGTCGAGGTCCGCACCCGCGAGGGCAACGACGAGGCCGTCTGCGAACCGGGCGTCCTCGTCTACCGCGTCGAGTCCGACGTGGACACCGGCCACGGCCCGGTGACCGTCGCCGACAGCGACCGCACCAGCGGCGGCTGCACCCGCCGCCCCAACGTCCACGCGGAACTCTCCGACGCGCCCTTCCGCCCCGGCGAGACCTTCACCGACCGCACCCACGGCATCCGGATAGGCGTCGTCGACGAGGACCCGGCCGGCGGCTTCCGCGTCCGCGTCACCCGGGACTGACGACGGCCCCGGCCGCCGGCCCACAGCCGGCGGCGGCTGCCGGCGGCCCCACCGTCAGCCGCGCCGGACGACAGCCTCCACCCTCTCCCGCAACGGCCCCTTGACCAGCTTCCCGGCCCGGTTCCGGGGCAGCTCCCCGTCCTCCACGAGGACGACGTGCGCGGGCACCTTGAAGGCGGCGAGGCGCGCGGCGACGTGCGCCCGCAGCGCCTCCGCCCCGGCCGAGGAGCCCGCCCGGAGCCGTACGACCGCCCCGACCTCCTCCCCCAGCAGGGGGTGCGGCACCCCCACGACGGCCGCGTCGAGCACGTCCGGGTGCGCCTGGAGGGCCTGCTCCACCTCCACGCAGTACACGTTCTCGCCGCCCCGGATCACCAGGTCGGTGAGCCGGTCGACGACCGAGACCCGCCCCCCGGAGTCCACCCGGGCGAGATCGCCGGTACGGAACCACCCGCCGGGCGCGAAGGCGGCCCGGGTCGCCTCCGGGTTCCCCCAGTACCCCCGGAAGAGCGACTGCCCCCGCAGCCACAGCTCGCCCACCCCGTCGTCCCCCGGCGCCTCGATCCGCACCTCGGTGGCCGGCGAGGGCCGCCCCACGCTCCCGGGATGCTCGCGGTACTCGGCCCCCACGTTGGCGAGCACCCCGCCACAGGTCTCGGTGAGCCCGTACCCGTTCCGGGGCGCGATCCGCTCCCCGTACCCGGCCGCCAGCTCCCCGGTGATCCCGGGCGGCGCGGCGGCCCCGCCCGTACTCAGCAGCACCAGGCTCTCCAGCGCGTCCCCCGACTCCCGGGCGAGCGCGAGCAGCTGCAGCGCGGTGGTCGGCACCCCCGCGTAATGGGTCACCCCGTGCTCGCGGATCAGCTCCAGCGCCCGCCCCGCGTCCCACTTCCGCATCATGACCAGCGTCCCCCCGGCCGCCATGACGGCGTACAGCGAGGTGAAGGCGGCGACGTGGAAGAACGGGAAGGTCGTCAAGGACACCACGGGCTTCCCGCCCCCCGGCCGCTCCCCCCGCGCGACCGCGGCGAAGTACCGCGGATGGATCGCGGCCCCGGCCTGCGCGAGGTGCGTGGCGACGGCCCCCTTGGGCCGCCCGGTGGTCCCGGACGTGTAGAAGATCGTGGCGTCGTCCTCGGGCGCCACCTCGACGTCGGGCGGCCCGAGCAGCGGATCGTCGTCCACCTCGTACGCCGCGAACCCGGGCTCGGCCTCCCCCCGGAACACGATCCCCGGCACCCCGGCGGCCCGCGCCCACCCCCGCACCCGCCCGACCCGCTCACCGTCGACCAGCAGCACCCCCGGCGCGCAGTCGTCCAACGCGTGGGCGAACTCCTCCTCGCCCCACCACGCGTTCAACGGCACCACGACCAGCCCCGCCAGCTGGGCCCCCCAGAACGCCACCTGCCACTCCGGCAGGTTCCGCATCGCGACCACGGCCCGGTCCCCCGGCCGAAGCCCGTACTCCCCCGCCAGCCGCCGCCCCAGCCCACAGGCGGCGTCGAAGAACTCCCGATAGGTCAGGCTCTCCCCCTCACCCACCAGGAAAACCCGGTCCCCGAACGCCCACACCGCCTCGACGAACTCCCGCAACGTCCGGGGCCCCCGCACGTACACCCCGTCCACGACCTCGAACGGCGCCCCTTCCTCCGTCAGCACGACCCCACCCCTCTCACCCGTCCCACCGAAGCTAGCCACCCCCAACCCCCACCCACAACCCCACCCCCCAACCCCCCATCCGCTACGCTGTCCAAGCCCCGCCTCCGTAGCTCAGGGGATAGAGCACCGCTCTCCTAAAGCGGGTGTCGCAGGTTCGAATCCTGCCGGGGGCACCAGGCGAAGGGCGCCCAGTGATGTCACTGGGCGCCCTTCTGTGTGCTGGGGTGGTCAGGCGAGGACGACGTTGTGGGCCGGGATGACCGTGGGGTGGAGGTCGGGGTGGCCCAGGGCGGCGAGGACCGGGGCGAAGGTCTTGGCGTGGGTGGCCAGGGCTTCCTCGCTCTCCCAGATCTCGGTGACGCGGAAGCCGCCGTCGACCGGGCCGGCCGCGTGGGAGAGGAGGCCGGGGTTGGGGAGGTCCGCGAAGCGGGTGAAGCCCCGGCCCTCGGTGACGCGGTCGATGACCGTGTCGTAGAGGTCCTGGCCCGCGCCGGGGAGTTCGAAGGTGACGATGACTGCCATGGGGGTTTCCTTCTCGTGGTGCGCGGTCACTTCCGGGAGTCGAAGGCGTCCGGGATCGGGAGGGTGGACCAGTGGGGGACGGGCCAGGCCACGACGACCGCCCGGCCCACCACGTCGGTGAGGGGGAGCATGCCGCCCCGGCCGTCGTTCTGGTGGTAGCGGGAGTCCTGGGAGGCCTGGCGGTGGTCGCCCATGACCCAGAGGTGGCCGGCGGGGACGGTGACCTTGAAGCGGCCGCCCTCGTCGTCGCTGCAGGGGGTGTTGCCCTCGTAGACGTACGGCTCGGTCAGGGGGGTGCCGTTCAGCTTCAGGGGGCCCGTGCCCTGGCACTCGACCGTGTCGCCCGCCACGCCGATCACCCGCTTGATCAGGTGCTGTTCGCCGGCCGCCGGCATCAGGCCGACGAAGCCGAGGGCCTTCTGGACGGTGCTGGGGGGCTTCATCTCGTGGCCCGCGAGCCAGTCGGCGGGGTCGCGGAAGACGACCACTTCGCCCCGGTCGGGCTCCGAGCCGAACCAGGGGGTGAGCTTGTCGACCAGGACGCGGTCGTCCTCCTGGAGGGTGTTCTGCATGGACCCCGAGGGAATCAGGAACGCCTGCAGCAGGAAGGTCTTGATCAGGAAGGCGAGGCCCAGGGCGACGACCGCCAGGAGGGGGTACTCCACCCAGGGGGAGAGCCGGCGGCGGCGCCCGGGGGGCGGGGGCGAGGACTCCCGCGCCTCCGGGTCGGGCCTCGTCTCCGTCGCCACGTCCCCCGCGCCCGCCGCACCCGTCACGTCTCCCGTGTCCGCCACGTCCGCACGCCCCGATTCAGTTGGTTCCTGCCGCATGGGACGACCCTAGGGCCCGTACCCGGGGGTGGGCAGCCCTCTGCCGCGTTCACCCTCCTTATGGGTGACCGCGAGGGATGAGCCGAGGGGTGGGGGCGGGCAGGGGTCAGCGCAGTTCCTCCGGGCAGGCGGTGCCGCGCGGGAAGAGCTTGTAGGGGGCGGCCAGGCGGTACGTACCGGCCTTGGGGGCGACCAGTTCCGTCCACTCGTCGCCCTCCTCGTCCGGTTCCGCCTTCACCAGGCAGCCGTTCTCGTTGGCGAAGACCTTCGGGAGTTCGGTCTCGGACTCCTCCCGGGCCAGCTTGGACTCCTCCGTCTCCTGCGGGGGCTCCACCTTGCCGCCGTTCTCGTCCATCAGGGCGAGCCAGGGAGAGTAGGGGACGCGGATCTTGATCCGGGCCGGGCGGTCGAGGTGGAGGACGACCTCGTTCTCGGCGGCGCGCTCGACCTGGGCGGGGGCGTCGGCGAGGGGGGTGGCGCCGGCGACCTCGTACAGCCGCCAGTTCGCGTCGGACCACACCTGCTTCAGGTAGGGCAGGCCCTCGTCGACCAGCTCCGCCTCGCGCTCCGCGCCGGAGTCGGGGGCGCCGGTGGGCAGGACGACGTACCGGACGGCCCAGCGGTGGAGCCACTCGCGGTAGTTCACGGCGTTGAGGGTGTCGTCGTAGAAGAGCGGGTTGCGCTCCATGTCGGCCTGGCGGTTCCAGCCGCGCGCCAGGTTGATGTACGGGCTGAGCGCCGAGGACTCACGGTGGCTGGAGGCCGGGACGACCTCCACGCGGGCCTTCCGGGCGTCCCTCACCTGGAGCTGGTTGATGAGCGGCGCCACCTCGAAGGCCCAGGAGGCGTCCGGGCGGGTGCGGATCACGTCGTCGACGCCCTTGAAGCCGATCCAGAAGTTCAGGCCGAGGAAGGCGACGGCCAGCGCGTACCAGCGGCGCGAGCGCGGGCGCGTGTACGGCAGCGCAGCCAGCAGCGCCACGCCCGCGAAGAGCATCGGGAGCCGCGAGATGTTGGAGCCGATCTGGGAGTCGATCAGCCAGGTCAGGAAGGTGCCGACGGTGTAGCAGGCGGCGGCCGTGCGGACCGTCCGCCAGTCCCTCGGGACGAGGACCAGGACGAGGATCCCGAAGAGCAGCGGCAGCGACGTCGAACCGAAGGACATCGGCTGCGTGCCGGAGAAGGGGAAGAGCCAGGAGGAGACCGCGACGACCGCCACGGGGGCGAGGCCGATGGCGTACGCGCCCGGCCTCCGCTTGTTGAGGAAGAGCGCCGCCGCCACCACGCCGAGGAACAGTCCCGCGACCGGGCTGCACGCCGTCGCGAGCCCGGCGAGCGGTGCCGCCACGGCGGCCTTCGCCCAGCGCCTGCGGCGCCAGCGGTGCGGCCAGCAGAAGACGGCGGCGACCGCGCCGAGCGCGAACATCATGCCGAGCCCGAAGGTCACCCGGCCCGACAGCGCGTTGCAGAGGAAGGCAAAGACGCCCGCGAGGGAGCACGCCATGGGGTTGCGGACGGCCGGGACCCGCACGAGGATCAGCGCGGTCAGGGCGGCGGAGAGCGTCCCCGCGATCATCATCGTCGAGCGGACGCCGAGCACCGACATCACGTACGGCGAGACCACGCTGTACGAGACCGGGTGCATGCCTCCGTACCAGGCCAGGTTGTACGCCGAGTCGGGGTGCCGTCCGACGAACTCGGCCCAGGCGTCCTGCGCCGCGAGGTCGCCGCCGCTGTTCGCGAAGTAGAAGAACCACAGGACGTGGAGGAGCGCGGCGACGCCCGTCGCCGCCATCACGGGGTAGCGGCGCTTGCGGCGCCGCGACGGAGCCGGGGCCGGGTCCGGGGCCGGGGACGGGGGCGGCGCGGTGGTCCGCTCGGGAGTCCGCTCGGGGGCGGAGCGCTGGTTCGGGAGCACTATTCGCGAAGGTGAACCGGGGGTGAGGGGCATGGGTGCGGAGGCGAGGGAGGCCGGTGCGGTCTCCTCGGTGCCATCCTGCGCGACGTCCGGCCCGGCGTCCTGCGGGGAGCGGGTGGCGGTGGACCGCTCGGTGCTCCGGGTGGGGTTCCGCTCGGTGTTCCGGGCGGTGTCTGGGGTGGTCTTCCGGGCGGTGTCCGGGGTGGTGTTCCGGGAGGTGTCCGGGGTGGTGTTCCGCTCGGTGTGCCCGCTGGGGTTCCGCTCGGTGTCCCGGCCCTGGTCCGTGCGCTGGTCGGCGCCTCGGCCGGAGGGACGGTCCCGGTCGGTGTCCTGGCCGAGGCCGGTCTCCCGGTCCGTGTCCTGAGTCCGGTCGGTGACCCGGCCGGCGCCCTGGTCGGCGACCTGGTCGGTGTGCTGCTCGGGGCGGGGGGCGGGGGCCGTGCTGCGGCCCGCGCGTGTCGGCTCGGCGGTGGTCACTGCGGCCCTTTCCCGTGCTGCTTCCGTGCTGCTTCCGTCCGCTTCCCGCGCGGCTTCCGTGCGGCTCCTGTCCGGCGCCCGTACGGGTTCGCTCGGCGCGTCCGGACCCGAAGACGCTAACAGCAGGGCGCCCCGGTCGTCCGGGGCGCCCTGGCGTTCGACCACCTGGCCGGTCAGCTCACGCGGGTCAGCTTCTTGTCGAAGCCGGGCTCCACCAGGTCGGCCTGGAGCGCCACCGGGGCGCTGACCTTCCCCGCGCCCTCGCCGATCGAGACCGTGCCGACGACGTCCCCGGCCCTGCCGGTGTGCGGGACGGCCTTGCCGCCGTCGGTCAGCGCCAGCGCGACCTTCAGGCCCGGCCAGCCGACCGCCTTGATCTCCTTCGTCGCCACGACCGGCGTCTGCCCGCCGAGGCCGTCGTCGACGTAGCCGACGACCTGGCCCTTCTTCACGACGGCCGCGGACGTGACGGCGTCCTGCGCCTTCTTGATCAGCTCGTAGCTGTAGTCGAGCGACAGCTCCAGCTTCTTGTTGAGGGTGGCGGCGTCCTGCGCGCCCATCACGATGCCCAGGACGCGGCGGATCTTGCCGTCGACGACCGTGTTCGCCGACCAGAGCAGATTGCCGCCCGCCGGGGTGGAGGAGCCGGTCTTGATGCCGCTCACGCCCTCCTTGAGCAGGAGCCGGCTGTTGTTGTTCTCGATGTAGCCGACGCCCTCGATGGTCGCGTTCGGCATGTCCACGATCTCGCGGAACACGTCGTACTGCATGACCGCCTTCGCCAGCTTCAGCTGGTCCCGCGGGGTCGAGACGGTGGAGTCGAGGAGGCCGGACGGGTCGGTGTACCGGGACTGGGTCATGCCCAGGTCCTTCGCGGCCGCGTTCATCTTGTCGACGAACGCCTGCTCCGAGCCGGCGTCCCAGCGCGCGAGCAGCCGGGCCACGTTGTTGGCCGACGGGATCATCAGGAGCTGGAGGAGCTCCTTCTCCGTGTAGGTCTGACCCTCCTTCACGGGCGCCGTCGACTCGTGCACCGCCTTCGCCTGGTCGGCCGCCTTCTTGTCGACGGTGATCTCGGGGCCCTGCTTCTTCCCCTTGATCGGGTGGTCGCGGAGGATCACGTACGCGGTCATCGTCTTCGTCACGGACGCGATCGGGGCCGGCTTCTGCGGCCCGTACGTGCCCATGGAACCGACGCCCTCGACCTCCACCGCGCCCTGGCCCTCGCCGGGCCACGGCATCTGGAGCGGGCCGCCCGCGAAGGTGTACGTCGGGGAGGCGGAGAGCTTCAGGACGGGTGCCGGCAGCGGCCGGACCATCTGCGCGATCGCAAAGACGATCAGGAGGAGCAGGACCAGCGGGGTCCAGATGCGGACCCGGCGCACGGTCGTGCGCCACGCGTTCGGCGGCGGGGGCGGGGTGTTCGTCAGCTCGGCCAGCAGGTCGAGCGGGGGCAGCGGCGGCAGCGGCTGCTGCCGCGTCCGCTCGGGCTCCCCGAGCGCGGACGGAACCGCGGACGCGGGCGCGGGGACCGCCGCCTTCGCCGGGGCCGACGGCTTCGCGGCCTGGGAGGGCTGGGGGGCCTTCGGCGCCTGGGGGGCCTTCGGGATGACCGGGGCCGCGGAAGCGGCCGGAGCGGCCGGCTCGTCGGCGGCCTTCGCCGCCTTCTGGTCGGCCGGGATGTCCGGGCGCAGCGGTACGAAGGTGCTCGTCCGCTCGCTGTCGGAGTCGGGGCCCGTGACGTCACGGGGGAGCTTGAGCGCGGTGGTCGGCTGGTCCACGGCGGGCGCGGCCGGCGGACGGACCGCCCGGAACATGGTGGTGGGCTGGTCGACGGGACCCTCGGTCCGGGACGCGGCGGACTTGGCCCCGGGCCCCGCCTTCGGCTCGGCGCCGGAATCGGAACCGGAGGCAGAGCCGGAGCCGGCATCGGCATCGGTGTCGGTGTCGGTGTCGGACGTGGCCGCGGGCTTCGGGGCCGGCTTCGCGTCGGCCTCCGGCTTCGCGTCGGTCTCCGGTTTCCCGGCCTTCTTCGCGGCGAACCACGACGGCTCCGGCGCCTCGGGCGCCTCGACGGCCGCCTCAGCCGCCTTCTCGGCCTTCGCGGGCTCCTCGGCGTCCCCGGCGCCCTCGGCCGCTCCGGCAGCCGTGGAACCCTCCTCGGGCGCGTCGGGCGCACCGGGCGCGTCGGCGGCCTCAGCGGCCTCCCGCTCCCCGTCGCCGCCCTCGGCCTCCTCGCCGCCCCCTGCCGCACCGCCGTCCGCGGACGCGTCCTCGCCCTCGGACTCGCCCTCGGACTCGTCCGTCGTCTTCGCCGCCGTCGCGACCCACGCCGCCACGGCCTGCTTCAGGCGGTCGCCCCCGGGCTCGGCCGTCTCCGGGGCGTCCGGGGTCTCGGGGGCGTCCGGGGTCTCCGAAGTCTCCGGAACCGATTCCTCGGCCGTCGCGGGCGCATCGGCCGGCGCCTTCTCCGCGTCGTCCTCCGGAGTGCGCGGCGCCAGGGTCTTGAAGACCGCCGTCGGCTGGTCAACCGGAGCCGGCGCAACCGTCGACGGCGAACCCGTCGTCCTGCCCTCCGACGACCCCTGCTGCTCCGCCCTGTCGGGGGACTCGCCCGCCACCGTGCCTCCTCCATGCGTCATGCGTACGTCCGAACCGTCTACCAGTGTCCTGTGTGAACCCCTTGGCTCCCGTGCTAGACGAGAACGACATACCTACTGGTTCCCGGACGAACCACCCAGGCACTCTCGACAGATGAATGTGAGAGGGGTCACCCTGTCATTCATCCACGCGGGGAGGCATGGATGGGCAGGAGCCGCAGAAGTATTCCGGAAGAGCTTCTACTGCTCGCTCTGGACCCGACCACGGGTACCACAGCGCAGCCGCAGTCGCTCGATCTGGGCCTGGCCGGAGCACAGCTAGTAGAGCTGGCCCTGGCAGGACGGATAGCCCCTGACGGGGATCGTATCGCCGTGGTGATGCCACGGCCGACCGGAGATCCGACTCTGGACTCCGCACTGGAACTGCTGCGCAGGCGCGGCAGTCCGGTCCGGGCCGTCCATTGGATCGGCGGGCCCCGACTGGGGCTCCGCCAGACGTATCTCTCGCATCTGGAGCGATGCGGCATGGTGCATGCCGTGGAGGGCCAGATGTGCGGGGTGCTGCCGACGACTCGCTACCAGGCGACGGACACGGCGATCAGCCGGGAGATCAGAACCCGGCTGGACAGTGCGATCCGCACCGGCGTACCGCCGGACCCGCGGACCGCGGCGCTCGCCGCACTGGCCCACGCGGTCGGTCTCGGCAAGCACCTGTACCCCGGCAACGAAGGACGGTCGTCGCGGTCCCGGCTGCGCGACCTGATCCGGCACGACCCCATGGGCGGTCTCGTGGCGCACGCCGTGATGGACGTCCAGAACGGCGCGGCCGCACAGCCGCGCCGGAACGGCCCGGGCGTACCCGCCCAGCCGCGCGGCAGCATGGCCCGCGCCGCCGCCCACTGAGGCGCGCGCACGGACGCACGCACCGCCGCACATACGCACCGCCGCACGACCGCACCACGCACCGCCGCACCACATACCCCTTCCGGGAGCCGCACGAGGTGTGCGGGACGCCTCCGGGCGTCCCGCACATCCGCGTCCCCCGCACCGCGTTGTCGGGTTTTCCCAGCGCACGCGGCACCTTTGGTGGCAGTCTGCCAAGCAGTAGATACTCACAGCTACGCATCGCAGACAGCAGCCGGAGGTGCAGTTTCCGTGGCGTCCAGTGTCAACCCCACCGTCAGGCGACGCCGATTGGGCCAGGAGCTGCGCAAGCTCCGCGAGGGCAAGGGCATGACGGCCGAACAGGTCGCCGAGCGCCTCCTCGTCTCCCAGTCCAAGATCAGCCGGCTCGAGAACGGCCGCCGCTCCATCAGCCAGCGCGACGTGCGCGACCTGTGCGGGGTGTACGAGGTCGAGGACGAGGCCATGGTCAACTCCCTCATGCAGATGGCCAAGGACTCCCGGCAGCAGGGCTGGTGGCACGCCTTCGGCGACATCCCGTACAGCGTCTACATCGGCCTGGAGACGGACGCGCAGAGCCTGCGCGTCTACGAGCCGCAGATCATCCCCGGACTGCTCCAGACCCGCGCGTACGCCACCGCCGTCATCTCCGGCGCGCTGCCCGAGTCGACGCCCGCCGACATCGAGAAGCGGGCCACCGTCCGCACCCGCCGCCAGGAGCGGATCCGCGACGACGAACGTCCGCTGCGCCTGTGGGCGGTCATCGACGAGGCCGCGCTGCACCGGGTCGTCGGCAGCCGGCAGGTGATGGTCGAGCAGCTGGAGCACCTCGTCGAGCAGTCGCACCTGCCGCACGTGACCGTGCAGGTGCTGCCCTTCGACACGGGCGCGCACCCGGGCATCAGCGGCCAGTACTCGATCCTGGAGTTCCCGGACGCCTCCGACTCCAGCGTCGTCTACATCGAGGGCGTGACGAGCGACCTGTACCTGGAGAAGGGGCCGGACGTCTCGAAGTACAGCTACATGTACGAGCACCTGCGGGCGCAGGCGCTGGGCGTGGAGCAGACGCGGGACTTCGTGGCCGGCATCGCGAAGAAATACGCGCAGGGCTGACAGTCCCGGCAGTCGGGTCGGTTCCGGCACCAGGGGGCGGTCCCGGCACTCGGGACGGTTCCGGCAGGTCAGGCACGTGGAGACGGGTCGGACAGGTCTGAACCACAGGGGGCAGGTACGGTACACCCCCGACTCGGCCCGGCGGAAGCTCAGTTGGAATATGCCACCCGGTCGTGTGAACGCCGGTCCCGTCGCTCGGGACCGGCGAGTAGCGTCGATCAGGCCGGTGGAGACAACCCCGGCGACGATCCCGACGCCTTCGGGCAGAACCGGAGTTGAGCACATCATGGCCATCATCCAGGGTGCCACCGACAACTGGACCAAGTCCTCCTACTCCGGCGGCAACGGCGCCTGCGTCGAGGTGAAGTCCCCGGTCGTCGCCGCCATCGCCGTCCGCGACTCCAAGGCTCCCGAGGGTCCGGCCCTCTCTTTCGGACCGGGATCGTGGAACGCCTTCGTCGGCCAGGTGAGCGACGGGGCCCTCTGAGGTCCGCAGAACCCTTCGCACCACGTGCGGTAACCGCACCACGTGCAGCACCGCCCTCTCGTCCGGTCCGCCGTCCTGGCCGAGAGGGCTCGCTCATGTCCGGGACCGGGCTTCCGGGCCCCCTCTAGCGCAGCCGGTCCACGTACGTGTCCGTGCCCGGCACGGTCGGGACGAAGGGGGCCACCAGCTCCACCCGCCCCGCCTCGCCCGCGAGGCCGCCCAGGTCCGCGAAGTGGCCGGCCCAGCAGTCGCGCGGGTCCCGCTCCAGGAACCAGAGCAGGGTGAGCCGGGTGTCGCCCCCTTCCACCTGCTTCACGTACGTCATGCGGTCGCCGGGCAGCGGCGTCGGGCGGAAGACGGTGACCATCGCCGCCGGTGAACCCGCCAGCCGGCGGGGGAGCTCGCGGGCGGCGAGCCGTTCGAGGAGGGCCGCCCGCTCCCCGGGCCCGGCGCAGTCCACGACCTGGAGGATCAGCCCCGCGTAGGGGTGGTCGAGGGCGTGGAAGTCGCGCGGGCCGGCCGCCCCATCCCGGTACACCGTCGTCTCGTGGTCCTGGAAGGACGTGAAGACGTGGGTGCGGTCGTGGTAGACCCGGGCGTCGCGGTTGAGCCGCTTGTTGATGGCGACGGTCCACTTCATGTGCTCGTCGTAGCGGCCGTCGGTGATCCAGTACGTGGAGAGGTAGCAGCCGGCGGTGACCGGCTGCGCGACGGCGGACTTCTCGGGGGTCCGGAGCTCCTGGAGGTCGCGGGTGGCGACCCAGCGGCGGCCCGCGTACATCCAGGGCATCGCCATCGCGCCGGCGTAGTAGTGGTCGTCCTCGTACCAGCGGTTGTACGCGTACTCGTGGCCCGGGTGCGGCTCGACCATGGTGATCAGGGCGTGGCCCGGGCGGACCCCGTACGGCCCCGTGGCGGCCAGCTCCCCGTACCCCTCGGCACCTTCGGCAGCGCTCATCGCCGTCGTCTCCCTTCCCTGTGCGGCTCGGGGCACCTACTCTGACGGACCGTCAGATAAGTGGCCAGAGGCGGGAGGCACCCGGATGCTGCTCCAGGGGAAGACGGTCGTCGTGTCGGGCGTCGGGACCGGACTCGGCCACCGGGTGGCGGAGGCGGTGGTGCGGGAGGGGGGCAACGCGGTCCTCGGCGCCCGCACCGGGGCCAACCTCGCCAAGACCGCCGCCGCGATCGACCCGGCGGGCGGGCGCACCGCCCTGCTCGCCACCGACATCACCGACGAGGCGCAGTGCGAGGCGCTGGCCGCGCTCGCCGTCGAGCGGTTCGGCGCGATCGACGCCGTCGTGCAGGTCGCCGCCTGGGACTCGTACTTCGGCGGGCTCGCCGACGCGGACTTCGCCAGTTGGCAGGGCGTCCTCGACGTCAACCTGCTCGGGACGCTGCGGATGACCCGGGCCTGCCTGCCGGCGCTGCGGGCGGCGGGCGGCGGAGCGGTCGTCTTCATCGGCACCCAGTCGGCCGTCGCCGCGCCGACCCAGGTGCGGCAGGCCGCGTACGCCGCTTCCAAGGGGGCGCTGACCTCGGCGATGTACTCGCTGGCCCGGGAGCTGGGGCCGGACCGGATCCGGGTCAACACGGTGCTGCCCGGCTGGATGTGGGGACCGCCGGTCGAGGCCTTCGTCCGCTTCACGGCGCAGACGGAGGGGGCGGAGGAGGCGGAGGTCCTCGGGCGGCTCGCCTCGCGCATGGCGCTGCCGGAGCTGGCCACGGACGCGGACGTCGCGGACGCCGTCGCCTTCCTCGCCTCGCCGCGGGCCCGCGCGATCACGGGGCAGTCGCTGCTGGTCAACGCGGGCGAGCTGATGCGGTGACGGCGCCACCCGGCCTCACGAGGCCGGGTAGCGGGCGTGCCAGGTCGGGGTGTGGAGGGTGCTGGACTGGGTGAGCTCCATGGCGAAGTCGTCGGAGAGCTCCAGCAGCGTCGCGCGGCCCTCCAGCGCCGCCAGCCAGGCCGGCGGGAGGGCCGTCTCGCCGTGCTGGGCGCCCAGCAGCGCGCCGGTGACCGCCGCCGTGACGGCCGAGGGGCCGTCGTGGTTGACGGCCAGGCGCAGTCCGTGGCGGACGTCCTCGCCGACCAGGGCGCAGTAGACGGCCGCCGCCAGCTGTCCCTCCGCGCGGTCCTCGCCTGCGCCGAGGGCGGTGACGCGGTCCGCGTCGGGGACGCCCTCGCGCACCGCCGCGAGCGCGCGCGTCAGCGCCCCGGTCACCGGCTCGTGGCCGGGGCGGGCGGCCAGCAGGCCCAGGGCCGTACCGGCGGCGGCCTCGACGGAGGCGCCGCGGGCCACGCCGTGGACGGTGACGGCGAGCGCGCCGGCCGCGAGGGTCGCTGCGGGCGCGCCGTGCGTCTGGGCGGCGCACTCGACGGCCAGCTGGCAGACCAACTGCGGCTCCCAGCCGACGAGCAGGCCGAGCGGCGCGGAGCGGGCGAGCGCGCCGGAGTCGCCGGCGTCGGGGTTCTTGGGCTGGTCGAGGGTGCCGAGCCGGTCGTCGCCGAGGCCGGTGAGGCAGGCGCGGGCGGGCCGGCGGCGGGCGTAGAGCCACTCCTGGCGGCCGAGCCAGCCGTTGTCGCGGCGCCGTTCGTCGGGGCCCCAGTCGCGCTGGGTGGCGGCCCAGCGCAGGTGGGCGCGGTGGACGTCGCTGGGCGGGTGCCAGACGCCGGTGTCGCGGCGGACGTGGGCGCGGATGAGGCCGTCCACGGTGAAGAGGCTCATCTGGGTGGCGGCGGTGACGGGCAGGGTGCCGTCGGGGGGTTCGGCGAGACCCGCCTCGCCGTGCGCCGTGCGGATCTCCTGGAGCGTGCGGTCGTGCACGCCCGCGCCGACCGCGTCGCCGACGGCCGCGCCGAGCAGGCAGCCGCGGACGCGCGAGCGGAAGTCCTGCTGTTCGGTGCGGCCCCACACGGCCGCGGCAGTGGTGGTCACGACGTGCCCTCCCCCGTCCGAGGTCCCGCTCTCTCACCGGTCTCCGCAGCACTGTAATCGACCGGGTGTGGCCGTTCGGGGGTCAGAACCTTATGTGATCGGACGCCCTTCAGGCCGCTTTTGACCACAGTTCACCCGAGCTTCGCCGTTGGCCTGAACCATCCGCCGCATGACCCCCGTGACACGAGTCAAGTACTCCGCCGCCGCGTCGGCCGCCGCCCTCCTCCTCGGCCTGGCCGCGCCCACGGCCTCCGCGCACCCGGCCTCAGCGCACCGCGTCCCCTTCACCGCCGCCACCGTCACCGACCACGCCGACGGCACCTCCACCATCAGCTGGGACGCGCCCGGCACCCACCGCGTGACCGTCCGCTCCGAGGGCCGCACGGTCGCGCGCGGCGGCTCCGCCGGCTCGGTCACCGTCCCGACCCGCGCCGGCGCCGACCGCCACTGGTTCGACCTGGTGCCCGACCGCGGTACGCCGCTCCGCCTCGCCGACCGGCTGATACGGCTCCAGGGCACGGTCAACTTCCGTGACGCGGGCGGCTACCGCACCCGCGACGGGCAGTGGGTGCGGATGGGCGAGGTCTACCGGTCCGACGCGCTCGACCGGCTCACCGACGCCGACCTCGCCAAGCTGCGGCGCCTCGGCGTCCGCACCGTCCTCGACCTGCGCATGGAGTCCGAGCGGACCGCCGCCCCCGACCGCGTCCCGGCGGGCGCGACGCACGTCGTCGCCGACGTCCTGGCCGGCGGCGGCGGCTTCACCTCGATGCCGGCCACCCCGGCCGGGACCGAGGCGATGATGACCGGGGGCAACCGCTTCATGGTGAGCGGGGACACGGCGAGGACCGCGTACGCCGCCGTCCTCGACGAGATCGCCGACGGCGGCGGTGACGGTGACGGGGTCGTCTTCCACTGCACGGCCGGCAAGGACCGCACCGGCTGGGCCGAGGCCGCGCTGCTCACCGCCCTCGGCGTCCCCGAGGAGACGGTCATGGCCGACTACCTCGCCAGCAGCACCTACCGGGCCGCCGCCGACGAGGCCGTCCTCTCCCACCTGCCGCCCGCCCAGGCCGCCGTCTACAAGCCGCTCCTGGACGTCCGCCCCGGCTATCTGAACGCCTCCTTCGACGAGGTGCGCGAGGAGTTCGGCTCCTTCCGCGCCTACCTCCGCCAGGGCGTGGCGGTCGACGCCCACCAGCTCAAGGCCCTCAAGCGCGACCTGCTGGTGGGCTGACCCGGCTCAGCCCTCGACCACCGGCAGCAGCTCCGGCAGGTGGCCGTCCGAGGCGCGGGCCGCCGCCTGCCGCTCGGCGGGGACCTCGCCGTACAGGGTGGTGCGGGGGCGGGAGGGGCGGCCGGCGGCCTCGGCGATCGCCTCCAGGTCGCGGATCGAGCGGTACGAGCCGTAACTCGACCCGGCCATGCGGGAGATGGTCTCCTCCATCAGGGTGCCGCCGAGGTCGTTGGCACCGGAGCGGAGCATCTCGGCGGCGCCCTCCGCGCCCAGCTTCACCCAGCTGGTCTGGATGTTGGGGATGTGCGGGTGGAGCAGGAGGCGGGCCATCGCCGTGACCGCGCGGTTGTCGCGGACCGTCGGGCCGGGGCGGGCGATGCCGGCGAGGTAGACGGGGGCGTTGGTGTGGATGAAGGGGAGGGTCACGAACTCCGTGAAGCCGCCGGTCCGCCGCTGGACGGAGGCGAGGGTGCGGAGGTGGCCGAGCCAGTGGCGGGGCTGGTCGACGTGGCCGTACATCATCGTCGAGCTCGACCGCAGGCCCAGCTCGTGCGCGGTGGTGACGACCTCGATCCAGGTGGCGGTGGGCAGCTTGCCCTTGGTGAGCACCCAGCGGACCTCGTCGTCGAGGATCTCGGCGGCCGTGCCCGGGATCGAGTCGAGCCCGGCCTCCTTCGCCGCCGTCAGCCACTCGCGGATCGACAGGCCGGTGCGGCTGGCGCCGTTGACGACCTCCATCGGGGAGAAGGCGTGCACGTGCATGCCGGGGACCCGCTCCTTCACGGCCCGGGCGATGTCGAAGTACGCGGTGCCGGGCAGGTCCGGGTGGATGCCGCCCTGCATGCAGACCTCGACCGCGCCGACCTCCCACGCCTGCCGGGCGCGGTCGGCGACCTGGTCGAGGGAGAGGGTGTAGGCGTCGGCGTCGGTCCGGCGCTGGGCGAAGGCGCAGAAGCGGCAGCCGGTGTAGCAGACGTTGGTGAAGTTGATGTTCCGGGTGACGATGTACGTCACCTCGTCGCCGACCACCGACTTCCGCAGGTCGTCCGCGACCGCGCACAGCGCGTCGAGCGCCGGGCCGTCGGCGTGGAAGAGGGCGAGGGCCTGCGCGTCGGTGAGCTTCTCCGGGTCCTCGGCGGCGACCCGGAGGGCCTCGCGGACGTCGGCGTCGATCCGCTCGGGGACCGCGTCGGGCGCCATGCCGGGGGCGGCGGCCTCCCGCAGCGCCCCCCAGTCGCCGTACACCTCGTCGAAGTCCTCGCGCCGGTCGCCCGTACGGCCCTCGGTGTCGATGGTCGCGTGCAGGTCGGTGCGGCCCGAGGCGGCGAAGGTCTCGTCCGGCTCCTGCCACGGCAGGCCGCGGACCACCGCGTCCGGGTTCGCGAGGCCGGTCTCCGGGTCGGCGAGGGCGCGGACGTGCGGCATGATCCGCGGGTCCAGCCAGGGCTCGCCGCGCTTCACGAACTCCGGGTAGACGCAGAGCCGTTCGCGCAGCTCGAAGCCGGCGGCGGCGGAGCGCTCGGCGAGTTCGCCGATCCGCGGCCAGGGGCGTTCCGGGTTGACGTGGTCGATGGTCAGCGGGGAGACGCCGCCCCAGTCGTCGATGCCGGCGGCGATCAGCCGCTCGTACTCCGCGTCCACCAGGTTCGGCGGCGCCTGGAGGCAGGCGGAGGGGCCCATGATGAGCCGGGCGACGGCCACCGCCGCGACGAGGTCGTCGAGTTCGGCGTCGGGCATCGAGCGCATCGCCGTGTCCGGCTTGGCCCGGAAGTTCTGGATGATCAGTTCCTGGATGCCGTGGTAGGCGCGGGCGGTCCGGCGCAGCGCGAACAGCGACTCCGCCCGCTCCTCGTACGTCTCCCCGATGCCGAGGAGCAGCCCCGAGGTGAAGGGGACGGACGAACGGCCCGCGTCCTCCAGCACCCGCAGCCGCACGGCCGGTTCCTTGTCCGGCGAGCCGAAGTGCGGGCCGCCGGGCTCGGACCAGAGGCGGGTGGCGGTGGTCTCCAGCATCATCCCCATCGACGGGGCGACGGGCTTGAGCCGCTGGAAGTCCGTCCACGACAGGACGCCCGGGTTGAGGTGCGGCAGGAGGCCGGTCTCCTCCAGGATCCGCACCGACATCGCCCGCACGTACGCGAGGGTGTCGTCGTAGCCGTGCGCGTCCAGCCACTCGCGCGCCTCCGGCCAGCGGTCCTCCGGCTTGTCGCCGAGCGTGATCAGCGCTTCCTTGCAGCCGAGCGCGGCGCCGCGCCGGGCGATGTCCAGGACCTCGTCCGGGGACAGGAACATGCCGTGGCCCTCGCGCCGCAGCTTCCCCGGCACGGTGACGAAGGTGCAGTAGTGGCACTTGTCACGGCAGAGCCGGGTGAGGGGTATGAACACGCTCTTCGAGTACGTGATCACCCCCGGCCGCCCGGCGGCCTCCAGACCGGCGTCCCGCACCCGCCCCGCGACGGCCACCAGTTCCGCCAGGTCTTCGCCGCGCGCCCGCAGCAGCACCGCCGCCTCGCCCGCGTCGAGCGCGACGCCGTCCCGCGCGCGCCGCAGCGCGCGGCGCATCGCGTTCCTGGTCGGGGGCACGGTCCGCCGCCCCCCGCTGTGCCGGTCGGCCTGCTGGTCGGCCCGGTGGTCGTCCTGCTGGTCAGCCTGCTGGTCGGCCCGGTGGTCGGCCTGGTGGTCCGTCATGTACCGAGCATACGAGCGGCCCCCGGGGGCGGAAGAGGCATCCCCGCCACCTGCCGCGCGCCCGTCACCGCAGGTACTCCGCGTACCCGTCCAGCACCCGCAGCACCTCGTCCTCGCCGGCCGGCGGCAGCTGGAGGACGGTCTCCTCGCAGCCGAGCTCCGCGTAGTGGGCGAGCTTGCCGGCGCTCGGCAGGACGGCGTACGGCACGACCTGGAGGTCCTTCGGGTCGCGCCCGGCCCGCTCCCACTCGGCGCGGAGCACCGGCAGGGACGCCGACAGGCCGTGCCCGCCGATCGGCATCCAGCCGTCCGCCTGCCCGGCGACGGCCGCGAACAGCTTCGGCCCCGCGGCCCCGCCGAGGAGCACGCGCGGCGCCCCGCCGGCCGGCTTGGGCCACGCCTCGGAGGCGCGCACGGAGTACCCGTGCTCCCCTTCGTACGCCGTCGGCTCCGGCGCCCACAGGGCCCGCATCAGCGCCAGCCGGTCCCCCACCAGCTCCCGCCGCGTGCCCCAGGCGACGCCGTGGTCGGCGGCCTCCTCCTTGTTCCAGCCGTAGCCGAGGCCGAGGGTGAAGCGGCCGCCCGAGAGGTGGTCGAGGGTCGCGATCTGCTTCGCGAGGGCGATCGGGTCGTGCTGCGCGAGCAGCGTGATCCCGGTCCCGAGCGCGAGCCGCCCGGTCACGGCGGCGGCCTGCGCGAGCGCGACGAAGGGGTCCAGGGTCCGCGCGTACTCGCGCGGGAGCCCGCCGCCCCCGGGGTAGGGCGTGGTCCGCTCGACGGGGATGTGGGTGTGCTCGGGGAGGTAGAGCCCGGCGAAGCCGCGCTCCTCCAGCTCGCGGGCGAGCCGCACGGGCGAGATGGTCTCGTCGGTCAGGAAGATCGTGGTCGAGATCCGCATGGGGGCACGCTAGGGGCTCCGGCCCGGGATTCCGAGACCTCCGACGCCGCCGGCGGCGCGAAATCCGCGTGCCCGCGGCGCGAAATCCGGGTGCCCGCCGCCCCCGCCGCCCCTACGGTGGCGCGCGTGCTGAATCGAATCGAGGCGTACTACGACGCCGTGCCCCGCTCCTCCGCCCGCGCGGAGGACTTCGGACCGCTGACCTTCTTCGTGCGGGAGGGCGCCGACGGCTGGCCGTTCTACGCACGCCCGACGCTCGGTCACGCCGGCGGGGCGTCGGTGGCGGACGTCGAGGGGGTGCGGGCCCGGCAGCGGGAGCTGGGGCTGCCGGAGGCCTTCGAGTGGGTGGACGAGACGACCCCCGGGCTGCGCGCGGCCGTGGCGGCGAGCGGGCTCGTGGTGCACGCGCATCCGCTGATGGTGCTGGACGGCGAGCCGCTCGCCGTCCCGGAACCCGTCGACGCCGTCGTACGGACCGTCGGCGCCGCCGACCCCCGGCTCGCGGACGCCGTCGCCGCCCCGTACGCGGCCTTCGGGGCCGTTCCGGGGCCGGGCGACGCCCGGCGGGTCGGTGACCGGATCACGGCCGGTCTGACCGTCCTCGCGGCCGCCTTCGACGCGGCGGGCGGGGAGGCGCTGGCGGGCGGCCAGGTCCAGCCCGTCGGGGACGTGGCGGAGGTCGTGGGGGTCGGCACCCGGCCGGGCGCCCGCCGGCGCGGCCTGGGCCTCGCGGTGACCGCCGCGCTGGTCGCGGAGGCCCGGTCGCGCGGGGTCGGCCTCGTCTTCCTGACGGCCTCGGACGCGTCCGTGGAGCGCCTCTACGCCCGCCTCGGCTTCCGCACGGTCGCCACGGCCCTCATCGCGGAGGCGCCGGAGGAACCGGAGCCGTCGGCGGCACCGGCTTCCTGACCATGAACACGTCCACCGCGTCCTCCGCCTCCCGCACGAACCCCTCCCGCTCGTAGAGGCGGCGGGCCGGGCTGCCCCGCAGGACTTCGAGCCGGACGGGGACGGACCGCTCGTCGGCCCCGGCCAGGAGGTGGCGCAGGACGGCGGTGCCCAGGCCCCGGCCCTGGAGGGCGGGCACCAGCAGGAAGTGCTCCAGGCGGAGGGCGTCGCCGTCCGGGCGGAGCGTGACGCATCCGGCGAGGGCGTGGCCCGGGGTCTCGATCACCGAGGTGTGCGCGGGCGAGAACCCGTCCCGCAGCCGCTGCCGCACCCGGTGCCCGTCGTAGCGGCCGAGCCGCTCCAGGTCGGCGCGCATGACCACCGCCCGCAGGTCGGCGATGGCCTCGACGTCCCCGGGCCGGCCCGGTCGCAGCCGCCAGCCCCCGTTCCCGTACCCCTCGCGCCCTTCGTCCATGGCGTGATCGTAGGGAGCGGTTCGTAACCGCCCCCGGCCGGGTCGCGTTGGACCGGCCATGAAGAGGATCCTCACCGCAGCCGCCCTGACCGCCTTCGCCGCCACCGCCGGCCTCGCCTCCGCCGGGAGCGCGGCGGCCGACACCGGCGGCATGAACCTCCCGTCCGTCGTCCCCCTCAGCGGCGTCCTGAACCCCAAGCCGAAGCCCCCGGCCGCCGCCGACCTCCCCGCCGCCAACAAGGCCGTGGAGGGGCTGCTGCCCGGCAGGCACTGACCCCGGCCGGGAACGGACGAAAGCGGCGGTACCCCCCACGGGACCGCCGCTTTCGCGTTTCTGGGTGACTCAGGAGCGCGTACGGACGCGCCGGGTCAGTCGGCGACCACCAGGGACGGCGTCTCCTTCGTCAGGACCTCGCCGCGGAAGAAGGCGGGGCTGCGGCGCTGCATGACCAGCATGATGACCGCGCCGAGGAGGAGGAGGCCGACGGCGATGACGAAGACGGAGCCGACGCCGAAGACGGCGGAGCCGGAGCCGTAGGCCGGGTCCCACATGTCGTAGAGGGTCTTGCCGAAGACCGCCGTGAGCATGGTGCCGCCGAGGGCCGGCATGAGGCCCTTGAAGGCGAAGTCGCGGAAGGAGCGGAAGAGCTCGGCGCGGAAGTACCAGACGCAGGCGAAGGCGGTGATGCCGTAGTAGAAGCAGATCATCAGGCCGAGCGCGTAGATGGTGTCGACCAGGACGTGCTCGCTGACCAGGGTCATCACGGTGTAGAAGGCGCCGGTGGCGACGCCCGCGACGACGGTGGCCTTGCCGGGCGTCTTGAAAACCGGGTGGACCTTGGTGAAGGACTTCGGCAGCGCCTCGTACGTGGACATGGCGAGGACCGTGCGGGCGACCGGGATGAAGGTGGTCTGGAGGCTCGCGGCGGCGGAGGCCAGGACGGCGACGAAGAGGAAGACGCCGAGGACGGGGCCCATGACGGGGCCGGCGAGGGCGGCGAAGACGTTGTCGGAGGTCTCCGGGTTGGCGAGGCCGAGGCCCTGGTCGCCGGAGCCGACGGCCATCTGCGCGGCGATGCCGGTGGCGAGGTAGGAGCCGACCAGGACGACCATCGCGATGAGCGCGGCGCGGCCGGGGGTCTTCTCGCTGCCGGTGGTCTCCTCGTTGGTCGCCATGCAGGCGTCCCAGCCCCAGTACATGAAGATCGAGAGGGAGAGGCCGGCGGTGAAGGCGGCGAAGGACTGGACCGCGAAGGGGTTCATCCAGGACCAGGAGAAGTCGACCGAGGTCTCGAAGGAGCCGGCCTTGCTCAGGGCCAGGGCGACGAAGACGGCGAGGACGACGAGCTGGAGGCCGACGAGGGTGTACTGGACGCCCTTGGTGGCCGTCATGCCGCGGTAGCTGATCGCGGTGGCAGTGGCGATGAGGGCGAGGCAGGTGAGGATGTGGACGGCCTTGTTGTCGTCCAGGGCGGCGATCGACTCGCTGCCGGTGATCTCGCCCGCGAGGAGCCAGAAGTACGAGGTGGCGACGCCGGCCAGGTTGGAGAGCACGATGATCGTGGCGATCACCAGGCCCCAGCCGCACATCCAGCCGATCTTGGGGCCGAAGGCCTTCACGGTCCAGGTGAAGGAGGTGCCGCAGTCCGGCATGGCCTTGTTGAGCTCCCGGTACGCGAAGGCGACGAGGAGCATCGGGAGGAAGCCCGCGAGGAAGACGGCGGGCATCTGGAGGCCGACCTCGCCGGCCGTGGAGCCGAGCGTGGAGGTCAGGCAGTAGACCGGGGCGACGGTGGATATGCCGATGATCGCGTTGCCGAAGAGGCCGACGGAGTTGCCGCCGAGGCCCTTCTTGCGCACGCCGTGCGTGTCCCCCGGGGCGTTCTCGCCCCTTACCGTGTCTCCGGCCTGGGGCCGTACGTCCACCTGAGTCATGAACAGGACGTTAAATGCTGCGGTTTCCTTATCCGGAGCGCTTGACTCCGCTCAAGTGATCGATCATGACCTTGCATTGCGAGGGCAGATCGGGGCACTCGCCAATGATTGAAAGATCGACCAACCCGACGGACCGACCAACTGGTAGGTCGGCCGTCGGGTGTCCGATATGCGGGAACCGCAGCAGTGCCCCGAATGTCGGGTTTCAAATTTTCCCGTGCGACTTTTCAGCCGGGCCAGACCACCGCCTGGAGCTCGCTGTAGGCGTGCAGCGCGTACGAGCCCACGTCCCGCCCCACGCCGCTCTTCTTGAAGCCGCCGAAGGGCGCCTCCATGTTCCGGCCGATGGTGTTGATCCCCACCCCGCCGGCCCGCAGCCGGGCCGCGATCCGGAAGGCGCGGGCGACGTCGCCGGACCACACGTAGTCGAGCAGGCCGTAGTCGCTGTCGTTGGCGAGCGCGATCCCCTCCTCCTCGTCGTCGAAGGGGACGACCACGACGACCGGGCCGAAGATCTCCTCGCGCACCACCCGCATCTCGTTGGTGCAGTCGGCGAGCAGCGTCGGCGCCACGTAGAAGCCGCGCGCGAGGTCCGGGCGCTCGCCGCCCGTCACGATCCGCGCCCCCTCCTTGCGGCCCAGTTCCACATAGGACTCCACCCGGTCCCGGTGGGCCGCCGAGATCACCGGCCCGACGACCGTGCCCCGCTCCGCCGGGTCCCCCACCTTCAGGTGCCCGGCGTAGGCGGCCAGCTTCCCGACCAGCCGCTCGTAGATCCCGCGCTGGGCGAGGACCCGGGTCGGGGCGGTGCAGATCTGGCCGCTGTAGAAGGAGAAGGTGGTGCCGATGCCCATGACCGCCGAGTCCAGGTCGGCGTCGTCGAGGACGAGCGCGGCGCCCTTCCCGCCCAGCTCCATCAGCTGCCGCTTCATGGCGCGGCCGCAGACCTCGCCGATGGCCTGGCCCACGGCGGTGGAGCCGGTGAAGGAGACCATGTCGACGTCCGGGGAGTCGACGGCCGCCTCGCCCACGGCGGGCGCCGAGCCGGTGACCAGGTTGACCACGCCGGGCGGGGCGCCGGCCTCCTCCAGGGCGCGGACCATGGCGAAGACGGACAGCGGGTCCTGCGGGGCGGGCTTCACGAGGACGGTGTTGCCCATGGCGAGCGCGGGCGCGATCTTGCCGGCCGGGTTGGCCCAGGGGTTGTTGTACGAGGTGACGCAGGTGACGACGCCGACCGGGCGGCGTACCGCGACCGCCCCGAAGACGCCGGCCCTCCCCATCGGGCCGGCCTCGTTGATCTGCGGCGGCAGGGCCTCCTCGACCGGCTCCAGGGCGCCGCGCGCGTACCGCCGGAAGCGGGAGGAGCCGACGGCGACCTGCATGCCGCGGGCGGTGGCGGTGGTGGCGCCGGTCTCGGCGCGGGCGAGGAGGGTGTGCGCGTCGGCGTCCCGGGCCATGATCGCGGCGGCCCGGTCGAGGATCGCGGCGCGCTCCTCGGGCCTCGTCCGGGACCAGGGCCCGAAGGCCTCGCGGGCGGCGGCGGCCGCCTCGTACACCTGGGCCCGGGAGGCCTCGGGGGCGAGGCCGACGACCTCCTCGGTGGCCGGGTTCACCACCTCGTAGTGGCCGCCGTCGGGTTCGGTCCACGCGCCGCCGACGTACAGCTTCTCGCGGATCGTCATCGGGTGCTCACCGTCCTCGTGTCGCGGCCCGAGCGCAGGACGCGCCCGGGTGTCGCCCCGGTCACCTCGTCGTCGCGGACCGTCTCCACGCCGTTGACGCGGACGGAGACGATGCCGACCGCGCGGGAGTCGAGGCGCGGGCTGTCGCCGGGCAGGTCGTGGACGAGGGTCGCCGGGCCCGCGTCGATCCGCTCGGGGTCGAAGAGGACCAGGTCGGCGTGGAAGCCCTCGGCGATCCGGCCCCGCTCGCGGAGCCCGAAGAGCCGGGCCGGGTCGTCGCTGAGCATCTTCACGGCCCGCTCCAGCGGCACCAGCCTCCGGCCGCGCAGGCAGTCGCCGAGGAAGCGGGTGGTGTACGGGGCTCCGCACATCCGGTCCAGGTGGGCGCCGGCGTCGGAGCCGCCGAGGAGGACGTCCTCGTGGTCCCAGGTCTCGCGGCGCAGTGCCCAGGAGGCCGGGTCGTTGTCGCTCGGCATCGGCCACAGGACGGTCTTCAGGTCGTCGTTGGCGCAGATCTCGACGAGGCACTGGAAGGCGTCCTGGCCGCGCCGGGCGGCGATGTCCTCCACGACCCGGCCGGTCAGGCCCTCGTTCTCGCGGCTGTAGGTGTCGCCGATGACGTACCGGCCGAAGTGGGCGAGGCGGCGGAAGACGCCGGCCTCCTTGGAGTCGGCGCGGCGGAGCATCTCTGCGCGCACGTCGGGGTCGCGGAGCTTCGCGATCCGTTCGGGGACGGGCAGGGCCAGGATCTCGCCCCAGCCGGGGATGAGGTTGAGGGCGCAGAAGGTGCCGAGGGACATGTTCATGGGGGTGAGGATCGGCATGGTGAGGGCGACGATCCGGCCGCCGGACTTGCGGGCCCGCTCGGAGGCGGTGAGCTGGCGGGGGACGCGTTCGGGGACGGCGGCGTCGATGGTGAGGACGTTCCAGTTCAGCGGGCGGCCGGCGGCGGCCGTCATCTCGACGAAGAGGTCGATCTCGGCGTCGGAGAACTGGTCGAGGCAGCCGGCGAGGATGGCCTCGATCTGGGTGCCCTCGTGTTCGCCGACCGCCTTGGAGAGGGCGATCAGCTCGGCGGGGGCGGCGTGCCGGGAGGCGACGGGGGCGCCGTCGCCGTCGGAGTGGGTGGACGACTGGGTGGTGGACAGGCCCCAGGCGCCGGCCTCCATGGCCTCCTTGAGGAGGGCGGTCATCCGGGCGAGCTGCTCGTCGGTGGGCTGCCCGCCGACGGCGTCCTCGCCCATCACGTACCGGCGCAGGGCGCAGTGGCCGACCATGAAGCCGGCGTTGACGGCGATCCGGCCCTCCAGGGCGTCCAGGTACTCGCCGAAGGAGGACCAGCTCCAGTCGACGCCCTCTTCGAGGGCCTTGAGCGCCATGCCCTCGACCTTGGACATCATGCGGCGGGTGTAGTCGGCGTCCTCGGGCCGGTCGGGGTGGAGCGGGGCGAGGGTGAAGCCGCAGTTGCCGCCGGCGACGGTGGTGACGCCGTGGTTCATGGAGGGGGTGGCGTACGGGTCCCAGAAGAGCTGGGCGTCGTAGTGGGTGTGCGGGTCGACGAAGCCGGGGGCGAGGACGAGGCCGGTGGCGTCCTCGGTGGTGCGGGCGGGTTCGGTGACGGTGCCGGGCTCGGCGATGACGGCGACGCGGCCGTCCCGCAGTCCGACGTCGGCGGTACGGGCGGGGGCGCCGGTGCCGTCCACGACGGTGGCGCCCGTGATGAGGTGGTCGAGCATGACGATCCCTTTCTGCACGGGGGTGTTCCGCGCGGGAACGCGGATGCGCCCCGGACCGGTGCCGCCGCGGGGGCTCCGGCCGGGGCTGCGCGGGCGGCGGTCCGGGAAGACGCCGCCCACGTGGGGGCACCCCCGGGTCGAAGACCTCGGGGGAGGGTCCGCTACTGGCCGGCCGCCCGGCGGAAGCGGGTGGTGCGGTGGACCGGGTCGGTGTCGATCTCGGGGATGACGTGCTCGCCGATGAGCCGGATCGAGTTCATCGTGTCCTCGTAGGAGATCCCGATCGGGAGGCCGAAGGAGAGCTGGTCGGCGCCGGCCCGCTCCCATCGCTTGCACTGGGCGAGGACCTCGGAGGGGTCGCCGCAGATCATCAGCTCCTCGGCGATGAGGAGTTCGATGATCTCGGCCGAGTACTCGGGGAGCAGCTCGGGCCACTCGGGGATGCCCTCGGGGCGGGGGAAGGTGTCGTGGTAGCGGAAGAGCAGCGACTGGAGGTAGTTGAGGCCGCCGCCGACGGCGATCTCGACGGCCTTGTCGTGGGTCTCGGCGCAGATCGCGGTGGAGGTGACCATGACGTTGTCGTTGACGAAGTCGCCGACGGCCTTGGCCTCCTTGATCGCGTTCTTGTAGGACTCGACGACCCACTCCATGTCGGAGACCTTCTGGACGCTGAAGCCGAGGACGCCGAGGCCCATCTTCCCGGCCATGGCGTAGGAGGACGGGGAGCCGGCCGCGTACCACATGGCGGGGTGGGAGGTGCCGTACGGCTTGGGGAGGATCTTGCGGGGCGGCAGGGACCAGTGCTTGCCCTGGAAGCCCGCGTACTCCTCCTGGAGCCACATCTTGGGGAACTCGGCGATGGTCTCTTCCCAGATCTCCTTGGTGTGGTTCATGTCCGTGATGCCCGGGAAGAAGCCGAGGATCTCGTGGGAGCCGGCGCCGCGGCCCGAGCCGAACTCGAAGCGGCCGCCGGAGAGGTGGTCGAGCATGGCGACCTTCTCGGCGACCTTCACCGGGTGGTTGACCTGGGCGAGCGGGTTGAAGATGCCGGAGCCGAGGTGGATGCGCTCGGTGGCGTGGGCGAGGTAGCCCAGGTAGACGTCGTTGGCCGAGAGGTGCGAGTACTCCTCCAGGAAGTGGTGTTCGGAGGCCCAGGCGTACTTGAAGTTGTGCTTGTCCGCCTGGATGACGTACTCGGTCTCCTCCATGAGCGCCTTGTGTTCGGCTTCGGGATCGGTCTCGGCGCGCTTGCCGACGTATCCCTGTACGAAGATCCCGAATTCCACGGAAGTCACCGTCCTCGTGAGTTTCTGACGTGTCGTCAGATTCTTGGATGCGCTGCGCGGTGTCAATACCTGACGAGACGTCAGATCGCTTGCCGGGCCGCGTCAGAAGAGGGACACGCCGGCCAGCCAGCCGCCGTCGATCACGAACGGCTGACCCGTCACGTACGAGGAGTCGTCCGAGGTCAGGAAGAGGGCGAGGGCCGCCACCTCCTCCGGGCGGCCGATCCGGCCGAGCGGCACGAGCTTGCGGTACAGCGCGCCCGTGGCGTCCGGGTCCACCCCCTCCGGGTTGCTCATGGCGGTGTCGATCGCGCCCGGGCAGACGGCGTTCACCCGGATCCCCTTCGGTGCCAGCTCCAGGGCCGCCACCCGGGTCAGCCCGAGCACCGCGTGCTTGGAGGCCGCGTAGGCGCCGACCCCCGCCATGCCGGTCACGCCCGTGTACGAGGCGGTGTTGACGATCGTGCCGCCGCCGGCCGCCGCGATCTCCGGCGCCACCGCCCGGATCCCCAGGAAGCAGCCCGTCTGGTTGACGGACACGATCGCCTGGAACTCCTCCAGCGGGGTCGCGAGCAGTTCGTTGAAGCGGAGGACGCCGGCGTTGTTCACCAGCCCGTCGATCCGCCCGAACCGCTCCTTCGCCGCCGCCACCGCGGCCGCCCACTCCTCCTCGCGGGTCACGTCCAGGTGGACGTACGCCGCCCGCTCCTCCCCCAGCTCCCCGGCGAGGGCCTCCCCCGGGCCGTCGAGCACGTCCGCGAGGACCACCCTCGCCCCCTCGGCGGCGAAGAGCCGCGCCTCCTGCTCGCCCTGTCCGCGCGCCGCGCCCGTGACGACCACGACCCGCCCGTCCAGCTTGCCCATGCGCGTGCTCCCTCCGGATGCCTACAGATGAGGGGCGACCTCTTCGGCGAAGGCCGCCATCTGATCGGTGAGTTCGGCACGGCTCCGGCTGCGGAACCGCACCTGGATCTGACCGGCGCCCAGCTCCCCGTACTCCCGGAGCGAGGCCGCCAGCTCCTCCGGCGGGCCGGCCAGGGTGCGCCGGCCGGTCTCCCAGCCGGGGGTGCCGACGTACAGCGGCTCGGCGATCGCGCCGAAGACGAAGGGCTGCGCCAGGCCGGCCTCCTCGCGCAGCCGCCGGATCCGCCCGATCCGGCGCGCCAGCACGTCCCTGGGGTCGCCCTGCGGCAGCCAGCCGTCGCCCTTGAGCGCGGCCCGCCGCACCGCCGCCGGGGAGGAGCCGCCCACCCAGACCGGGATCCGCTCCTGCGCGGGCCGGGGCCGCTGCCCCAGGTCCTTGAAGGCGAATCGCTCCCCCAGGTGCTCCGGGTACTCCTCCGGGCCGAGCGCCGCCCGCAGCGCGTCGACCGTCTCGTCCAGCACCCCGCCGCGCCCCGCGAAGTCCGCCCCGACCGCCTCGAACTCCTCCCGCACGTGCCCCGCGCCCACCCCGAGGACCAGCCGGCCGCCGGAGAGGTGGTCGAGGGTCGCGTACGCCTTCGCGGTGACCAGCGGGTGCCGCAGCCCCACGACGGCGACGTGCGAGAGCAGCCGGACCCGCTCGGTGGCGGCGGCCAGGAAGGAGAGCGTGGCGACCGGGTCGTACCAGACCGTGCTCATCCCGGCGGCGAGCCGGCGCGGGATGGCCACGTGGTCGCAGCAGGCGACGTAGTCGAAACCGTGCGCGTCGGCGGCCCTCGCGATCGCGACCAGGTCGGCGGGCCCGGCGGCGGCCTCCCAGGGCTCGGCGTAGATCGCGGACTGGGACTGGACGGGCAGCTGCATTCCGTAGACCACCATGGGGAACCCCCGCACCCTGTTTCTGACGGACCGTCA
Source organism: Streptomyces sp. NPDC014656 (assembly GCF_043084305.1). NCBI lineage: Bacteria > Bacillati > Actinomycetota > Actinomycetes > Kitasatosporales > Streptomycetaceae > Streptomyces > Streptomyces sp. NPDC014656. The sequence goes on from NZ_JBIBZN010000010.1 coordinate 232,363, forward strand.
ATTACGCGAGCGGGCCCATGCTCTTACCTGACGCAGCATCAGGCAAGGGGTGGGAGGGGTCCATCGGCGCGGGGGCCGGGGTCCGGGGTTCGGCGGAAGAGGTCTCGGTCCGGGAGGAGGGGGCCGGGGTTCGGGGTTCGGCGGGAGAGATCGCGGTCCGGGAGGAGGGGGGGTCCCGCAGGACGCGCCGTGCACGCGCCCCCGCCCGGGCGGCGTGGAGCCGTCCGGGCGGGGGCGGGGGGACTTCCGTCCGCCGGTGCGTCAGGCGCCGTCCGCCGCGGCCGCCGCCCTGGCGTGGCGCACCACCGCCGAACCCGCGAGGAAGACGACGGCCATGGCGCTCAGCAGCGCCAGCGCCCTCGCCCAGGCGAAGGTGGTGCCGAGGCTGGGCCCCAGCAGGTCGACGGCGCGGGCGCTCGCGACCCCGTGGAGCACGACCACGACGAGGGCGAGACCGGCGGAGGCGGCCCAGGCGATCAGGGTGTCCCGGGAGGCGAGCCACACGGCACACACCAGGGAGAGCACGCTGACGACCACGGAGAGCGTCTGCGCGTCACCGCCCGAGCGCAGGCCCGCGAGGTCCGTCGGCAGGTGGACGAGGCCGCAGACGAACAGCGCGACCGCCGCGGGCCAGCGCAGCGCCGACCGCAGCGCGGGCGAGGCACTGTGGCTGCCCGGGCCCGTGGCCAGCGCGCCGTCCAGGACCGACTTCCGCCGCTCGGCGGCGCCCCGGACGCGCTTGGAGCGGCCGACCGTCGGCACGGCGTCCCCGCCGGCCCGCGCCGGGTCCGGCAGACCGGGTCCGCCCCGCCGCGCCGGGGCGTCCCCGCCCGGTGCGGGCCGCCAGTCGCTGCTGTCGGCGCCGAGGATGCCGACGAGCTGGACCACGTCCTCGATCGGCCGGCCCACCGCCGCGGCACGCAGCGTGGTCTCGGCCTGCCGGAGGTCGTATCCCGACGCGTTGAGCAGCGCGAGCAGCTGGCGCACCTCCTCCAGGGGGCGGGTGACGGCGGCGGCGCGGAGCGCCACGTCCGCGGGGCTGGAGAGTTCACCGGTCTCCTGGAGGCGGGCCACCAGCGCGGCCACCTCCTCCACCGGGCGCTCGGTCGCCGCCGTCCGCAGGAGCGTGTGGACCGCCTCGTCGCCGGATCCGTCCTGATCCGGCGGACCCGCGTCGGTCCGCGCCTCCGGGGCGGCCGGGGGCTCCGGGGCGGCGGAGGGCGCCGGGGCGGCCGGAGACTCCGAAGCGGCCGGAGACTCCGAAGCGGCGGAAGGCTCCGAAACGGCCGGGGGCTCCGGAGCGGTCGAGGACTCCCGTCGCTCCCGAAGAGCGGGGCCGGGGTCGGGCGCCGGGTCGGGGACGGGACCGGGGCCGGACGCCGGGTCCGGGTCGGACGCCGGGTCGGGGACGGGCGCCGGGTCCGGGTCGAGCCCCAGGTCGGGGTCAGGGACGGGGTCGGGGTCAGGGACGGGGTCGGGGTCGGGGTCGGGCGTGAGGGTCGTCACGATCGGGACGGTCGGTACGACGGGGGGCAGCAGGGGCCGCTCGGGGAAGGGCGGCGTGCCGGGCACCGGGGACGGGGAGACAGCCGGCGGACGGGCCGGCCCTGCGGTGGGCCCTCGGTTCGGTTCTATGTCATCGTCCGCCGGTGGGACGTGCGGAAGGTCGGTGGTCATGTTCACAGGCTCCGTTCGTGGACACCCCGGAGGGTGCCCACCATGGCTGTCTCTTGGTGCGCGTCAGAAGCACACTCGACTACTACTAGTGCGCATTCGGTGACACTCGGCCATCAGGGAGCCGTCTCGTTGGGCCGACGGAGTGAACAGGACCCGGGGAACCCCCACGGGACGGCCTAGGGACGCCAGAGCCCCTCCGGGGTCAGCCCCAGCAGGTCGATGGCGTTGCCCCGGACGATCCGCTCGACGACGTCCGGCGGCAGGTGGCCCATCTGCGCCTCCCCCACCTCCTTGGACTTCGGCCAGGTGGAGTCCGAGTGCGGGTAGTCCGTCTCGTAGAGGACGTTGCCCGCGCCGATCGCGTCCAGGTTGCGCAGCCCGAAGGCGTCGTCGAAGAAGCAGCCGTAGACGTGCCCGGCGAAGAGCTCCGACGGCGGCCGGGTGACCTTGTCGGCGACCCCGCCCCAGGCGCGGTTCTCCTCCCAGACGACGTCCGCCCGCTCCAGGATGTACGGGATCCAGCCGACCTGGCCCTCCGCGTACATGATCCGCAGGTTCGGGAAGCGCTCGAACTTGCCGCTCATCAGCCAGTCGACCATCGAGAAGCAGCAGTTGGCGAAGGTGATGGTGGAGCCGACCGCCGGCGGGGCGTCCGCCGAGGTGGACGGCATCCGGCTGGACGAGCCGATGTGCATCGCGATGACCGTGCCGGTCTCGTCGCAGGCCCGGAAGAAGGGGTCCCAGTGGTCCGTGTGGACCGAGGGCAGTCCCAGGTGCGGCGGGATCTCGGAGAAGGCGACGGCCCGCACCCCGCGCGCGGCGTTCCGCCGCACCTCGGCGGCGGCCAGCTCCGGGTCCCAGAGCGGGATGAGGGTGAGCGGGATCAGGCGCCCGGCCGCCTCGGGACCGCACCACTCCTCGACCGTCCAGTCGTTGTAGGCGCGCACGCAGAGCAGGCCGAGTTCGCGGTCGGACGCCTCGGTGAAGGTCTGGCCGCAGAAGCGCGGGAAGGTCGGGAAGCAGAGCGCGGACTGGACGTGGTTGACGTCCATGTCGGCGAGTCGCTCGGGGACGGAGAAGGAACCCGGCCGCATCTGCTCGTAGGTGATGACTTCGAGGCGTATCTCGTCCCGGTCGTAGCCGACGGCGGTGTCGAGGCGCGTGAGGGGCCGGTGAAGGTCCTCGTAGACCCACCAGTCGCCGATCGGCCCGTCGTCGCCCTTCGCGCCCATGACGGGCGCGAACTTGCCGCCGAGGAAGGTCATCTCCTTCAGCGGGGCGCGGACGATCCGCGGACCGGTGTCGCGGTACCGGGACGGGAGCCGGTCCCGCCATACGTGCGGGGGCTCCACGGTGTGGTCGTCCACCGAGATGATCCTGGGGAAGGTCTCCTGGGTCTCCATGTCCTTCACGGTAGCGCCGATCTGACGAACCGTCAGCTTCTCTGGCGGCCGGGCCCGGTCACAGCTCCTCCACAACGTCGCCCCGATGCTGACGCGCTCCCTCCGGACAAGGCAGACTGTCCGGGGCGATACCACCGGTAGGGCAGGGGGAGCCATGGGGCAGGACAACGGGCCGCGCGTCCCGGCGCAGGGCCCCGGCAGGCACGGGGCCGGGGCCGGGGCGGACATCGGCGTACCCCGGCGGCGGGCGGGAGCGCCGGGGGGCGGGGCGGAGAGCCCGACGGGGCCGACGGAGCCGACGGGGGAGCCCGGTTCGGCCGGGGAGCCCGAGGTGAACGGCCCGGCCGGAGAGCCCGTGGCCGCCGGCACGCAGGCGGATCGGGGCTCCGTTTCCGTTTCCGTTTCCGGTTCCACTTCCGGCGCCGACTCGGGCTCAGGTTCCGGTCCCGCCGCCCGTTCCGGTTCCGCCGCCGGCCTGCGGTTCGGCGTGCTCGGGCCCGTGCGGGCCTGGCGGGACGGCGAGGCGCTGGCCACCGGGTCGCCGCAGCAGCGGGCCCTGCTCGCCGCGCTGCTCCTGCGGAGCGGCCGTACCGCCACCGCCGCCGAGCTCATCGACGCGCTCTGGGGCGAGGAACCCCCCTCCCAGGCGCTCGCCGCGCTCCGCACGTACGCCTCCCGGCTCCGCAAGGTCCTCGGCGCCGAGGTGCTGACCAGCGAGTCCGGCGGGTACGCCCTCCGGACCGCCGCGCTCGACCTCACCCGCGCCCGGGAGCTCGCCGCCGAGGCCGAGAAGCTGCGGGCCGGCGGCGACCGGTCCGGCGCCCGGGCCCGGCTCGCCGAGGCCCTGGACCTGTGGGACGGCGAGGTCCTGGCCTCCGTCCCGGGGCCGTACGCCGAGAACCAGCGGACCCGCCTGGAGGAGTGGCGGCTCACCCTCCTGGAGACCCGCCTCGACGTCGACCTGGAGACCGGCGCGCACGCCGAGGCCGTCTCCGAACTGACCGCGCTCACCGCCGCGCACCCGCTCCGCGAGCGCCTGCGCGAACTCCTCATGCTCGCGCTCTACCGCGGCGGACGGCAGGCCGAGGCCCTCGCCGTGTACGCCGACACCCGCCGGCTCCTCGCCGACGAGCTCGGCGTCGACCCCACCCCCGAACTCTCCCGGCTCCAGCAGCGCATCCTCCAGGGCGACGCCGAACTGGCCCGCCCCGTCGAGGAGCAGGCCCCGGCCGCCGCCCCGGTGGCCCGCCCGGCCCAGCTCCCGGCCACGGTCCCCGACTTCACCGGCCGCGCCGCCTTCGTACGGGAGCTCGGCGCCCGGCTCGCCACCGCCGAGGGCCACGTCATGGCCGTCTCGGCGCTCGCCGGCATCGGCGGCGTCGGCAAGACGACCCTCGCCGTGCACGTCGCCCACGAGGCGCGCCCGCACTTCCCCGACGGTCAGCTGTACGTCGACCTCCAGGGCGCCGGTGCCCGGGCCGCCGCCCCGGAGACCGTCCTCGGCTCCTTCCTCCGCGCCCTCGGCACCCCCGACTCGGCCATCCCCGACGCCCTGGAGGACCGGGCCGCCCTCTACCGCTCGACGCTCGACGGCCGCCGCGTGCTGATCCTCCTGGACAACGCCAGGGACGCGGCCCAGATCCGCCCCCTGCTGCCCGGCACGGCGGGCTGCGCGGCCCTCGTCACCAGCCGCATCCGCATGGTCGACCTGGCGGGCGCGCACCTGGTGGACCTCGACGTGATGTCCCCGGAGGAGGCCCTCCAGCTCTTCACCAGGATCGTCGGCGAGGAGCGGGTCCGGGCGGAGCGCGAGGCCGCCCTGGACGTCGTCGCCGCCTGCGGCTTCCTCCCCCTCGCGATCCGCATCGCCGCCTCGCGCCTCGCGGCCCGCCGCACCTGGACGGTCTCCGTCCTCGCCGCGAAGCTCGCCGACGAGCGCCGCCGCCTCGACGAGCTCCAGGCCGGCGACCTCGCCGTCAAGGCCACCTTCGAGCTCGGCTACGGCCAGCTGGAGCCCGCCCAGGCACGGGCCTTCCGCCTCCTGGGCCTCGCCGACGGCCCCGACATCTCCCTGGCGGCCGCGGCGGCCGTCCTCGACCTCCCCCTGTGGGACACCGAGGACCTCCTGGAGGCCCTGGTCGACACGTCCCTCCTGGAGTCGGCCGCCCCCGGCCGCTACCGCTACCACGACCTGGTCCGCCTCTACGCCCGCGCCTGCGCCGACCGCGACGAACACCCCCCGACGGAGAAGGAGGCCGCGCTCTCCCGCCTCCTCGACTTCTACCTCTCGACCGCCGCCGGGGTCTACGCCGTCGAACGCCCCGGCGACCGCCTGGTCGACCACCTGGAGCCCACCGACCACGAGGGCCTGGCCTTCACCGACCGCCACGAGGCCCAGGACTGGCTCTACTCCGAGTCCCACTGCCTGCTGGCCTGCGTCCGCCAGTCAGCCGCCGCCCCCACCACCCTCCGCCGCGCGGTGGACCTCCTCTGGGCCTCCCTCGACCTCGCCGAGTCCGGCGCCAACTCCAAGGAGTACGAGGCGGTGGCGACCCTCCTGCGGGAGGCGGCGTCGAAGACGGGCGACGTACGGGCGGAGGGCCGGGCGGCCAACGCCCTGGCGTACGTCCACCACTACCAGGGACGGTTCGACCAGGCGGACCGCGAGGCGGCGGAGGTGACCGGGCTGTCCGGGTCCGTGGGCGACCGCCTGCCCATGTGCTGGGCGCTGAACGTGAGGGGCGCCGTCGCCCTCTACCAGGGAAGGCACCAGGACGGGGACCACCACTTCTCCCGGGCCATCGCCGAGTTCCGCAGCATCGGCGACCGGGCCGGCGAGGCCTCGGCGCTGTGCAACCTGTCCCGGCTCCGGCTGGCGGCGGGACAGCGTGAGGACGCCGTACGCATGGCCCAGCAGGGGGCGGCCATGTACGACGAGATGGGGCACTCCCTGAAGGGCGCGAACGGCCGCTACGCCCTCGGGCTCGCCCTCACCGAGAACGGGCAGCTCGACGCCGCCGCCGGCCGCCTCCGCGAAGCCCTCGTCGTCTTCGTGGAGAGCCGGCAGCGGCTGTGGGAGGGCATGACCCTCTTCCGCCTGGCCGAGGTCGACATCGCCGCCCGGCGCTACGGCGCCGCCGCCGCCGGGGCCGAGAAGGCCCTGTCCGTGCTGCGGGGCATCGGGGGCGAATGGCGGCGCGGCAACGTGCTGACGGTGCTCGGCCGGGCCCTCGACGCCATCGGCCAGTCGGGCCGCGCCCAGGTCTGCTGGCAGGAAGCGCTCGACATCTACGAGGAGCTGGGGGCACCGGAAACGGCGGAGGTCAGAGGACTGCTGTCGCCGCGGGCCGCGGCCTGACGCCCCGGCCCCCAGGGGGCGTTCATCATTCGTTTATCGCCCCGGGCCAGAGTGGTCTTCAACGATCCGTCGCGTCGGGGGGCAGGCGGGTCGCCACAGCGGCTGTCACCCCTACGCATTAGGGTGAGCGGCCCACGGGAGCCCGTCCGACCGTCCTCGGGGGAAGAGGGTCGGACGAGCTCCCCACCGCACCGCACGCCATCCACCAGGAGGGGAACACCATGGCCGAGATCGACGCCACCGACCCGACCGTCAAGCCGGAGAACCTGCACGTCACCGGCGGCGAGGCGGACCAGATCGGCACCAAGAACCTGCACGTCACCTCGGAGCCGGCCGACGCCATCGCAGACAAGGTCCTCGGTGACGGCGGCGCCTCGACCGACAACCTCCACGTCACCACGGAGCCGGTCAAGTAAGCCACTCCCCACGGGGATGACGGCACCGGCGGCGACTTCGGGGGAGCCGCCGGGGCCATCCGAAGGGGGCCCGGTCGACGGGGGAGCACACGGTCCCGGGGGACTCCGGACGGAACCAGGGGGGATTCGTCCGGCAGGGACCGCGCGCAACGCGATCGGACCACCGACAGGAGGGGCCGGGCAGCTGCCCGGCCCCTCCCGCGTGTGCCGCACCACCTGACGAAGTAGGCCGTTCCGCTTCGCGGTCCTCCGAAGACCGCCGCGAGGATCGATCTGTCCGATTACCACCCCTTCATGAGGAGTCAGTCATGCGCAGCACCAAGCGCCTCGTCACCCTCGCCCTCATCGCCGTCGCCCTCGCCTTCGGCACGGCCGCGCCCGCCTCGGCGAACATGCACGTCACCACCGACAGCTCCTACGACGACCTCCGCGCCGACTGACCCGCCCGGCTCGCTAGCCGCGCGCGTACGACCCCAGCCCGACCAGGCAGTAGACGTACTCGCTGATGGTGGTGCCGTTCATGGTGTAGCGGTGCGAGAAGGCGTACTGGGTCTTGGGGTTGGCGTTGCACCTGTTCATGTCGGAGGTGAAGGGGAAGGTCTGGATGACCTTGTAGTGGGCGTCCGAGGCCGAGCAGGGGACCTCCTCGACGCCGCTGACGGACTGGGCGGTCTCCGAGTCCGGGAGGGTGCCGTTGAGGCAGGTGCCCTTCTCGTAGGGGTCGGGCTCCTCCTCGGTGGGGGTGGGGTCGGCCGTGGGGCCGGGGTCGAGGTCGAGGCTGGGGAAGGGCGAGACCGAGAAGGTGGGGACGATCGGGCGGGAGTCGCTCGGTTCCTTCTTCTCGTTGCCGCTGAAGAGGTACGCGCCGCCGACGACCGCGCCGATGACGAGCAGCGGGACGAGGCAGCCCGCCACGCCGGACCGGCCCTGCCCCGGGGAGCGGGCGGCGCCCGTGACGGTGATGCGGAGGAGGACGGTCCCGCCGGCGAACTGGACCGGGACCAGGTCGCCGTGGCGGCAGGGCGGGACGTGGAGCTGGGTGGGGCCGCCGCCGGGCAGGTGGGACGGCAGGTCGACCGGGATGACGACGCCGGTGGCGGCCTGCTGCGGGGTGAGCCTGAGGGGGATCTCCTGCGTGGTCACTGCTGCTCCTCGGAGGGGAAAGGGGGCGCGCGTCGCCCTTATGACGTGGGCGTGATGGCGGCCGGTTGCGCCTCCGGGGCCTCTCCGGCCCTCTTTCCATAAGTGGATTCCAATAATCCGGAAAAGGCGGCCGGGACGGTCAACTCCGCTTCCTGAGCTCGCCCTTGACCACCTTCCCGCTCGCGTTCCTCGGCAGCTCGGCGACGAACTCGACCTGACGGGGCACCTTGTAGTTCGCCATCTCCCGCCGCGACCAGGCGATCAGGTCGTCGGCCGTGACCCGCGCGCCGGGGCGCCGCACCACGAACGCCTTGCCGACCTCGCCGAGCCGGGGGTCGGGGACGCCGATGACGGCGACGTCGGCGATGTCCGGGTGCAGGCCGAGGAGCTGCTCGATCTCGGCGGGGTAGGCGTTGAAGCCGCCGACGATGAACATGTCCTTGAGGCGGTCGGTGATCCGGAGGTTGCCCGCCCCGTCGAGGACGCCGATGTCGCCGGTGCGCAGCCAGCCGTCCGGGTCGATCGCCTCGGTGGTGGCCGCCTCGTCCTCGAAGTAGCCGCGCATCACGTTGTACCCCCTGACCAGCACCTCGCCGGTGTCGGAGAGCCGGACCTCGGTGCCGGGGACGGCGCGGCCGGAGGTGGTGGCGACGGTCTCGTCCGGGTCGTCGCGGCGGCACATGGTGACCAGGCCGCTCGCCTCGGAGAGGCCGTAGGCGGTGAGGACGGTGGTGACGCCCAGTTCGGCGCGGAGGCGTTCGACGAGCCGCAGCGGGACGACGGCGGCGCCGGTGACGACCAGGCGGAGGGTGGACAGGTCGTGGCCGGCGCGGGCCGGGTGGTCGAGGAGCGACTGGTGGAGGGTGGGCGGGCCGGGCAGCACGCTGATCCGCTCGGCGGCGATGTTGGCGAGGACGGTGTCGGCGGTGAAGACGGACTGCGGCACGATCACCGCCCCGCGCATCAGGCAGGCGAGGACGCCCGCCTTGTAGCCGAAGGTGTGGAAGAAGGGGTTCACCACCAGGTAGCGGTCGCCCTCGGCGAGGCCGGCGAGCGCGGCCCACTCCTCGTAGCAGCGCAGGGTCTGGGCGTGGGTGATGACGGCGCCCTTGGGGCGGCCGGTGGTGCCGGAGGTGTAGACGACGTCCGAGGGGCTGTCGGGGTCGATGGCGTCGGCGCGGGCCCGGACGCGCGCGGCGGGGACCCGGTCGCCCTCGGCGAGGAAGGCCTTCCAGGTGGTCCACTCGGCCTCGTCGGGGGCGGTGTCGCCGAGGACGACGACCCGCTCCAGGTGCGGCAGGGGCACTCCGGCGCGGCGCAGCGAGGCGACGTACGAGGTGCCGAGGAAGGTGCCGGTGACGAAGAGGAGCCGGGCGCGGGAGCGGGCCAGGACGTCGGCGGCCTCGGTGCCCTTGAACCGGGTGTTGAGCGGGACGAGGACGGCGCCGGCGGTCACCGCGCCGAGGGCGGCGACGATCCAGTCGAGGCTGTTGGGCGCCCAGACCGCGACCCGGTCCCCGGCCCGTACGCCGGTGGCGAGGCAGGCGGCGGCGGACCGTTCGACGCGGGCGGCGAGTTCGGCGTACGAGACCCGGGCGCGGCCGTCGGCGACCGCCTCCCGCTCCCCCCACCGCTCCCCCGCCGCCCGGACGAGTCCCGGGATCGTGCCCCACTCCAGGTCACCACGCATGCCCATGTCCCCAGCCTCCCTGTAGCTGACTATCCGTCAGATTAGTTGTAGCCTGACGCGCTGTCAGCAGTGCTGCCCCAGAAGGAGGTCCGGTGCTCAAGGACGCCACAGCCATCGTCGGGATCGGTCAGACTCCCTTCGCGAAACAGCTCCCCGAGACCGAGCGGACCCTCGCCTGCCGGGCGATCCTCGCCGCCCTCGACGACGCCGGCATCGCCCCCTCCGAGGTCGACGCCTTCGCCTCGTACACGATGGAGGAGACCGACGAGGTCGAGGTCGCCAAGGCCATCGGCGCCGGCGACGTCACCTTCTTCTCCAAGGTCGGCTACGGCGGCGGCGGCTCCTGCGCCACCGTCGGCCACCTCGCCGCCGCCGTCGCCACCGGCCAGGCGAGCGTCGGCGTCGCCTGGCGGTCCCGCAAGCGCGGATCCGGCCCCCGGCCCTGGAAGAACACCGCCGTCCAGCTCCCCACCCCCGGCCAGTGGACCCGCCCCTTCGGACTGCTCCGCCCCGCCGACGAGATCGGCATGCTCGCCCGCCGCTACATGCACGAGTACGGCGCCACCCGCGACCACCTCTTCAACGTCGCCCTGGCCTGCCGCAACCGCGCCAACCAGAACCCCGACGCGATCATGTACGAGCGCCCGCTGACCCGCGAGATGTACATGACCTCCCGCTGGATCAGCGAACCCCTCTGCCTCTTCGACAACTGCCTGGAGACCGACGGCGCCCTCGCCTGCGTCGTCGTCTCCGCCGAACGGGCCCGCGACTGCCGCCAGAAGCCCGTCTACGTCCACTCCGCCGCCCAGGGCCTGCCCGCCCAGCACCACGGCATGGTCAACTACTGGAACGACGACCCGCTCTCCGGCCCCGCCTGGACCGCCGCCCGCCACCTGTGGAAGAACGCCGACTTCGGCCCGGACGACGTGGACGTCGCCCAGATCTACGACGCCTTCACCCCGCTCGTCCCGCTCTCCCTGGAGGGCTACGGCTTCTGCGGACGCGGCGAGGGCGCCGCCTTCACCGAGGGCGGCGCCCTCGAACTCGGCGGCCGGCTCCCCCTCAACACCGGCGGCGGCGGCCTCTCCGAGGCGTACGTCCACGGCTTCAACCTCATCAACGAGGGCGTGAAACAGCTCCGCGGCACCTCCACCGCCCAGGTGCCGAACGCCGCCACCTGCCTCGTCACCGCCGGCGAGGGCGTCCCCACCTCCACCGTCCTGCTGCGCGCCTGAACCCGAGGAGCTGATCCGTGTGCTGAACCCCGTCATCGACGAAGACGGCGCCCCCTTCTGGGAGTTCACCGCCCGCGGCGAACTGAGGATCCAGGCCTGCGCCGAGGAGGACTGCGGCGAACTCCGCTTCCCGCCCCGCCCCTGCTGCCCGCACTGCCAGTCCTTCGCCACCGAGTGGCGGCTCATGTCCGGCCGCGGCCGCATCTGGTCGTACGTGCTCCCGCACCCGCCGCTGCTGCCCGACTACGCCGAGCAGGCCCCCTACAACGCCGTCCTCGTCGAACTCGCCGACGCCCCCCGCATCCGCCTCGCCGGCAACGTCGTCGCCGCCCCCGGCGCGCGCCTCGACTCCGTCGACCCGGCCCGGCTCCGCATCGGCGCCGCCGTCCGGATCGCCTTCACCGAGATCGACGGCCTCGCCGTCCCCCGCTGGATCCTGGAGCGCGGATGAGCGCCCCCGGCGTCCGCGTCGCGCGCGACGAGGAGACCGGCGTCGCCGTCGTCACCCTCGACCGGCCCGAACGGCTCAACGCGATCACCCTCGCCATGGCCGACGAACTCGCCGCCGTCTGGCGGGGCTTCCGGTACGAGGACGGGGTACGGGCGATCGTCGTCACCGGCGCCGGCGGCCGGGCCTTCTGCACCGGCATCGACCGCGACGACGCCGGCCGGGTGCCGCAGCCCTCCTCCCCGTACACCATCGACGACCCGCTCGTCGCGATCGGCCCCAAGGCCAACGACCTGTGGAAACCGGTGATCGCCGCCGTCGAGGGCATGGCCTGCGGCGGCGCCTTCTACCTGCTCGGCGAGGCCGAGTTCCTGATCGCCGGCGAGACCGCGACCTTCTTCGACCCGCACACCGCCTACGGCATGGTCAGCGCCTTCGAGACCGTCCACATGGCGCAGCGGACGCCCTTCGGCGAGGTCGCCCGGATGGCCCTCATGGGCTCCGCCGAACGGATCTCCGCCCGGCGGGCGTACGAGACGGGCCTGGTCAGCGAGGTGACCGGGGCGGGCGGGGCGCTCGCCGCCGCGCGGGAGGCGGCCGCCGTCATCGCCTCGTACCCGACCGGGGCGGTGCAGGGCACCGTACGGGCCCTGTGGACGACCAGGGAGGCCGTCAGGTCCCAGGCCCTCGCCCAGGCCCCGCACCTGGTGACGCTCGGGAACCTGCCGGCGGAGCGGCAGGCGGAGCTGTTCGGGAGGCGGGGGGCGGGGTACCGGACGCGGTAGGGCTAGTAGGCGTTCATCTCCTCGACCCGCACCTCGCAGCGCTTCACCTTGTCCACGAGTCGGGGGTTCGCCATCTCCACCTCGAAGTCCTTCTCCTCCCCGTGCTCCACCCTCAGCGTCGTCGTCCGCGTGTCGACCACCGAGCCGGAGGCGCCCTTGAAGCTCAGGGTCACCTTGTAGAGCTCGGTGACGTCGTACCGGGCCTCGCTGGTGATCCGCACCGTCGCCGTGGTGTCCGCCTTGCGGGCCGGCCGGCCCTTGCGCTTCTTCTGCGCGGGCTTCACGCAGTCGACGACGGTCACGGCACCGGACGCGGTGGCCGAGGACGTGGGCTCGGCGGTGTACCCGTACTCGCCGTCGCTGCCACTGGAACCGGAGCCCGACCCCGAGCCCTCGTAGTCGTCGTTGTCCTTCTTGTCGCTGGAGCAGCCGCCCCCGCCGCTGCTCTTGCTCTTGCTCTTGCCGCTGCCGCCGCTGCCGCCCTTGCCGCCGCCAGAACTCGTCTGGAAGCCGGTCAGCGCCAGCACCACCACCGTCAGCGTGGCCGCCATCTTCAGCCGGGTCCGTACCACCGTCACCGTCTCCCCGTCGTCCGTCATGTGCGCGCCACACCCTAGCGGGGGCCCGCGTCCCCGCATGGCGGGGCCCGGCCACCGGGCGTAGCGTCGACAGCGAGAGAGCCGGACCGCGAAGCCCCCGAGGAGGCCGATCGATGATCCGCAACGTCGTCGGCTCGGTCCTGGCCCTCGTCGGAGCGACGGCCGCCGTCTGGAGCCCCTTCCGTGCCTGGTACGACGGCCGTCACGGCAGCGACTACGCGATCGGGGACCTCTTCACCGGCATCACCGGCTCCGAACCCGGGGTGCTCGGCTCGATCCTGCTGCCGTTCGCCTTCGCCGCCCTCGTCACCCTGGTCGGGGTGGTGCTGCGCTCCCGGCTGCTCGTCGCCCTCGCCGGAGTGGTCGTCCTCGGCTTCACGGTCCTGTGGATGGTGCGGGTCGGGCAGGCCGAGGGCAGCCTGGTCGTCTCCGGGGACGGACGCGGGCTCGGCGACGGGGTCGCCAACGCGTTCGGGGGCGGAGTGCTGCTCCTGCTCGGCGCGGCCGTCATGTCGGGCCGCCGCCGGACCCACCGCCTGGCGCCCGCCGCGCCGCCGCCCACGCACCCGACGCTCGACGGCCCGCCGCCCGCGGGAGCCCCGTACGAGACCGGAGGCCCGCGGGGGACGGGGGATCCGTACGACACCGAGACCCGCTCCATGCCGTACGCCGCCCCCGGCCGCTTCGACGTACCGGCCGAACCGCCCGGCGACGGGACCGGCCGGGACGGACGGCCCGGCCGGGACGACCGGCCGCCGGGCTAGCGGGCCGCCGCGCCGCGGCCCGTGGCCGTGCCCTTCGCCGCGTCGAGCGCGTACACGCAGCGGTCCTTGCTGCACGCGTACACGACCCCGCCCCTGACCACCGGCGAGCCGGTGATCTCGCCGCCGGTGGCGAGCTTCCAGCGGAGCTGTCCGCCGGTCGCGTCCAGGGTGTAGAGGACGTGGTCGGCGGAGCCGAAGTGGACCCGACCGTCAGCGACGACGGGGGTGCCCACCAGCTCGGCGCCGGCCGCGAACCGCCACCGGGGGGTGCCGGTGACCGCGTCCAGGGTGTAGAGCGCGCTGCCGCTGCCGACGTGCACGTTCCCGTCCGCGACCAGCACCGGCTCGGCGGACTGGCGCTGCTCGGTCGCGATCCGCCAGCGGTCCTGGCCGGTGGTGGCGTCGAGGGCGTAGACCGTGCCGAGGTGGTCGGCGAGGTAGACGCCGCCGCCGGTGACGGCCGGACCGGGCGCGAAGGCGGGCGGGGCGAGGAAGACGGCGGGCGCCTCGAAGTGCCAGCGGACGTGCCCGGCGGCGATGTCGATCGACAGGACGCGGGTGCCGGCGGAGACGTACACGCAGCCGTCCTCGGCCGGCGCGACCCGGACCGGCACGTGCCCGCAGGAGGCGGCGTCCCCGACCGGGTACGACCAGCGCTCGGTGCCCGTCCGGGCGTCCAGGGCCCGGAGCCGGGCGTCCTGCCAGACGTACACGGTGTCGCCGTGGATCGACGGACCGGCCTCCGGGGTCTCGAAGTCCGTCTGGCAGCCGGTGACCTCCCACAGCTTGGCGCCGTTGGACGCCTCCCAGCCCTGCACCCCGCCGCCCCGGGTGCCGGTGACGACGGTGCCCCGGTCCACCTGGAGGGAGTACACCCAGGCGTCGGTGCGGTGCCGCCAGCGCTCGCCGCCGTCCGTGGCGTCGAGGGCGTACAGCGTCGGCCCGTCGGAGGCGTGGATACGGCCCTGGGCCACGGCCATCGACCAGGCCACGTCCCGGGTCTTGAACTGGCGGCGGCCGGAGCCGGTGTCCAGCGCGTGCACCTCGAAGGAGGTCACGTAGAGCAGGTCGCCGTCGACCACCGGCGTCCCCCACACGTCGTTGGACATGCGGAAGCGCCACGGCCGCCACGCCCCCGGCTCGGGCCGGGGGGTCTGCGGCTGAGGCTGAGGCTGCGGCGGTACGGGCGCCGGCGCGGGCTCCCCGCCGGGCGGCCGGACCCACCCGGTGGCGTGCGGGTCGGCGGCCTGGCCCAGGGCGAGCGCCGCCCGGGTGTCCGCGACCCGGGGGCCGGGCCCGATCGGCACGGTGGCCCCGCCGAGCCGCACCGGCCCGCCGGACTCCTCCGCGGGACCCGCGTGCCGGCCGCCCGCCTGGGCGGGCTCGCGCGGGTCGCCGGACCAGCCGCCGCCCTCGGGCTGCCGGGGCGGGCGCGGCGGCATCGGCGGCGGGGTGACGGGCGGCGCCGGGGCGGGCCGGCCGCCGCGCCGGGTCTCGATCATGGTGACGGCGGACTCGGGCAGCCACGCGGAAGCGGTGCCGCTGTCGTCGCTGCCGGGACCGAAGAGGTGCGGGGCGAGCATGGCCTGGAGGTCGGCCGGGGTGGGCCGCTGGGCCACGTCCATCTGCATGCACGCCTCGATGAGCGGCCGCAGCTCCTCGGGCATGCCCTCCAGGTCGGGGCCCTCGCGGAGCAGCATGAAGACGGTCTCGACGGGGTTGGCGCCGTGGAAGGGAGCGTGCCCGGTCGCGGCGAACACCAGCATCGACCCCAGCGAGAAGACGTCGCTGGCGCCGGTGACGCTGCGCGAGTCGCGGGCCTGCTCGGGCGACATGTAGGCGGGGGTGCCCACGGCGACGTTGGTCATCGTCAGCCGTGTGTTGGAGACCCCGGACGCGATGCCGAAGTCGATCACCCGGGGCCCGTCCTCGACGACGAGCACGTTCGACGGCTTGAGGTCGCGGTGGACGAGCCCGGCGCCGTGGATGGACTGGAGGGCCTCGGCGACACCGGCGGCGAGCCAGCGGACGGCCTGGGCCGGGAGCGGCCCGCACTCGTTCACTATCTCTTCCAGCGAGGGCGCCGGGACGTACGCGGTCGCGAGCCACGGCACGGCGGCCCGCGGATCGGCGTCGACCACGGCGGCCGTGTAGAAGCCGGACACCGCCCGGGCGGCCTCCACCTCGCGGGTGAACCGCACCCGGAACAGCTGGTCCTCCGCGAGCTCCGTGCGCACGGTCTTGATCGCCACGCGCCGGCCGGACGCCGACCGCGCGAGGTAGACCAGCCCCATGCCGCCCGCGCCGAGCCGGCCCAGCACTTCGAAGGGCCCGATGCGTCTCGGGTCGTGCTGCGTCAGCTGTTCCACTTGCCTGCCACCTCCCCGTACGGGCCATGACGGTACGGCCCGGGGCCCTGATTCTTCCTGTCCGGAGCCCTGGTTGCGAACCCGGGGGCGGATCGGGGTGTCACAGGTCATGCGGAGCGGATCGCTCACGGCTCGGCGGGGGGCTCCGAGAGGGTGGACTCCGGGGGGGTCGGGCGGGTGAGGGGGACGGTGTCCGTGGACAGGGCGCCGGCCTCCGGGTCGGAGCCGAGGGGTGCGGCGGGCAGGTCCTCGGCGAGGCCGGGCTCGGCGGGGGCGGGCCGCCCGGCCGGTTCGGCGAGGACGGCGAAGCGGGCGCCCTGGTTGTCGTGGAGGACCGCGATGCGGCCGTAGGGGGTGTCGGCGGGGGGTTCGGCGACCCGGCCGCCGAGGCGGACGGTGGTGGCGCAGGCCTCGTCGCAGTCGCGGACCGCGAAGTAGACGAGGACGTGGCCGGGCATCTCGGCGGGGAAGGCGTCGGTGATGACGGCCCGGCCGCCGAAGGCGGTGTCGTCGCCGGCGCGGGAGCCGGGCGGGGACCAGACGCGGTAGTCGAAGCCGGGTTCCTTGCCCTCCTCGGCGGGGTCGGCCTGACGGCCGAGCCAGCCGAAGACGGAGGCGTAGAAGGTGTCCACGGGCCCGGGGCGGCGGGTGTAGACCTCCATCCAGCAGAAGGAGCCGGGTTCGTTCACGACCTCGAAGCCGTCGTCGTCGCCGGACTGGCGCAGGCCGAGGACGGCGCCGCCGGGGTCGGCGGCGAGGGCGAGGACGCCGAAGGGGCCGACCGGGTACGGCTCCATGACCATCTGCCCGCCGGCGGCCCTGACCCGGGCGGCGACGGTGCCGGCGTCCTTGGTGGCGAGGTAGACGGTCCAGGTGGTGGGCATGCGGCCGTCCCGCTTGGGGAGGAGCCCGGCGACCCGGCGGCCGTCGAGCAGGGCCTCGTCGCGGTCGTCGTCGAAGGTCCAGCCGAAGAGCTCGCCGTAGAAGCGCTTGCCCGCCACCAGGTCGGGGAGCTGCGCGTCCACCCAGCACGGGGTGCCCTCTGCGTATACGGCCATGCCTCCACGCTAGGACGGCGGGGGCGGGGGCGCGCTCCGGTGTGCGCCGTCCGGGGAGCGGGGCGGCGGACGGCGGGCGGCGGCGGGGAGGGGCGCGGGCGGTCCGGCGGTCCGCCGGGGAGCGGGCGGCGGCGGAGAGGGGTGCGGGCGGTCCGGCGGGATCCGGTCGGGCGACGCGCCGAGGACACCCCTGCCGACCTCGGCGAACGGGGAGCACCCCATTTGCAGTCGGCCGAATCGCGCGCTGATCCCCCCTCGGTAAGCTGACGGCATGACAGGACAAGTACGCACCGTCGACGGCCGCGTGGCCGGACGACGCGGCCAGGCGACGCGGCAGAAGCTGCTCGACTGCCTCGGTGAGATGCTCAGCTCCTCGCCGTACCGGGACGTCAAGGTCATCGACGTGGCCCGGAAGGCGGGTACTTCACCCGCGACGTTCTATCAGTACTTCCCGGACGTCGAGGGCGCCGTCCTGGAGATCGCGGAGGAAATGGCGAAGGAGGGCGCCGGGTTGACCGAGCTGGTCTCCGGGCGCTCCTGGGTCGGCAAGGCCGCCTGGCAGACCTCCGAGGAACTCGTCGACGGCTTCCTCGACTTCTGGCGGCGGCACGACGCCATCCTGCGGGTGGTGGACCTCGGCGCCGCGGAGGGCGACAAGCGGTTCTACAAGATCCGCATGAAGATCCTGAACTCGGTCACCAACTCCCTGACGGACGCGGTGAAGGATCTCCAGGCCAAGGGCAAGGTCGACAAGGAGGTCAGCGCGGCCGCGATGGCGGGCTCGCTGGTGGCGATGCTGGCCTCCGTCGCCGGCCATCAGAAGGGCTTCACCACCTGGGGCGTGAAGCAGGCCGAACTCAAGCCCAACCTGGCCCTGTTGGTGCATCTGGGCATCACCGGCAAGAAGCCGGTCAGATAACCCAGGGGCTCCTTCCTCCTTCACCCGTCCTGTCGTCGACGCCGACGCCGGTCACCGCCTCCCCCTGGGGCGGGACCGCCGTCGGCGTCGTCGTGTCCGGGTCCGCTCACCTGCGGGTGAGCCGGAAGAGTCGGATCTCGCGGTCCACCCGGGCCTGGTAGGAGGCGTACGGGGGCCAGAAGGCGAGGGCCGCCGTCCATGCCTCCGCCCGGTCCCGTCCCGTCAGCCGTTCGGCCCGCACGGGCACGGTCTCGCCCTTCCAGCTGATCTCGGCGTCCGGGTGGGCGAGCAGGTTGGCCGTCCAGGCGGGGTGGCCGGGGCGGCCGAAGTTGGAGCCGATGAGCAGCCAGGTGCCCCGGTCGGGCTCCGGCATGCAGGCGAGCGGCGTGGTCCGTGTCCGGCCGCTCCGCGCGCCGGTCGCGGTGAGCACGACGCCGGGCAGCATCCGGGTGCTGAGCAGCGTCCTTCCCCCGCTGAGCCGGTGCACGGCCTTGTCGAGGGCGGGGATCACGTGGGGCGCGATCCTCGCGAAGGTCCGGGTCGAGGAGATCTTCTGGACGAGTTTCGCTCCGATGGGCATCAGGCCGCCGCCTCTCCGGGGAGTCCGGTGCGTTCCGCCGCGCGGGCCCTGAGGCGTCCGGCGGGCCCGAAGAGCAGTTCGTCGGCGGCGGCGCGCCGGCCGTAGCGCTCGGCGTCGTGGGGCGGTACGGCTTCGCCGGCGGCGGCCCGGAGGGCTTCGAGGGCCTGGGCGAGGGCGAGCGGCCCGCTCTCGGGGCCCGGTCCCGGTTCGCGGGCGGCGCAGTAGGTCAGCGTGCGGGCGGTCTCGACCTGGACGCGCAGGCCGGCGAGGCGGTGCCGGGCGCCCCGGGCGGAGTCGGACCCGGCGCCGGTCCGGCCGGACCTCAGGTGTCCGAGGGCGCGTTCCAGGGCTCCGCGGGCGGCTCCGGTGGCCTCGGCGGCGAGGAGGACGGCCGCGGTGCGGCCGGCGGCGGCGAGGGCGCGGGTGATGTCGGCGGGGTCGGCGGGGTCTTCGCCGAGCAGTTCGGCGGGGACGTCGCGGAGCTGGACGGTGGCCGGGGAGCGGGTGGGGTCGACGCCGGTCCGGCGGGTGCGGACGAGTCCGGGGCCCGCGTCGGCCGTACGGACCAGGTAGAGGAGCGTGCGGCTGCGGGCGTAGCCGCCGGTGTGGGCGGCGACGAGGAGCAGTCCGGCGCTGTGTCCGTCGAGGACCTGCTCGGCCTCGCCGTAGAGCAGCCGGCCGCCCGGGGTCCCCTCGGGGGCGGGCCGTGCCTGGACGCCGCCGGCCCGGCCGTCGCCCGACCAGGCGCCGGTGGTGTTGTCGCCGGTGAGGCCGAGGGCGTGGGCGAGGGAGCCGCCGGGGGCGGCGAGCGCGCAGGTGAGGCCGCCCGCGGCGATGCGGGGCAGCAGGTCGGCGCGCTGGGCGGGGGTGCCGAGGGCGGCGATCAGGGGGGCGGTGAGGACGCTGGTGGCGAGGAGCGGGGAGGCGGCGAGGGCGCGGCCGGCCTCCTCGCAGGCGAGGGCGAGCTCGGGGGTGCCGCGGCCGGCGCCTCCGTACTCCTCGGGGAGGGTGAGGCGGGCGAGGCCGAGTTCGCCGGACATGCGGGCCCAGAGGGCGGGGTCGTACCCCTCGGGGCCGGTGGGGGTGGTGCGGGCGGCCGGGGGGCCGGTGTGCCGGTCGAGCAGGTCCCGCAGGGTGCGGCGGATCTCCCGCTGTTCCTCGGTGAGCGCGGTGGGCTCCGCGCCGTCGGCGGTCTCCATGAGGCTCCCTCCGTATCTGACGGTGCGTCATGCTAGGGCGGAGGAGGGACGGTTGCCCAGAGCGACGCGGGTCACGATCGCAGAGATCTGATGTACCGTCAGATTCATGACCGCCACCACGCGCACCGCTCCCGCCGGCCGGCGCCGGGTCGCCGTCGCCGGCGTCGCCCTCTCCGACTGCGGCCGGGTCGACGAGGCCACGCCGTACGCGCTCCACGCCCAGGCCGCCCGCCGCGCCCTCGCCGACAGCGGCCTCGACCGCTCCCTCGTCGACGGGCTCGCCTCCGCCGGACTCGGCACGCTCGCCCCGGTGGAGGTCGCCGAATACCTGGGCCTGCGCCCCACCTGGACGGACTCCACCTCCGTCGGCGGCGCCACCTGGGAGGTCATGGCCGCCCACGCCGCCGACGCCATCGCCGCGGGCCGCGCCAACGCGGTCCTCCTCGTCTACGGCTCCACCGCCCGCGCCGACATCAGGGCCCGCCGCCGCACCTCGAACCTCTCCTTCGGCGCGCGCGGCCCCCTCCAGTTCGAAGTCCCTTACGGCCACACCCTCGTCGCCAAGTACGCGATGGCCGCCCGCCGCCACATGCACCGGTACGGCACCACCCTGGAACAGCTCGCCGAGGTCGCCGTCCGGGCCCGGGCCAACGCGGCGCTGAACCCCGAGGCGATGTTCCGCACCCCCGTCACGGCCGACGAGGTCCTGGCGGGCCCGATGATCGCCGACCCCTTCACCAAACTGCACTGCTGCATCCGCAGCGACGGCGGCTGCGCGGTGCTGCTCGTCGCCGAGGACTACGTCCAGGACCTGGCGAAACCGCCCGTCTGGATCCTCGGCACCGGCGAACACGCCTCCCACACGACGATGTCCGAGTGGGAGGACTTCACCGTCTCCCCCGCCGCCGTCAGCGGCCGGCTCGCCTTCGAACGCGCCGGCGTCACCCCCGCCGACATCGACGTCGCCGAGATCTACGACGCCTTCACCTACATGACCCTGGTGACCCTGGAGGACCTCGGCTTCTGCCCCAAGGGCGAGGGCGGGGCGTACTTCGCGGACGGGTCGGCGGTGCCGGTCAACACGGACGGGGGCGGGCTCTCCGCGTGCCACCCCGGCATGCGGGGCCTCTTCCTCGTCGTCGAGGCCGTCCGCCAGCTCCGGGGCGAGGCCCCCGGCCGCCAGGCCCGCCGCCCCGACGGCTCCCTGCCCGAACTCGCCCTGGCCTCCGGCACCGGCGGCTGGTTCTGCTCCTCGGCCACCCTCGTCCTCGCCCGGTCCTGACACCCCGCTCCGCGCGGGACGGCCCGCCCGGAAGCCCCTAGGGTCGGGGGATGGACGACTTTCACCGTGCTCTGCGCTCGCTGCGCGTCTGGGACACCGAGCTGCCCGGATTCGACGTGGCGGCGACGCCCGCCGGACCGCTCGAACTCTTCCGCGCCTGGTTCCTCGACGCCGTGGCCGCGGGCCAGACCGAGCCGCACACGCCGTCCCTCGCCACCGCGGACGCGGACGGACGCCCCGACGTCCGCACCGTGATGCTGCACGACGCCGACGCCCGCGGCTGGCACTTCGGTTCGCACGCCACCAGCGCCAAGGGCCGCCAGCTCGCCGCCCGCCCCGAGGCCGCGCTCGGCTTCTACTGGCCGGTCCTGGGCCGCCAGGTCCGGGTCCGCGGCCACGTCACGACCGCGAGCCGGGAGGAGGCGTACGCGGACCTCCACGCCCGCACCACCGGCGCCCTCGCCGCCGCCCTCACCGGCCGCCAGAGCGAGGTACTGGACTCCCCCGCCGCGCTCGCGGAGGCGAGCGGGGCCGCGTGGGCCCGCGCCGAGGCCGAGCCGGACGCCGACGTCCCCACCTGGACCCTCTACGTGGTGGAGCCCGCCGAGGTCGAGTTCTTCCAGGGCGACGCCCGCCGCCGCCACCTCCGCCTGCGCTACCGCCGGGACCCCGGCGCCCCCGCCGGCTGGGCCAAGGAGCTGCTCTGGCCCTGAGGGCGCACCATGGAGGGGGAGGTGTGAGAACCATGGCGACCTACATGGACGTGCACCGCGGCATGGTCGGGATCACGGCGGACCAGCTCCTCGAAGCCCACCGCGCCGACCTCGCCATCGAGAAGGAGGAAGGCGTCCACTTCGAGAAGGCGTGGGCGGACCCCGCGTCGGGCACCGTCTACTGCCTGTCGACGGGCCCCTCCGCCGACGCCGTGCAGCGGATCCACGAGCGGACCGGCCACGCGGCCGACGAGATCCACGAGGTGCCCCTCACGGTGTGAGGGGGTGACGGCGGCACGCCTCGCGGGGCGCCCCGCCCGGTGTGCCGCCCCTACTCGGCGTACCGCCCGTACATGTCCTCGATCTCCCGGGCGAAGTCCCGTAGCACCGCCTGCCGTTTGAGCTTCAGCGACGGCGTGAGGTGGCCGGAGGACTCGGAGAACTCGGTGGTCAGGACGCGGAAGGCGCGGATCGACTCCGCCCGGGAGACCAGCCGGTTGGCGTCGTCCACCGCCTTCTGGACCACCGCCAGCAGCTCCGGGTCCCGCGCCAGCTCCCACATCGCCAGGTGTTCCTTCTGCCGCATCCGCCGCCAGTGGGCGAGTCCCTCGTGGTCCAGGGTGATCAGCGCGGAGACGAACGGCCGGTCGTCCCCGACGACCACGCACTGGGCGACCAGCGGGTGGGCCCGCAGCCAGTCCTCCAGCGGCGCCGGGGCGACGTTCTTGCCGGCCGAGGTGATCAGCAGGTCCTTCTTGCGGCCGGTGATGGTGAGGTAGCCGTCCCCGTCGAGCGCGCCGATGTCCCCGGTGGGGAACCAGCCGCCGTCCGTGTACGGCACGGCGGTGCCGCGCTGCGCGTCCCAGTAGCCGGCGAAGACGTGCGGCCCGCGCAGCCACACCTCCCCGTCGTCCGCGATCCGCACCGCCGTGCCCGGCAGCGGCAGGCCGACCGTGCCGGTGCGCGGCGCGAGCGGCGGGGTGACCGTGGACGCGGCCGTGGTCTCCGTCAGGCCGTACCCCTCGAAGACCTCGACGCCCGCGCCCCGGAAGAACTCCGCGAGCCGCACCCCCAGCGGCGAGCCGCCGCAGATCACGTACCGTACGCGCCCGCCCAGCGCCGCCCGGATCCGGCGGTAGACCAGCGGGTCGTACAGGGCGCGCGCGGCCCGCACGGAGAGCGAGGGCGCGTCGGTCGCCCCGAAGCGGCGGGCGGCCCGCGCGGCGCGGTCGAAGGCGGCGCCCTTCCCGGCCCGTTCGGCGGTGGCCCGGGCCCGGTCGTAGACCTTCTCCATCACGTACGGGATGGCGAGCAGGAACGTCGGCCGGAAGCCGGCCAGGTCGTCGAGGAGGTCCTCGCCCTCCACCGACGGCGCGTGCCCGACCCGCACCCGCGCCCGGACGCAGCCCACCGACACCATCCGCCCGAAGACGTGCGAGAGCGGCAGGAAGAGCAGCGTGGACGGCGGCTCGCCGCCCTCGGGGGCGAAGACCGGGTGGAGGAGCCGGACCGCGTTGTCGACCTCGGCGAAGAAGTTGGCGTGGGTGAGGGCGCAGCCCTTGGGCCGGCCGGTGGTGCCGGAGGTGTAGACGAGGGTGGCGAGGGCCTCCGGGGTGAGCAGCCCCCGCCGCGCGGTCACCGTCTCGTCGGGCACCCGTGCCCCCGCCGCGCGCAGCTGCTCCACGGCTCCCGCGTCGAGGACCCAGAGGTGGGTGAGCCCGGGCAGCTGCCGGCGCTCGGCGGAGACCAGCCGCGCCTGGTCCGCGTCCTCGACGACGCAGGCCACGGCGCCGGAGTCCTGGAGGATCCAGCGGGTCTGGAAGGCGGAGGAGGTCGGGTAGACGGGGACGGTGACGAGCCCGGCGGCCCAGGCCGCGAAGTCCAGCAGCGTCCATTCGTAGGTGGTGCGGGCCATCAGCGCGAGCCGGTCGCCGGGCCGCAGCCCGTGCGCGATGAGCCCCTTGGCGACGGAGTGCACCTCGGCGGCGAACCGCGCGGCGCTGACGTCCTGCCAGCCGCCGTCCTCCGGGTCCTTCCGGGAGAAGACGGCCGCGTCCGGATCCTGGCGGGCGTTGTCGTACGGCAGGTCGGCGAGCGAGCCGCGGTCCACCCGGGGCACGAGGGCGGGGGCCGAGACCTCCCGGACCCGCCCGTCGACGCGGATGAGGGCGAGGTCGGTCGACACGGGCGGCTCCTCGGTCTGCGCGATGAACGAAAGGTCGTGCGTCGTGGAGCAGAAGTGCGTGGAGCGGGCGTGCGTGGAGCAGAAGTGCGGGTGGGGCGGGAGCGCGTGGGGCGGACCCGCGCGGGTGGGCGCGGGCGGATGGTCGTGCGCGAGCGGACGGCGTACAGAATTGACTAGCCGGTAACCTTACTGCGCGGTAAGGCTCAACGGGGAGACCAGCGCTCGTTTTTCATGAGATTCCCCAGCCCGGACCACGCGAAGTTCATCAGCGTGGCCGCCGCCTCTCGCGCGCTCACCCCCGGCGTCTCGTTGGCCCAGGTCGCCAGCGACTCGGCCGCCCCCACCAGGGCCTGCGCCAGCGCCGCCACGTCCCGCTCGCCGATCTCGACCGGCCCGCGCGCCGCCCGCGCGGCCTCCCCGATCAGCCCGGTCACGAAGTCGGCGATCTCCTCCCGCATCCGCGCCGCCTCGGTGGCGAACGGCTCGCCCTGGGTGCGCGCGTGCCGGCTGAGGACGGCCCACGCGTCCGGGTGGCCGGCGGCGTGCCCGAAGAAGGCCCGGAGCCCGGCCCACAGCCGCTCGTCCGGGGGCACGGACACATCGGCGACCGCCTCGGCCACGGCCGCGAGCAGCGCCTGCGCCTCCCGCCGGATGCAGGCGGTGAAGAGCTCCTCCTTGGAGTTCAGGTACAGATAGACGAGCGGCTTGGACACCCCGGCCAGCTCGGCGATCTCGTCCATCGAAGCCGCCTGATAGCCCTGCCGCGCGAAGCACGCCACGGCGGCGTCCATCATCTGCCGCTCCCGCACGGCCCGCGGCAGCCTCTTGGTCCCCGCCACGCCCATCTCCGCCCTGTGCCCGTCTCGTTTCCATGATCGTCCGGCCGCCCCGCAAAGCCTACGTGCCCCCCGCCCGGACGGGGGCGAGGGGCACGGAGGTGTACGGGGCGTACGGGAAGGGGTCAGGCCGCGGCCACGACCGCCTTCTCCTGCGCGGCCTCGCGGGCGTCCTCGGGGCCGTCGATCGGGGACGCCGAGGCGTTCTCGTAGGCGGTGTGGTCGAGGATCTTCTCGCGGGCGGAGACGATCACCGGGACGAGCGCCTGGCCGGCGACGTTGGTGGCGGTGCGGATCATGTCGAGGATCGGGTCGATCGCCATGAGCAGGCCGACGCCCTCCAGCGGGAGGCCCAGGGTGGAGAGGGTCAGGGTCAGCATGACCGTCGCACCGGTCAGACCGGCGGTGGCCGCCGAGCCGATGACCGAGACGAAGGCGATGAGCAGGTACTCCTTGACGCCCAGCTGGACGTCGAAGATCTGCGCGATGAAGATCGCGGCGAGCGCCGGGTAGATCGCGGCGCAGCCGTCCATCTTGGTGGTGGCGCCGAACGGGACGGCGAAGGAGGCGTACTCCTTCGGGACGCCGAGGCGCTCGGTGACCTTCTGGGTGACCGGCATGGTGCCGACCGAGGAGCGGGAGACGAAGGCCAGCTGGATGGCGGGCCAGGCGCCCTTGAAGAACTGGAGCGGGTTCACCTTGGCGACGGTCGCGAGCAGCAGCGGGTAGACGCCGAAGAGGACCAGGGCGCAGCCGATGTAGACGTCGGCGGTGAAGGTCGCGTACTTGCCGAGCAGGTCCCAGCCGTAGTTGACGATCGCCTTGCCGATGAGGCCGGCGGTGCCGATCGGGGCGAGGCGGATGACCCACCACAGGGCCTTCTGGAGCAGCTCCAGGATCGACTCGGAGAGGGAGAGGATCGGCTGGGCCTTGTCGCCGAGCTGGAGGGCGGCGATGCCGGCGACGGCGGCCATGAAGACGATCTGGAGGACGTTCAGCTCGGTGAAGGGCGTGATGACGTCCGTCGGGACGATGCCGGTGAGGAAGTCGATCCAGCTGCCCTGGCCCTCGGGGGCCTTGCCGTCGGCCGGGGTGAGGCCGGTGCCGGCGCCGGGGTCGGTGAGCAGGCCGATCGTGATGCCGATGGCGACCGCGACGAGCGAGGTGATCATGAACCAGAGGAGGGTCTGCGCGGCGAGGCGGGCCGCGTTGTTGACCTTCCGGAGGTTGGTGATCGAGACGAGGATCGCGAAGAAGACGAGCGGGGCGACGGCCAGCTTCAGGAGCTGGACGAAGATGCCGCCGACCTGGATCAGGGTCTCCTTCAGCCAGGCGACGTCCTGGCTGCGGGCGATCCAGCCGAGGACGACGCCGAGGACGAGACCGGCGACGATCTGGGCCCAGAAGGGGACCTTGGGTATCCGGGACGAGGGCTTGGCCTCGGTGGCGGACGCGGACGCGGACACGGACACACTCCACAGGTGCGTATCGGGGAAATACGGGACGGGGGGTGCGGCACTCGCCCGTGCTCTCGCACGGGGCGCCGCTGCATGCTGCCGGGGAGGCCGGGGGCCTCAGGACTCGCGGCGACAACAGGCCGCGGACATACAGCGGCAGAGATCGACGTGCAGGCGCGCCACGAGCGGGATGCCCGGGGCGTGAAGGAGGCGCACTGCTGTCGTCATGGCCGATACGTTAACACTTGAACTTTGAGAACCTCAAAGCTGTTCTTTGAGACCGGAAACCGGCCACCCCTGTCCAGAACGCAGAACACCCCTGGTGGGAGCCACAAGGCTCACACCAGGGGTGCGCCATCTGTGAGGAACCTTACGCGTCCCTTACACCCTTCCCCCACACGCGCCTAGGGCACGGGGAGGCGGTAGGTGAGGTGCCGCCCGGCCGGCATCGTCATCAGGGACGCCTCCACGGGCGCCCCCTCGGCGGTACGCGTCAGGCGGAGCAGCCGGAGGACGGCCCCGCCCTCGGGCAGCTCCAGCAGCCGCCGCTCCTCGGCGGTGGCCAGGTCCGCGCTCACGTCCTCGACGACCTCGGCGCCGGTGTACCCCAGCGCCTTGAGCAGGGTGACGGCGCCGCCGGGCACCTTGCGCGCCTCCGCGAGGGGCGTGCCGGCGGCGACGGCGAGGGGGTAGTAGGAGTCGGCCAGTTCCACCGGCCGGTCGTCCAGGAGGATCAGCCGGCGCCTGACGACCGCCCGTTCGCCGGCGGGCAGGCCGAGGGCGGCGCGGACGGGCTCGGGGGCCTCCGCCTCGCCCGCGTGGAGGAGGCGCTGGCCGCCCCGGCGCCCCCTGCGGGCGGCCTGGTCGGTCCACGCGTCGGCCCGGCCCGGCTCGCGCGGGGTCAGGTACGGGGCGGTCTCACCGATCCACGCGTCGTCCGGCACGCGCTCACCCCTTCCCGGTTCCCGGCGGCGTCCGCGCGCCGTCCTAGACCGCGTCCTCGCGGGTGCGGTTGTCCTGGAGGCGGTTCTTGGCGCGGTCGACCTTCTCGACGATCTCGACGCTCATGTTGTCGCGCTGCTTGCGGAGCAGGACGAAGCTCAGGGGGGCGGAGATGAGGATGGAGAGGAGCAGGACCCACAGGAGGTTGGAGTCACCGAGGCCGCGCGGCAGGGCGCCGACGTAGACGAGGCCCCACAGGGCGAGGAAGCACCCGGCGAAGATGCCGAGCCGCATCAGCGAGTAGCGGAGCATGACCCACTCTTTCGTTCCGAGGTTCCGAACCTTCCCATTACGGGACGAGCGTCCCCAGTGAAGCACGCGGAGGGACGGCGGCCGACGGCGGGGCTCCTCGACGCGGGGCCGCCGCGGCGGGTGTCCGAGGAGCGGAAACCTCTTGAGCGACCCCGGAAGTAATGGTTAAGTTTGCCACATGACCCTTACCTTCGAGGTCGATCCGACGGTCGACCAGTCCCTGACCGACGGCGTCCTCGCCCTCTGGGCCGACGTCTCCAACGCGGGCGGGGCCGTCGGCTTCGTCCCGCCCGTCACGCCCGAGGAGATCCGCCCCTCCCTCCTCAAGCACCTCACCGGCATGGCCCAGGGCACCCACCGGCTCCTGGTCGGCCGCGACGAGGACGGCGAGGTGGCCGCCACCGCCTTCTACAGCTTCAACTCCCACCGCCTGATGACCCACTGGGTGTGGCTCTACACGGTGATGGTCCACCCGAGGCACCAGGGCAAGGGGTACGGCCGCGACCTGATGGCCGCCGTCGAGCACGCCGCCCGCACCGCCCCCGGCTTCGAGGCGGTCGAGGCGATCCGGCTCGGCGTCCGCGGCGGCACCGGCGTCGACTCCTTCTACGCGAAGTGCGGGTACAAGGAGGTCGGGCGCGTCCCCGGCGCCATCCGCGTGGCCCCGGGCGACGACCGCGACGACATCACCATGCTGCTGCCCCTGACCTGACCGGGCAGGGATTGTCGGGTCCCGGCCCGCGCCCCGTTCCTACGGTGGGCGAGCAAGCCAGAAAGCCAGAAAGAAGGACAGGCCGTGCTGGAGGGACTCAACCGGGCGCTCGACCACATCGAGGAGCGCCTCGACGGCGAGATCGACCCGGCCGAACTGGCCCGGATCGCGACCACCTCGGAGTACCACTTCCGGCGGCTCTTCTCCGCGCTCGCGGGGATGCCGCTGTCGGAGTACGTGCGGCGCAGGCGGCTCACGCTCGCCGGTGCCGAGGTGCTGGCCGGGGAGCGGACGCTCCTGGAGATCGCCGTCCGGTACGGCTACGGCTCCGGGGAGGCGTTCGCCCGTGCCTTCCGCGCCGTCCACGGCGTGGGGCCCGGCGAGGCCCGCCGCACCGGCGCCGCGCTCACCTCCCAGCCGCGCATGTCCTTCCGGCTCGTCGTCGAAGGGAACAGCAGCATGAAGTACCGCACCGTGGCCAGGGACGCCTTCCGGATCGTCGGGGACCGGGCCAGGGTCCCGCTCGTCCACGAGGGGGAGAACCCGGCGATCGCCGCCCAGATCCGGGGGATCGGCCAGGAGGCGCTGGGCCGGCTCGCCGCCCTGTCGGCCGGGGAGCCCGCCGGGCTCGTCTCGGCGGTCGTGCACCTCGCCGAGAGCCGCGAGGAGGGCGTGGAGCTCGACCACTGGTACGGCGTGATCACCGGGGCCGCGGCGCCGGAGCCGTACGAGGCCCTCGACGTCCCGGCCGGCACCTGGGCGGTGTTCGAGAGCGAGGGCCCCTACCCGCAGGCGCTCCAGTACCTGTGGCGGGACGTCTTCACCGAGTGGTTCCCGTCCAACCCGTACGCGAGCCGCCCCGGGCCCGAGATCCTGTCGGTCCGCCCGTCGGAGGACTGGACGACGGCGCGGGCGGAGCTGTGGATCCCGGTGGAGCACACGGGGGCCTGACGCCCCGGACGCGCGGAAGGGCCGGCGGGGATCACCCGCCGGCCCTTCCGTCACGAGGGGGTCAGAGCCGCATCGCCTGCGGCGTCTCCCGCCGGTCCGCGTCCGGGCCCGGGTACTCGCGGATGATCTCGTACCGGGTGTTGCGCTCGACCGGCCGGAAGCCGGCGTCGCGGATCAGCTCCAGCAGGTCCTCGCGGCCCAGCTTGTTCGGCGTGCCGTAGTTGTCGGCGTCGTGCGTGATCTTGTACTCGACCACCGAGCCGTCCATGTCGTCGGCGCCGTGCTGGAGCGCGAGCTGGGCGGTCTGGACGCCGTGCATGACCCAGAAGACCTTGACGTGCGGCACGTTGTCGAAGAGGAGCCGGGAGACCGCGAAGGTCTTGAGGGCCTCGGCGCCGGTCGCCATGGTCGTCCGCGCCTGGAGCTTGTTGCGGACCTTGCCGTCCTGCATGTCCACGAAGTCGTGCTGGTAGCGCAGCGGGATGAAGACCTGGAAGCCGCCGGTCTCGTCCTGGAGCTCCCGCAGCCGCAGCACGTGGTCGACGCGGTGGCGCGGCTCCTCGATGTGCCCGTACAGCATCGTCGAGGGGGTCTTGAGCCCCTTGGAGTGGGCGAGGCGGTGGATCCGGGACCAGTCCTCCCAGTGGGTGCGGTGGTCCACGATGTGCTGCCGGACCTCCCAGTCGAAGATCTCGGCGCCGCCGCCGGTCAGCGACTCCAGACCGGCCTCGATGAGCTCGTCGAGGATGTCGGAGGCCGACATCCCCGAGATGGTCTCGAAGTGGTGGATCTCGGTGGCGGTGAAGGCCTTGAGGGAGACGTTCGGCAGGGCCTTCTTGAGCTCGGAGAGCGAGCGCGGGTAGTACCGCCAGGGCAGGTTGGGGTGGAGCCCGTTGACGATGTGCAGCTCGGTGAGGTTCTCGTTCTCCATCGCCTTGGCGAGGCGGACGGCCTCCTCGATGCGCATCGTGTACGCGTCCTTCTCGCCCGGCTTGCGCTGGAAGGAGCAGTAGGCGCAGGAGGCGGTGCAGACGTTGGTCATGTTCAGATGCCGGTTGACATTGAAGTGGACCACGTCGCCGTTCTTGCGGGTCCTGACCTCGTGGGCCAGCCCGCCGAGCCAGGCCAGGTCGTCGGAGTCGTAGAGGGCGATGCCGTCCTCACGGCTCAGCCGCTCCCCGGCGAGCACCTTCTGCTCCAGCTCCCGCTTGAGCCCAGCGTCCATCTCCGGCCGCCTCCCATATCTCCGAAATCAGGCTTCACCCACCGTACTCTCAGCCCTCTTCGGGCAGGTCCCCGACCCGGTTCTCCCACTTGGTGGAGAGCACGATCGTGGTGCGCGTGCGGGAGACGCCCTTGGTGCCGGAGAGGCGGCGGATCGTCTTCTCCAGGCCGTCGACGTCGTTGGCGCGGACCTTGAGCATGAAGGAGTCGTCGCCGGCGATGAACCAGCAGTCCTCGATCTCGGCGAGGTCCTTGAGGCGGCGGGCCACGTCCTCGTGGTCGGCGGCGTCGGAGAGCGAGATGCCGATGAGGGCGGTCACGCCGAGGCCGAGCGAGGCCGCGTCCACGGTGGCGCGGTAGCCGGTGATGACCCCGGCCGCCTCCAGGCGGTTGATGCGGTCGGTGACGGAGGGGCCGGAGAGCCCGACGAGCCGGCCCAGCTCGGCATAGGAGGCGCGGCCGTTCTCGCGCAGGGCCTGGATGAGCTGCCTGTCCACGGCGTCCATAGGTATACGACCTTCCATTGTCCAGCGATACCGCAAGTTTAGGTGTAGAATCTAAGGCATGCAGGGTTGCAGCCCTGCGAATCTTTCAGTGGATCAAAGACGATCTTTCAGGAGTGAGGACACCGTGTACACGATCGAGATGGCCTACGCCCGTATGCGCGAGCTGCAGGACCTGGCCAACCGCTCGCGTGCCCACCAGACCGCCGCCGCCCCGAAGCGCGCCTCCAAGAAGGCCGCGAAGAAGCGCTAACCGGCACGGGGAACCCCCGGAGCTCCTCCTCCGAGTTCCCCCCGCCACCGGCGGTACAGCTCGTGCGGCACTCCCGCCGCGTCGAGCACCCGCCCCGCGACGAAGTCCACCAGGTCCTGGATGTGCGTCGCCCCCGCGTAGAACGCCGGAGAGGCGGGCAGCACCACGGCGCCCGCCTCGTCCAGCGCCACCATCTGCTTCAGCGTCTGCCCGCTCAGCGGGGTCTCCCGCACCGCGACGACCAGCGGACGCCGCTCCTTGAGCGTCACGCTCGCCACCCGCTGCAGCAGGTCCTTCGACAGACCGAGCGCCACCCCCGCCACCGAGGCGGTCGAGGCGGGCACGATCAGCATCCCCTTCGCCGGGTACGACCCCGAGGACGGCCCCGCCGCCAGGTCCCCGGCCGCCCAGTACCGCACGTCGCGGACGTCCACGTCGCCGTACGCGTCCGGCTTCCCGTCCGCCCCCCGCGCCAGCCAGGCCGCCAGGTCCTCGCGCCAGTGCGCGTCGCGGAAGCCGATCCCCGTCTCGTCGAGCAGGGTGAGCCGCGAGGCCCGCGACACGATCAGGTCGACGCTCTCCCCCGCGTCGAGCAGCCCCCGCAGCACGGCGGCGGCGTACGGCGTGCCCGACGCCCCGGAGACCCCCACCACCCAGGGCCGACGACTCTTCATCTCCTGCGACTCCACGACAGTGAGCCTATCCGGCCGGGGAAAGCCAGGCCCGCGCACGGGTTGACGCGGGATCCCCGCCACGTTCCCGGCCCTCGGCCCGCGGGACCGGCGGCACGGCACGGCCCCCGCCCGGCCCGGCGGCCCGGCGGGCCTGGCCGCCGGCCTCGACGCGCTCCTGGACCGCTTCGCGACCGGCGCCCGAGGCCCGCCTGACGGCCCGGGTTCAGAGCGACAGGCCGCGCACCAGCAGGTCGAGCAGGGCGCAGAGGAAGAGCGAGATCCCGATGAAGCCGTTCGTCGTGAAGAAGGCGCGGTTGAGCCGAGACAGGTCGTGCGGCTTGACGATCGAGTGCTCGTAGCAGAAGGCCGCCGCGACGATCACCAGACCGATCCAGAAGAAGATCCCCGCGTCCGTCGCCAGCGCGTACCAGACCAGCAGGCCGGTGGTGACGACGGCGGAGGCGCGGGCGCCCCACAGCGCCGCCGGGATCCCGAAGCGGGCCGGCACCGACATCACGCCGTGCGCCCGGTCCGCCTGCACGTCCTGGCAGGCGAAGATCAGGTCGAAGCCGCCGATCCAGACGCCGACCGCGAGGCCCAGGATCACCGCGTCCCACGACCACTCCCCCGTCACCGCGAGCCAGGCGCCGATGGGCCCCATGGCCTGGGCGAGGCCGAGGATCGCGTGCGGGAAGTTCGTGAACCGCTTGCCGTACGGATAGACCACCATCGGGATGACGGCCAGCGGCGCGAGCGCCAGGCAGAGCGGGTTCAGCAGGGCGGCCGCGCCGAGGAAGACGACGACCGCGATCCCGGCCCCGGTCCACGCCGACCGCACCGACACCGCGCCCGTGACCAGTTCACGGTTGGCGGTGCGCGGATTACGCGCGTCGATCTCCCGGTCGATGATCCGGTTGCAGGCCATCGCGAAGGTCCGCAGCCCCACCATGCACACCGTCACCAGGAACAGCGTCCACCAGTGGACCTCCCGGTCCAGCTGGAACATCGCGGTGAGCGAGGCGATGTAGGCGAAGGGCAGCGCGAAGACCGAGTGCTCGATCATCACGAGCCGCAGGAAGGCCTTCGCGCGGCCCGGCTGCGCGCCGGGCACGGCGGCCGTGGCCATCACAGCCCGTACTCCTTCCAGCGGCGGTCCACCAGGGCCGCCGTCGCCGGGTCCGACTCCACCATGTCCGGCCAGCCGCCGTCCCGGGTGTAGCCCTCCTCCGGCAGCTTCCTCGTGGCGTCGATGCCCGCCTTGCCGCCCCAGAACTGCTGGTAGGAGGCGTGGTCGAGGTGGTCGACCGGGCCCTCGACGACCGTCAGGTCACGGGCGTAGTCGGTGTTCCCGAGGGCCCGCCAGGACACCTCGTGCAGGTCGTGCACGTCGCAGTCCTTGTCGACCACGATGATCAGCTTGGTCAGCGACATCATGTGGGCGCCCCAGATGGCGTGCATGACCTTCTGCGCGTGCTTCGGGTACTTCTTGTCGATCGAGACGATCGCGCAGTTGTGGAAGCCGCCCGACTCCGGCAGGTGGTAGTCGACGATGTCCGGCACGATGATCTTGAGCAGCGGCAGGAAGAAACGCTCCGTCGCCCGTCCGAGCGGCCCGTCCTCGGTCGGCGGCCGGCCCACGACGATCGACTGGAGCAGCGGGCGCTTCCGCATCGTGACGCAGTCGATCTTCAGCGCGGGGAACGGTTCCTGCGGGGTGTAGAAGCCGGTGTGGTCGCCGAAGGGACCCTCCGGCAGCATCTCGCCCGGCTCCAGCCAGCCCTCGATGACGACCTCGGCCTGCGCCGGGACCTGGAGCGGCACGGTCTTGCAGTCGACCATCTCGATCCGCTTGCCCTGCACGAAGCCGGCGAAGAGGTACTCGTCGATGTCGCCCGGCAGCGGGGCGGTGGAGGCGTACGTGACGGCCGGCGGGCAGCCGAAGGCGATCGCGACCGGCAGCCGCTCACCGCGCTCGGCGGCCACCGCGTAGTGGTTCCGGCTGTCCTTGTGGATCTGCCAGTGCATGCCGATGGTGCGCTTGTCGTGCCGCTGGAGCCGGTAGAGCCCCAGGTTCCGCACGCCGGTCTCCGGGTGCTTGGTGTGGGTGAGGCCCAGGTTGAAGAAGGAGCCGCCGTCCTTCGGCCAGGTGAAGAGCGCGGGCAGCAGGTCGAGGTCGACGTCGTCGCCGGTCAGGACCACCTCCTGCACCGGGGCGTCCCCGGACTTCACCTTCTTCGGCGGCACGTGGACCATCGAGCCCAGCTTGCCGAAGGCCTCCCGGACGCCGACGAAGCCGTGCGGCAGCTCCGGCTTCAGCAGCCCGCCGATCTTCTCGCTGATCTCCTCGTACGACTTCAGGCCGAGGGCCTTGAGGAGCCGGCGGTCCGTGCCGAACACGTTCATCGCGAGGGGCATGGAGGAGCCCTTCACGTTCTCGAAGAGGAGCGCCGGGCCTCCCGCCTTGTTCACCCGGTCGACGATCTCCCCGACCTCCAGGTACGGATCGACTTCGGCCTTGATGCGCTTGAGGTCGCCTTCGCGCTCCAGCGCCCTGAGGAGCGAGCGGAGATCGTCGTGAGCCATACGGGCAAGTATCGGTCACCGGCTACGCTGGACCTGTCACCGGGGCCGACTCGACGCGCCCCCGCCACCGCTTCCAGGGGGCCGCACCACATGCTCAGGGCCTTGATGTTCATCCTGCCGCTGGCGCTGACGATCTATGCCTTCATCGACTGCCTGAACACCCCCGAGGACGAGGTCAAGCACCTCCCCAAGGTGGTCTGGGTCATCGTCATCCTGCTGTTCTGGATCGTCGGCCCGATCGTGTGGCTCTTCGCCGGCAAGGCCCGCCGCACCACGGCCCGGGGCGGCCGGGGCGGTCGCGGCGGCTGGGTGGCGCCGGACGACAACCCCGAGTTCCTGAAGTCGCTGGGGAAGGACGAGCCCGACGACGAGGCCCTCCTCAAGGACTGGGAGGCGGACCTCCGCCGCCGCGAGGACGAGCTCAAGCGCCGCGAAGAGGGCGGCGAGGAGAAGGACGCCTGATGAGGCGCTCCCACCCCCTCCCCCGGGAGGAACGCCTGATGGGGCGCTCCCCCTCCGCCCCCGGGAAGGACGCCTGATGGAGCTGCGGCTCCTCGCCACCTTCGAGAAGGTCGCCGAAGTCCTCTCCTTCACCCGCGCCGCCGCCGAGCTGGGCTACGCCCAGTCCAGCGTCACCGGCCAGGTCCGCACCCTGGAGACCTCCCTCGGCACCGAGCTGTTCGAGCGGCTCGGCGGCCGCATCCGGCTCACCGAGGCCGGCGAGCGGCTGCTGCCGTACGCGCGCCGCATGGCCGAGCTGGCCGAGGAGGCCCGGGCGGCGGTCGCCGCCGGGGAGCCCGCCGGGACCATCACCATCGGCACGATGGAGTCCCTCACCACCTACCGGCTCCCGCCGCTCCTGGAGTACGTCCACCACCGCCACCCGGCCGTCCGGCTCGCCCTGCGCCCCACCCTCGGCGACGCGACCCGGCAGGCGCTGCGCCGGGGCACGTACGACCTCGGTTTCCTCATGGAGGCCGGCACCGAGCACGAGGGCCTGGAGTCGGAGGTCCTGGGGCCCGAGCCGCTGGCCCTGGTCGCCGCCCCCGGGCACCCGCTCGCGGGCCGTACGGGCCTGGTCACCGCCGACCTCGCCGGCGCCGGACTGATCGGCACCGAGCCCGGCTGCGCCTACCGCGACCTCTTCGAGGCGGAACTGGCGGGCGCGGCGGCCGGCGGCCCGGACTCCGCCCCCGGCCCCGGCCCCGACTTCCTGGAGTTCGGCACGATCGAGGCGAGCAAGCGGGCGGTGGCCTCCGGGCTCGGGATCGCGCTGCTGCCCCGGATCGCCGTCCAGGAGGAGCTGGCGTCCGGGGCGCTGGTGGCCCTCGACTGGGAGCCGCCGTTCACGCTCTTCACGCAGCTCGCGTGGCGGCGGGGGAAGCGGCTTCCGGCGCACGTGCGGCTGTTCGTGGAGCGGGCGCGGCGGCTCGCCCGAGAGTGACCCTGAGGCTGGCGAGGACGATCAGCGGGACGCCGAGCGCCTGCACGAGCCCGATGTGGTGCCCGTACACCGCCCAGTCGACGACCATCGCGACCGCCGGGTAGGTGAAGGCGAGCACCGCGATCTTCGGGGTGGGCAGCTTGGCGTAGGCCGCGTACATGAGGACGTACATCAGCCCGGTGTGGACGATCCCCAGCCCGGCCAGCCACGCCCACCCGGCGCCGAGCCCGGAGACCGCGCCGAGGTCGGCGAAGGGCAGCAGCAGGGGGACGCCGGCGGTCACCTGCACGAGGGCGATCAGATGGGGCCGTACGCCGGTGATCCTCTTGGTCACGAAGGTGGCCAGCGCGTACAGCACGGCGGCGGCGAGCGCGTAGCCGAGTCCCTTCAGGGAGCCGGTGTCGCCCGGCCGCACCCCGGAGACCAGCACCAGCCCCGCGAAGGCGACCGCGAGCCAGCCCAGCTTCCCGGCCGGGATCCGCTCCCGCAGGAAGAGCGCGCTGAGCAGCACCAGGAAGAACGGCTGGGTGTGGTAGACGACCGTGGCCAGCGAGATCGAGGTGGCCGCGTACGCCTCGAAGAGGAACACCCAGTTGAAGACGATGAAGACGCCGCCGAGGAGGGCGAGGCCGAACGACCGGGCGGTGAAGCCGTGCCCGGTGAGGTAGCCCCGCGCCAGGCTGTACAGACCGAGCGCGACGGCCCCGAAGAGGCACCGGAAGAACACCACCTCGAAGGGCGAGGCGCCGGACTCTACGACGAAGACGCCCAGCGTGCCCGACAGCACCATGGCGAGGGTCAGTTCAAGGGTTCCACGGGTCTCGTTCCTCATGCCGACGACGCTACGAGCGGGGGCGTCGGGGGTCCACGGTCCACTGGGGCGTCCTTCCGATGGGGCCCATCACGAAAACCGATGAGCGGGAGCGGAATACCCGCGCACGAAGGCTAGTTGCCGGAAAGGCAGGCCCGCCCGCGCCCGTCCACGAACCAGGAGCACCCATGCCCCTCGACCCGGCCCCCGGCCCGGACCGCTCGTTCCTCTTCGTCCTCGGCAGCTCCCGCGCCGACGGCAATTCCGAACTCCTGGCCCGCGAGGCCGCCGCCCACCTCCCGGCCGGCGTCCCGCGGCGCTGGGTGGACCTGAACGAGCTGTCCCTCCCGGACTTCCGGGACGGCCGCCACGAGACGGCCGGCCACCGGCCCGGCGAGACCGAGGAGGAACTGCGGCGGGCCACGGTGGAGGCCACCGACGTCGTCATCGTCTCCCCCCTGTACTGGTACACCCTCTCCGCGCAGACCAAGCGCTACCTGGACTACTGGTCGGGCTGGCTGAACGTCCCGGACTCGGACTTCAAGCGGCGCATGGCGGGCCACACCCTGTGGGGAGTGACGGCCATGGCCCACGACGAACACGAGGTCGCCGACGGCCTCACGACCGCCCTCCACCACTCGGCGGCGTATCTCCGCATGCGCTTCGGCGGCGTCCTCCTGGGCACCGCCTCCCGCCCCGGCCGCATCCGCGCCGACGAACAGGCCCTCCACCGCGCCAGGACCTTCTTCCAGAACCCCGCCCCCCTCGCCCTCTTCCCCCACGAGGAGAGGGCGGTCGCGGTGGCGTGACGCGCGGGGCGTGAGCGGCGTGCGCGATTCCGCGCAATCCCGCCCCGCTCCGTGGCGCAGCCGCGCATCCTGGAGCCCCACCACCTGCCCAGGAAGGCTTGGACATGCCGCTCAGGTTCCTCGGTACGACCAGTGAGGACGGAGACTGCCCCACCCTGTACGAGATCGAGTCCACGGGCGACATCCTCGTGCAGGGGGAGCGCGTCACCGAACCCGCCCAACTCGCCGCGCTGCGTGACGTCAAGGAGTCCGAGACGTTCGTGTCCGTCCCGCGCGAGCTGCTCACCCGCTTCGCCCCACGTGCCGAGCCCCGCACGATGGTCCCCTTCTCGGACGTCGGCGCCCTCTTCGCCGAGTTCGAGTACACCGCCTGGCGCCTGGAGACCCGACGCGGTTACGCCACCGACCGTCACAGCCCGAAGTGGGCCCGCTGGAAAGCGGGGGCCGACATCTCTGCCGAGCCGCCCAATGCCTGGCGCGAGAACGTCCGCAGTCAGGTGGCAGCCGGCAAACGCTTCGAGCGGGTGCGCCTGGTCGACGAACCGCTCACCGAAGGACAGGAGTTCCTCCTCGTCACCGGTCTCGGCAACACCGCGGCCGGCGAGGACATCCGTAATCTCACCCGCGCGCAGGCGGAGCGACTGCGCCTGCCCGAGTACGACTTCTGGCTCTTCGGCTCCCGCGCCCTCGTCCGCTTCGTCTTCGACGAGGACGACACCACCCTCGGCGTCGTCGTCTCGGAGGACCCGGCCGAGGTCGACGCGGCCTGTCAGGTGCGGGACGCCGCCTGGCACCACGCTGTGCCCACCGTCGACCATGCGAAGCGGGTACGTTCCGGGGCGTGAGCGGTACCGACTTCCAGACCGGCCGGGAAGCCCTCGGCGCGCGGCTCCGCGAACTGCGCGCCGAAACCGAACTGAACGGCAAGGAACTCGCACAAAGCCTCGGCTGGCCCGCTTCCAAGGTGTCACGACTCCAGGCGGGAAGGCAGACCCCGTCGGTCAGCGGCCTGAGGGCATGGGCGCACGCGGTGGGACTACGAGCCCGCCACCTGGGCCGAACTCCTCAGGCAAGCCGGATTCACGGATGTCACGGCCGAGGTGATCGCTCCCCCGGCGGGAAAGCGCACGGGGACCCTGCTCGTGCGGGGCACCAGGGGCGGAAAGGACGCGTCGACCGCTCACACCAGGCCGTCGGCGTGACACGGGCACCCGCACGCCAGGTACCGCACCCCCGGTACGCCGCTGTCGCGGGGCGCGTGGTCACGGCAGCGGTCGTGGCGGCCGACGATGCAGCGGGGTGAGCGGAACTCGGGCTCCGGATCCGGCTCCGGCTCCGGGTCCGGCTCCGGCGTGAGGGCGCCGGCCGACAGGGTCGCGCTCACCGCGTCCGCGATCTCCGGTGTCACCCACCAGCCGTCACCCGCGCGGTCGCGGTGCAGGCCGTCGTGGTCGACGGCGAGGACGCAGACCGAGCCGCCCCACACGGGACGGACCGTCTCCGCGACGGCGTACACGGAGCGCCGGGCCCCGCAGCGGCTCATCGGGCGATCCCGGCGTGGATGTTCCGGCGGTCGACGTCGACCCCGACCGTGGCCAGCCACAACGTCCGGCGCCGCCGCCGCTGCACGGCCGCGAGGTAGGGGCGTTCCAGGGGCGACCGTGACCCGTCGAGGGGCCTCGCCTGTTCCTGGGCGTACGGAGACCGGCGGCGGGCGGGAGCGCGGTGGCGCGGGGCGGGGGCCGGGCGTGCCGGGCGGGTGCGGTGCCTGCCGGTAGGCGGCAGGGTCAGCACGAGGAGCCAGAGGAGGAGGGGGATCAGGGGGCGCGCGATAGGGTTCCGCACGTCATCAACTCCGGTAGTGGTTGGTGGCCGTGCCCCGGGGCCGGTTGCAGCGGTCGCCGGGGTCTTCTGTGCGTCACACACCGTAATCCGAGCTACACCTTGCTACATCGTGATGTAGCTAGATCCATCCATACGTGTCTTAGTATGACTATCTAGTGTTGACGCATGAGCCTTGACGCGCAGTCCGGACGCCCGCTGTACATGCAACTGGCAGACGTGATCGCAGCGAAGATCGCGAGCGGGGAGTACGCCCCCGACCGGATGGTCCCGGCACCGACTCGCCTCGCCGAGGAGTACGGCATCGCCGTACTGACCGCTCGCCGTGCCATACGGGAGCTGGCCGGACACGGTCTCGTCTACACCGTGCCCGGCAAGGGGTCCTACGTCACGCCGACCGGGAATGCCGCACCCCGCGCGCCGGGGGATCCCGGCACCCCGCGCGGGAAAGCCCCCCACACGCACTCCCCCCTGGACCACGAACAGGCGCGCCGCTGGCTCCGCACCGCCCTCGACGAGGCCCGTGCCGGGCTCGGTGAAGGGGGGATCCCCATCGGGGCCGCGCTCTACGGGGCCGACGGGGCGCTGCTCGGGCGGGGACGGAACCGGCGGGTGCAGGACGGGGATCCGGCCACGCACGCCGAGACCGCCGCCTTCCGGGCCGCCGGCCGGCAGCGCTCGTACCGGGGGACGACGATGGTGACGACGCTGTCGCCGTGCTGGTACTGCTCCGGCCTGGTGCGGCAGTTCGGGATCTCGCGGGTGGTCGTCGGGGAGGCGCGGACCTTCCACGGCGGGCACGACTGGCTCGCGGAGCACGGCGTCGAGGTCCTCGTGCTGGACGATCCCGAATGCGCCGCGCTCATGCGGGAGTTCATCCACGCCCGCCCGGACCTGTGGAACGAGGACATCGGCGACGGGTGACACCGCGCGGCCGTCCGCGATCGGCCCGGCCCGCGGCCCAGCGCCCCGGCCGCCGGTCGAGGAGCCCGAAGAGGAGCCGAGGAGACGAGGAGCCGACGCCGCCGGCGCACCCCCACGGGCGCCCGCCCGGGACCACCGCCCACGGCATCGGGTCCCACGGGTACCTGCGGGCGCAGCTCGACGCCGTCGCCACGGACCGACAACACCTCAGCAACAGACCCGAAAAGCCCCTCCAGTTACCAACACACGGTCGATATCCTTGAGTTGACTGCGACGGGGGTGGCGGGTGCACAGAGAGCTGTACGGCCGCGAGGCGGTCCTCGATCCGCGCGGGCTCGCCGCACGGCTCGTCGGACTGGGAGCGTACGGCCAGGGGCGGGTCCCCTTCGAGCACGGTGACGACCCGCCGGTCACCGTCTTCACCGGCGGGCGCGGCATGGGCAAGACCGTGCTGCTCAAGGAGGTCCGCAACCGCTACCGCGGCTTCACCCCGCTCGCGCTGCTCGACTGCGCCGCCGTCGAGGAGCCCGCCGACCACGGGGCCGGCTGGTCCCCCGTCACCGGGGCGCTGGGCGAGCTGGCCGTGCAGCTCGGCCTGCGCGGCGAGGCCGTCCGGGCCGTGCCCTTCCCGCGGCTCTCGCTCGGGCTCGTCGCCGTCACCTCGGTCGGCTGGACCCGGGACGACGACGAGCGGGCCCGCCGCGACCTGCTGCGGCTCGGGCCGCTGCTGGCCACCGTGGACGCCGGGCGGGCCGCCGCCGCCTCCTGGGTCGGCAAGGTCCTGGCCAAGCTGGCGGGCACCGCCGCCGAGGCCGGCGCGCCCTTCGCCGGGCTGATCGCGGAGGCGACCGTCGAGACGGTCGTCGAGGAGTTCTTCAGCCGGTTCAAGAAGGCGCCGGAGGACTGGTTCGGCGGTTACCGCAACGCCGGCGGGCGCGGCCGCGCCGGACTCCAGCAGCTCGCCGTCGACTTCGCGCAGGGCGGGCCGCGCCGCGAGGAGGCCGAGTCCTTCCTGGCGCTCACCCTCACCGAGGACCTGCTCCGCGCCTACACCGGACGGCACCTCGGCAGCCGCGTCGGCCGGCCCCTGCTGCTCCTCGACAACGCCCACGAACCCGTCGGCCGCGCCCTGGTCGAACCGATTCTGCGCGCCCGCTCCACCGGCCGCCGCGACCACACCGTCGTGCTCGCCGCCTCCCGGCCGCGCGAGCACGAGGCGCTGCGCCACGCCACCCGCCTCCGGCTGCCCGAGACCGCCCACCGGGCGCCCTGCCCCCGCACCTCCCGGGTCGGCTCCGGGCTCCTCGCCGTCGACCTCACCCCGCTCACCCCCACCCAGACCCGCGCCGCCTTCGACCGCCACGACCCGGAGGGCCGCGCGCCCGCCGCGCTCTCCCGGGCCGTCCACCGGCTCACCGGCGGCCGCCCGCTCGGCGTCGACCTGCTCGCCCGGGCCGCCGGCGAGACCCCGCCCGCCACCCGCGCCGCCCTCACCCCCGGCGACCTGCTCGACCTCGCCGTGGAACTCCGCGAGGACACCGCCCCCGTGCCGGTCGCCCCCGCCCTCCTGACCGCGCTGCTCCCGGTGACCCGGACGGGTCCGTACGCGGTGCTCGCCGCCGCCCACGACGAGGAGTCCGCCCGCCGCCTCGCCCAGGCCAGGCTGCCCGCCGAGTCCCTCGACGGCGACGTCGCCCTCCGGGTCCGCGACCGGCTGCGCGCCGAGCACTGGGCCGAGCACCCCGGCCGCTTCGTCGGCGACCCGCTGCTGCGCGCCCTGCTGCTGCACCGGCTCCGCTTCGAGGACGGCGACCACCCCGGCTACTCCGCGTGGCGGGCCGTCCACGAGACCCTCCGCCGCCACTACGGACCGCAGCCCGGCCCGTACCGGCTCCACCACGACCTGGCCCTCGGCGAGACCACCGAGGCCGTCGCCCACCTGCGGCTCACCTTCCCGGGGCCCGACGTCCTCGGCTGGCTGGGCGTGCTGCGGTTCGTCGCCGCCGCCCCCTATCCGCGCGAGCGGGGCCGCACCGGACCCGACCCGCGCCGGGCGATCGCGCTCGGCCAGGAGGCCGACCCGGCGCTCCCGGACGGCCTCGGCCCCGACGCCGCCGAACTGCACCTCTCCCTGCGGCGGCTGCTGCACGCCCTGTGGCTGCTCACCGATCCGCTCACCCTGCCCGACGAGGAGGTCGCCGACCGGCTGGCGTACGAACTGCGCCGGCTCTCCGGCCGCCACCTCACCGGCAGCGGCCCCCTGTGGGACGCGGCCGGCCACTGGCCGCGCGACATCCGCGCCTGGCGGGAGCCCTCGCTGCCGCCCGGACGCGAGGACGGAGTCTGACGCCATGCTCGACCGGCTGCGCCGCCGCTTCTTCTGGACACCCCGGCAGAAGCTCCTCAGCACCCTCGTCGCCACCTCCCTCGTCGTCGGACTCGGCGGCTGGGGCCTCTATGTGATCGCCCGACCGGAGGACCGTTCCTGCGCCCCCGGGGTGGCCCGGCCCGCGGGCAGCACCGAGTGCGTCGGCGTCGACGGCACCGGACACGACTTCCGCGTCCCCGCGCTCACCGCGATCACCACCGCCATCGGGCGGGAGAACGCCACCCTCAAGGCCGGCGAGTACGCCACCGTCGCCGTCCTGCTGCCGCTCACCGCCACCGACCCCGGCACCCGCGAGAAGATCCTCCGCGAGCTCCAGGGCGCCTACGCCTACCAGTACCGGGCCAACCACGAGTCCAACAGCGAGACCCCCAAGATCCGGCTCGTCCTCGCCAACACCGGCAACCGCAACGCCCACTGGCGCGCGGCCGTCGACCGGCTCGTCACCATGACCGGCGCCCCCGACCGGCTCCGCGCCGTCTCCGGCGTCGCCACCTCCTCCGCCGAGGTGCGGGAGGCGGTCACCGCCCTCACCGGCGCCGGGATCGCCGTCGTCGGCACCACCATCACCGCCGACGACCTCGCCAACGGCCCCGGCCGCGACCGCTTCCCCGGCCTGGCCCGGGTCTCCCCCACCAACAGCGACGAGGCGAAGGCCCTCGCCCACTT
Organism: Streptomyces sp. NPDC014656; assembly: GCF_043084305.1. Classification (NCBI taxonomy): domain Bacteria; kingdom Bacillati; phylum Actinomycetota; class Actinomycetes; order Kitasatosporales; family Streptomycetaceae; genus Streptomyces; species Streptomyces sp. NPDC014656. The sequence continues at coordinate 275,518 of NZ_JBIBZN010000010.1, forward strand.
CGGCGAGGTCGACGCGGCCCGCGCCATCCTCGTCCAGGACTCCCGCACCGGCGACCACTACATCGACACCCTGCGGTCGGCCTTCACCGCCTCCCTCAAGGGCGCCCCCTACGAACCGCAGCTCTACACCTCCCCGAAGGACAACACCGAGGAGGGCACCACCGCCAACACCTTCCGCCAGATCACCCACCTGATCTGCGACACCCGCGCCGAGACCGTCTTCTTCGCCGGCCGCCACACCCAGCTGCGCCAGTTCGTCAACGCGCTGGGCTCCCGCGGCTGCGCCGACCGCGCCTTCACCGTCCTGACCGGCGACGAGGGCTCGTACCTCGGCGCCGACACCAAGCTCAACCGCGCGGCCCTCGGCAAGAAGCTGACCGTCCGGTACGCCGCCCTCGCCCACCCCGACGCCTGGAAGCCCGGGGCGGGCCGGACGGTGCCGGGGACCGGCGGCTCGGTCGTCGCCTTCGAGACCTTCCTGACCGACATCGCCCGCGCCGACCCGAAGCCGATACCGCTGCGCGACGGGCAGGCGATCATCGCGTACGACGCCATGGCCACGGCCGTCCACGCCATCCGCCAGGCCACCCCCGCCGACGCCCCCTACCCCGAGCTCGCCGACGTCGGCACCCAGTGGCCGCAGGTCAAGGGCTCGCTGCGGGTCGAGGGCGCGAGCGGCTGGATCTGCCTCGACAACCACGGCAACCCGTACAACAAGGCCGTGCCCATCGTGGAGCTGGCCCCCGACGGCACCCAGCGCTTCGTCCGGACCGCCTGGCCCGAGGGCGCGCCCCCGGCGACGAGCTGCCTGCCACCTAAGCGGGGGTGATCCCTCGCCCGCCCGGACGCACCCGCGCATGAGCGCGGGGCCGTCCGGGCAGGCGGTCGTCCTAGAGGGCCCTCCGGGGCGGCCGACGGGACGAGGTGGCACGTGGCACGCGAGGGCGGACGGCACGACCGGGACGACGGACCGCTCGCGCGCCTGCGCCGGGACCCCTTCGCCGTGCAGACCGTGCGGTCCACGGCGGCGGCCACCCTCAGCTACGTGGTCGCGCTCCGGCTCAGCAGCGAGCCGGTCCCCCTCACCGCGCCCCTCACCGCGCTCCTGGTCGTCCAGGTCACGCTCTACTCCACCCTGACCACCAGCCTCCGCCGGGTGAACTCGGTCGTCGTCGGCGTCCTCATCGCCATCGCGTTCAGCGTCGTCGTCGGCCTGTCCTGGTGGAGCCTCGCCCTGGTCATCCTGGCCTCGCTGCTCGTCGGACGGCTCGTCCGGGTCGAGGAGTTCGTCCCCGAGGTCGCCATCAGCGCCATGCTCGTCCTCGGCGTCACCCAGGTCTCCGACACCGCCTGGGACCGGGTCCTGGAGACCCTCATCGGCGCCGTCGTCGGCATGCTCTTCAACCTCTTCCTCGTCCCGCCCGTCTGGGTCGACACGGCCGGCGAATCCATCGAGGACCTCGCCCGGCGGATGCGCCTGCTGCTCCTCGACGTGGCGGACGAGTTCACCGGCGCGCCGCCCGTCGAGCAGGCCGCCGAGCGCCTGCACGAGGCCCGCCGCCTCGACAACGACGTCGCCGACGTCGACGGGGCGCTGCGCACCGCCGAGGACAGCCTGCGGCTGAACCCCCGCGTCAAGGAGGGCCTCCTCCACAGCGTCGTCCTGCGCACCGGCCTCGACACCCTGGAGATCTGCGCCGTCGTCCTGCGGGTCCTCGCCCGCACCCTCACCGACCTGGCGAAACACCGCGAGGGGGGCACGCTCCTGCCGGACCGGGCCGCCCTCGCCGTCCGGGAGACCGCCCAGTACACCGCCGACGCCCTCGTCAGCTTCGCCGTCCTCGTCACCGCCCGGGGCAGCGAGGCCGCCGAGGCCGCGGAGACCCGCCTGGCGGGCGAGCTGCGGGCCGCCCGCGCCTGCCGGGACGACGCCGCCGAACGCCTCCTGGCCCTCGCCCTCGCCGACCCCGGCCGCTGGCAGCTGTACGGGGCGCTGCTCGCCGAGGTCGACCGGGTCCTGGACGAACTCGACCCCGAGCACCGGGGCCGCCGGCTCATGGAGGAGCTGGACCGGCGGGTCCGCGAGCGCCGCGACCGCCGCGCCCGGCTCACCCTCCGCGACCGGTGGAACCCCCGCCGGACCCGCACCGGCGGATGACCACCCGCGGCGGTACACCCGCCCGGCGACGAGAGGAGAACCATGAGCGCGCCGTCTTCCGTGCCCGCCGGGACGGACACGGTCACCACCGCCGTACCGGCCCGGCTCGACCGCCTTCCCTGGTCCCGCTGGCACTGGATGATCGTCATCGGCCTCGGCACCGTCTGGATCCTCGACGGCCTCGAGGTCACCATCGTCGGCAACGTCGCCGGCCGGCTGGCCGAGGAGGGCAGCGGACTCGACATCACCGCGGCCCAGGTCACCGGCGTGGCCGCCGCCCTCTACGTGGCGGGCGCCTGCTCGGGCGCGCTGTTCTTCGGATGGCTGACCGACCGCTACGGCCGCAAGAAACTGTTCATGATCACCCTGGTCGTCTACCTCGGCGCCACGGCGATGACCGCCCTGTCCTTCGAGTCCTGGTGGTTCTTCCTCTTCCGCTTCCTCACCGGTTTCGGCATCGGCGGCGAGTACGCGGCCATCAACTCGGCGATCGACGAGCTGATCCCGTCCCTCTACCGGGGCCGGGTCGACCTGATCATCAACGGCAGCTACTGGCTGGGCGCCATCGGCGGCGCCCTGCTGTCGATCGTCATGCTGGACACCGACATCTTCCCGAAGGACCTCGGCTGGCGGCTCAGCTTCGCCCTCGGCGTCGTCCTCGGCCTGGTCATCCTGCTGGTGCGCCGGCACGTGCCGGAGAGTCCACGCTGGCAGTTCATCCACGGGCACGGCGAGGAGGCCGACGCGCTGGTCGCCTCCGTGGAGAAGGAGATCGAGGCGGAGAAGGGCGAGAAGCTGCCGCCGCCGGCCGGCGAGATCACCATCCACCAGCGCAAGAGCATCGGTTTCGGCACGATCGCCAGGACCGTCTTCGGCCGCTACCCGCGCCGCGCCGTCCTCGGCCTGTCGCTCTTCATCGGCCAGGCGTTCCTCTACAACGCCATCACCTTCGGCTTCGGCACCATCCTCATCACCTTCTTCGACGTGCCGACCGGCAGCACCGGCTACTACTTCGCGGTGATCGCGGCGGGCAACTTCCTGGGACCGCTGCTGCTCGGCCGGCTCTTCGACACCGTCGGCCGCCGGATCATGATCTCCAGCACCTACCTGCTGTCGGGCCTGCTGCTCTTCGGCACCGCCTGGCTCTTCGACCGCGGCTCGCTGTCCGCGACGACCCTGACGGCCTGCTGGTGCGTCGTGCTGTTCTTCGCGTCGACGGGCGCCTCCAGCGCCTATCTGACCGTCTCCGAGATCTTCCCGATGGAGACCCGCGCGATGGCCATCGCCTTCTTCTACGCGCTGGGCACGGCGGCGGGCGGCATCAGCGGCCCGCTGGTCTTCGCCGAGCTGACGGAGTCGGGCGTGGTCGGCGACACGGTGCTGGCCTTCCAGATCGGCGCCGCGCTGATGTGCGCGGCGGGCGTCGTGGCGGCCTTCCTGGCGGTCGACGCGGAGCGCCGCTCGCTGGAGGACATCGCCGAACCGCTCTCGGCCGTCCGGGACGCGACGGACTCCCGCCGGGACTGACGCCCGCGGCCGGACGGGGGCGCGACGCCCGGGGACGCGGCCCGGGGACGTACCGCTACGGCACCCACTTCGGCCAGGGGGCCGTGTCCCGGGCGTACAGTTCCCACAGCTCGCTCCAGCGGCCCGTCGTCCACTGCCGCCAGTCCGTCGGGCGGCCGTCCAGCGCGTCGCCCAGCCGCTCGAAGTGGTCGTGCCAGCCGGCCAGGCAGTCGAGGAGCAGGTCCCGGTCGCCGTGGAACTCGTTGGTGAAACGCAGCACGGTCGACGCCCCGCCGGCGGCCGGTTCCAGATGGAACCGGATCCGTCCGTGCGGGGCGCCGACCGTGTACTCGGCCACGTGGTCCGGGTCCCAGGCGGTCACCCGCCCCGAGACCTCGGTGTCGCCGTTCAGCCAGCGGAGGACGACCTGCCCGCCGAGCCGCGGCTCCAGCGGGTCCGCCGCGCACAGCCAGGACGGCAGCCCCTCGGGCGAGGCGACCCTCGCCCAGACCGCCGCCTGCGGGTGCGGCAGCTCGAACGCGTACCGCAGCAGGTGCGCGTCGCCGTCGTGGGTCTCGCTCCTGCCCCGGGGTATCTCGGTCATACCTCCAGCGTGGCCCCCCGAGGGGGGCCGTGCCAGCTCAGACGCCCGCGTAGGAGTGCTTGCTGCTGACGAAGATGTTCACGCCGTAGTAGTTGAAGAGGAAGCAGGCGAAGGCGATGAGCGCGATGTACGCGGCCTTGCGGCCCTTCCAGCCGGCGGTGGCGCGGGCGTGCAGGTAGGCGGCGTAGCCGACCCACGTGATGAAGGACCAGACCTCCTTGGCGTCCCAGCCCCAGTAGCGGCCCCACGCGTCGCCGGCCCAGATGGCGCCCGCGATGATCGTGAAGGTCCAGAGCGGGAAGATCGCGGCGTTGACCCGGTAGGAGAACTTGTCGAGGGAGGTCGCGGAGGGCAGCCGCTCCAGCACGGACCGGGCGAAGGCGCCGGGCTGTCCGCCGGTGGCGAGCTTGTTCTCGTACGAGTCTCGGAAGAGGTACAGCAGGGTGGCGACCGCGCCGAGGTAGAAGACGGCGCCGCAGAAGATGGCGGTGGAGACGTGGATCCACAGCCAGTACGAGTCGAGCGCCGGCACCAGCTGGTCGCTCTCGGTGTACAGCCAGGTGGTGGCGAGGCCCAGGTCGAGCAGGACCGTGGTCACCAGCGGGAGGCCGATCCAGCGGACGTTCTTCTTGGCGAGCAGGAAGCCGAGGTAGGTGCCGACCGCCACCGTGGAGAAGGTGGTGGAGAACTCGTACATGTTGCCCCAGGGGGCGCGCTGCACGGCCATCGCCCGGGAGACCACTCCGGCCGCCTCCAGGGCGAAGGCGAGGACCGTGAGCGAGACGGCGATCCGGCCGTACAGGTCGCCCTTGACGGTGCCGCCGGCGGCACCGGGGCCGTCGGGGACGTCACGGGCGCCGGAGGCGGACCGGGTGACGACCTTCGGCCGGTCCAGGACGGTGGTGCCCCCGGCCCCCTTGACCTGGACGGTCACCGTGGCGGGCTCGGTGGCGGCCCCGGTCAGCGCGGCGGCGGTGCGGCCGACCTTGCTGCGGCTGCCCAGGACCCACTCGGCGATGTGGGCCAGGAAGGCCAGCGTGTACACGGCCATCGAGGCGTAGACGAGCTCGTTGCTGAGCGTCGCCAGGCTCTCGTTGGTCTCGGCGGCGAGGATCACTTCTCGGCCCCTTCTGATGCTTCTGCTTCGGCTTCGGCAGGTTCCGGCGCCTGGGGCGCCTGGGCGGTGAGCGCGACCGCGAGATCGGCGAGCTCCTCGGGCAGCTTGGCGGACTCGCTGCGGCCGAGGCCCGCCATCTCGACGACGGTCGTGCCGTCCTCGCCGCGGACGGCGCGGACCCAGATCCGGCGCCGCTGGATGAAGAGCGAACCGGTGAGTCCGGCGATCGCGGCGACCGCGCCGGTGAGGGCGAGGCCGTTGCCCGGCTGCTGCGAGACCTGGAAGCTCGCCCACTCCTTGATGTCCTTCTCGAAGGTGATCGAGCCGGCGCCGTCGGGCAGGGTCATGGTCTCGCCGGGCAGCATCCGCTTGGCGACCCCGGTGCCCTCGTCGAGCTTGAACTGGGTCATCTTGGAGAGGTCCAGCTGGTACACGTTCTGCGGCAGGCCGGAGTTGACGCGCAGGTCGCCGTGGTAGCCGGAGAGGGCCATGGCGGGGAAGTCGAGCGCGGGGAACTGGGAGAACATGTCGCCCTGACCGGCTCCGGCGAAGGTCGGCACGAAGAACGCGTTGAAGCCCAGCTGCTCCGGCTTGCCGTTCTTGTCGCGGTAGCCGTCCATCACCTTGATCGCGCCGCGGGAGGTGAGGTTGTTGTCGAGGGGCAGCAGCGGGACCGCGCCGCGGAAGACGACCTCCCCCCGGCCGTCCTTGACGGTGACGACCGGCGCGTAGCCGTGGGCGATCAGGTAGACCTTGGAGTCGCCGATCTCCAGCGGCTCGTTGACCCGGATGACCGCCTTCTTGTCCGTGCCGTCGCCCTGGGTGTAGGTGACGGCGGCCTCGAAGGTGCGGGGGGTGCCGCGCTGCGGGCCGCTCTTCTCGTAGGTGCCGGTGAAGCTGTCCAGGGTGAAGCTGAACGGTTCGAGCTCGTCGACGCCGAACTGGGAGCCGGACTTGAAGTCGTCGTACTGGGTGAGCGTGTTGGAGAAGCCGTCGCCCTCGACGACGAGCTTGCCGCCCTCGGACTTGAAGAGCTGGCCCCAGGCGAAGGCCACCAGCATCACGATGAGCGCGAGGTGGAAGAGCAGGTTGCCGGCCTCGCGGAGGTAGCCCTTCTCGGCGGCGACCGAGCCTCCCGTCGTACGGGCCCGGAAGCGGCGGCCCTTGAGGACGGCGAGGGCCGCCTCGTGGACCTCCTCGGGGGCGGCCTCGGTGCGCCAGGTCGTGTACGCGGGCAGGCGGGTGAGCCGCTTGGGGGCGCCCGGCGGCAGGCCGCGGAGCTGGCCGACGAACTGCAAGGTGCGCGGGACGATGCAGCCGATGAGGGAGACGAAGAGCAGGATGTAGATCGCGGAGAACCACACCGAGCTGTAGACGTCGAAGAGCTGGAGCTTCTCGTAGAGCGGGGTGAGGGTCTCGTGCGCCTTCTTGAAGTCGGCGACCTTCATCTCGTCCGCGCTGGTCTGCGGGATGAGGGAGCCGGGGACGGCGCCGAGGGAGAGCAGGAAGAGCAGGATCAGCGCCACCCGCATGGAGGTGAGCTGGCGCCAGAACCAGCGGATCCAGCCGACGACCCCGAGGGTGGGGCCGCCGGTGGTCTCGGTGCCGGTGTCCTCCCGGGGCGCGGTGGAGAGGTCCGCGCCGGCGGCCTCGTCACCGGGCGCGGGATTCGCGTCGGCCGCGTCGGTCGTGTCCGTCGTGTCGGTCTTGCTCATGGATCAGATTCCCACCGTGAAACCGCTGGACCAGCCCTGCATCGTGGAGACCATGCTGTCCCAGACGCCTGTGAGCAGGAGGACACCGGTGACGATCATCATGCCGCCGCCGATCCGCATGACCCACACGTAGTGCTTCTTCACCCAGCCGAACGCTCCGAGGGCCTTGCGGAACGCGATGGCGGCGAGGACGAAGGGGACGCCGAGGCCGAGGCAGTAGGCGAGGGCCAGTATGGCCCCGCGTCCGGCGCTGGCCTGTTCGAGGGCGAGCGCGTTGACCGAGGCGAGGGTCGGGCCGATGCACGGGGTCCAGCCGATGCCGAAGAGCGCGCCGAGGACGGGCGCGCCGAGGAGTCCGGCGACGGGCTTCCGGTGGAAGCGGAACTCGCGCTGGGTGAACCACGGCATCAGCCCGGCGAAGAAGAGCCCCATGAGGATCATGAAGACGCCGAGGATCGTGCTCAGCGTCCCGCTGTACTCCTGGAGCGTGGCGCCGAAGTAGCCGAAGAGGGCGCCGCCGGAGACGAAGACGGCGGTGAAGCCGGCGACGAAGAGGACGGCGCCGGCGGTCATCCGGCCGCGGCGGCTGTCGGCGAGGTCGGTGCCGGAGACGCCGGTGACGTACGACAGGTAGCCGGGGACGAGCGGGAGCACGCAGGGCGAGAAGAAGGAGACCAGGCCGGCCAGGAGGGCGACGGGGACGGCGAGCAGCAGGGCTCCGCTGGTGACGGTCTCGTTCACCGGCTCACTTCTCCTTGAGAAGCGGGTCGATCATGGAGCGGAGCTTGGTCTCGTCGACGGCCATGAGCGCGCGGGCGGCGATCTTGCCCTCCTTGTCGAGGACGACGGTGGAGGGGATGCCCTTGGGGCTGAGGGTGCCCTTGGGGAAGCCGAAGAGGATCAGCTTGCCGTCCCGGTCGTAGAGGCTCGGGTAGGGCACCTCGTAGTCGGCCTCGAAGGCGAGCGCCTGCTGCTTGTTGGCGTCGCGGGTGTTGAGGCCGACGAAGGCCACGTCCTGGCCCTTGAGGTCGTTGGCGGCCTTCACGAAGTGGGGGGCCTCGGCGCGGCAGGGGCCGCACCAGGAGCCCCAGACGTTGAGGACGACGACCTTGCCCTTGAGGTCGGCGACGTCGAGCTTCTCGCCCTCCAGCGTCTCGCCGGCGATCGTGTTGATGCCGGCGCGCTCGCCCTTGGGGACGGTGGAGATGCCGCCCTTGCTGGTGACGAAGTTGGTGTTGCCTCCGCCGGAGGTGCCGTTGTCGTCGCCGCCGCAGGCGGAGAGCACGAGGGCGGCGGACAGCACGCCGACGGCGGCGAGGGCGCGTCGGGGGGCAGGACGGAGGCCACGGCTAAGGCTCATGTGAAAAGTTTCGCATGGGCGTTTGGGGGATCTTGGGCACCCCCCTACGTGCCCGTAACGCCCCTTGTCAAGATCGTCTAAGCGGCTTTGAGATAGCCGGCCCAGCCGCCGGCCGGCTTCTGGCCCACGTCGAGGCCGCGCAGGCGGGCGAGGATCGCCGGGTCCTGGACGTCCATCCAGTCCGTGAACTGGCGGAACGAGACGAGCCGGACGTCCTTCTTCCCGGCCATCGCCTTGATCGCCTCCTCGACGGCGTCCATGTAGATGCCGCCGTTCCACTGCTCGAAGTGGTTGCCGACGAAGAAGGGGGCGCGGTTGGTCTCGTACGCGCGCGTGAAGCCGCCGATCAGCGCGTCGGTGGCCTGCTTGCGCCAGCCGGGATAGCGGGAGGGCATGCCCTTGGTGCTGTTCTTGGACTGGTTCGCCAGCATGTTGTAGTCCATGGACAGCACTTCGAAGGAGTGTCCGGGGAAGGGCACGGCCTGGAGCGGGAAGTCCCAGATCCCCTTGCGCTTGACGGGCCAGGTCTGGCGGCCGCCGGGGGAGCTGGCGTCGTAGCGCCAGCCGAGGCGCTTGGCGGTGGGCAGCAGGTTGTCCTGGCCGAGGAGGCAGGGGGTGCGGCCGCCGACGAGTTCCTTGGAGTAGTCGAAGGGCAGCGGGTCGAGGTCGGTCCAGCCGCTGTTGGTCTTCCACTCGGTGACGAACTTCACGGCCTGGTCGATCTCGCTCTGCCACTGGGCCGGGGTCCAGTTGCCGACCGAGCCGGAGCCGCCGCAGAAGTGCCCGTTGAAGTGGGTGCCGATCTCGTGCCCGTCGAGCCAGGCCTGGCGGACGTTCTTGAGGGTGTCCTTGATGTGCGCGTCGGTGAGGTAGCCGATGTCGGAGGCGCCGACGCGGTTGTTCGGCGGCCGGTAGAGGTCCTTCTTGGACTCGGGCAGCAGGTAGATGCCGGAGAGGAAGAAGGTCATGGCCGCGTCGTGGTTGCGGGCCAGTTCGAGGAAGCGGGGGAAGAGGCCGTTGCCGACCTCGCCGGCGCCGTCCCAGGAGAAGACCACGAACTGCGGAGGGGTCTGGCCCGGTTCGAGCGGGACGGGGGTGTCGGGCTGGTGCGGCTGCTTGCCGGTGTCGGCGGTGGAACCGTCGCCGATGAGGCGGACGTCGTCCTTGGTCGGGGCCGGGGTGGTGGGGTCGGTGCCGCCCGAGGGGGCGCCCCCCTTGTCCGGTCCGGAACTGCCCGTGCCGCCCTTGCCGTTGTCGCTGCACCCGGCGACGCCCAGGGCCGCGGCGGCCCCGACACCCGCTCCGAGAAGGCTCCTTCGACTGAACCCGCGCATGACATCCCCATTCACACTGAGACGCAAAACATCATCCAAACCGACAATGAGTGAGATGCAGGGAGGAACACGGAGGTTCCGGCAAATCGCACAAAAATTTCAGGGCGGTCGGAGAGTGACCACTCTCCGACCGCCCTGACGATGTCCCGTCAAGCGGCCCCTGTCCAGTGGGCGCCCCGCCGGACGCCGCCCGGCGGGCCCGGGACCTACGCCCCGAAGGCCTTCTGCCTGCCCTTCACCGGCTTGGCGCCGGCCCGCAGGTGCACCGGCACCAGGTCGATCGCCGGCTCGCTGTAACCGACCGAGACGATCTTGTCGCCCTTGTACGTGAACGAGGTCAGCGAGGCCAGCGTGCACTGCCGCCGCCGCGGGTCGTGCCACAGCCGGCGCCGCTCCACGAAGGACCGCACGATCCAGATCGGCAGCTGGTGGCTGACCAGCACCGCCTCGTGCCCGCGCGCCGCGTCCTTCGCCGCGTCCAGCGCCCCCATCATCCGCACGACCTGCTCGATGTACGGCTCGCCCCAGGACGGCTGGAACGGGTTGGTGAGGTGCCTCCAGTTCGCCGGGCGGCGCAGCGCCCCGTCGCCGACGCCGAAGGTCTTGCCCTCGAAGACGTTCGCCGCCTCGATCAGCCGCCTGTCGGTGGCCAGGTCCAGGCCGTGCGACTTGGCGATCGGGGTGGCCGTCTCCTGCGCCCGCTCCAGCGGGGAGGCGACGACGTACGTGACGTCCCGCTCGGCAAGCGACTCGGCCACCCGGTCGGCCATCCTCCGGCCCAGCTCGGAGAGGTGGTAGCCGGCCCGGCGCCCGTACAGCACGCCGTCCGGGTTGTGCACCTCGCCGTGGCGCATGAGGTGGACGACCGTGATGTCCTGCGGGTTCTTCACGTCGTCGCTCATGCGGTGGCCTCCGCTGCGGCACGGGCGGCGGCGGGCAGCGCGGCGGCGATCCGCTCGATCGCGCGCTCGTCGTGGGAGGCCGAGACGAACCACGACTCGAAGGCCGAGGGCGGCAGGTAGACGCCGTCCGCGAGCATCGAGTGGAAGAAGGCGTTGAAGCGGAAGGCCTCCTGCTTCTTCGCCTCGTCGTAGTTCCGCACCTCGTCGGCGGTGAAGAAGACCGAGAACATGTTGGACGCGGTCTGCAGCCGGTGCGCCACGCCCTCCTTGGCGAGCGCGCCGGTGACCAGGCCCTGGATCTCCTTCGAGACCGCGTTCACCTTCTCGTACGCGGCGTCGTCGAGCAGCCGCAGCTGCGCGAGCCCGGCGGCGGTGGCGATCGGGTTCCCGGAGAGGGTGCCCGCCTGGTAGACGGGGCCGGCCGGGGCGAGGTGGGCCATGACGTCGGCGCGGCCGCCGAAGGCCGCGGCCGGGAAGCCGCCGCCCATGACCTTGCCGAAGGTCAGCAGGTCGGCCTTGACGCCGTCCACGCCGTACCAGCCGGCGCGGCTGGTGCGGAAGCCGGTCATGACCTCGTCGGAGATGTACAGCGCGCCGTTCTCCCGGCACAGGTCCGCGAGCCCCTGGTTGAAGCCCGGCAGCGGCGGGACGACGCCCATGTTGCCCGGCGAGGCCTCGGTGATCACGCAGGCGATCTCGCCCGGGTGCGCGGCGAAGGCGGCCCGCACGGCCTCCAGGTCGTTGTACGGCAGCACGACCGTGTCGCCCGCCTGCGCGCCGGTCACGCCGGGCGTGTCCGGCAGCCCGAGGGTGGCGACGCCGGAGCCGGCGGCGGCCAGCAGCGCGTCCACGTGCCCGTGGTAGCAGCCGGCGAACTTGACGACCTTCGCGCGCCCGGTGAAACCGCGGGCGAGCCGGATCGCGGACATGGTCGCCTCGGTGCCGGAGGAGACCAGGCGCACCTGCTCGACCGGCTCCACGCGGGCCACGATCTCCTCGGCGAGCGCGACCTCGCCCTCACCGGGCGTGCCGAAGGAGGTGCCGCGGGCCACCGCGGCCTGCACGGCGGCGGTCACCTCGGGGTGGGCGTGGCCGAGAATCATCGGCCCCCAGGAGCAGACGAGGTCGACGTACTCGCGACCGTCCGCATCCGTGAGGTACGGACCGGTGCCGGACACCATGAACCGGGGCGTACCGCCCACGGCCCGGAAGGCCCGCACCGGTGAGTTCACGCCGCCGGGCGTCACAAGGGAAGCGCGGTCGAAAAGCGTCTGTGAGACTGGGGCTTCGTATGAATACGACACAGTGATCCTGACCTGCGAGTACGACGTCTGGTACGGAGGGACGGTGTGGGCACCCTGTGCATCACGCCGGGGCGGCCTGCCTCCGCGTCTGCGAAACTGTGGCGGCAGGGACCTCATGGGGTTGGCTCACGCGATCCATGGTGTCAGAGGCCGCGGCGTTTCTTGCGGACAGGTGTTTCACCGCAGGAACGCGGGGGAGGTCACTGACACGATGATCGGGTTGCGCGGCGGGGTCGTGTTGCCGAGAAAAAGCAGTCGGGTGGAGATATGCATCGCGGTGGCGGACCGGGCGAGGGGACGGACGACCTGGGTCCTGAGCCTGTCCGGCGGGGGAGGCACCGGCGGCGGCGGGCCGAGGACCCGACCGCGCCGGACAATCGCGCGTCCCCGGAACAGCCCCCGGCCGACCCGCCCCTCGGGAGCCGCAGCTTGGCGGTGACGTACAAGTACTTCGGCGCGCCCGACGGCGCCACGGCGGCCCGCGTCCCGATCTCGATGCGCCCGGAGGAGCTGGGCGGCGACGAGCTGGGCATGGGTGGCATGTTCTCCAAGATCAAGCCGGAGACGATAGCGGCGATGGTCCTCACCGGCATCCAGGGCCTGCCCCTCCACAAGGTCCCCCCGCTGGAACTGGTCGTCCTGCACCCCGACTACGCCGTGGTGAAGCTCCCCACGACGGTGGTCGACCCGCTGCGCGCGATCGGCGAGGAGTCGGTCGGCGCCGCCGCCTTCATCTGGTCCACCGTCCCCGACCGCGGCGGTCCGCGCGACGCCTTCGACGTCTACCAGCTGCTCCACGAGTGGCAGGACTTCTCCGTCCGCCTCCACGAGGCCGGCCACCATCCGTACTGCCTGGTCTGGCCCTGACGGCTGGCTCTCTCCGCGTTTCCGACCGTCATAGCGCATGAAATTAGGACGAATCGGATGTAATGCACGGAGGTTGGTTCACAGAAGCGCCGTCCGCCGCCGCACCGAGGAGGACCCTGTCGTGACCGGAGTACGAACGTCCGCGCCCCGCATGCCCGGAGCCCGCGCCGCCACCGGCGAGCCCATGCAGATCTCCGAGGTCGCCGCCCGCACCGAACTCCCCCTGCGCACCATCCGGCAGTACGAGGACTGCGGCCTCGTCGTCCCCTCGGCCGCCTCGCCGGGCGGCTTCCCCCTCTACACGGACGCCGACGTGTCCCGGCTGATGGTGATCCGCCGCATGCAGCCGCTCGGCTTCGGCCTCGACGAGACCCGCGAACTCCTCACCTCGGTCGACCGCCTCGCCGCCGACCTCCCCGGCACGGACGGCGAACTCGAACCGGCCGAACGCGAGCTCCTCCTCGCCCGCGTCCGCCGCTACGAGGAGGCCGCCGCCGCCCGCGTCACCGACCTCCGCCTCCAGCTCGCCCGAGCCGAGGAGTTCGCCACCTCCCTCCGCTCCCGCCTCACGATCTGACCGCTCCTTTTCGGAGGGGCCGGGAGGCGGGGGTCGGAAGGCGGGGGTCGGGATCCGGGAGCCGGGATACCGGAGCCGGGAGGCGGGAGCCCTGAGCCGGGAGCCGGAAGTCGGGATCCGGGATCCCAGAGGCGGGAGGCGAGATCCGGGAGCCTGGAGCCGCGATCCGGTAGCCGGTAGCCGGTTCAGCCGCCCACAGCCCCGACCGGAGCCTCGGGCAGGCCCTCGGTCACGGCATCGGCCAGGGCGTGGAAGAAGCGGGCGTAGGCGGCCGGGCTCGGCGGAATCTCGGGGTTCCACGGCACCAGCCGCGCCCCGGCCGGCAGCCGCTCCGGGCCCTCGGGCCGGCTCGCGTGGGCCCGGCTGTCGTAGAGGACCACCGCCGGGGCGAGGTCGAGGGCCCGCTCCCAGCCGGTGGTCAGCCAGCTCGCGCCGGGCCCCGGCCCGGGGTCGAGCAGCCGCACCCCCAGCTCGGCCAGTCGCGCCAGCTCCGGCCACGCCTCCGGCCGCGCCAGGTACACCTGCTCGGTACCGCCCCCGGAGAGCGCCAGCACCTCGCACCCGGCCCCGGCCGCCGCGGCCGCCGCCCTCACCGCCTCCTCCGCCTCCCCCGGCACCTCCGCGCCAGGCCCGGCGCCCGGCGCCCCGAGCGCCGCCCCCAGCTCCCCGAAGCGGCCGATGATCGCCCGCAGACTCAGCTCGTCGCCGACGGACAGCGCCACCAGCGGCACCCCGAGCCCCCCGACCAGCTCCTCGTCCACGGCGTACGGGCTCTTCCCGTCGTACGTGACGTCCACCACCAGCTCCGGCCGCAGCTCCCGCAGCCGCTCCTCGTCCAGCGCCCGCCCCGGCCCGAGGTACGGCACCCCGGCCGCCGCGAGGCCGCCGTCCTTCGCCGGGTCCGGCTCCGTCCCGTCGTGCCCGGAGCCGTACACCGCGACCGGCGTCACCCCCAGATCGAGCAGGGCCGCCCCGGCCCGCGCGTAGGCGACCACCCGCGCCGGCCTCTCCGGCGCCCCCGCCTCCACCCCCCTGTCGTCCGTGAAACCCCATCCGTGCGCACCCGTTCCGGACATGTGGCTGCTCCCTCCCCGGCCGGAATCTGCCTCCGCCGCCACCTTCGAACGGTTCCCCGCCCGGCACAAGAGGGCCTCCCCGGGACGCCCCGCCCTCCCCCGCGCGCCGCGCCCGCCTCCGTACCCGCCTCCCGCGCGTCCGGGACTTTGGTCCCGGCCCCCCTGCCGAAAGTCCCCCAGGGTGGTGTTAACTGAACAGGTCGGGAGGAAGCAGTAGGAATCGTCTGCGCCGCCGTGCCCGTACGCCCCCTGCCGGTGCGTGCGCCGCGCGCCGGCCCTTTCGCCCTGGAGTGAACGCCATGTCCGTGCCCGGCCAGTTCTCCGACCCCCGCGTCCTCACCCTCTTCGCCGTGCTCGCGGTCGCGACGGGCGTGTGGCTGGCGACGGGCCTGCGCGCCCGCGCCCGCCGGATCCGCTCGCTGACGCCGATGGACCGCGTCTGGCACCCGCAGGAGTCGGTGCCGCTGACCCCCGCGGAGGAGCTGGCCTTCGGCCAGGTCGTCTCCCGTCTCTCCCTCACCTCCACCGGCCGCCTGCGCTGACCGCCCGGCCCCGCCGGACCCCCCGAACGCCTCAGGCCTCGGGCCAGGCCCGTGGATCGCGGCCCGTCACCGCCAGCAGCCGCTCGAACTCCGTCGCGCCGTCCGGCAGGTCGACGCCGTCCCCGAACACGCCCATCTTCCGGGCCATCGGCGCCATCCGCTCCACCTCGCCCGCCAGCCCGGCCACCACCTCCGGTGCGGGCTCGAACCCCCGCCCGGTCGCCCGGGCCAGGTCCCACGCGTGCACGGTGAGGTCGAGCAGCACCATCGCCCCGACCGTCCGGGCCGGCAGCCCCATCGCCCCCGAGGTCCCCTCCTCGGCCCCCGGCGCCGCCCACGCCTCGACCAGCCTCCGCGTCTCCACCGCGAAGCCCTCCCGCCAACCGGGGCCCGCGGTCCGGTCCGGGATCTCGGAGAAGTCGGCCGACCCCTTCGCCGCCAGCGCCTGGAAATTCACGACGACCGCGTACAGGTGGTTCAGCAGGGCGCGGACGTCGTACTCCGCGCAGGGCGTGGGCATGCCGAGCGCGGCGTCCTCCGTGCCCTCGACCAGGGGCACGGCCCGCTCGGCGGCGGCGCGGAGCAGCTCGCTGACGCGGGATTCACTGTTCTCGAAGTCAAGGTGCGTCTCGTCGACGCGAGCATCGGTGGTGCCGTCGGTGCCGGGGTGCGTGTCGTCGTACGTCATGGCTCCGACGCTAGGAGAACTCCCCGCACCCGTCTTGAAAAAACGCGCCACGACCCCGGCCCGGCCCCTATCCGGACCCGTAGGGGCGGCGCGGGCCACAGCTCCCCGGGCCGGCCGCGGGACCCCGGGCCGGCCACAGCTCCCCGCGCCTACGATCGGGGCCATGGCCGACCCCGCCCCGCGCCGGGACGCCCGGGGCATCGTCGCCCCCGGTGGACTGTTCTCCCGCGTCCGCTTCCGCCGGCACCTCCCGGCGCCGGAGCTGCGTCCGTACCTGGAGCACTACTGGCTGATCGACTGGGCGCTGCCGGAGCCGTATACGAGTCACGTCGTCCCGCACCCGTCGGTGAACGTCGTCTTCCAGCGGTACGGCCCGCTCGGCGGTCCCGCCCGCGCCGCCCGCCCCGAGGCCGAGGTCTCCGGCATCGGGCTGGGCCTCTTCACCCGGCGCCTGGAAGGCGAGGGCCGGGTGTGCGGGGTGCAGTTCCGGCCCGGCGGCTTCCGCCCCTTCGCCCCCGCGTGGCCGGTCTCGGCCTGGACGGGCCGCAGGGTCCCGCTGCACGAGGCGTTCCCGGACGTGGAGGAGCGTCCCGGCGCGGGGGCCACCGGCGGGCCGGTCCTGTCGGCCGTCCTCGCCCCGGACGACGACCACGCGCGCGTGGCGGCGCTCGACGCCTTCCTCCTCGACCGCGGCCCCGTCCCGGACCCCGCCGCCGAACAGGCGATGGGGCTGGTGGAGCTGGTCCGCTCCGACCGCGCGGTCCGGCGGGTGGCCCGGCTCGCGCGGCTGTCCGGACTCTCGGCCCGCTCCCTCCAGCGGCTCTTCGCCTCGCACGTCGGCGTCGGCCCGAAGTGGGTCATCCTCCGCTACCGCCTGCACGAGGCCCTGGAGCGGGCCGAGGCGCACGCCGCACCGGACTGGGCGGAGTTGGCCGCCGAGCTCGGCTACAGCGACCAGGCCCACCTCGTCCGGGCCTTCACCGCCACCGTCGGCCTCTCCCCGACCGCGTACGCCCGGGCGCTGTCGGTGCCGTGACGTACGGTGCGCGCATGAGCGAGCACTCCGGCGAGACCGTCGCGACGTCCGTCCGCCTCGAAGCCTGGTCCGAGGCGGACGCCGGGCTGCTGCGCGCGCTGAACGCGCCGGAGCTGATGGAGCACCTGGGCGGTCCGGAGTCCGAGGAACAACTGGCCCGCCGCCACCGGCGGTACGTGGACCTGAGCGCCGACACCACGGGGGCGGGCCGGATGTTCCGGGTCGTGCTGCTCCCGGACGAGCGGGCCGCGGGCAGCATCGGCTTCTGGACGAGCACGTGGCGCGGCGAGCCGGTGTACGAGACGGGCTGGGCGGTCCTGCCGGGCTTCCAGGGCCGCGGCGTCGCGACCCTGGCCACGCGCGCGGTGGCGGAGCGGGCCCGGGCCGCCGGCCTCCACCGCCACCTGCACGCCTTCCCGTCGGTCGCGAACGCCGCGTCGAACGCGGTGTGCCGCAAGGCGGGCTTCGAACTGCTCGGCGAGGAGGACTTCGAGTACCCGCCGGGCCGCCCGATGCGCTGCAACGACTGGCGGCTCGACCTGCGGGCTACCGCGGGTCGGTGAGCGGCCGGACGAAGTGGAAGGCCGCGATGTCGAAGCGCTCGCGGAGGTAGAAGCGGTGGGCGCCGGTGCGATGGGTGCCGGAGTCGAGGTTGAGCTCGTGGCAGCCGGCCGCGCGGGCGTGGCCCTCCAGGTGGGCGATGAGCGCGTGGCCGACGCCGGTGGAGCGGACGGCGGAGGCGGTCACCAGGTCGTCGACGTACAGCTTGCTGAGCGAGCTGGTGTTGAAGACGAGCCGCCAGCCGGCCACACCGGTGCAGCGCCCGTCGTCGCCGTAGGCGGCCGTGAAACGCAGGCCCTGCGCGTGGCCGCGCGCGTACACGTCCCGGAAGAGGGCGGGGGTGAGGTGCGGGCGCAGTTCGACGAGGACCGGCAGGAGATCGCTCTCCAGACGGGGGTCGCCGGGCTCGAGGTCGATGATCTTCATGCGTGGACGGTAGCCCAGCCCCGCGCGTACGCCGCGGGCGGTCGGCGCGCACCGCGCCGGGGCGGGGAAATGCCTGGCCCGCCGTCGGGGGCCGGTGCGATCCTGTCCCCGTGAACGGACCGGAGATCCAGATCAGTTTCGCCCCCGGCCTCGCCGTCTTCGTCGCCGCCGGGCGCCGCTCGGGGCGCACGGCCGTGGCCACCGACGGCGTCTCCTCGCTGGGCCACGTCGTCGAGTCCCTCGGCGTGCCGCTCACCGAGGCCGGCCGGCTCCTGGTCGACGGCCGGCCGGTGGCTCCCGCGCACGTGCCGTCCGCCGGCGAGACCGTCGAGGTGGAGGACGTCGCCCGTCCGCAGCCCGTGCCCGGGGCGCCCCTCCGGTTCCTGCTCGACGTCCACCTGGGCACCCTGGCCCGGCGGCTGCGGCTGCTGGGGGTCGACGCCGCGTACGAGAACGAGGACATCGGCGACCCGGCGCTCGCCGCGCTCTCCGCCCGGGAGCGGCGGGTCATGCTCTCCCGCGACCGCGGGCTGCTCCGCCGCCGCGAGCTGTGGGCCGGAGCGTACGTGTACAGCGACCGGCCCGACGACCAGCTCCGCGACGTCCTGGAGCGCTTCGCGCCGCGGCTCGCGCCCTGGACCCGCTGCACCGCCTGCAACGGCCTCCTCACGGACACCGGCAAGGAGGAGGTGCGCGCGAGGCTGGAGCGGGGCACGGAGAAGACGTACGACGTCTTCGCGCGGTGCGAGGAGTGCGAGCGGGTCTACTGGCGGGGCGCGCACCACGCCCGCCTGGAGGCGATCGTCGACGAGGCGGTACGCGAGTTCGGCGCCGCCGCCCCGTAGCGGCTCCGTCCGTCCGGGGCGCCCCGTGGCCGCCCCGCCCGGTCAGGGCGCCGGAGCGGCTTCCCCGATCAGGGCGTCTCGGCGGTGAGGTACCGCTGCACGGTCGGCGCCAGCCAGGCCACCACCTCGTCCCGGCTCATCTCGACGGCCGGCGGCAGGCGGAGCACGTAGCGGGCGAGCGCCATGCCGAGGATCTGGGAGGCGACGAGCGCGGCCCGTGCGGGGGCCTCTTCGGGCTTCGGGCAGACGCCGAGGGTGACGGGGCCGAGCTGCGCCCCGAAGATCGCCTGCATGCGGGCGGCCCCGGCCTCGTTGGTGACGCCGACCCTGAGCAGTCCGGTGAGCACGTCGTCGCGCTCCCAGCGGTCGAGGAAGTGGTTCACGAGCACGGCGCCGATGTGCCGCGAGGGCAGTGCGCCCAGGGCGGGCAGGGCCAGGTCGATCTCGGAGGCGGCGGCGAACAGCCCCTCCTTGTTGCCGTAGTAGCGCATGACCATCGAGGGGTCGATCCCGGCGTCGCGGGCGATGGCCCGGATCGTGGCGCGCTCGTACCCGTCGGCGGCGAAGCGCTCGCGGGCGGCTTCCAGGATCGCGGCCCGGGTGGTGTCGGAGCGGCGTGCGGTCGTCATGCCCACAACTGTATGCCAACGGGTGTTGACACGTCACGGAGGGCGACCCTATCGTTGCCAACAAGCGTAGGCCAACAAGCGTTGACCGATCGGAGGCAGCCATGCGCACCACCGACTCCCACCAGGGCGACAGCACCACCGCCGCCACCCTCGACACCGACGTCGCCGTCATCGGCGCCGGACCCACCGGGCTCCTGCTCGCCGGCGACCTCGCCGCCGCCGGCCTCGACGTCACCCTCGTCGAGCGCCGCCCCGCCGGCCGCTCCAACCTCACCCGCGCCTTCGGCGTGCACGCCCGCACCCTGGAACTGCTCGACACCCGCGGCCTGGCCGACGCCCTGGAGGCCACCGGCACCCCCCTCACCCGGATGCGGCTCTTCGGCCGCCTCTCCCTCGACCTCGGCCGCCTCCCCTCCCGCTTCGGCCACCTCCTCATCACCCCGCAGTACGAGGTGGAGCGCATCCTCGAACAGCGCGCGGCCGCCGCCGGAGTCACCTTCCGCCACGACACGTCCCTGCACGCCCTCCACCAGGACGCCCACGGCGTCACCGCCGAGCTCACCGGCCCCGGCGGCGCTCCCCTCACCCTCCGTGCCCGCCACCTCGTCGGCACCGACGGCCACCGCAGCACCGTCCGCACCGCCCTCGGACTCCCCTTCCCCGGCACCAGCGTCATCCGCTCGATCGTCCTCGCCGACGTCCGGCTCGCCGACGAGCCCGCCGAGTCCCTCACCGTCAACGGCTCCGGCGACACCTTCGCCTTCCTCGCCCCCTTCGGCGACGGCTGGTACCGCGTCATGGGCTGGGACCGCACCCGCCAGGTCCCCGACAGCGAGCCCGTCGACCTCGACGAGGTCCGCGAGCTCGCCCGCCGCGCCCTGGGCACCGACCACGGCATGCACGACGCCCGCTGGATCTCCCGCTTCCACAGCGACGAACGCCAGGTCCCCGCCTATCGCGTCGGCCGCGTCTTCCTCGCCGGCGACGCCGCCCACGTCCACTCCCCCGCCGGCGGCCAGGGCATGAACACCGGGCTCCAGGACGCCGCCAACCTCTCCTGGAAGCTCGCCGCCGTCCACCGCGGCGAGGCCCCCGACCCCGAGGCCCTCCTCGACAGCTACCAGACCGAGCGCCACCCCGTCGGCGCCATGGTCCTGCGCAGCAGCGGCGCCCTCGTCCGCCTCGCCATGGCCCACACCCCCGCCACCCGCGCCCTGCGCGCCGTCGCCGCCACCGCACTCGGGACGCTGCGCCCCGCCTCGGCCAAGGCCCTCGGCATGATCAGCGGCCTCGGCATCGCCTACGCCCCCGCCCCCGGCGGCGGCCGCGCGTCCGGGCGGCGCGCCCCCGACGCACCGCTCCGCGAGGGCCGGCTCCACGAACTGCTCCGGGCGGGCGAGTTCGTCCTCATCGCCCCCGAGGGCGCCGCCCCGACCCTGCCGCCCTTCGCCCCGACCACCGCGGCCCGCGTCGTCCGGGCCACCTGGACGGACCCCGCCCGCCGCACCACGGCCCTCGTCCGCCCCGACGGGTACGTGCTCTGGAGCGCCCGATGACCCGCCCGGCCCCCTCAGAAGACGTAAGGATCCCCCGTGGCGAGCACCAGCACCCGGTGCCGGTCGTTGACGGAGTTCCGGTCGACCCCACCGGCCCGCCAGGCCGTGCTCACGTCGACCGTCAGCTCCTGCGGCCGGCCCACGGCCCTCAGGTCCAGGGCCAGCTCACCCGCCCCCCCGCCGTCGGGCAGCGCGCCCGTCCGACAGGACACCACCCGGGAACTGCTCCACAGGCAGCCCGGCGGCAGCTCCTGGCCGCCCGCCATGGGAGTGGAGAAGTCCAGCCGGACGGTGGCGTCCACGAGGTCGGAGGGGCCGTGGTTCTCCGTCACCAGCCACACCCCGACCCGCCCGTCCCACAGGGACACGTGGCCGTGGTGGGCCAGGTCCGCCTCGGCCCCCACCACCTCGCCGACCACGTGACCGGCCATCTGACCGAGCACGTGACCGGCCGCACCCCCGGTCGCGCCCCCCGCCGCCTCCCCGGTCACGTCCCCGGCCGGGTCACCGACCGCCCCGGCGGTCGTCCCGGCACCCAGCACCACGAGCGCCGCGAGCACGGGCCCGAGCACACCCTTCGACATCGCAGACATCACACGCATAAGCCAAAAATACCCATAGATCATCTCATATTCTGACAATCCGTCAGCCCGCGTGTCCCCCGTGCCACCCTGCTGCCATGCAGATCACCCGGTCCGTCGCCCTCTTCGTCGTCGCCGCCCTCTTCGAGATCGGCGGGGCCTGGCTCGTCTGGCAGGGCGTGCGCGAGCACCGCGGCTGGATCTGGATCGGCGGCGGCGTCCTCGCCCTCGGCCTCTACGGCTTCGTCGCCACCCTCCAGCCCGACGCCGAGTTCGGCCGCATCCTCGCCGCCTACGGGGGCGTCTTCGTCGCCGGCTCCCTCGCCTGGGGCATGGTCGCCGACGGCTACCGTCCCGACCGCTGGGACGTCATCGGCGCCCTCGTCTGCCTCGCCGGCATGGCCGTGATCATGTACGCCCCGCGCGGCCGCTGACCGGCGCCTATCCTGGCCACCACACCGACCGACCACCTGTGCGAGGAGCCTCCGCCATGTCCGCCCCCATCGCCGTCATCACCGGAGCGAGCAGCGGCATCGGCGCCGCCACGGCCCGGCAGCTGGCCGCCGCCGGCTACCGCGTGGTCCTCACCGCCCGGCGCAAGGACCGCATCGAGGCCCTCGCCGCCGAGATCACCGAGGCGGGTCACCAGGCCACCGCGTACGCCCTCGACGTGACCGACCGCGCCGCCGTCGACGAGTTCGCCACCGCCTTCCGCACCCTCGCCGTCCTCGTCAACAACGCCGGCGGCGCCCTCGGACTCGACCCCGTCGCCACCGGCGACCCCGAGGACTGGCGCCGCATGTACGACGTCAACGTCCTCGGCACCCTCCACATGACCCAGGCCCTCCTGCCCGCGCTCACCGCGAGCGGCGACGGCACCGTCGTCGTCCTCTCCTCCACCGCGGGCCACGCCACCTACGAGGGCGGCGCCGGCTACGTCGCCGCCAAGAACGGCGCCCGCGTCCTCGCCGAGACCCTCCGCCTGGAGATCGTCGGCACCCCGGTCCGCGTCATCGAGATCGCCCCCGGCCTGGTCAAGACCGAGGAGTTCGCCACCACCCGCTTCCGCGGCGACACCGCCCGCGCCGCCAAGGTCTACGACGGCGTGGCCGCCCCCCTCACCGCCGACGACGTCGCCGACACCATCACCTGGGCCTGCACCCGCCCCCCGCACGTCAACATCGACCTCCTGGTCGTCCGCCCCCGAGCCCAGGCCTCCAACACCAAGCTCCACCGCGAGCCGTAGACGCACCGAGGGGGCCGGCGCACCGCACCGGCCCCCTCCACGGGGCGACCCCGCTCCGGGCCCTTCAGCCCTTCAGCTCCTCGGCCCTTCAGCCCGTCAGCCCCTCAGCCCTTCACACAGACGACCTGCTTGAGCTTGGCGACGACCTCCACGAGGTCCGTCTGCTGCTCGATCACCTTCTCGATCGGCTTGTACGCGCCCGGGATCTCGTCCACGACACCGGAGTCCTTGCGGCACTCCACGCCCCGCGTCTGCTCCTCCAGGTCCCGCGTCGAGAAGCGCCTCTTCGCCGCGCTCCGGCTCATCTTCCGGCCCGCGCCGTGCGAGGCGGAGTTGAACGAGGCCGCGTTCCCGAGGCCCTTCACGATGTACGAGCCGGTGCCCATCGAGCCCGGGATGATGCCGAACTCCCCCGAGCCGGCCCGGATCGCGCCCTTACGGGTCACGAGCAGGTCCATCCCGTCGTACCGCTCCTCCGCCACGTAGTTGTGGTGACAGGAGATCACCGGATCGAAGGTCACCTTCGCCTTCCGGAACTCCCCGCGGACGACCTCCTGAAAGAGCGCCATCATGATCGCGCGGTTGTACTTCGCGTACTCCTGCGCCCAGAAGAGGTCGTGCCGGTAGGCGGTCATCTGCGGGGTCTCGGCGACGAAGACCGCGAGGTCCCGGTCGACCAGTCCCTGGTTGTGCGGCAGCTTCTGGGCCACGCCGATGTGGTGCTCGGCGAGCTCCTTGCCGATGTTCCGGGATCCCGAGTGCAGCATCAGCCACACCGAACCCGAGGTGTCGACGCAGACCTCCACGAAGTGGTTTCCCGACCCGAGCGTCCCCATCTGCAGCGCCGCCCGCTCCCGGCGGAACTTCACCGCGTCCGCCACCCCGTCGAAGCGCGACCAGAAGTCGTCCCACCCGGACGTCGGGAACTGGTAGAGCCGCTTCGGCTCGACCTCCTCGCGGTGCATGCCCCGGCCGACCGGGATCGCCTGCTCGATCTTGGAGCGGAGGCGGGAGAGATCGGCGGGAAGGTCGTTCGCCGTGAGGGAGGTCTTCACCGCGGACATGCCGCAGCCGATGTCGACGCCGACCGCCGCCGGGCAGACCGCGTCCTTCATGGCGATCACGGAACCGACCGTCGCGCCCTTGCCGTAATGCACGTCCGGCATGACCGCGAGGCCCTTGATCCACGGCAGCGTCGCCACGTTCCGCAGCTGCTGCATCGCGCCGCCCTCCACCGTGGAAGGATCGGCCCACATCCGGATGGGCACCTGCGCACCCGGCACCTCTACGTACGACATACTTCCTCGATTCCCCCGAAAAGCCTGATAACGCAAAAACCGGAGCCAAAGCCCGTACAGGTGACGGCGGACCGGCATCAACGGCTGCGTGTGCGATAGACATTGTGTCCATCCGCCTTCAGGAGGCGGCAAACGGTTTTCGGGAAAGACTTCGGGAGAAGGGAGCCTGGGACGGTGCAGCGAAAGAGGTATTCACCCGGCCGCGTCCCCGGTACCCTCCTCGGCCTCGGCGCCGGTCTCGCCGTCGTGGCCGGCGCGCTGACCGGCTGCTCCGCGGCCGGTACCGCCGAGGACGTCACCGTCGACGCGAAGGCGGGCGCCGCGGCCGCGTCCGTCGCACCGCCCGGCCGCTACCGCACCCTCTTCGAGGCGTGCGGCGCCGTCCCCCAGGCCACCCTGCGCGAGCTGCTCCCCGGGACCGCCGCCCTGGCCGACGCCGAACGGGCCGCGGCGCTCCGCGGCACGGCCGCCGTCACGTACGACACCGACCGCCGCGTCGGCTGCACCTGGACCGCGGACACCGAGAACGGCGCGCACCGCCTGGTGCTCGACGTGGAGCGGGTGGTCTCGTACGACCCGACGGTGAGCGACGCCGCGCGGGCGCAGGAGGTCTACACCCGCAAGCAGCTCGCGGCCGGGATCGCCGTACCGGTGACCCCGGCCCCCACCCCCAGCGCCCCCACGCCCACCGCCCCGACGACCGCCCCCACGGCCTCCGGCGCCGCGGCCCCGGGCGCCACGCAGGCCTCGGCGACGGTCACCACCGCCACGCCCACCGGCGCCCCGTCCTCGCCCGCCACGTCCAGCTCCACGCCCCCCGGCGCGGGCGCCCCGTCCGCGGGCACACCCTCCGCGGGCACCCCGTCCGCGCCGGCGACGACCGGACTCGAACCCCGGCTGCTGGGCGGCCTCGGCGACATCGCGTTCGTCGGCGACACGCTCGGGACGACCGGCGGGAGCGACCACCAGCGGGTCGTGAGCGTGGTGTTCCGCACATCGAACGTCGTCGTGACCGTCGAGTACCGGCAGCGCACGACGAGTACGGCGGCGGCCCCGGACAGCAAGGAACTGCAGGACAGGGCGCAGAACCTGGCCCGGCTGCTGGCCGAGCGGCTGGAGGAGTAGCCCGGCGCCAGGCGCCCCGCGCGGCCCCCCGGGCGGCGGGGGGACCACGTAACGTGTCGGCGTACCCAGGGCCGCCAGGGCCGCCGACCGGCGCCGGCCGTACGACAAGCGACTGAAGGAACCATGCAGCGATCAGCTCCGCGACTCACCCGCATTCTCGCCGCCGCAGCCCTCCCGGTGATGCTCGTCGTCGCCGGCTGCTCCTCGGACTCGGGCAGCGGCAGCGGCGGTGGCAACGGAGCCGGTGAGGCCGGCGGGGCGCAGGGCAAGGCGACCGCGACCGCGTCGGCGACCCCGTCCCCGACGCCGACGGTCGAGCCGGCGAAGTTCGCGAAGCTGCCGACGGCGTGCAAGGCGATCGCGGCGAAGACCTCCGCCTCGCTGGTGCCGAAGGCGAAGAACGAGAACGGCACGGCGGCGGCCTCCACGGACCTCTCCCACCGCGGCGGCTGCTCCTGGAACGGCCTGGAGGACAAGGGCGTCAAGGGCTCGCAGTACCGCTGGCTCGACGTGTCGTTCTACCGGTACGACTCCGAGGTCTCCCTCGGCAGCGGCCAGGCGCGGGCGCAGGAGAACTTCGCCAAGGAGCTCGGGAAGATCCAGGCCACCACGGGTGCGAAGAAGATGAGCACCGTGTCGTCCGCGGGCATCGGCGACGAGGCGAAGACGGTGACGTACACCGTCCGGAAGACCGGCGAGGACTTCCTCTACGCCTCGGTCGTGGCGCGCACGGGCAATGTGCTGGTGCTGCTGTCGTACAACGGCGCCGGGTACGCGGGCGCGCCGGCGCCGGAGGCGAAGAAGATCGTCGAGGGTGCGACGAAGGCGGCGAAGGAAGCGGTCGCCTCGGTGGCCGCCGCGAACAAGTAGTCGTACCCGCCGATCGGTCCGGCCAACCCCCGGCGGCCGCACGGGTAGCGACACAAATCAACACAGACAGGCATGCCCGAGCGGAGCCCGTCCCTCCCCAGGGGGCCGGGCTTCGCTCATGTGTGCCACTCTGGGGCCCGCGAGACGTCGAATCACGGGAGGGGATCGCGGGTGGCCGCGATGGAGCTGACACGCACACACCGCATACTCATCGGGCTCGTCATCGGCGGCGCGGTGATCATCGCGGGGATCGGTTTCGCGGGTTCGTACGCGGCCGTGCGCGAGCTTGCCGTGCACAAGGGCTTCGGTACGTTCTCGTACTTCTTCCCGATCGGCATCGACGCGGGCATCTGTGTGCTGCTCGCACTGGACCTGCTGCTGACGTGGCTTCGGATCCCGTTCCCACTGCTGCGGCAGACGGCGTGGATCCTGACGGCCGCGACGATCGCGTTCAACGGCGCGGCCGCGTGGCCGGACCCGCTGGGCGTGGGCATGCACGCGGTCATCCCGGTGCTGTTCGTGGTGGCGGTCGAGGCGGCGCGGCACGCGGTGGGCCGGATCGCGGACATCACCGCGGACAAGCACATGGAGGGGGTGCGGCTGACCCGCTGGCTGCTGTCGCCGGTGCCGACGTTCCGGCTGTGGCGGCGGATGAAGCTGTGGGAGCTGCGCTCGTACGACCAGGTGATCAAGCTGGAGCAGGAGCGGCTGATCTACCAGGCCCGGCTCCAGGCCCGTTTCGGGCGCGGCTGGCGGCGCAAGGCCCCGGTGGAGGCGCTGATGCCGCTCCGCCTGGCCCGGTACGGGGTCCCCCTCGCGGAGACGGCCCCGGCGGGCCTGGCGGCGGCGGGCATCGACCCGGTCCTCCTCCCCCCGAACCCGAACCCGAACCCGGCCCCGATCCCGGCGCAGGCCCCCCAGCCCATGGCGATGGTCCAGGCTCCGGCGCAGGTCCTCCAGGAGCTCCCGGCGGCCCAGCCCGCTCCGGTGCAGCAGCCGCAGCAGGGCCCCGCCCAGCAGCCCCACCCGCAGGCCCAGCAGCCCCACCCCCAGGCGCAGCAGGCCCAGCAGGCGCAGCAGGCGCAGGAGCCCGTCCACCCGAACCACGAGAGCCCGTGGTTCGACACCCCGCAGGTCACCCCGGAGGGGTACGGGGGCTCGTACACCGCGCAGGCGGCGGACCAGGCCGCGGAGCAGGCCCTGGAGCAGGTGGCGGAGAACGCTCCCGAGGGCGTCTCCGGGGAGGTCCCGGCACCGGAGCCCGAGGCGGCGCGTCCGGAGCTGTTCGGGGTGCTCCAGCAGCCCGACCCGCTCCAGCCGCCCGACCCGCAGATGGAGGAGTTCCGGGAGATCGCCTACAAGGTGACGTACGGCTTCGTGCAGGAGAACGAGCGCTTCCCGACCCCCTTCGAGCTGGACCAGATGGTGGCGGAGGCGTACGGCTTCCAGCAGCTCCCGGCGCCGCAGTCCGACCTGCTCCAGCTGGTCACCCCGGAGGTTCAGGAGCGCGTCCGCGAGGAGATGCAGGAGTACGACCCCTCCTGACCCGCCCGCACCACGCGCACACGCGGAAGGGCCGCTCCCCGTCACGGGGAGCGGCCCTTCCGCGTACGTCAGCTCACGCGCCGAGCAGCTTGCGCACCCGGTCCGCGCCGACGGCGAGGAGCAGGGTGGGCAGGCGGGGGCCCGTCTCACGGCTCACGAGGAGCTTGTAGAGGAGGGCGAAGAAGGAGCGCTGGGCGACCTTCAGCTCGGGGGTGGGCTTCGCCTCGGGGGTGAGGCCCGCCATGACCTTCGGGACGCCGTAGACCAGGGTGGTCAGGCCGTCGAGGGACCAGTGGCTGTCCAGGCCCTCCAGGAGGAGGCGCAGGGACTCGCGGCCCTCGTCGTCCAGGGTGCCGAGGAGCTCGGTGTCGGGCTCCTCGCGGACGATGGTGCGCTGGTCGGCCGGGACCTGGGTGGTGATCCAGTTCTCGGCGCGGTCGAGGCGCGGCCGGACCTCGTCCAGCGAGGTGACCGGGGACTCCGGGTCCAGGTCGGTCAGGATCCGGAGGGTCTGCTCGTCGTGACCGGCGGTGATGTCGGCGACGGAGGCCAGCGTGCGGTACGGCAGCGGGCGCGGCGTGCGCGGCAGCTCGCCGGCCGCGGTGCGGGCGGCGCGCGCGTGGGCGGCGGCGTCGGCGGGCAGCACCGTGCCGTCGGCGACCTTCGCCTCCAGCTTGTCCCACTCGTCGTACAGCCGCTGGATCTCCTGGTCGAAGGCGATCTTGAAGGACTGGTTGGGCCTGCGGCGGGCGTAGAGCCAGCGGAGCAGCTGCGGCTCCATGATCTCCAGGGCGTCGGCCGCGGTGGGCACGCCGCCCTTGGAGGA
The DNA here is from genome assembly GCF_043084305.1 of Streptomyces sp. NPDC014656. Taxonomy (NCBI): domain Bacteria; kingdom Bacillati; phylum Actinomycetota; class Actinomycetes; order Kitasatosporales; family Streptomycetaceae; genus Streptomyces; species Streptomyces sp. NPDC014656. The sequence goes on from NZ_JBIBZN010000010.1 coordinate 303,812, forward strand.
GGACATCTTGGCCATGCCGCTGATGCCGACGAAGGCGTACATGGGGCCGATGGGCTGGACGCCGTCGAAGAGGGTGACGATCTGGCCGCCGACCTGGAAGGAGGAGCCGGGCGAGGAGTGGTCGACGCCGGAGGGCTCGAAGATGACGCCCTCGTAGGCCCAGCGCATGGGCCAGTCGACCTTCCACACCAGCTTGCCGCGGTTGAACTCGCTGAGCTTGACGGTCTCGGCGAAGCCGCAGGCGGAGCAGGTGTAGCTCAGCTCGGTGGTCTCGTCGTCGTAGGAGGTGACGGTGGTGAGGTCCTTCTCGCACTGCCCGCAGTAGGGCTTGTACGGGAAGTACCCGGCGCCGCCTCCGGAGCCGTCGTCCTCACCGGCCGCGCCGGAGCCCTCGGCGGCCTCCAGCTCGGCCTCGTCGACGGGCTTCTGGGACTGCTTCTTGGGGGCCTTCTTCGTCCGGTACTGGTCGAGGATGGCGTCGATGTCGCCGCGGCGGCGCATGGCGTGCAGGATCTGCTCGCGGTAGACGCCGGAGGTGTACTGCTCGGTCTGGCTGATCGGGTCGTACTCGACGCCCAGCTCGGCCAGGGCCTCGACCATGGCGGCCTTGAAGTGCTCGGCCCAGTTGGCGTGGGGCGAGCCGGCGGGGGCGGGGACGGAGGTCAGGGGCTTGCCGATGTGCTCGGCCCAGGACTCGTCGATGCCCTCGATGCCGTTGGGCACCTTGCGGTAGCGGTCGTAGTCGTCCCACGAGATGAGGTGGCGGACGGTGTAGCCGCGGCGGCGGATCTCGTCGGCGACCAGGTGCGGGGTCATGACCTCGCGGAGGTTGCCGAGGTGGATCGGGCCGGAGGGGGAGAGGCCGGAGGCGACGACGACCGGTTTGCCAGGCGCACGTCGCTCCGACTCGGTGATGACCTCGTCCGCGAAACGGGAGACCCAGTCGGTCTCGGTGCTGCTCTGAGCCACGGTCGGTACGTCCTTCTTTCCAGATCCTTGCGGGAAATCCCTCGGAGCCTTCAAAGCCTTCAAAGCCCTACGTCAGCCATTGTCCCAGACGGAACCGGGCACTCCGAGGTTGTCCACAGGCGGGATTCTCCTCGGGCGCCCTCGGTCACGGCTTGTCCACAGGCGGGGAAAACACGTTGCCCACCCATGGGACACTTGACAAGCGAAATAGACCACCGGAACACCCGGACACGACACAACAGGAACGGAAGCTCATGGCCTCGGTCCCTTCCCTCGCTTCGACCGTCCAGCAGCGCCTCGCGGAAGGTCTCTCGGCAGCCCTGCCGGAGGCCGGTTCCGCCGACCCGCTGCTCCGACGAAGCGACCGGGCCGACTTCCAGGCCAACGGCATCCTGGCGCTGGCCAAGCAGCTCAAGGGCAACCCGCGTGAGCTGGCGACGAAGGTCGTCGACGCCATCCCGGCGAACGACGTGCTGAAGGAGATCGAGGTCTCGGGCCCCGGCTTCCTCAACATCACGGTGTCGGACGCGGCGATCGTGCGGACGCTGGCGGCCCGCGCCGCCGACGCGCGCCTCGGCGTTCCGCCGAACGAGTCGGCGGGCACCACGGTCATCGACTACGCGCAGCCGAACGTGGCGAAGGAGATGCACGTCGGCCACCTCCGCTCCGCCGTGATCGGCGCGGCGATGGTGGAGATCCTGGAGTTCACGGGCGAGACCGTGGTCCGCCGGCACCACATCGGCGACTGGGGCACCCAGTTCGGCATGCTCATCCAGTACCTGATCGAGCACCCGCACGAGCTGGACCACAAGGCCGAGGACGCGGAGGTCTCCGGCGAGGAGGCCATGTCGAACCTGAACCGGCTGTACAAGGCGTCCCGCGCGCTGTTCGACGCGGACGAGGAGTTCAAGACCCGGGCACGCGCCCGCGTGGTGGACCTCCAGGCCGGTGACGAGGAGACCCTCGCCCTGTGGCAGCGGTTCGTGGACGAGTCGAAGATCTACTTCTACTCGGTCTTCGACAAGCTCGACATGGACATCCGGGACCCCGACGTCGTCGGCGAGTCCGGCTACAACGACATGCTCCAGGAGACGTGCCGGATCCTGGAGGAGTCGGGCGTCGCGGTCCGCTCCGAGGGCGCGCTGTGCGTCTTCTTCGACGACGTCAAGGGCCCGGACGGCAACCCGGTCCCGCTGATCGTCCAGAAGTCCGACGGCGGTTTCGGCTACGCGGCGACGGACCTGTCCGCCATCCGCGACCGGGTCCAGAACCTGAAGGCGACCTCGCTGCTGTACGTGGTGGACGCCCGCCAGTCCCTGCACTTCAAGATGGTCTTCGAGACGGCCCGCCGGGCCGGCTGGCTGAACGACGAGGTGAAGGCCGTCCAGCTGGCCTTCGGCACGGTCCTCGGCAAGGACGGCAAGCCCTTCAAGACCCGTGAGGGCGAGACGGTCCGGCTGGTGGACCTGCTGGACGAGGCGATCGACCGCGCCTCGGCCGTCGTCCGCGAGAAGGCCCGGGACCTCACCGAGGAGGAGATCGCCGAGCGGGGCGCCCAGGTGGGCATCGGCGCGGTGAAGTACGCGGACCTGTCGACCTCGGCGGCCCGTGACTACAAGTTCGACCTGGACCAGATGGTCTCGCTCAACGGCGACACCTCGGTGTACCTCCAGTACGCGTACGCGCGCATCAAGTCGATCTTCGGCAAGGCCGGCGACCGCACGCCGCTCGCCCACCCGGAGCTCGAACTGGCCCCGGCGGAGCGCGCACTCGGACTGCACCTGGACCAGTTCGGCGAGGCCGTCACCGAGGCCGCCGCCGAGTACGCCCCGCACAAGCTGGCCGCGTACCTGTACCAGCTGGCCTCGCTGTACACGACGTTCTACGACCAGTGCCCGGTGATCAAGCCCGCGCCGGCGCAGGAAGTCGCGGAGAACCGCCTCTTCCTCTGCGACCTGACGGCCCGCACGCTCCAGCAGGGCATGGCGCTGCTGGGCATCCGGACGCCCGAGCGCCTCTGACGGCGCCGGGGCGGGTGGGTCACTGCTGAGCGACCCACTCGCCCTCGTCGGGCCAGTAGCCGTAGACCGTGCGGCCCTCGATGGCGTGCGTGCGGAACGGCTCCCCGCCGTCGTCGATGCGCAGGGTCCCCTTCCTGTCACCGGTGCTCCACTCCAGCTCCAAGTACCAGGCGACGGCGTTCTCCTCGGTGTGGACGTCGAGGTTGAGGACCTCCGCGTCCCCGGTGGCGACCTGGTACGGGAAGTCCTTCGCCGGTACGACCCGGTCCCCGTCCTGTCCGGCCACCGCCTTCACGTACGGCCGGGGCGCGTCGAGGTCGACGTCGAAGGTCTGCGGGGTGATCCCGCTGCCGCAGCCGTCGCCCATCGAGTACGCGTCCCGCGCCGGCGGCCGGTCGCGCTCGACGACCCGGACGCGCAGCCGCGAGAGCACGACCGGTTCCCGGGTGCGGCCGGTGACGGTGATCTGGAGCTGCATGTGGCCGCCGTCGATCCCGCCGAGCGCACGGGCCCACGGGCGGGTGTCCTGCGGCGGGGGCGGGGGCGGCACGTGCTGCGGCTTCTGGTCGAGGACGTAGTACTGCCCGCAGGGCTGGGCCCAGTTGTACGAGCTGATGCCGGCGTTCAGCGGGGCGGGCGCCGCGGTCGCGCCGGAGCTTCCGCGCGGCGGCTCCTTCTCCCCGTCCCGCGCCACGACGTAGGCACCGGGCACGGCGAGCGCGACGACGGCCACGGCCGCGAGGGCGCCCTTGAACCGCGTCCGGGAGGGCGCGGCGCCCCCGCCGGCCCCGGGCGTCACCACGACGACGGTCTCGCCGGCCTCCACCTGCGCCACGGGCTCGACCGGCCCCACGGCCTCGACCGGCCCCACGGGCTCGACGACCGGAGCGGCGACGGGCCCGACGACCGCCTCTCCGCCCCGCCCCCGGGACTCGTCGGCGACGATCCAGGCGCGGTGGAGCTCGACCAGTTCCTCCCGCGTGGCCCCGCACAGCCGCCCGAGCCGTTCCACCGGGGCGAAGTCGGTCGGGACGGCGTCGCCGTTGCAGTACCGGTGGAGGGTGGAGGTGCTGACGTGGAGCCGCTTGGCGAGCGCCCCGTAACTCAGTCCCGAGCGCTCCTTCAGCCCCCGCAGCAGCCCGGCGAGCCGGTCCCCCGTGTCCATCCGTCGCTCCCCCATCGCTGGCCGGCGTCCCAGGAACGCGTTCCGGGCGACGTGCGTCTCCCCAGGTCACAGGGGGTGGAAGCGTTCCAGCGTTCCTCATTGTCCCGCGTCGGTCGACAGGGCGTCACACCGGCTCGCAGCATGGAGCCATGCCGAACAGCCGCGTCACCGACGCCCTGGCACTGACGGTGCTGATCATCTGCACCGCGATCGTGATCGCTCTGCTCGACGGCCACTGACCGGCCGCCGGCCGGCCACTGACCGGCCGCTGCCGACCACCGACCGACCACCACCGGACCACCCACGGGGGAACCACCATGCGCACGTCCGTCCGCCGCCTCGCCCTGCCCGCCGCCGCACTGGCCGCGGCCCTCGCCCTCACGGCCTGCCAGTCGTCCGACCCGGAACCGGCGGCGAAGGCCCCGGAGAAGCAGACCACCACCGCGCCGGCCACGACGCCGGCGTCCGCCGAGCCGACGACGACCGCCCCCCGGCAGCCCGCGCCCACCACCGCCCCGCCCACGGCCACGACTCCCGCGTCCGCCACCCCCGCCCCCGCCCGCACCACGGCGGCCCGGCCGTCCTCCGAGGCGCCCGCCGCCCGGCCCACCGACGACGGGCCGGTGCACCGCACCTGCGCCGCTGGGGACGTGAAGGTCGTGGCGAGCAAGGTCAGCCGCCCGATCAACCACCTGGCGCTGACCGTCACGAACATCGGCGGCCGCGCCTGCGACGCCCTGGGCGCGCCCCTCGTCGGCTTCGACCACAGCCAGGCGCCCATCAGGATCGTGGAGGAGAGCAAGCCGCAGGCCGTGGTGACGCTGATGCCCGGCGAGTCGGCCTACGCGTCCCTGATCCTGACGGGGGAGCCGGGCGGGGACACGCACGGCATGACCGTCCGCACGATCAAGGTGAACCTGACCACGGACAGCATGGTGACGGTGACGGCGCCGGAGGGCACGTACGTGGACGACGGCGCCGCCGTCTCGTACTGGCAGCGGGAGCTGGCGGACGCCCTCCAGTACTAGACCGGGCCCGCTCCGCCCGGGACCGCCGCTACCGGTTGATCGGGTGCGACGTCCGCCCGGACGCCTCGTCGATCTGCGCGTGCGCCTTCTGCAGCAGCTGCGAGGCCAGGTCCATCAGGGCGCGCGCCCCGGCGATCTCCTCGCCGACCCGCAGCTGTTCCGGATCGGAGGGGTGACGGTGGGCGGTGCCGTGGGCCCGGAACTCGGAGCCGTCCGAGAGCCGCACCATGGCCGCCGCCCGCGTCCGGTCGCCCTCCTCCTTGAACTCCATGTCGACGTGCCATCCGACGAGCGTGTTCATCATGAGGACCACCTCCGGGAGGTACCTGTCGGGTACCTCTCCAGGGTGCGCCGCCGGGCGGTCAGCGGCGAGCCGACCCGAGGGTGCGCGCGGCCTCGGTGGCCCAGTAGGTGAGGATCATGCGCGCGCCGGCGCGGCGGATGCCGGTGAGGGTCTCCATGATCGCCTTGTCGCGGTCGATCCAGCCCTTCTCGGCGGCGGCCTCGACCATCGCGTACTCACCGCTGATCTGGTAGGCGGCGACCGGCACGTCCACGGCCTCGGCGACCTTCGCGAGCACGTCGAGGTACGGGCCGGCCGGCTTCACCATCACCATGTCCGCGCCCTCCTCCAGGTCCAGCGCCAGCTCGCGCATCGACTCGCGGAGGTTGGCCGGGTCCTGCTGGTAGGTCTTGCGGTCGCCCTTGAGCGACGAGCCGACGGCCTCGCGGAAGGGACCGTAGAAGGCGGAGGAGTACTTCGCGGTGTACGCGAGGATCGCCACGTCCTCCTTGCCGATCGTGTCCAGCGCGTCGCGGACCACGCCGACCTGGCCGTCCATCATCCCGGAGGGCCCGACGACGTGGACGCCGGCGTCGGCCTGGACCTGCGCCATCTCGGCGTACCGCTCCAGGGTGGCGTCGTTGTCGACCCGCCCCTGGTCGTCGAGGACGCCGCAGTGACCGTGGTCGGTGAACTCGTCGAGACACAGGTCGGACATGACGATGAGGTCGTCGCCGACCTCGGCCCGCACATCGCGGATCGCGAGCTGGAGGATGCCGTCCGGGTCGGTCCCGGCCGTGCCGAGCCCGTCCTTCTTCGCGTCCTCCGGCACGCCGAAGAGCATGATCCCGGAGACCCCGGCCTCCACCGCCTCCACCGCGGCGCGGCGCAGCGTGTCCCGCGTGTGCTGGACCACGCCGGGCATCGCGCCGATCGGCACGGGCTCGCTGACGCCCTCGCGGACGAAGGCGGGCAGGATCAGGTCGGCCGGGTCGAGCCGGGTCTCGGCGACCATCCGCCGCATGGCGGGCGTCGTCCGCAGCCGCCGCGGCCGCGCCCCCGGAAAGCTTCCATACGAGTTCATACGTGCGAGGCTACGCCCGCCCCGCGCCCCCACTTACCGACACCCTGTTGCCGCCGCGTGACGCGACGGCGCGGGCCCCCGGGTGGGGGCCCGCGCCGTCGGGAAGCGGACGGGGTGCCGCGTTACGTCGTCCGGCGCCGCCGCGCGCCCGGCCGCCGCTCGCTCGGCCGCGTCACGGGATCGCCCGCCTCCAGCGCCGCCTCGCGCCGCCGCAGGCCGAACTCCGCCAGCGCCTCGGCCAGCTTGTGGACGGACGGCTCGGGCGACAGGACGTCGACCCGCAGGCCGTGCTCCTCCGCCGTCTTGGCCGTCGCCGGCCCGATGCAGGCGATGACGGTCACGTTGTGCGGCTTGCCGGCGATGCCGACCAGGTTCCGCACGGTCGACGAGGAGGTGAAGAGCACCGCGTCGAAGCCGCCGCCCTTGATCGCCTCGCGGGTGTCCGCCGGCGGCGGCGACGCGCGCACGGTCCGGTAGGCGGTGACGTCGTCGACCTCCCAGCCCAGCTCGATGAGCCCGGCGACGAGCGTCTCGGTCGCGATGTCGGCCCGCGGCAGGAAGACGCGGTCGATCGGGTCGAAGACCGGGTCGTACGGCGGCCAGTCCTCCAGGAGCCCGGCGGCGGACTGCTCGCCGCTCGGCACCAGGTCGGGCTTCACACCGAAGTCGACCAGCGCGGCGGCGGTCTGCTCGCCCACCGCCGCGACCTTGATCCCGGCGAAGGCGCGGGCGTCGAGCCCGTACTCCTCGAACTTCTCGCGCACGGCCTTGACCGCGTTGACCGAGGTGAAGGCGATCCACTCGTAGCGTCCGGTGACGAGCCCCTTCACGGCCCGCTCCATCTGCTGCGGGGTCCGGGGCGGCTCGACCGCGATGGTCGGCACCTCGTGCGGCACGGCGCCGTACGAGCGCAGCTGGTCGGAGAGCGACGCGGCCTGCTCCTTGGTGCGCGGCACGAGCACCCGCCAGCCGAAGAGCGGCTTGGACTCGAACCACGAGAGCTGGTCGCGCTGCGCGGGGGCGCTGCGCTCGCCGACCACGGCTATCACCGGCCGGTGGCCCTCGGGAGAGGGGAGCACCTTGCCCTGCTTGAAGACCTGGGCGATCGTGCCGAGGGTCGCGTTCCACGTCCGCTGGCGCGTGGTGGTGCCCGCGATGGTGACGGTGAGCGGGGTGTCCGGCTTGCGGCCCGCGGCCACCAGTTCACCGGCGGCCGCGGCCACCGAGTCGAGCGAGGTGGACACGACGACGGTGCCGTCGGATGCGCCGACCTCGGCCCAGCAGCGGTCGTCGGCGGTCCGCGCGTCGACGAAGCGGACGTCGGTGCCCTGCTCGTCGCGGAGCGGCACGCCGGCGTACGCGGGAACGCCGACCACGTTCGCGACGCCGGGGACGACCTCGAAGGGGATGCCCTCGGCGGCGCAGGCGAGCATCTCGGCGCCCGCGTTTCCGTCGAGGCCGGGGTCGCCGGTCACCGCACGGACGACCCGCCTGCCGCCGCGCGCGGCCTCCATGACAAGATTGGCCGCATCCCTCAGCACGGGGACACCGGCGGCTGTTGACGCCTCGTCAACAACCGTCAGCTCAGGCGTGCTCACCCCCGCGCGCGCATGCCCGCGGACGACCTCGAGGACCTCCGGCTCGGCGATCAGGACGTCCGCTCCCGCCAGGGCCTCGACGGCCCGGAGGGTCAGGAGTCCGGGGTCGCCCGGGCCTGCGCCGAGGAAGGTGACGTGGCCGTGGCCCGCGAAGACGGGGGACACAGGACTGGTGGTCGGGCTGGTGGGGCTCAAGGTCGCTCCCCCATAAGACCGGCCGCACCCTTGGCGAGCATCTCGGCCGCGAGTTCGCGTCCGAGCGCCGCCGCCTCGTCGTGCGAGGTGGGTACGGGACCGGTGGTGGACAGCTGCACCAGCGTCGAGCCGTCGGTGGTGCCGACGACGCCACGCAGGCGCATTTCGGTGACAGCCTGCCCGTGACCGGGACCGTCGGCCAGGATGTCGGCGAGCGCGCCCACGGGTGCGCTGCAGCCGGCCTCGAGGGCGGCGAGCAGGGATCGCTCAGCGGTCACGGCGGCCCGCGTCCGCGGGTCGTCGAGAGCGGAGAGCGCGGCGACGAGGTCGGAGTTCGACGCCGGGCATTCGACGGCCAGGGCACCCTGGCCGGGGGCGGGCAGGACGGAGTCGACCGGCAGGTGCTCGGCCGACAGGCCGTCGAGGAGTTCCTCGGTGCCGCCGATGCGGTTGAGTCCGGCCGCGGCGAGGACGACGGCGTCGAGCTCGCCCTTGCGGACGTAGCCGACGCGGGTGTCGACGTTGCCGCGGATCGGGACGCAGGTCAGGTCGAGGCCGTGGCTGCGGGCGTACGCGTACAGCTGGGCCATGCGGCGCGGCGAGCCGGTGCCGACGCGGGCGCCCCGCGGGAGCCGGTCGAGCGAGAGGCCGCCGCCGGCGATGAGGACGTCGCGCGGGTCCTCGCGCTTCGGGATCGCGGCCAGCACCAGCTCGGGGTGCTGGGCGGTCGGCAGGTCCTTCAGGGAGTGGACGGCGAAGTCGACCTCGCCGGCGAGCAGCGCGTCGCGCAGGGCGGCGACGAAGACGCCGGTGCCGCCGATCTGCGCGAGGTGCTCACGGGAGGTGTCCCCGTACGTGGTGATCTCCACGAGCTCGACGGGCCGGCCGGTCAGCTGCCGGACCGCGTCGGCCACGTGCCCGGACTGGGCCATGGCGAGCTTGCTGCGCCTGGTCCCGAGCCTCAGTGCCCTCTCGGTCATACTCGCCCTCGGTTCTTGACGTCGGCGTCATTCAGGTCGGCCCGGGAGACGGAAGCCACCGTCTGCGGGTCGAGGTCGAAGAGTGTCCGCAGCGCGTCGGCGTACCCGGCGCCGCCGGGCTCGCTGGCCAGCTGCTTGACCCGCACGGTCGGCGCGTGCAGGAGCTTGTCGACGACGCGGCGCACGGTCTGCGTGATCTCGGCGCGCTGCTTGTCGTCGAGGCCGGGGAGGCGGCCTTCCAGGCGGGCGACCTCGCTGGCCACCACGTCGGCGGCCATGGTGCGCAGGGCGACCACGGTCGGGGTGATGTGGGCGGCGCGCTGGGCGGCGCCGAAGGCGGCGACCTCGTCGGAGACGAGGCCGCGGACCTGGTCGACGTCGGCGGCCATGGGGGCGTCGGCGGAGGCGTCGGCCAGCGACTCGATGTCGACGAGCCGGACGCCGGGGATCCGGTGGGCGGCGGCGTCGATGTCGCGGGGCATCGCGAGGTCGAGCAGGTACAGGGGCTCGTCGCGGCCCTCGGCGGCGGCCCCGACGGCCTCGCCGGTGAGGACGAGCCCGGTGGCCCCGGTGCAGGAGACGACGACGTCCGCCCGGCCGAGTTCGTCGCCGACGGCAACCATCTCGGCCGCGCGCGCGGCCACGCCCGTGCCGCCGGGCTCGGTGAGGATCTCGGCGAGCCGCTCGGCGCGGGCGAGGGTGCGGTTGGCGATGACGATCTCGGCGACCCCGGCGCGGGCGAGGGTCGCGGCGGCCAGCGAGGACATGGAGCCGGCGCCGATGACGAGCGCGCGCTTGCCCCGCGCCCAGCTCTCGACGGCGGTGTCCTGGGCGAGCTGCTCCAGGCCGAAGGTGACGAGCGACTGCCCGGCCCGGTCGATGCCGGTCTCGCTGTGGGCGCGCTTGCCGACCCGCAGGGCCTGCTGGAAGAGGTCGTTGAGGAGCCGGCCGGCGGTGTGCAGGTCCTGGCCGAGGGCGAGGGCGTCCTTGATCTGGCCGAGGATCTGGCCCTCGCCGACGACCATGGAGTCCAGGCCGCAGGCCACCGAGAAGAGGTGGTGGACGGCCCGGTCCTCGTAGTGCACGTAGAGGTAGGGGGTGAGCTCGTCGAGGCCGACGCCGCTGTGCTGGGCGAGCAGCGTGGACAGCTCGGCGACGCCCGCGTGGAACTTGTCCACGTCGGCGTAGAGCTCGATGCGGTTGCAGGTGGCGAGGACGGTGGCCTCGGCGGCCGGTTCGGCGGCGAGGCTGTCCTGGAGGAGCTTGGCCTGGGTGTCCGCCGGCAGCGAGGCCCGCTCCAGGATGGAGACGGGGGCGCTGCGGTGGCTCAGCCCGACGACGAGGAGGCTCATGCCGGCATCACGGCGGGGACGTCCCCGTCGGGTCCCTTGCGGCCGCTCTCGGCGGTGGTGCGGGTGGCCACGGGCGGCGCCACCGGGGCGGCGGCCTGCGGGGCGGCGTCCTCGCCCGACTCCTCGCCGGCCTTGCGCTGCTCGTGGAAGGCGAGGATCTGCAGCTCGATGGAGAGGTCCACCTTGCGCACGTCGACGCCGTCGGGCACGGAGAGCACGGTCGGGGCGAAGTTGAGGATGGAGGTGACGCCGGCGGCGACGAGCCGGTCGCAGACGGCCTGGGCGACGCCGGCCGGGGTCGCGATGACGCCGATGGAGACGCCGTCCTCGGCGATGATCTTCTCCAGGTCGTCGCTGTGCTGGACGGGGATCCCGGCGACCGGCTTGCCGGTCATGGCGGGGTCGGCGTCGATCAGCGCGGCGACGCGGAAGCCCCGGGAGGCGAAGCCGCCGTAGCCGGCGAGGGCGGCACCGAGGTTGCCGATGCCGACGATCACGACGGGCCAGTCCTGGGTCAGGCCGAGTTCGCGGGAGATCTGGTAGACGAGGTACTCGACGTCGTAGCCGACACCGCGGGTGCCGTACGAGCCGAGGTAGCTGAAGTCCTTGCGCAGCTTGGCGGAGTTGACGCCGGCCGCGGCCGCGAGCTCCTCCGAGGAGACCGTGGGTACGGAGCGCTCCGACAGCGCGGTCAGGGCGCGCAGATACAGCGGAAGGCGGGCGACGGTGGCCTCGGGAATTCCTCGGCTACGGGTCGCCGGTCGGTGAGTTCGGCCAGTTGCCACGGTGCTCCTGCGGGATGAGCGGGGCTGCAGGCGGCCATATGTCCCAAGACCGCCCCGTCGAATGCAGGCTATGTCTTTGTGAACGCGTGCACAAAGATGGTGTCCGTTTTGTCCGGCCAAAGTGACCGGGGTCACGCAACCGGTTCTCGCCGCAGTGGAACCGTCGCACGGCGCGACGCGTTGAGATGCCGAAGGGGGCAAAGCCGCACACACTCCTCACGACGTGGCCCCCGAATGCCAACAAAACGTCCACGATGGTAACCGGCTTTCGGTCACGCACCCAGTTCGCGCCGGAGCCGCTCCGCGTCCACCCGCCAGAAGGTGTGCTGCTCACCGTCGACCAGGACGACGGGGATCTGCTCCCAGTACTCCTTGTACAGCGCCTCGTCCTGGAGGATGTCCCGCTCCTCCCAGCGCGCCCCGGTCTCGGCGCACACGGCCTCGATCACCGCCCGGGCGTCGTCGCAGAGGTGACACCCCGGCTTCCCGATCAGCGTCACGGTCCGCGCGGCCGGGTCCTTCGCCGCGTCCTTCTTCTTCGCACGTCCGAACATGCCGCCCATTGTCCCGCCCGGTCACGGCGGGGACCCGCACTGTTCACGCGGCGGCATCCCCACAAGTCGGGAAGTACCGAACAGACTGGCTATGCTCCAGACATGGCCGCTCTGGGATGGCTCACCCCCCGTAGGCGCTCCGCCACCGCGCGCAGCGTCCTGGCAGGCGAGGCCGCCGCCGAGGCGGCCCGCAAGACCTCTCTCCAGCTGGAACGGGAGAGAGAGGAGGAGGCCGCCGCCCTCGAAGCCGCGGCGGCCGCCGAAAGCGCCCCCGAGGAGCCCGAGTTCCCCGTCGTCGGCGACGTGCGGGCGGCCGCCTTCTTCGACCTCGACAACACCGTGATGCAGGGCGCCGCGATCTTCCACTTCGGCCGCGGCCTGTACAAGCGGAAGTTCTTCCAGCGCCGCGAACTCACCCGCTTCGCCTGGGCGCAGATCTGGTTCCGGCTGGCCGGCGTCGAGGACCCGGCCCACATGCAGGAGGCCCGCGACAGCGCGCTCTCCATCGTCAAGGGCCACCGCGTCTCCGAACTGATGTCGATCGGCGAGGAGATCTACGACGAGTACATGGCCGACCGGATCTGGCCGGGCACCCGCGCCCTGGCCCAGGCCCACCTCGACGCGGGCCAGAAGGTCTGGCTGGTGACCGCCGCGCCGGTCGAGACCGCCACGATCATCGCCCGCCGCCTCGGCCTCACCGGCGCCCTCGGCACGGTCGCCGAGTCGGTCGACGGCGTCTACACCGGCCGGCTGGTCGGCGAGCTGCTGCACGGCCCCGCCAAGGCCGAGGCGGTACGGGCGCTGGCCGCCGCCGAGGGCCTGGACCTCGCCCGCTGCGCCGCGTACAGCGACTCGCACAACGACATCCCGATGCTCTCGCTCGTCGGCCACCCGTACGCGATCAACCCGGACACCAAGCTGCGCCGGCACGCCCGGGACCGCGAGTGGCGGCTGCGCGACTACCGGACCGGCCGCAAGGCCGCCAAGATCGGCATCCCGGCCGCCGCGGGCCTCGGCGCCGTCGCCGGCGGCACCGCCGCCGCGGTCGCGCTGCACCGCCGCCGACGCTGACCCCGCCGACGCGGGCCCCTGAGCGGCGGAAGCCCGCTCCCGTATCCGAACTCCCCGGCGTTCCCGGCTCGCCACGCCCGTGGCGATACGTTTCGGCTGCGATCACCTACGACAACGGCGGACCAGAGGGGCTCACCCGTCCGTGGTCGAACAGCCCCGCACACCTCGACTCCCGGGCATTCCCGCGCCCTTACCCAGGAGCGGCCCCGATCACTCCCCTCTACCGCACATGAGCACAACGCAACGCCGACGCAATCACACTCGGAAGTCACTCGATCAATAACCGGTCACGAAGTGCGACTTGATCCGCCTGCAAGCGGTAACAGAAGCGACGTAATCGATGATTTGAGCAACTGGGTGTAGCGCTGCCTGTACGAAGCGTTATTCTCCTCAGACGCACAGCGGAACCCTCACGTCGCTACCACGAGTGAACGGATCCGCACTGCACGTGATGGAAGCTCTGCCTCTGGGAGTCCCGTGTACCCACACGTCGGGGTTGACGCCTCGGGCCTGGCTACGCTGCGCGCAACGGTCCTCGACCACTTGCGTGGCTTCGTCCCCACCGCGTACGTCGGTCCTGCGCCCGCCTTCGCCTTCGCCGCACCGGCACCGGCCGGCCCTTGCTATGCCCTGGCCGACGGCGGTGCCGCCGTCGGCAGAAGGGGCGCGCGCGGCACCGGCAACTCGGCCGCCGCCCGACGCCCCACCGCCGACAGCGACAGCGCCCGCATGATGGACCTGGTCGAGCGCGCCCAGGCGGGCGAGGCCGAGGCCTTCGGCCGGCTGTACGACCAGTACAGCGACACCGTCTACCGCTACATCTACTACCGCGTCGGCGGGAAGGCGACGGCGGAGGACCTCACCAGCGAGACCTTCCTGCGCGCCCTGCGCCGCATCTCCACCTTCACCTGGCAGGGACGCGACTTCGGCGCCTGGCTCGTCACCATCGCCCGCAACCTGGTCGCCGACCACTTCAAGTCCAGCCGCTTCCGGCTGGAGGTCACCACCGGCGAGATGCTCGACGCCAACGAGGTCGAGCGCAGCCCGGAGGACTCCGTCCTGGAGTCCCTCTCCAACGCCGCACTGCTCGACGCCGTCCGCCGCCTCAATCCCCAGCAGCAGGAGTGCGTCACCCTCCGCTTCCTCCAGGGCCTCTCGGTCGCCGAGACCGCGCGGGTCATGGGGAAGAACGAGGGCGCCATCAAGACCCTCCAGTACCGGGCCGTCCGCACCCTGGCCCGCCTCCTGCCCGAGGACGCCCGCTAGAGGACGCCCGCGCTCAGCGCGGGCCGCCGACCGCCGCCGCCCCCTCCCCCGTCCCCTCCCCCCGTGAAGTCACTTGTCCCCCTCACCCATACCTCTCCCCCCACGCCACCACTGCCCGTCCCACATCACAGTCGGTGACGCATCGATGACGCACTGGTCCGATCATCCTTCGCGCGTAACCCAAGTGCCGCGCCGCTCGTTGTGCGAAATGCAGGCTCCCTGTGGTCACGCCCTGCTCGCAGATCCTCACTCGTTCGTGTGGATCCGCTCAAGCAGGGCAACCTTCCGGACCCCCCGGGGAGTCGACCGTCATGACGAGAGGAGGTGCCGCCAGTGATCGCGAACGTGCACCGGCGGGCGAACGCCTTCGCCCAGGCCCTGGAGGACCGGACGCCCGACGGCGAGGCGGCCGACCGGCCCGACGCCCCGGCCGACACGGGCGACCAGGGACGGCTGTTGGCCTTGGCGAGCGGACTCGGCGATCTGCCGAAACCGGAGCTCGACCCCGAGGTCAAGGTCGTGCAGCGAGCGCAGCTCGTCGCCGCCATGGAGGCGATGTTCGCCCAGGGGACGGCCGCCGCGGGCCCTGCCGTCCCGGAACAGCGGAGCACGCGGGGCGCCCACCGGGCCTCCCCGCTGCGGAAGCTCCGCCCACGATCCCGCTGGACCAAGGGGCTCGCCGCCGGCGGCCTCACGGTCGGCGTGGCCGCCGGAGCCTTCGGCGGGGTCGCCGCCGCCAGCTCCGACGCCCTCCCCGGTGACTCCCTCTACGGGCTCAAGCGGGGCATGGAAGACCTCAAGCTGGGCATGGCCGACGACGACGCCGACCGCGGGGGCATCTACCTCGACCAGGCGTCCACCCGGCTCAGCGAGGCCCGCCGGCTCATGGAGCGCGCCCGCTCCGGCGACCTCGACCACGAGTCCCTCAGCGAGATCCGCCGCGCCCTCGGCGGCATGAAGCACGACGCCGAGGAAGGCCACCGGCTGCTCCGCCAGGCCTACGACAGGGACGGCGAGATCGCCCCCATGGCCCGGCTGAACTCCTTCGCCCAGGCCCACCGCGACACCTGGAACGGCCTGCGCGACCGCCTCCCCGTCCAGCTCACGGACGTCGGCGAAGAGGTCAGCGGCGTCTTCGACGCCATAGACCAGGAGGTCGAGCCGCTCCAGTCGATGCTGCCCCGCACCCTGGAGAAGGGCGCGGTCGCCCCCGGCGGCTCCAGCAGCAGCCCCACCGCCCGGCAGAACCAGCAGGGCACGGACACCCAGCAGCCCCCGGCCACCCAGGGCACCCCCACCCAGGACGGCCACTCCGCCACCCCCCGCCCCTCGGGCACCACCCAGAGCGGCGGCACGGGCGACACCACCGGCACCGGCACCACCCCGAGCCCGGGCGCCGAAAGCGGCACCGCCTCCCCCGAGGAAGACGGACTCCTCGGCGGCAACACCGGCGGCCTCCTGCCGTCCCCCACGGGCACACCCCCCGCCCCCGAGGACAGCCAGGTGACCCCCACGCCTCCGGACGTCACCATCCCGCCACTCCTGCCGGGCCTCCTTCCAGGCCTCGGCATCGACAGCGAGGACGCTCGCTGACAAGGAGAAGGGGCGCCCCCACGGACGGGGGGCGCCCCTTCGTCCATCCACCAGGACGCGGAACACCGGCAGAACTCAGAAGAACACCGACCGCCGCTGCACCAGCAGCTTGTAGAGCGTGTGCTGGATCTGCTCCCGCACCTGATCCGTCAGGTTGAACATCAGCATCGGGTCCTCCGCCGCCTCCGGCGGATAGGAATCCGTCGGGATCGGCTCGCCGAACTGGATCGTCCACTTCGTCGGAAGCGGCAGCATCCCCAGCGGCCCCAGCCACGGGAAGGTCGGCGTGACCGGCACGTACGGCAGCCCGAGCAGCCGCGCCAGCGTCTTCGCGTTCCCGATCATCGGGTAGATCTCCTCGGCGCCCACGATCGAGCAGGGCACGATCGGCACCCCCGCCCGCAGCGCCGTCGAGACGAAACCGCCCCGGCCGAACCGCTGGAGCTTGTACCGCTCCGAGAACGGCTTCCCGATCCCCTTGAAGCCCTCCGGCATCACGCCGACGACCTCCCCCGACCGCAGCAGCCGCTCCGCGTCCTCCGCGCACGCCAGGGTGTGCCCCGCCTTCCGGGCCAGCTCGTTGACCACCGGCAGCACGAAGACCAGGTCCGCCGCGAGCAGCCGCAGATGCCGGCCCGCCGGATGGTGGTCGTGCACCGCGACCTGCATCATCAGCCCGTCCAGCGGCAGCGTCCCGGAATGGTTCGCAACGATCAGCGCCCCGCCCTTCTCCGGGATGTTCTCGACGCCCTTCACCTCGACCCGGAAGTACTTCTCGTACAGCGGGCGCAGCAGCGACATCAGCACCTGGTCGGTCAGCTCGGCGTCGTACCCGAACTCGTCCACCTCGTACTCGCCCGTGACCCGGCGCCGCAGGAACGCCAGGCCGCCCGCGAGCCGCCGCTCCCAGCCCGCCCGCCCGGCCCCCGCACCCGCCCCTTCCGCCCCCTCCGGCTCCGGTACCGGCTCCGCCCCGGCCTCCGGGTCCGGGCCGACGGGCACCTCCCGCGCCCCCGGCAGCGCCCGTACCGCCGCCGGCCCCTTCTCGGGACCGGACGGCTCCTCGGGCCGGCCCGGCCGCCGCCGGACCCGCGAACGGTCGTCGTCGAAAGGAATCACCTTGGCGTCCGCCATCGCTGTCGCTGCTCCTCAGGCACCGTCGTGAGAGTCGGGAGAAGGGTTCGGCGCCGCGCCCGGGGCGATCCGGCCGGCCAGCCGGTCCACCGCCCCCGCCAGTCTCTCCGGCGGCAGGAGGCCCGGCCCCCGGCTCGCCGCGAAGTCCGCGAACGCCTCCGCCGTCGAGTACCGCGGCCGAAAGCCCAGGGCCTCCCGCATCTGCGCGGTCGAGACGACCCGCCCGTGCGTGAGGAGCCGGATCTGCTCGGGCGCGAAGTCCGTCAGCCCCACCGTCCGCAGCGCCGAACCCACCCACGTCACCGCCGGCAGCAGCACCGGCACCGTCGGCCGCCCGAGCCTGCGCGCGCACTGCGAGAGCAGCAGTACCCCGTCGCCCGCCACGTTGAAGGTCCCGCTGTTCAGCGACGCCCGGCGCGGCTCCTGCGCCACGAGGCGCAGCACGTCGATCACGTCGTCCTCGTGGACGAACTGCAGCCGCGGGTCGTAGCCCAGGACCGTCGGCATCACCGGCAGCGACAGGTACTCGGTCAGCGGGGACTCCACCCGCGGCCCGAGGATGTTCGCGAACCGCAGCACGCACACCGCCACGTCCGGCCGCCGCCGGGCGAAGCCCCGTACGTACCCCTCGACCTCGACCGCGTCCTTCGCGAAACCACCGCTCGGCAGCGACTTCGCCGGGGTCGTCTCGGTGAAGACCGCCGGATCGCGGGGCGCGGAGCCGTACACGTTCGTGCTGGACTTCACCACCAGCCGGCCGACCCTCGGCGACTTCTGGCAGGCCCCGAGGAGCTGCATGGTGCCGATGACGTTGGTCTCCTTGACCGACGTCCGGCCGCCGGCGCCCAGCGCCGTCCCCGTCACGTCGAGGTGCACCACCGTGTCCACCTCGTGCTCCGCGAGCACCTTGGCGATGGCCGGCCGGCGGATGTCCGCCCGGACGAACTCGGCCGCCCCCAGCGGATGCCCGGGCTCGACCGCGTCCACGGCCACCACCCGCTCCACTTCCGGGTCCCGCTGGATCCGCCGCACGAAGCGGCCCCCCAGATGCCGGGCCGCACCGGTGACGAGCACGACCTTGCCCAAGATCAGCGCCTTCC
The DNA here is from genome assembly GCF_043084305.1 of Streptomyces sp. NPDC014656. Lineage (NCBI taxonomy): Bacteria > Bacillati > Actinomycetota > Actinomycetes > Kitasatosporales > Streptomycetaceae > Streptomyces > Streptomyces sp. NPDC014656. The sequence continues at coordinate 321,990 of NZ_JBIBZN010000010.1, forward strand.
GTCCGAACTTCCCTGGCGTCTATCCGTAGCCGCCACCGTAGCGCCTGTGGATTTCGGCGCAATGAAAACGTGGCCCCTCACCGATGCCGGTGAAGGGCCACGTCTTTTCACGCACGGGAAACCGCTCGCGCGGCCGCCGCCTACTTCTTGTTGCGACGCTGAACGCGCGTGCGCTTGAGCAGCTTGCGGTGCTTCTTCTTGGCCATCCGCTTGCGCCGCTTCTTGATAACAGAGCCCACGACTACCCTCGCTCACTTCTTCTCACTGGTGCGGGGCGTCTGGGCCCACACGACCTACGAGGGGTTAGCCTACCGCCCCTGGCACCGCACGAGTAATCCGAGGGCCGGACGCGGCTCACCGGCCGTTCGGCCGGAGGTCGACCGCGCGCCCGCTACGCGGTCCCCACCCCCACGTACGACTCCCTCAGGTACGCGTGAACCGCCTGTTCCGGGACCCGGAAGGACCTGCCCACCCGGATCGCCGGCAGATGACCGCTGTGCACCAAGCGGTACACGGTCATCTTCGACACGCGCATCACCGCGGCGACTTCCGCCACGGTCAGGAACTTGACCTCGTTGAGAGGCCGATCGCCAGCAGCCATGACCCACCTGTACCTTCCGCCGCGACGCGCACCGGCTTCCCCTCCGGTGACTCTTCGTCGTCGAACGCTCACGGATCAGACTAGGGGCGGGTGGTACGAGTGGGGAAGAGGAGCCCCTATCGCCCGTTTACCGTGACAGACACGCTCGATTGAGTACATAGCGCGTGAGGGGACGGTAGTACGCCGAGCGCACCCCGTCATCCAGCGGGACGGCCACCGACACCTGCCCCTCGGCCTCTCCCACGAAGAGCGCCGGATCGTTCGTGTCGGCCAGCCCGATCGCCTCGATACCCAGCTGACCAGCGCCGCAGACCCACCCGTGGTCCCCGACGACCAGCTCCGGCAGCGGCCCGCCGGCCCGCGCCGCGCTCTCCAGCGCGGCCCGCACCGGCAGCGCCGAGTGGGAGTGCGCCCCCTGCTCGCGCCCGCCCTCCGGCGGCCCCGCCTCCCGTACGAAGGCGACGCCGCGTACGTAGTCGAGGACGTGGGTGCGTAGACCGAACCGGGTCGTTATGTCGACACATCTCCCCTGCGCCGGGGTGAGTACGTCACATCCCGCCGCCGACAGAGCGTCTGCGAGAGCGGCGTAGAAACCGAGCAGCCGGTGCGGATGCCCCGTCCCGAACAGCACCGGGGCCCGCCGCGCCGCCACCGCCGCGAGCCGCCCCCCGAAGTCGTCGAGGCCCCGCAGCGTCCGCTCCGGATCGATCACGTCCGGCCCCGAGCGATGCGCCGGGTCCCCCGACACCCCGCACTTCTCCGCCATCAGCCGCAGCAGCGCGGACTCGTCCCAGCCCCCGGCCGGCATCAGCCCCAGGGTCACCCGGGGGTCGCGCGCGGCGAAGAGCCGATAACTCCGCAGACTCTCCTCCCGCGACGTCGCCACGGTTCCCGCCAACCCCGCCGCCAACAGATGCGCCCGCAGCGCCCCGGTACTCAACACCCTCCCGATGCTGCCGGATCGCTCCTGCCGGAACGTCAAAATCCGTCGCGCACCGCACAGTTGGCGTAACAGAGCGGGGGTTCAGGCCAGCAGACCGCGCAGCGGGAAGGCCGCCTTCCGGGTCGCGAGCACCGCCTGGTCCAGCCGGTCCGCGGGGTCGTATCCCGCCGACCACTCACGGAAGTCGACGGGCCACCGCCCGTCCGTCATCCGCCCGGGCCCCAGCTGCCTCGTCCGCGCGTACACCTCGTCCCGCCACGAGGACGGGATCACGGTCCCGGGCGCCACGGGCGCGTGCGCCGCGATCCCCACGAGGTGGGTCCACGACCGCGGTACGACGTCGACGACCGCGTACCCACCGCCGCCGAGCGCCACCCACCGCCCGTCCGCGTACGCGTGCGCCAGCTCGTGGCACGCCTCCTGCACCGCCCGCTGGGCGTCCAGCGAGACGGCCAGGTGGGCCAGCGGATCGTCGAAGTGGGTGTCCGCCCCGTGCTGGGTCACGAGCACCTGCGGCCGGAAGTCGGCGAGGAGCTCCGGCACCACCGCGTGGAAGGCCCGCAGCCAGCCGGCGTCCCCGGTCCCGGCCGGCAGCGCCACGTTCACCGCGCCGCCCTCGCCGGGCCCGGGCGCCCCGGTCTCCTCGGGCCAGCCGGTCTGCGGGAACAGCGTCCGCGGGTGCTCGTGCAGGGAGACCGTCAGGACCCGCGGGTCCTCCCAGAAGGCCGCCTGCACCCCGTCGCCGTGGTGGACGTCGACGTCCACGTACGCGACCCGCTCCACGCCCAGCTCCAGGAGCCGGGCGATGGCGAGCGAGGCGTCGTTGTAGACGCAGAACCCGGCGGCCCCGCCGGGCATCGCGTGGTGCAGTCCGCCGGAGAAGTTCACGGCGTGCCCGGCCTCGCCCCGCCACACGGCCTCCGCCGCCGCCACCGACTGCCCGGCGATCAGCGCGGACGCCTCGTGCATGCCCGCGAAGGCCGGGTCGTCGACCGTCCCGAGCCCGTACGCCTGGTCCGCGTGGCGGGGATCCGCCGAGGCGGCCTTCACCGCGGCCACGTAGTCCTCGCGGTGCACGAGCCGCAGCGTCGACTCCCCGGCCGGCTTGGCGGCCACCACGTCGACCGCCCGGTCGAGCCCGAAGGCCCGGACCAGCCCCATGGTCAGTGCGAGCCGCACCGGGTCCATCGGGTGCTGGGGCCCGAAGTCGTACCCCGTGACAGCTTCATCCCACATCAACAGTGCGCGGCCGCTCATGCCCGCCACCGTATCGGGCCTCTCGCGCGCCGAACGACGTGGCGTACACCACCGTCACCAGGACGAGCACCATCGGCACCACCATGGCCCCGCGGTAGCTCCACGCGTCCCCGAGGGCCCCCACGAGCGGCGAGCCGACGAGGAAGCCGACGTAGTTGAAGACGTTGAGCCGCGCGACGGCGGCGTCGCTGTTCTCCGGGAAGAGCCGCCCGGCCGCCGCGAAGGTCTGCGGCACGATCACGCTCAGCCCGAGCCCCAGCACGGTGAAGGCCGCGATCCCCACCCACGCCGACTGCGCCGCTGCCACCAGCGCGAACCCGCACGCCGCGAGCACCGCCCCGGCCCGCACGACCGCCGACGCCCCGAAGTGCCGCACCCCGAGGTCGCCCACGGCCCGCCCGAGCAGCGTCGTCACCATGTAGGCGTTGTACGGGACGGTCGCCGCCTCCTCCGAGCTGCCGAGCACGTCCTGGAGGTACTTCGCCGACCAGTTGGAGACCGTCGAGTCCCCGATGTACGCGAAGGTCATCACCAGGCACAGCGGCAGCAGCAGCCGGAAGGACAGCGCCCCGCCGCCCTTCTCCGCCGCGGCCCCGTCCGGGGCGGCCTTGCCGTCCACGTACCACCGGCTGCCGAGGAAGGCCGCCGGCGCCAGCACCACGACCACCGGCAGGTACGACCAGAACAGCGACAGGTGCCAGTGCGCCCCCGCCCAGGCCAGCGAGGCCCCGGCGATCCCGCCGAGGCTGTACGCGGCGTGGAAGCCGAGCATGATGCTCCGGCCGTACGCCCGCTGGAGGCTCACCCCCAGCATGTTCATGGACGCGTCGAGCGCGCCGACGGAGAGCCCGAACGCGCCGAGCGCCACGGCGGCCGTCCACAGCGCGTCGCCGGCGCCCACGGCCAGCAGGGCCAGCAGGACGACGGGCTGAGACCACCGCAGCACCCGGGAGGGCGCCACCCGGGCCACGACCTTCTCCGTCGCCACGCTCGCCACCCCGGCGAGGATCGGCACGGCGGCCAGGAAGAGGGGCAGCAGCCCGTCGGATATCCCGTACCGGTCCTGGATCCCGGGGATGCGGGTCACGAGGAGGGCGAAGGCCACGCCCTGGACGAAGAAGCTGAAGGCCAGGGAAGACCGCCCCCGCCGCAGCCGTGCATCGGTCATGGCGGCTCAGCGTAGGGCCGTCACCTACCGATGGGTAGATGGATCACAGACCCAAAATCCCGGGCAGCTCCTCCATCCGCGAGAAGAAGCCCTTGGCCCCGGCCAGCCGGTCTTCCGGCGTCATCGCGGTGAACCCGTACACGTCCATCCCGGCCGCCACGGCCGCCTGTACGCCGAGCCGGCTGTCCTCGACGACGACGCACCGCCCGGGCGCCACCCCCATCCGCGCGGCGGCGTGGAGGAAGAGGTCCGGCGCGGGCTTGCCCCGCCCCACGTCCTCGGCGCTGTAGACGACCTCCTCGGGGAACCAGGCGTCGAGCCCGGTCTTCCGGTGCCCGACCCGGATCCGCTCGTGGCTCCCGGACGAGGCCACGCAGTACGGCACCCGGTCGGCCGCCAGTCGCTTGAGCACCTCCACCACCCCGTCCACCGGCTCCAGTTCCTCCTGGAAGGCGGCGAAGACCCGCGCGTGGAAGGCGGTGTCGAAGTCCTCGGGCAGCCGCTGTCCGGTCCGTTCGAGGACCAGGTCGTGCACCCGGTGCAGGGCGGCCCCCATGTAGTCGCGGAGGGAGTCCTCGTACGTGGTGGGGTGCCCGAGTTCGGTGAGGTAGCCGGCGAGCAGCCGGTTGGAGAGCGGCTCGCTGTCGACGAGCACGCCGTCGTTGTCGAAGATGACGAGGTCATAGCGCATGCGATCAGCCTAGAACGCAAAAATGCCTCAACCCCCGGACGGTGTCCGGGGGTTGAGGCTAAAAATTGTTCGGCGGCGTCCTACTCTCCCACAGGGTCCCCCCTGCAGTACCATCGGCGCTGAAAGGCTTAGCTTCCGGGTTCGGAATGTAACCGGGCGTTTCCCTAACGCT